>NZ_JBWKQB010000001.1:0-685834 GCF_059418545.1 Pseudomonas sp. GW821-FHT07G10 | reverse complement strand
GCTGATAATCTTGTTGACTATCAGTCTGACTCCACAAGCACCCACACGAATTGCTTGATTCAGTTGTTAAAGAGCGGTTGGTTAAGATCTTTCGTCTCAACCGAGGCGCGCATTCTACGCTTTCCTCTGTATCTGTCAAGCGGTTATTTTCCGAAGTTTTCAAAGTTTCCTTTGCAACTTCAACCACTTGGCGCTTCCGATCACTCGTTAGCGGGAGGCGAATTCTACAGCGTTACACGCTGCTGTCAACACCTCTTTTACACCGCTTTCGACCGAGTGGATCGAACCGTTAATAGAGCCAAACACCACTGCCCCAGCAACTCCTTCCGACCTCGATGAACTGAAGCTCAGGCACCGTCGAAAACTACGTAACTCTTTGTTTACCAAGGAGTTTTCCGTTTCGACTGCGCCGGAAGTGGGGCGAATTATAGGCTTCCAGATTCTGCCGTCAAGGGTTAATTACACTTTTGTTGCCGAGGGGGCTTTTTTCGCTATTAACCGGGGGATTCGACGCGTGACAGGCGGGATACGTAACCCTAATAGCAACGCACCTATAGATGCATACATAGCCCACTCCTTCAGATCCGCACGAACGATCCAAAGCATATGCAGTAATCCAAGCCCCAGGATCACATACGCCAAGCGATGCAACTTTTTCCAGCGACTACCGAGGCGTCGCTGGCTATAACGATTAGAGGTGACCGCCAACACTAACAATCCAAGAAACCCAAGACTGCCGACAACGATGTAAGGCCGCTTATGCAACTCCACTCCCAGTTGCGACCAATCAAGGCCAAGGATAAACACCAGGTAGGCACTCAAATGCATGACCACATAAGCGAAGCACCACAAACCCAACTGCCGTCGTATGGCAATCCACCCCGCCCAACCGGTCAGCCTCTGCAAAGGCGTCATGCTCAGAGTAATCAACAACAGGATCAGCGTGCCCAACCCTAGCCTGTCAACCAGCACCTTTCCTGGATCCGGCCCAAGGGCGAAGATCCAGGCCTGATACAACCAAAGCAGCGGCCAAACCGCCGCCACTATAAAGACGCCAATGCGCCACAACGGATAACGCATCAGTAATTCTTCCGTAGATCGAGGCCGGCATATAAGGAAGCGACCTCATTGGAGTAGCCGTTGAACATTTGTGTCTCGCGCACATTGGGACTGAACAACCCGCTCGGTAGACGACGCTCCCGCGCCTGAGTCCAGCGCGGGTGATCAACCTCAGGATTTACGTTCGCGTAAAAACCGTACTCATCGGATGCAATGCTCTGCCAGGTGGTTTTCGGCTGCTCACTGACCAGACTGATACGCACAATGGATTTGACGCTCTTGAAGCCATACTTCCACGGCACCACAAGACGCAGCGGCGCACCGTTTTGATTGGGAAGCTCGCGCCCATACATACCCACCGCAAGAATCGCCAAAGGATTCATCGCCTCATCCAGACGAAGCCCTTCTATATAAGGCCAATGGATCAAGGCAAAACCAGAGCGCTGACCGGGCATGCTCTTGGGATCCTCCAGGGTTTCGAAACGAATGAACCTGGCTTTGGAGGTCGGCTCAACCTGCTTCAGCAGTGTAGAGATGGGAAAGCCAATCCAGGGAATGACCATCGACCAGGCCTCCACACAACGCAGACGGTAGATCCGTTCCTCTAACTGATAGGGTTTGATGAAATCCTCCAGAGCGTAACGCCCGGGCTTACCCACCTCGCCATCCACCACAACGCTCCACGGCTCGGTTTTCAGCGCACCGGCGTTCTGTGCCGGATCACCTTTATCAGTGCCGAATTCATAGAAGTTGTTGTAGTGGGTCGCATCCTTGAATGGCGTAATCGCCTCATCCTTGATGGTGATGGCCTGCCATTTGGTCGCCGGCAGTTTCTGCGCGAACCAGGACGGAGTTTTGCCTGCCTCGACATCCGCATAACGACCGGCATCTTGCGCATTCGCCCAGCGCGGCAGGCTGCTGAATGCCAGTCCGGCAATAGCACCGCCCAGAATACTGCGGCGAGAGAAGTAGAGGGACTCAGGCGTAACATCCGACTCTTGGCAATCGGACGACTTGGGCAATTTGATTAACATGACAACTCCGCAGCATTGGAGGACTGATGCGCCAATAGACTGCGGAGTATGGGGGAAATTACATCACTCGACGTTTTTGTGACGGCGAAGACGTAACAAATATTGCACTGGGCCGGAGGCCGCATAGGCGAGGAAAACCAGCAACAGAATGCGCGGCGGGTCACTGAAAACTACAGCGAACACCAGCACCACTGCCAGAATCGCAACAAAAGGCACTCGCCCTTTCAGATCCAGCTCCTTGAAGCTGTTGTACTTGATGTTGCTGACCATCAGCATGCCAGCGGCAGCAACCATCAGAGCAACAAGGAAGGACATTTTGGAGCCCTGGATGCCGTAATCGCTGAACGCCCAGACAATCCCGGCTACCACACCTGCCGCGGCCGGACTGGCCAGACCGATGAAATAACGTTTGTCTGCAGTACCCACCTGAGTATTGAAACGCGCCAAACGCAATGCCGCGCCAGCTACATAGACGAATGCGACCATCCAGCCTACCTTGCCCATATCACCCAAGGCCCAGCCAAATGCCAGTAACGCGGGTGCGACGCCAAAGGCGACCATATCGGACAACGAATCATATTCAGCGCCGAAAGCACTCTGGGTGTTGGTCATCCGGGCAACGCGACCATCAAGGCCGTCGAGCACCATGGCGACGAAGATCGCGATCGCGGCAAAAGCAAAATACTTGCTCGCGCTTATCGCGTCACCAGCACTCAAAGCGCTCTGTGCGCTCATGGAATTAATAATGGAGTAAAACCCCGCAAACAGGTTCGCGGTGGTGAACAGATTCGGCAGAAGATAGATACCACGATGCCGGACTTTACGGCCTTCAGCGTCATGTCCTTCTTCGACATGCTCATCGATCGGTAGCAGGCTTTCGGCGTCAGAGGCCTGGTTTGGCTCTTCGGGACGTTCGCTCATGGACATTACCTTACAACGGTGTGGAAAGTTTCGACAGGTGTCTGCGACAACGGTTCGCACGCAGATCCAGCTTTATACCAGAACCTGTCTACACAAACGAAAAAACGCGGCCTAAGCCGCGTTTTCTCTTCAAGGCTAGAACTTAGTTCTTGGCTTTGTCGACGATCTTGTTGGCACCGATCCACGGCATCATCGAGCGCAGTTGCTCGCCGATGATTTCGATACCGTGAGCGGCGTTGTTACGACGCTTGGCGGTCATCGATGGGTAGCCGGTAGCGCCTTCACTGATGAACATCTTGGCATACTCGCCGTCCTGAATGCGTTTCAGGGCGTTGCGCATGGCCTGACGGGATTCGGCGTTGATCACTTCAGGACCCGTCACGTATTCGCCGTATTCAGCGTTGTTGGAGATCGAGTAGTTCATGTTGGCGATACCGCCTTCGTACATGAGGTCAACGATCAGCTTCAGTTCGTGCAGGCACTCGAAGTAGGCCATTTCTGGCGCGTAGCCAGCTTCAACCAGCGTTTCGAAACCAGCTTTAACCAGTTCAACAGTACCGCCACACAGAACAGCCTGTTCGCCGAACAGGTCGGTTTCGGTTTCGTCTTTGAACGTGGTTTCGATGATGCCGGTACGACCGCCGCCAACGCCAGCAGCGTAGGACAGAGCAACGTTTTTGGCGTTGCCGGAAGCATCCTGATAAATAGCGATCAGGTCAGGGATACCGCCGCCCTTGACGAACTCGGAACGCACGGTGTGGCCCGGAGCTTTCGGCGCGATCATGATCACGTCGAGGTCAGCGCGTGGCACAACCTGGTTGTAGTGGATCGCGAAGCCGTGGGAGAAGGCCAGGGTTGCGCCCTGCTTGATGTTCGGCTCGATTTCGTTCTTGTACAGAGCGGACTGGAACTCGTCCGGGGTCAGGATCATGACCAGGTCGGCAGCGGCGACAGCGCTGGCAACGTCAGTCACTTTCAGGCCGTGAGCTTCCGCTTTGGCAACGGTTGCCGAGCCTTTGCGCAGACCAACAGTCACGTCAACGCCAGAGTCTTTCAGGTTGCAAGCTTGTGCGTGGCCTTGGGAGCCGTAACCGATGATGGCTACTTTCTTGCCCTGGATGATCGACAGGTCACAGTCTTTATCGTAATAAACTTTCATGAATTTCCCCTATATATCCAGGCCGTTCAGGCCATTCGCTAATTTGAGTTAGATGCTCAGCACTTTGTCGCCACGGGCAATCCCGGTGACGCCACTGCGTACGGTTTCCAGAATCGCGGCAGTGCCGATCGACTGAATGAAGCTGTCGAGCTTGTCGCTGGTACCGGTCAATTGAACGGTATACACGCTAGCGCTGACATCGACTATCTGCCCACGATAAATGTCGGTAGTACGCTTGATCTCGGCGCGCTGGGCACCGGTGGCTTTGACCTTGACCAGCATCAGTTCACGCTCGATGTGAGCACTTTCCGACAGGTCGACCAGTTTGACCACTTCGATCAGCTTGTTGAGGTTCTTGGTGATTTGTTCAATCACTTCATCATGGCCAACAGTGGTCAGCGTCAAACGCGACAGAGTCGGGTCTTCAGTCGGTGCCACGGTCAGGCTTTCGATGTTGTAGTTACGCTGGGAAAACAGGCCAACAACGCGAGACAAGGCGCCCGGTTCGTTTTCCAGAAGCAAGGAGATAATGTGCCGCATGATTAAGTACGCTCCGTCTTGCTCAGCCACATATCGCGCATGGAGCCGTCTTTGATCTGCATCGGGTAGACGTGTTCGCTGGTATCGACCTGAATATCGAGGAACACCAGGCGATCTTTCATGGCGAACGCTTCTTCCATCTTCGGCTTCAAATCCTTCAGATCAGTGATGCGTATGCCCACGTGACCATAGGCCTCGACCAGCTTGACGAAGTCAGGCAGCGATTCCATATAAGAGTGCGAGTGACGACTGCCGTAGCTCATGTCCTGCCACTGACGAACCATACCCAGCACGCCGTTGTTCAGGTTGACGATTTTTACCGGCAAACCATATTGCAGGCAGGTCGACAGTTCCTGAATGTTCATCTGAATACTGCCTTCACCGGTGACACAGGCAACATCAGCATCAGGGAAGCTCAACTTGACGCCCATGGCAGCAGGGAAACCGAAGCCCATTGTCCCCAGGCCACCGGAGTTGATCCAGCGGTTAGGCTTGTTGAACCGGTAGTACTGCGCCGCGAACATCTGGTGCTGGCCCACGTCGGAGGTCACATAGGCATCGCCCTTGGTCACTTCGCAGAGGGTTTCGATCACGGTCTGCGGCTTGATGATGCTGCCGTCGCCCTTGTCATAAGGGAACAGGCCGCGATCACCGCGCCACTCCTCGACTTGCTTCCACCAACTGGCAACGGAGTCCTTGTTCGGGGTCTCGCCGATTTCCTTGAGGGTCGCAACCATTTCGGTCAGGACGCTCTCGACCGGACCAACGATAGGCACGTCTGCCTTGATGGTCTTGGAAATCGAAGCCGGGTCGATGTCGATGTGAATGATCTTGGCATTCGGGCAAAACTTGGCCGGGCCGTTGATCACGCGATCGTCGAAACGCGCACCGACTGCGAGGATCACGTCGGCGTGGTGCATCGCCAGGTTGGCGGTGTAGCTACCGTGCATGCCGAGCATGCCGATGAACTGACGATCAGTGCCAGGGTATGAACCCAGGCCCATCAATGTATTGGTCACCGGCAGGTTGAGCATTTGCGCCAGTTCAGTCAGCGGTGCGGAGCCGCCACCGAGGATCACGCCGCCGCCCGCATAAAGAACTGGACGCTTGGCCGCCAGCAGCATTTCTGCCGCTTTGCGGATTTGGCCGGAGTGACCACGAACAGCCGGGCTATAGGAACGCAGCTTGGCTTTCTTCGGGAAGATGTATTCAAACTTCTCGGCCGGGTTGGTCATGTCTTTCGGGATATCGACCACGACCGGACCAGGACGACCGGATTGCGCCAGGTAGAACGCCTTCTTCATGACTTCCGGAATTTCCGACGCATGCTTGATCATGAAGCTGTGCTTCACGATCGGCCGGGAAATACCGATCATGTCGGTTTCCTGGAACGCATCGGTGCCAACCATGGTGCTAGGCACCTGACCAGAAATGATCACCATCGGAATGGAGTCCATGTAGGCCGTGGCAATACCGGTGATGGCATTGGTTGCGCCCGGGCCGGAGGTCACCAGTACCACACCGGCTTTACCGGTGGCACGAGCGTAGCCGTCAGCCATATGGGTCGCGGCCTGTTCATGACGAACCAGAATGTGGGTCACTTCCGGTTCTTTGAACAGGGCATCGTAAACATGAAGGAGAGCACCACCCGGGTACCCGTAAATATATTTGACGCCTTCGTCACGCAAAAAGCGGACGAGCATCTCACCGCCAGATAAAAGCTCCACGTTGTTCACCTCTAAAACGCCAGAATACCGTCCACTAAAAAGGGAACGGGTCTTAATAGGTTTACTGCTTAGCAGAGCATGAGCGACGGTGGTCGCCGACTACGTCAGCACTGACTGAGCAAGTATTGGGAGCTCCCCAAGTGTTGCGGGGTTTTCCCACCCAGCGCGAGGTAACGCGTTGCGGGTGTAACAGGTCGGCGCGGATGTGCGCCTCATGATCTACTGAGCGGGTCTGCTTCTGGCAGTCCCTCTACAGCGGACTTTGGATTGTTCTGATTCGCCCTCTCCAAGTCAAGCCGTCAATGTGCTTTATTCAAACCAAGTACATGAGAAAGCAAGAAAAAACCTTTAAACAGCAGCTGTGTTAGCTTCAATTGCGCACCCATGACCAGGAAATGGGTCGACGGTGAGATGCGCCGCCTGACCGACCGACAACGACAGGAACGCATCACCGAAGCACAGAAACAGATTGCAGATATCTGCCAGCAGGTACTGGCAGTCTCCAATTCAGCGAGAGGCGGTGATCAGCAGATCGAATTCTTTGAGCAAGACCTGCAGTTGCCGATCCTTGCCCTGGACATTTCGGGCAGCGAAGACCATTTCGGCCATCTCCTGAATACCCGAGACATTGGGCAGCGGTAGATCGCTTTCCAAAATCGTTTTCATCCGCGGCAGGAAGATCCATTGCAACCATTGCTCGAAGTCCAGGGTATCGATCGAGAACGGTTCGACACTGAGCAGAGCGTCTGCCGATGGCGAGACTTCACCCCACCACCCCTGAACCCGCAGCTCACGCTCGATCAACAGGAGTTGTTCGGCAATTTTCGGAAAGCGTGCATCCATCAGAGAGAAACCTTGGCCTTCTGACGAGCCAGTGCCGCGCCTGCGGGGTCACCCTGTTTCTCACGCGCCTGAGCGATCAGCTCCCACAGGTTCGCCTGAAGAGCCGGACGACCATTGGCGAAGGTCAGACCCCGACGAGCGAACTGCTCGGCTTGCGCCGCATCACCCTGAGCCATGCGCACCTGCGCCAAACGGTAGAGCACTTGCGGTTCGCGCGGGGCGACACGCTGGGCGCGCTCCAGACTGGAGGAGGCACCGTTCAGGTCACCGCTCGCCTGTTGCTGCTGGGCGGTGGTCAGCAAGGCCAGCACAGGACCATCCAACTGCTCGTCAGCGGACAAACCACCGGTGCTGGCGGAAGGAATCCCGCTCGGCGTCGACGGCATACTGTAATTGCCCTGATTGATCGGTGCCGACTGAACAGGCGATGCATCGATCGGTCCTGGAGTGATCGGACCCGGGGTAATCGGCGCACTGCTGATCGGCACCGAAGTGGTCGCGCCACCGCCCGGAATCATCACCACCACGCCCGAGTCTTGCGGGACGGCCTGAGTCTGAGCTTGCGTCGGGCGCTTGACAGTCGTCTGACGGAAGCCGCCATTGGCCGAAATCCTCTCGCTGTTGGAAACGGCGCTGCCGGAATCCACCACCGGAATCGCGCCGCGCTGCACGCTGGAGCAACCGTTGAGCAAAGCCAGAGCTGTAATAGCTGGAATCCACCACTTGTTCACTTAAATCCCTCTTCGCTTAATTCATCCAGCCTTTGACCCAATCCATAACCGACTCAACGGAAGCCGGGCTTGCGCCACCGCAAGCGGCACCGGGAGGCGGTTCACTGCCGCGAATATACGGCATCTGCACCGCGCCCGGGCAGCTCGCTTCGGAACCCTGCCCGGTACGGGAGTCGACCCAAGCCTGAACAACGTTTTCCGGCTGCGGCATATCCAGCGGCAACGGGTCAGCCTTGCGCATGAAACTGGTCCAGACCTGCAGGGCGCCAGTGGCACCGGTGAAGGGTGTTTTACCGTTGTCATCGCGACCGAGCCAGACCACTGCCAGCAAATCCTGGCTAAAACCGGCGAACCAACTGTCTCGTGAATCGTTACTGGTGCCGGTCTTGCCCGCCAGCGCCAGGGTTTTCGGCAGGACGTTGTAGACCGAACTGCCGGTACCTTCGCGCATCACCCGCTGCATGGCGCTCTGGATCAAGTAGATCGAACCCGGATCGAAACGCTGCTGAATCTGGAACGGATAACGCTTGAGCGGCTGGCCTTCGGCGGTCAACACGCTACGAATCCCACGCATCGGCGTATTGAAACCGCCGTTGGCCAGGGTCTGATACATAGTCGCCACTTCCATCGGACTCAAGCCACCAGCCCCCAGCAACATCGACGGGAAGGCTGGAAACTCGCGGGTAATACCCAGGCGCGCCAGTGTCTTGAGGACATTTGGCACACCGACTGCCAGGCCCAGACGTGCGGTCGACAGGTTGTAGGAATGCGCCAACCCCTGGTACAGGAAGACCGTGCCGTGGGAACGGCGATCATAATTCTGCGGCTTCCAGATCTGACCGTCAGCACCCTTCACCGAGAAAACATCATCGGAGAGCCAGCTGGTCAATGTGTATTGGCTGGGTTTCTCAAGTGCAGTCAGGTAAACCGCAGGCTTGACCAACGAGCCGATTGGCCGCACGGCATCCAGTGCCCGGTTGAAACCGGCAAAGCTTGCCTGACGGCTGCCGATCATGGCCTGGACCTCCCCCGTTTCCGGGTTGGTCACCACCATCGCGGCTTCGACCTCATCCGACCCCTTGCGGCCGGCAAGACGCTTGAAGGTATCGTTGACCGAGGCCTCTGCCTTCATCTGCAGAATCGGATCGAAACTGGTGAAAATCCGCAGCCCTTCTTCGGTCAAGTCTTCGTCGCGGTAGTCTTCGCGCAACTGACGTTTGACCAGATCAAGGAAACCCGGGAACGAGCTGTCAGCCAGACTGCCGCGCGTGGTTACGCCCAACGGCATCTTCTTGGCTGCTGCCACTTGCTCGGCAGTCGCAACACCTTGCTGCTCCAGCAGATCGAGTACCAGGTTACGACGCTCAAGCGCATGTTCAGGGTAACGACGCGGGTTATAAAAGGACGGCCCCTTGACCATACCCACCAGCAACGCGACCTGATGCAGTTTGAGTTCGGACAGCGGCTGGCTGAAGAAGAACTGACTGGCCAGCCCAAAACCGTGCACCGCCCGCTGACCGTCCTGACCGATGAAAACTTCGTTGAGGTAAGCCTCAAGGATTTCGCGCTTGTCGTAATGCATCTCAAGCAGCAGGGCCATCATCGCTTCGGTCAACTTACGCGACAGGCTGCGCTCGTTGGTCAGGAAGAAGTTTTTGACCAGTTGCTGAGTCAACGTACTGCCGCCCTGACGCATTTGCCCCGACGAGGTGTTGACCCAAACGGCCCGGGCAATCGACTTCGGAGAAACCCCGAAGTGGTGATAGAAGTCCCGGTCTTCCACAGCTACCAACGTATCAAGCAGGTACGGTGGCACCTGATCGATCTTGATCAGGATGCGATCTTCGAGGTTTTTCGGGTAAAGACCGCCGATCAATAGCGGTTCCAGACGCACAACCGAGACTTTCGAGCCATTGATCGCCGAAAGCTCGGCCACATAGTCTCCGGAGAAACGTACCCGCACCGGCTGGGCCTGCTCCAGACCTTCATAGAACTGGAAACCGCGAGTATTCAAATCGACCGTGTTGCCATTGACCGATGCTGCGCCGGGACCATTGGCGACGCTTTCGCGCCGGTAACCCAGAGCATCGAGTTCAGTCAGGAAATCTTCCTTGCTGAGCTTTTGTCCGACGAACAGCTCCAGCGGCCGGGCATAAACCTTGGCCGGGATGGTCCAGCGCTTGCCGGAGAACTTCTCCTGAACCACTGCATCGAGATAAACCGCAAAGCCGGCGAGCACCACCAGGCCGACCAGGCTGAGCTTCAGAGCCCAGCCTAACCAGGGGCGCAGGCCACCAGAGGGATGTTTTTTAGCGGAACGAGGGGATCGAGTACGAGTCATGGCGGCGGATTATACGCACTTTATTGAGACTCAACAGGAGCCCCCCCAGGTTTGCACTCCCGCCGCTTGCAGCCATAATGACGCCCTTGAATTTTTCCCGACTCCAAAGGATCGCCTGTGAGCCAGTCCCTGATCGCCGCCCTGCAAAATCCGGCCCTCTATCCTCATCCCGTAGAAGGGTTTCAGGTCATCGAGACGCATATCTCCTGGGTGCTGCTCACCGGCCCCTACGCCTATAAAGTGAAGAAGCCAGTCAACTTCGGCTTCCTGGACTTCACTGGCCTGGAGGCTCGCGAACACTTCTGCGGCGAAGAGCTACGCCTGAACCAGCGCCTGACCCACGATTTGTACCTGGAAGTGTTGCCGATTACCGGCAGCGCCGAAGCTCCGCAATTGGCTGGCAGTGGTCCGGTGATCGACTACGCGCTGAAAATGCGTCAGTTCCCGCAAAGCCAATTGCTTAGCACCCTGCAAGCCAATGGCGAGCTGACGACTGCGCACATCGATGCGATGGCCAAACAGATCGCTCAGTTCCACCTCACTGCACCAGTGGTTCCGGCAACCCACGAGGCCGGCACTCCCGAAAGCGTCATGGCACCGGTTCGGCAGAACTTCGAACAAATTCGCCCATTCCTCAGCGACAAGGCTGACCTGCTGCAACTCGACGCCCTGCAAGCCTGGGCAGAAAGCAGCTTCGAGCGTCTCAAGGCACTGCTCGCCCAGCGCAAGGTCGAGGGGTTTATCCGTGAGTGTCACGGTGACATCCACTTGGGCAACGCCACCGTCATTGACGGCAACGTAGTGATCTTTGACTGCATCGAGTTCAACGAACCGTTCCGCTTCACCGACGTATACGCCGACACCGCGTTCCTCGCGATGGACCTGGAAGATCGCGGCCTTAAAAGCCTGGCGCGGCGCTTCATCAGCCAGTACCTGGAGCTGACCGGCGATTACCAGGGACTTGAGCTGCTGAACTTCTACAAGGCCTATCGCGCGCTGGTTCGCGCCAAAGTCAGCCTGTTCAGCATGCCGGCCGAAGCCGACCCGGTACAGCGAGCGGCCACGCTGAAGCAATACCGCAACTACGCCAATCTGGCAGAAAGCTACAGCACCATTCCTTCACGTTTCATGGCGATCACCTGCGGCGTTTCGGCTGTCGGCAAAAGTCATGTAGCCATGCGCCTGGTGGAAGCATTGGGCGCGATCCGCCTACGCTCCGATGTCGAACGCAAGCGGTTGTTTGGCGAGCAACAGGTGCAAAACAACGTTGAGGCGGGCATTTATAGCGCCGAATCCAGTGTTGCCACCTACGCCCGCCTGCATCAGATTGCCGATGTAATTCTGCGTGCCGGTTTCCCCGTAGTGATTGACGCCACATACCTCAAGCGCGAGCAACGCGATGCCGCTTCGAAAATCGCCGAAGCCACCGGCGCGCCGTTCCTGATCCTTGACTGCAATGCTCCGCAAGCGGTCATCGAGAGCTGGCTCGCACAGCGTCAGGCGGAAAAAAATGATCCGTCCGACGCAACCATGGCAGTTATCGAAGCTCAGCAAGCTACTCGTGAGCCCCTGACCGCTGCAGAAATTCTGTGCAGCAAACGTGTCGAGACCAATGAAAGTGGCACACTCGACAGCTTGGTCGCACACATTCGCCAACGCTTGCCGGGCCTGTAAGCAACTATTTCAGCCGTGAAACCGGTATCGGCTTCACGGCTGCAAAATAGTGGCACTATAATGGCGCCATAAATCCAACAGGTGACGCCCCATGAGCCAGCCGAAATTTCTAGACACGCCGCTTTACACGTTGCTGCACAAAGACGACATCGAAGGTTTCAATAGAGAAAGGCCTAACGGCGGACCTATCGACATGCGTGGCGGTGATTTCCGCGGGATCGACCTACGTGATCTGAACGCCGAAGGTATCGATTTCACTGACGCCTATTTCCGCTCAGCTGATTTGCGCGGCCTGGATTTGCGCAGTTCCTCCATGGAAGGCGCGAGCCTGGCACATGCACAAATCTCTGGCGCTTACTTCCCACCAGAGCTGACAGCCGATGAGATTCTCATGTCGGTGAATTTCGGCACGCGCTTGCGCTACCGCACCAGGTAATTCACTCACCTGAAGTCCGGCGCCCCTTACTATGCGCTGGACTGTGCATCGTGATTTCCGCTGTCAACCAGCGTGCCCGCTCTCAACCTCCTTCCCACTGCGTTTGCAGCCCTTTCTATAGCTCTCTGACCTCCCGGCTTAGAAGCTTTTCATCGAAACCTACCAAACAATCACGCTTTTCCTACTGACCGCTACACTCCTTTGAAGCTCGCCCACGCACCGCTCGGCCGTCGCAAGGAGGCTTGATGAATGATGAACTGCAGCACCTGAAAAACCTTGGCAAGACGTCGGCGCAATGGTTACACGCCGTGGGCATCCACAGCGCTTCTGACTTACGCCGCCTGGGGGCGGTGGATGCATATCGGGCCGTGCGAACCCGGGGGTTTCGTGCATCGAAGGTGTTGCTCTATGCAATCGAAGGCGCGCTGATGGACGTGCACTGGAACGACATCCCGGCAGAGCGCAAAGAGGCATTGAACAAACAGCTGGATGCCATATCGTCACGCCATAAGATTTGAGCGGGCAGGATTTTCATGTATTTACTCGGGGAGCAACCGGCCTGCGCCGACGTACTGATCGTTCGACTACAACGGATTCGAAATCCGTTGCTGAAGGACCTTATGCCATGCGGTGAGGTGCTCCGGTTTGAATCGACCGAAGGCCTCTCGACGTCATTTCCGGGCAATCAAAGAAGTCATCCGCTTCTATTCGCCCAAAGAGAAGAGCTTGAAGCCCCTGCTTATAGGGATCAGAAAGAGCGCTTGGCTCAATTCACAGAAATGGAAAAACAGCTATTGACACAGAAATGAGAATCGTTATGATTACCACAACTGGTCGCGAGATCAGTCGATAACCTGGAAGACCAGTGGTTCGGACTCTCAGCTTATCTCCTCATCAGGCTAATCACGGTTATTTGACCCGGCTTTTGCCGGGTCTTTTTTTACCTGTCGAAAAGTGGCCAAAATCGTGCTGAACGGCTTTTCAACTCGCGCTACTGGATCAAGGAAAGATTCCTGGCCCATCCGTGGGCACACCAAAAGCCCCGGCGAAGCATTTGGGTGAGTTCTATGGCCAGTCAGGATTTTACTGACGCAGCTGAGCGCAATAATCCCGTTCCGGCATGGCGGCGGTATACCAGACATAGTCCGCCGTTTCCGGAGTAACCTCGACACCTTCCTGTGCCAGCATCAATACGACCGTCCCGCTCGCCGCCCCAAGGTCAAGCAGATGGACCGGTACTCCAACATCCTTGCGCGCGTGGTAAGCACCGGCAAATAGCAGAGAGGGTACGGGGGCCGCCAGCAGGCGCTCAGCCATCCGCCGATCACGTTGCTGCTGGACAGCCAGCATCGCGGGCATTTGCGCTTCCGGTAGCAGACCACAATGGGATTCGCGTACTTGCGCCAGCAGTTCGTCCTTTACCGAAGCCGAGTTAGAACGAACACCACTCAACGCAGGCGCCTGAGTATAAATTCGTCGCACTTCACTTCTGTCCAGATTGGCCGCCAGCAACGGATAAGGCTGAGCCAGGGCAAAGCGCACGACAGGACCGTACAGCGTCCAGTCCCAACCGGATTGCCACGCCAACGCCCCAGGTAAATCGCCGGGCCAGCCAGACGCCTTCAACCCCATGCGGACCTTGTCGACGCGTGGCTGCTGATCCGGCATCAGCATCTCCAGAAGAAGACTGCCTTGAGCACGACGATCAGCCAACGCCTTTAACAACTGCAATTGCAGTGCATGGTGATCGGGATTGTCGTGCTGCTCACCGACGACGACTCGCGAAGCCTTGGCCAAGTGACCGACCAGTTCATCCACCGTCAGCGCCTGTCCATTATTGAGATCACGGATCACACCGGCAGCCGGCTCTTTCGAACTGTTTGAAACCGGTGTGTCCGGCAATATCGCCGCGTTATGACATGCACCGAGGAGCATCAGAGCCAGTATCAGAATTACGCGCATGCTCTCACTCCGAGGGTGCTCTTAACGGGCGATGATCAACGGGTGCCCGCGCTCCGGATGCTGCTGCACCAGCACATCCAGCCCAAAAACGGCTTTCAGGGGTTCCGGTCGCAGCACCCGCGCCGGGCTGTCCAGCACATGAGGGCGTCCGCCCTCAAGCAACAATAGACGATCACAATAGCGCGCTGCCAGGTTCAGATCATGCAGGATCACCAACACTGCCGCGCCGTGGTCGGCAAACTCGCGAATCGCCTGCAACGTGGTGTGTTGATGCAGCGGATCGAGCATCGACGTCGGCTCGTCGAGCAGCAGGGTTTGCCCGGCCTGCCCCGGCCAAAGCTGCGCCAGCACTCGCGCCAGGTGCACCCGTTGCCGTTCGCCACCGGACAACGCCAGGTAGCTGCGCCCGCTCAGATGTCCGGCGTCGGCTGCATGCAAGGCGGCGGCAATAATTTCGTCGTCGCGGACTCGACCGCTTTGGTGGGGCAAGCGCCCCATACCGACCACCTCTTCGACCCGAAAGGCAAAATCCAACGTCGAGGTCTGTGGCAATACCGCCAGGCGTTGCGCCCTTTGCGCACCATCCCAGTGTCCCAACTCACGCTCATCTAGCCAGACCTTTCCATGAGCGGGACGCAACTCACCGCACAATGCACCGAGCAACGTGCTCTTGCCCGCACCGTTCGGCCCGAGCACGCCGAGCACTTCGCCCGGTTTGAGCTCCAGGTTGATATCCGCCAACACCGTCTGCTTGCCGCGGTGGATCTGCAGGTTTTCCGCTCGCAGCATCAGGCGCGCCCTCGTAGCAACAAGTACAGAAAGAACGGTGCACCGATAAACGCCGTGACTATCCCGATCGGTAGCTCGGCGGGCGCCAAGGCCAAACGCGCCACCAGATCGGCAAACAGCAGCAGACTCGCCCCCGCCAACACCGAGGCAGGCAACAAAACCCGGTGATCCGGCCCGGCCAATAACCGCACCAGATGCGGCACCACCAACCCGACAAAGCCGATCATCCCGGCCGCCGCAACCGCCGCGCCGACTCCGAGCGCCGTGCAGAACACCAATTCACGCTTGAGCCTTTCAACGTCGATGCCCAAATGGCTGGCCTCCGATTCGCCCAGCAACAGTGCATTCAGCGCCTTGGCCCGACGCGGAAGCCACAGCGCCACCGCCGCGCTCACCAGCAGTAACGGCCACAGTCGCGAATAACTGGCGCCGTTAAGGCTGCCCAGATTCCAGAAAGCCAGCGTACGCAACGTGGCGTCATCCGCCAGATAAGTGAACAAGCCGACTGCCGAGCCGGCCAGCGCGGTCAGAGCGATCCCCGCCAACAGCATGGTCGCCACGCTGGTTTGACCATTACGACGGCCGAGGCGATAGACCAGCGCCGTCACCCCCAGCCCGCCGAGAAAGGCACACAGCGAAAGCAGGTAAGGACCTAACGCCTCAGGCAGCCCGCCAAGCGCCGCGCCACCAACAATCGCGATCGCAGCGCCCAACGCGGCACCACTGGATACGCCGACCAGCCCCGGGTCGGCCAACGGATTGCGGAATAAACCCTGCATCGCCACGCCGGACAACGCCAGTACCCCGCCCACTGCCAGGCCGAGCAACGTCCGCGGTAGACGAATCTGGCCGAGGATCAGTTCGGCCTGCTCCAGCCCCTCTGCCGGAATTGGCAACCCGCTCAAGCGCAATGCTGCGCGCAACGTATCCAACAACGGCAAACTGACCGGCCCCAGCGCCAATGACAGCCAAATCGCCAATACACACAACAGGCTCAAGCTGATAAACAAGGCTCGCGGCTTTACCAGAGTGCTCATGGGGCAGTTTTAGCCTTGGCTGATTCAATGGAATAGAAGCTGGCCGACAATTTCACCAGACTTTCCGGCAACCGTGGACCGAGACCGCCTACCAACAAGCTCGGATCGAGCTCAAACACTTGCCCGCCCTTGGCTGCACGGGTTGAGGCAAGGATCGGGTTCTCCTTGAACAGTGCGGCGCGCGC
Organism: Pseudomonas sp. GW821-FHT07G10; assembly: GCF_059418545.1. Classification (NCBI taxonomy): domain Bacteria; kingdom Pseudomonadati; phylum Pseudomonadota; class Gammaproteobacteria; order Pseudomonadales; family Pseudomonadaceae; genus Pseudomonas; species Pseudomonas sp. GW821-FHT07G10. The sequence continues at coordinate 669,396 of NZ_JBWKQB010000001.1, read as the reverse complement.
AGCGTCGCCGGTCAAGCTGCGGTCAGCGAAGACCAGTACTTCGGGATTCAGGCCGGCCAGGGACTCGACTGAAAAGGGTTTGTAGCCGCTATGAGTCGCCAGATTCTGGCCGCCGGCCTCCTGCAGCAACCAGTCAGCCGCCGTGTCCTTGCCGGCAATCAAGGGTTTGCCACCCGCATGTCCCACTAGCAACAGCACACCCGGTGCTTTTTGCCGGGTCTGCAGCTGGCTGACCCAGACCCTCTGCTGTTCCAGTTGCTGCTGATAGTTGCGAAACAATCGCGCGGCCTTGTCTTCGTTGCCCAACAGCTTGCCCAGATGCTGCAAGTTACCCTGCAAGGTCGGCAAATCAGGTTGCGCCGAGAACAGCTCGACCTGCACGCCTGCGCTACGAATCTGCGACAGCGTCGGCGGTGGGCCCATTTCTTCGGTGCCGACGAGAATCTGCGGGCGCAAACTCAAAATGCCCTCAGCTGACAACTGCCGCTGATAACCGATACTGGGCAGTGCCTTGAGTGATTCCGGGTGCTGGCTTGTAGTATCCACACCAACCAGCTTCGACTCGCCCCCCAATGCGCTGACCCACTCCGACAACGCTCCACCGGCACTGACCCAACGTTGCGGCAATTGAGCCGCTACGGCGCCATGGGCAAGCAAAAGTCCGACACAGAACACAATAGCGCTGGAACTCAGGCGCATAAGAGGTTTTCCTTTGAGGGGCTGCCCCACCGGATTACGCGTCAATGTGACATGCCGAGGACCCTCGGCATCGTAATCAGCGAGTGCCTGCACAACGAGCGAAGCGCGCATTTGATAATTGCTTGCATTTGAGCGTCAAGCACAGTCATGTTTCGTCACATCACACCATGGCAGCCCGAGCATAGAGCCTTCGGCATTTGAGGATAGACATGAAGTTTCTTTGCACCCACGCCGAACTGGGCGATGCCAGCAGCCGCGGTTTTGATATCGACGGCCAGAAGCTGTTCGCCGTACGCCGTGACGGCCAGGTCTACGTCTATGTAAACCGCTGTCCGCACCGGGGCGTTGCGCTGGAATGGCAGCCCGATCAGTTTCTCGACCAGAGCGCCAGCCTGATCCAGTGCGCCACCCACGGCGCACTGTTCCTGATCGAAAGCGGTGAATGCATCGCCGGCCCTTGTGCCGGGCAATCCTTGACCCCCATCCCCTGCAAGGAAGATAGCCATGGGATCTGGGTGCAACTCTAGCCGTTCAGGATGACCTCCAGACGCCGGTCGATGCAGACCTCTTCTGCGCTCAGCCGCACGCCGTAAGCCAACACCTCGACCCCGGACGCAATCGCCTCACGCAGCGCCGCGGCATAACCCGGATCGATCTCCTCGGCCGGACGCACTGCCTCGATGCCGGTCAGGTTGACGCAATACAACTGCACCGCACGAATACCGTCCCGCGCCAGACAGGCCAACTCCCGCAGATGCTTGGCGCCGCGTACGGTCACGGCGTCGGGAAACGCGGCGATCGGTGAACCATTGAAGCCTAGCGTGACACTTTTGACCTCGACAAACGCCGGGCCACTTGGGTAATCCAGGCGGAAATCGATTCGGCTGTTTTCCTGACCGTAAGCCACTTCGCGCTTCAGCCCGGTGAAGCCATTGAGCTCAGCGATCAAACCGGCGCGCAAAGCCTCCTCGATCAAGCCATTGGCCCGCGCCGTATTGACGCACGCCAGCCGCCCCTGTGGGGTTTCGCTGATTTCCCAGGTACCGGGCAGTTTACGTTTAGGGTCATTGGAACGACTGAACCAGACCTGCCCGCCTTCCACCATGCAGTTCAACATCGAGCCGGTATTGGGGCAGTGAATGGTCAGCAACTCGCCGCCAATGGTTTCGATATCCGCCAAAAACCGTTTATAGCGACGTAGCAAACGACCTTCTTCGAGTGGAGGATGAAAGCGCATCAGCCTTGCCAGCTCCGCAAACCGCGAGCAATTCGCTCGACTGCTTCCTGCAAACGATCCAGATTCTGGGTATAGGCAAAGCGCACGTGATGGCCGGCCTGATGACGGCCGAAGTCCAGCCCCGGCGTAAAGGCGACGTGCTCGGTTTCAAGGAAATGCCGGCAGAAAGCAAAGGCATCACCACCAAACGCGCTGATATCCGCGTATAGGTAAAACGCACCTTCCGGTTCCACGGCAATACCGAACCCCAGCTCCCGCAGGGCTGGCAACAGGAAGTCACGACGACGGCCAAACTCGGCGCGCCGCTCTTCAAGAATGCTCAGCGTGTCGGGCTCGAAGCAGGCTAATGCGGCGTGCTGAGCCATGCTTGGTGCACTGATATAGAGATTCTGCGCAAGTTTTTCCAGTTCACCGATGGCCGCTTGCGGCGCCACCAACCAACCCAGGCGCCAGCCCGTCATGCCGAAATATTTCGAGAAACTATTGAGGACAAACGCGCTGTCATCGACTTCCAGCACGCTGGCCGCGTCGGTGCCATAGGTCAGACCGTGATAGATCTCGTCCACCACCAGATGACCGTTACGCGCCTTGATCGCAGCAGACAGCCCGGCCAATTCGTTACGACTCAAAATGGTCCCGGTCGGATTGGCCGGTGAAGCCACCAGCGCACCGACGCTATCCTGATCCCAATGATGCTCGACCAGCTGCGGGGTGAGTTGATAACGCGTGTGCGGACCCACCGGCACCAGCTGCGCCGCACCTTCCACCAATCGCAGAAAGTGCCGGTTGCACGGGTAACCCGGGTCCGCCAGCAGCCAGTGTTTACCCGGATCGACCAGTAAACTGCTGGCCAGCAGCAGCGCACCCGAGCCACCGGGGGTGATCAGAATCCGCTCGGGATCGATGTCCAGGCCGTATCGCTGCCGGTAAAAACCAGAGATGGCAGCTCGCAACTCCGGGATTCCACGGGCGGCGGTGTAACGGGTTTTCCCCGCTGTCAGCGCAGCCTGGCCAGCCTTGATAATCGGCTCAGCCGTGGTGAAGTCCGGCTCACCGATTTCCAGGTGAATGACATCGTGGCCGGCCGCCTGCAACTCGTTGGCGCGTGCCAGCAACGCCATGACGTGGAAAGGTTCGATAGCGCGGCTGCGCGCACTGTAGGGCTGAGCCATTAGCCATTCCTTCAATGGGGAGCAAAAAACTGATTCTACCCAACGACTGGATCGAGGGAGAGCTTAAAGCAGTTTGAACCATCAGATCGCAAGATCAAACAACTCGAACGTCTGGCTCAAGTTTGACTAAAATCATTAATTGAGCAGGCTCCAGACCTACCAGGCCAGACTTTTCAACCTTTTGCCAACATCACGGACCGCAGGCTCGACAACCGGGAGTAGCGCGGCCCGATTTGATCTGGTAAGTTCGCCCGCTTGCAGCCGCAGGGCCGGCAGGTGTCGGTATGGAACATTCCTGCGCAATGGATTACAAGAGTAGAGGCGGTCCATTCATGCCCACCCAAGCAAAGCAAAATCAGAGCCAGTCGATCAGCGGCTTCGAACCCTACAAAGAAGTGAAGGGTGAGGAGTACATGGGCGAGCCCATGCGCAAGCACTTCACCAAGATCCTGAACAAGTGGAAACAGGACTTGATGCGGGAAGTCGACCGCACTGTTGATCACATGAAAGACGAAGCGGCCAACTTCCCTGACCCGGCCGACCGTGCCAGTCAGGAAGAAGAATTCAGCCTTGAACTGCGTGCCCGCGATCGCGAGCGCAAGTTGATCAAGAAAATCGACAAGACCCTGCAGCTGATCGAAGACGAAGAGTACGGCTGGTGCGAGTCCTGCGGCGTCGAAATCGGCGTCAAGCGACTGGAAGCCCGCCCTACCGCCGACATGTGTGTCGATTGCAAAACGCTGGCGGAAATCAAGGAAAAGCAGGTCGGCAAGTAACCGTCGACTTGAACGAAGAACGGAGCGTGCAAACGCTCCGTTTTTGTTTCTGGCGCCTGAACGCCCGCAGGAGCAGCCGGTCGACGCTCGATTGGTCCGGGCGGCGTTCCGACGATGTCGATTTCAAGGATACCATCGCCGGCAAGCCGTGCGCCTACCGGAACAGACAACGTAACATCGCACCCATGACTACCATTAAATCCCCCGCGTATATCGGGCGCTTCGCCCCCACTCCCAGTGGTTACCTGCACTTCGGCTCGCTGGTCGCTGCCCTGGCCTCGTACCTCGATGCCCGCTCGGTAGGCGGACACTGGTTGGTACGCATGGAGGATCTTGACCCACCACGGGAAGAACCCGGCGCCCAAGTTGCGATCCTTGCTGCTCTGGAGCACTACGGCTTCGAATGGGATGGCGAAATGGTCCGACAGAGTGACCGTCACGATGCTTACGCCGAAGTGCTCAATCGCCTGTTCAACCATGGTTTGGCCTACGCTTGCACCTGCTCACGCAAACAGCTTGAGCCCTATCACGGCGTCTATCCCGGCCTGTGTCGCAATGCTGGCCACGCCAGTGACAACGCCGCAATCCGCTTGCGGGTGCCCGAGCTTGAATACCATTTTAAAGATCGGGTGCAGGGCGAGTTTCGTCAACATCTGGGGCGCGACGTCGGTGACTTCGTCATTCGCCGCCGCGACGGGCTTTACGCCTATCAACTGGCGGTAGTGCTCGATGACGCCTGGCAAGGTGTGACGGATATTGTCCGCGGCGCCGACCTGCTGGACTCCACACCGCGTCAGCTGTACCTGCAAGAATTGCTGGGACTGCCGCAACCGCGCTACCTGCACGTGCCGCTGATAACTCAACCGGACGGCCACAAGCTGGGAAAATCCTACCGTTCAGCACCGCTGCCCGACGATCAAGCCACGCCACTGTTACTCCGAGCACTGCGTGCCCTGGGCCAGAAACCCGCTAGCGAACTCGACTACGCCAGCCCCCGGGAAGTGCTGAGCTGGGGCATTAAGCACTGGGATGCTTTGCAGATCCCGCGCACACTGACCTTGCCCGAAGCGCAAATACGCTGACGGCGCTTGCAGCTTGGCGCCCATCCGTTACCATCGCCGCACGTTTTCGGGCACGCGCACACTAAAGAGAGGCCAGGATGTACATCTATCGTTTGGTCCTGCTCCTGGTAGTCGGGATCTATCTGTTCTCCCCGGCCATCATGGATTGGTGGATCGACGCCACTGGCGCCTGGTATCGCCCTTATCTGCTCTGGCTGATTCTGATCGTCGTGACCTTCATCCTGCAGAGTCAAAAAGATGCCGATGAGCTTTAGCCTGACCCAGATGATCCTGATCAGCGCCGCCTACCTGGCGGTGCTGTTTGCAGTGGCCTGGATCAGTGAGCGCGGGATGATCCCGCGCTCGATCATTCGCCACCCACTGACCTATACCTTGTCGCTGGGTGTGTACGCCAGCGCCTGGGCGTTTTACGGCACGGTCGGCCTGGCCTATCAGTACGGCTATGGCTTTTTGTCCAGTTACCTCGGGGTTTCCGGGGCCTTCCTGCTGGCGCCAGTGTTGCTGTATCCGATTCTGAAAATCACCCGCACCTACCAGCTATCGTCCCTGGCCGACCTGTTCGCATTCCGTTTCCGCAGCACCTGGGCCGGCGCGTTGACGACGATTTTCATGCTGATCGGCGTCTTGCCATTGCTGGCGCTGCAGATTCAGGCAGTCGCCGACTCCATCAGCATCCTCACCCGCGAGCCGGTACAGCATCGCGTGGCCCTGAGTTTCTGTGCGCTGATCACCCTGTTCACGATCTTCTTCGGCTCCCGGCATATCGCTACCCGGGAAAAGCACGAAGGGCTGGTGTTCGCGATCGCTTTTGAGTCGGTGATCAAGCTGATCGCCATCGGCGGCGTCGGTCTGTATGCCCTGTACGGTGTGTTCGACGGTCCGCAACAGCTTGAGCTATGGCTGCTGCAGAACCAGACCGCCCTCGCCGCCTTGCACACACCTCTGCAAGAAGGCCCATGGCGCACGCTGTTGCTGGTTTTCTTCGCCTCGGCAATCGTCATGCCGCACATGTACCACATGACCTTCACCGAAAACCTCAACCCGCGCGCTTTAGTGAGCGCAAGCTGGGGCCTTCCGCTTTTCCTGCTGCTGATGAGCCTGGCGGTGCCACTGATTCTCTGGGCCGGCCTGAAACTGGGTGCCACCACCCATCCGGAATACTTCACCCTGGGTGTCGGCATTGCCGCCAATAGCAAGGCACTGGCGCTATTGGCTTATGTCGGCGGGCTGTCGGCCGCCAGCGGGCTGATCATCGTCACCACCCTGGCGCTGTCCGGGATGGCCTTGAATCACCTGGTGCTGCCGCTCTATCAGCCGCCCGCCGAAGGCAACATCTATCGCTGGTTGAAGTGGACCCGCCGGGCGCTGATCGTCGCGATCATCATGGCCGGCTACGCATTCTATCTATTGCTGGGAGCCGAGCAGGATCTGGCCAACCTCGGCATCGTCGCCTTCGTCGCGACGTTGCAATTCTTGCCCGGCGTGCTGTCGGTGCTGTATTGGCCTACGGCCAACCGCCGCGGCTTCATTGCCGGGTTGCTGGCGGGGACGCTGGTGTGGCTGGTGACGATGCTGTTGCCGTTGATCGGCAATCTGCAGGGCTTCTATATTCCGCTGCTGAACATGATCTACGTGCTGGATGACACCAGTTGGCACATGGCGGCCATCGCCTCGCTGGCCGCCAACGTGCTGATGTTCACCCTGATCTCGCTGTTCACCAATGCCAGCACCGAAGAAGCCAGTGCCGCTGAAGCCTGTGCAGTGGATAACGTCCGTCGCCCGCAACGCCGAGAACTTCACGCGGCCTCGCCACAGGAGTTCGCCACGCAACTGGCCAAACCGCTGGGGGCCAAAGCCGCACAGAAAGAAGTCGAACAGGCGTTGCGCGACCTTTATCTGCCCTTCGATGAGCGTCGTCCTTACGCCTTGCGCCGGTTGCGCGATCGTATCGAGGCCAACCTCTCCGGCTTGATGGGGCCGAGCGTGGCCCAGGATATGGTCGAGACTTTCCTGCCATACAAGGCCGGCGGTGAGAACTATGTCACTGAAGATATCCACTTCATCGAAAGCCGCCTCGAGGACTACCACTCGCGCCTGACCGGCCTGGCGGCCGAGCTCGACGCCTTGCGTCGATATCACAGACAAACCTTGCAGGAACTGCCGATGGGCGTCTGCTCGCTGGCCAAGGACCAGGAAATCCTCATGTGGAACAAAGCCATGGAAGAGCTGACCGGCATCGCCGCCCAGCGTGTGGTGGGTTCGCGCCTGAGCACTATTAACGATCCGTGGAAAGAATTGCTGCAAGGCTTCATCAACCTGCCGGACGAGCATTTGCACAAGCATCACCTGGCCCTCGACGGCCAGACCCGCTGGTTGAACCTGCACAAAGCCGCCATCGACGAGCCGCTGGCGCCCGGCAACAGCGGCCTGGTGCTGCTGGTCGAAGACCTGACCGAAACCCAGATGCTTGAGGACAAACTGGTGCATTCCGAGCGGCTGGCCAGCATCGGCCGACTGGCTGCCGGCGTGGCACATGAAATCGGCAACCCGATCACCGGTATCGCCTGCCTGGCGCAAAATCTGCGCGAAGAGCGCGAAGATGACAGCGAACTGACCGAAATCAGCGGCCAGATCCTTGAACAGACCAAGCGCGTCTCACGCATCGTCCAGTCGCTGATGAGCTTCGCCCACGCTGGTAGCCATCAGCACAGCGACGAGCCCGTGTGCCTGGCCGAAGTTGCGCAGGACGCCATTGGCTTGCTGGCACTGAACCGACGCAACTTCGAAGTGCAATTTTTCAACCTGTGCGACCCCGAGCACTGGGTCGACGGCGACCCACAGCGGCTCGCCCAGGTACTGATCAACCTGCTGTCCAATGCCCGCGACGCCTCACCGGCCGGCAGTGCAGTACGGGTCAAAAGCGAAGCCGGCGAACACACGGTCGATTTGATCGTCGAAGACGAAGGCAGTGGTATCCCGAAGAACATCATGGACCGATTGTTCGAACCCTTCTTCACCACCAAGGATCCTGGTGAAGGCACCGGTCTGGGCCTTGCACTGGTCTATTCCATCGTTGAAGAGCATTATGGACAAATCACCATCGACAGCCCGGCTGACTCCGAAAGCCAACGCGGCACCCGTATCAGGGTGACCTTACCGCGTCATGTCGAAGCGACGTCCGCTGTGAACTGAGACCGTCGAGAGAATCGAATCAATGCCGCACATTTTGATCGTCGAAGACGAAACAATTATCCGCTCCGCCTTGCGCCGCCTGCTGGAACGTAACCAGTACCAGGTCAGTGAAGCCGGTTCCGTGCAGGAAGCACAAGAGCGTTTCAGCATTCCCACGTTTGACCTGATCGTCAGTGACCTGCGTCTGCCGGGCGCACCTGGCACCGAGCTGATCAAGCTCGGCCAGGGCACTCCAGTACTGATCATGACCAGCTACGCCAGCCTGCGCTCGGCAGTCGACTCGATGAAGATGGGCGCGGTGGACTACATCGCCAAGCCTTTCGATCACGACGAAATGCTTCAGGCCGTCGCACGCATTCTGCGTGACCGGCAATCGGCACAGAGCGCTGCGGGTGAACGTCCTGCCGGCAAAGCGGCCAATGGCGCAGAGAAAGCCGGTGTTGATAACAGCAACGGCGAAATCGGCATCATCGGTTCCTGTCCGCCCATGCAGGATCTTTACAGCAAGATCCGCAAAGTCTCGCCTACCGATTCCAATGTGCTGATCCAGGGTGAGTCCGGTACAGGTAAAGAGCTGGTCGCTCGCGCCCTGCACAACCTGTCCAGACGCGCCAAAGCGCCGATGATTTCGGTGAACTGTGCGGCCATTCCGGAAAGCCTGATCGAGTCCGAACTGTTCGGCCACGAGAAAGGCGCCTTTACCGGCGCCAGCGCTGGCCGTGCGGGCTTGGTCGAAGCCGCTGACGGCGGCACTTTGTTCCTCGATGAAATCGGCGAGTTGCCGCTGGAAGCTCAGGCCCGTTTGCTGCGCGTGTTGCAGGAAGGCGAAATCCGCCGGGTCGGCTCGGTGCAATCGCAGAAGGTCGACGTACGCCTGATCGCCGCGACTCACCGTGATCTCAAGAGTCTGGCCAAAATAGGCCAGTTCCGTGAGGACTTGTATTACCGTCTTCACGTAATTGCCCTGAAGTTGCCAGCCCTGCGTGAGCGTGGAGCCGACGTCAACGAAATCGCCAACGCCTTCCTCGCCCGGCAAAGCGCCCGGGTCAACCGCACTGACCTGAAGTTCGCCCCGGATGCCGAGCAAGCGATTCGTCATTACTCCTGGCCGGGTAACGTTCGTGAACTGGAAAATGCGGTCGAACGTGCGGTGATTCTGTGCGAGAGCCCACAGATTTCCGCCGAGCTACTGGGGATCGATATCGAGCTTAGCGACCTGGAAGATGACGATTTCATCGGTTTGGCGCCGCAACAGGGCAGCGCCAACAACACCAGCCACGAGCCCACGGAAGACTTGTCACTGGAGGACTACTTCCAGCATTTCGTCCTTGAGCATCAGGATCACATGACCGAGACCGAACTGGCCCGCAAGCTCGGGGTCAGCCGCAAATGCTTGTGGGAACGGCGCCAGCGCCTGGGTATTCCGCGGCGCAAGACCGGGGTTGCCAGCGAGAGCTGAGTCCGCTCAGCCACACGGGTAACACCCTCATACGTAAAAAAACTGTTACCTAAGCTTTTTCACGTAACAAAAGCCGGGGCTTACGGTAACGAAGCCCCGGCTTTTTTATGCCCTGAAAAACCTCCACCTACCGGCTAACCCCTTGTTTTACTGAGCCTCTCAAAAGTTGGCACGACACCTGCTATATGCTTAGTACAAAAACAATAACAAGCAACGTAAAAGACAATAAAAATAAGACGAATCGGCTCACGCACAATAAAAACAACACGGCGGAGGCGCAGCTAACTGATTCTTTTGGAGAGGCGTTGTATTTGGGGCTTGCCCCGCAACCAGGCCGAGAACAACAAAAAACTGTCCTAAGACAGAGCCTGAACTGGTTGGATCACTGGATCATGCAACACAGCGACCAAAGCAATCCGTTTGCTCTTGGCTCCCGATTGGGAGGGTCACGAAGGCAAAACCTCGTGGCAAGGGCGATCAACAAAAACAAAAAGCCCAACACCAATAATAAAAATAGAGCATGCAACTACTTCTTGGGGAGCTTCGGCTCCCCTTGTAGTTTCTGCGATTCCTGACACCGCGATCAAAACCCGCCGCCTCAGCTCTTAAGAGTTATCCGTGCCAGCGTGGCGCAGCTTCCTACACCATCCCCCGACTAAATGCTAGAATCCCCGCCCATCATGCGGTCATTCTTCGTTATGGCCGAACATTCCTTCAAACAGTGCATCCCATGCTGAAGAAGTTGTTCCAGTCATTCCGTTCTCCCTTGCGTCGTACGCAACACATTCGCAGCACGCCTGAAGTGCTCAACAGCAGCCAGCATTCGCTGCAGCGCGCCCAGTTCAGCCGTTATGCGGTAAACATCGTCGAACGCCTGCAGAACGCCGGCTACCAGGCTTATCTGGTCGGCGGCTGTGTGCGCGACATGCTGCTCAACATCACCCCCAAAGACTTCGACGTTGCCACCAGCGCCACACCGGAACAGGTTCGCGCCGAATTTCGCAATGCGCGGATCATCGGCCGTCGCTTCAAACTGGTGCACATCCACTTTGGCCGCGAAATCATTGAAGTCGCGACCTTCCGCGCCAATCACCCGCAAAACGACGACGAGGAAGACAGCAACCAGTCCTCTCGTAACGAAAGCGGGCGCATTCTGCGGGACAACGTCTATGGCACACTGGAAGAAGACGCTCAACGTCGCGACTTCACCATCAATGCCCTGTATTACGATCCGGTCAGCGAACGCATTCTCGACTACGCCAACGGCGTACACGACATCCGCAACCACCTGATCCGTCTGATCGGCGATCCACGACAACGTTACCAGGAAGATCCGGTGCGGATGCTGCGGGCCGTGCGGTTCGCCGCCAAACTGGACTTTGGCATCGAGAAGCACAGCGCCGCGCCTATTCGTGAGCTGGCGCCGATGCTGCGGGAAATCCCGTCGGCCCGACTGTTCGAAGAAGTGCTCAAGCTGTTCCTCTCCGGGCATGCCGCCGACACCTTCGAAATGCTGGTGGACCTTCAGCTGTTCGATCCATTGTTCCCGGCCAGCGCCGAAGCACTGGAACACAACCCGACGTACACCCACACCCTGATCAGCGAAGCCTTGATCAACACCGACCTGCGCATCAAGCAGAACAAGCCGGTCACCCCAGCATTCCTGTTCGCCGCCCTGCTCTGGCCTGCCCTGCCGGCCCGCGTGCTGCGTCTGCAGGACCGTGGCATGCCGCCGATTCCGGCGATGCAGGAAGCCGCTCACGAGCTGATCAGCGAGCAGTGCCAGCGCATCGCGATTCCGAAACGCTTCACCATGCCGATCCGCGAGATCTGGGACATGCAGGAACGCCTGCCTCGGCGCAGCGGCAAACGGGCCGATCTACTGCTGGACAACCCGCGCTTCCGTGCCGGTTACGACTTCTTGCTGCTGCGCGAAAGTGCCGGCGAACAGACCCATGGCCTGGGCGATTGGTGGACCGATTATCAGGACGGCAACGACAGCGAGCGCCGCGACATGATCCGCGACCTCAGCAGCAAGGACGATAGCGCCAGCGGTGCCCCGCGCAAACGGCGCCGCAGCGGTGCCAGCAAGCGCAAGCGCAGTGCCACTGCCGGTACACCGAGCGCGTCGGGCGAGTAAGTTCATGGAACGCATCTACATAGGTATGGGCAGCAACCTGGCAGCCCCGGTGGAACAATTGCGTAACGCCGTCGATGCGTTGGCGCAGTTGCCACAGTCCGAACTGGTCGGCGTGTCAGCCTTCTTCCAGAGCGACTCTCTGCTCCCCGGTCAACCGCGTTACACCAACGCCGTGGCCGCGCTGGACTGCAGACTCGCGCCACTTGAGCTGCTCGATGCGCTGCAAGCCATCGAAAACGATCAGGGCCGCGAGCGCAATGAACGCTGGGGACCACGCACGCTGGACCTGGACATCCTGCTGTTCGGTAACCGACTGATCGACGAACCGCGCCTTAAAGTCCCCCACTACCACATGCAGGCCCGAGCCTTCGTGCTCTACCCCTTGGCCGAACTGGCCCCCTCGGACCTGCAACTGGCTGATGGCAGACTTCTCAGCGAATTGCTCGCCAACTGTCCATTTATCGGACTCGAACGTCTGGCGCAGGTTTGATTTTTTGCAGGCGCGAGGTGCTGAATCGCATCAGTAACGTCGGTAACACCACCGCCGTAACAATGCGGTAACACACACAATTGACTTCCAGAGTTCTCCTCACGACTATAGGCGTCCCGCTGCCGCCAACCCGGCGCTAAAGGGCGCAATCCAGGCCATATAAGCACCACGAAAGAGGGTGCGCCTGTATAAATGATGAATCACGCGCGTTACTCGCAGTAGTTTCCACAGCGCCTGAATGAGGACTTTTTTCATGCCAGACATCACCCTGACCACCCTGCAAAGCCTCAAGCAAAAAGGTGAAAAAATCACCATGCTGACTTGCTATGACGCAACCTTCGCCCACGCCTGCTGCCAGGCTGGCGTCGAAGTACTGCTGGTGGGCGATTCCCTCGGCATGGTGTTGCAAGGGCATGACAGCACACTGCCAGTGACCACTGCTGAGATGGCATACCACGTTGCAGCCGTCAAACGCGGTAACACCGGAGCACTGATCCTCGCGGACCTGCCGTTCATGGCCTACGCGACCACCGAACAGGCCCTGACCAACAGCGCACAGCTGATGCAGGCCGGGGCCCATATGGTCAAGGTCGAAGGTGCGGTCTGGCTGGCGGAGTCGATCCGCCTGCTGGCTGAACGCGGCGTACCGGTATGTGCCCACATGGGGTTGACGCCGCAGTCGGTGAACATCCTCGGTGGCTATAAAGTCCAGGGCCGCAATGAGAACCAGGCCCGGCAGATGCGCGCCGACGCCATTGCCCTGGAGCAGGCGGGTGCCGCCATGTTGCTGCTTGAGTGTGTACCGAGCGAACTGGCACAAGAGATCACCCAGGCAGTGAGGATTCCGGTAATCGGGATCGGCGCCGGTAGCGCCACCGACGGCCAGGTGCTGGTTCTGCACGACATGCTCGGCCTGTCCCTCACTGGCCGCGCACCGAAGTTCGTGAAGAACTTCATGGCGGGTCAAGATAACATTCAGGCGGCCTTGAGCGCATACGTCACTGAAGTCAAAGCCGTAACTTTCCCTGGCGCTGAACACGGATTCTCTGCATGAACACTGTCAAGACCGTGCGCGAGTTGCGCGCCGCTGTAGCCCGAGCCCGCAGCGAAGGCAAGCGTATCGGCTTCGTGCCGACCATGGGCAACCTGCACAGCGGCCATGTGGCGCTGGTGACCAAGGCGGCCCAGCGAGTGGATTTCGTGGTGGCGAGCATTTTCGTCAACCCGCTGCAATTCGGCGCGGGTGAAGACCTCGACAAGTACCCGCGGACCCTGGCCGCCGATCAGGAGAAACTGCTCCAGGCCGGCTGCCATCTGCTATTTGCCCCAGGCGTTGAAGAAATGTACCCGGACGGCATGGCCGGCCAGACTCGGGTCAGCGTCCCGCAACTGTCCGAAGGTCTGTGCGGCGCCAGCCGTCCCGGTCATTTCGAGGGCGTGGCGACGGTGGTCTGCAAGTTGTTCAATATGGTCCAGCCAGATCTGGCGATCTTCGGCCAGAAAGACTTCCAGCAACTGGCGGTCATTCGCGCCCTGGTCCACGACCTGAACCTGCCGATCCAGATTATTGGCGAGCCGACCGTCCGCGCCGCTGATGGTCTGGCGCTATCCTCGCGCAACGGCTACCTCACGGAGGAACAACGCGCCATCGCACCGGCCTTGTACCGCAGCCTGAGCCAGATTGCCGAAGCCATCGAACAAGGCGAGCGCAATTACCCCAAGCTCCTGTCAATGCATAACCAAAAGCTCGAAGCGGCCGGCTTTCGCCCCGACTACCTGGAAATCCGCCAGGCACTGAGCCTGCGTCCGGCCACCGCGGATGACCGCGACCTGGTGATCCTCGCCGCAGCCTATCTGGGCGCCACCCGGCTGATCGACAACCTGCATTTGAACCTCGACGCGTAAAAGAAAGCGGCTGCGCCACATATTGCCCGCCTCAAAGGCTTCGGGCAAACTCCCCGCCGTTCGGATCTGACCAAGGAAACATTCATGCACGCCATCATGCTCAAAGCCAAGTTGCATCGCGCCGAAGTCACCCATGCTGTGCTCGACTACGAAGGCTCTTGCGCCATCGATGGCGAATGGCTGGACTTGTCCGGAATCCGCGAGTACGAACAGATCCAGATCTACAACGTCGACAACGGCGAGCGCTTCACCACTTATGCGATCCGTGGCGAAGAAGGCTCACGCATGATTTCGGTCAACGGCGCCGCAGCACACAAAGCCAAGGTCGGTGATCGGGTAATCATCTGCGCCTATGCCCACTACAGCGAAGCTGAACTGCTCAACTTCAAGCCGCGCATGCTCTACATGGCGCCGGGCAATGAACTGAGCCACACCAGCAATGCCATCCCGGTTCAGGTCGCCTGACCAACCGCGCATTTCTCCACACTGAAAGCCTGGCGGTCATGTCCGCCGGTCGCGATGTTATAAAAAAGTACCGTTCACCGGTCAGACAAAGCCAAGACAGATCAAGACGCGAGGTTTACTGTATTCGCCCTGCGTTTTTCAATCGTGTTAACGCAGGTTGACTGGACATTGTCTTGTGACTGAGCAGGACATTCCGGGCTTTTTAGTGTCCAAAAGGCAGTTCAAGTAAAAGGAAACCCGCTGCGATGGCGTACTACCGCACTCCTCACGACGTTACCGCTCTGCCCGCCTGGCAAGCGTTGAATCAACACCGCGAAGCCATGCAGGATTTCAGCATGCGCGAAGCGTTCAATGCCGACCCCCAGCGCTTCAATGAATTCACCTTGAGCGGCTGTGGGCTTTTTCTCGATTACTCGAAAAACCTGATCAACAAAGAAACCCGCGACCTGCTGGTGGGCCTGGGTAACGAAGCCGGTCTGCAGGACGCGATCAAGGCGCTGTTCGCTGGCGAGCTGGTCAACTCTTCTGAAGGCCGCCCGGCCCTGCACACCGCACTGCGCCGCCCGGTAGGCGACAAGCTGTCGGTGAACGGCGTCAACGTGATGCCGGAAGTGCACAAGGTTCTGAACCAGATCACTGAGTTGGTCGGCCGGATCCACGACGGTCTGTGGCGCGGTTACACCGAGAAGCCGATCACCGACGTGGTGAACATTGGTATCGGTGGCTCGTTCCTCGGTCCGGAGCTGGTCTCCGAAGCGCTACTGTCCTACGCCCAGAAAGGCGTGCGCTGCCATTACCTGGCGAACATCGACGGCAGCGAGTTCCACGAGCTGTCGGCGAAGATTCGCGCAGAGACCACGCTGTTCATCGTTTCCTCGAAATCCTTCAACACCCTGGAAACCCTGAAAAACGCTCAGGCCGCTCGTGCCTGGTACCTGGCCCAGGGTGGCTCTGAAGCCGAACTGTATCGTCACTTCATCGCAGTCTCCAGCAACAATGCCGCCGCCGTGGCGTTCGGTATTCGCGAAGAGAACATCTTCCCGATGTGGGACTGGGTTGGCGGGCGTTACTCGCTGTGGTCGGCCATCGGCTTGCCGATCGCCCTGGCCATCGGCATGTCCAACTTCAAGGAGTTGCTGTCCGGCGCCTACACCATGGACCAGCACTTCCAGAGCGCGCCATTCGAAAAGAACATGCCGGTGCTGCTGGCGTTGCTCGGCGTCTGGTACGGCAATTTCTGGGGCGCGCAAAGCCACGCGATCCTGCCGTACGACCACTACCTGCGCAACATCACCAAGCACTTGCAGCAACTGGACATGGAATCCAACGGCAAGAGCGTGCGCCAGGACGGAACACCGGTGTCCACCGACACCGGCCCGGTCATCTGGGGTGGCGTAGGTTGCAACGGTCAGCATGCCTACCATCAGTTGCTGCACCAGGGCACCCAGTTGATTCCGGCCGACTTCATCGTGCCGATCGTCAGCTTCAACCCGGTGGCCGACCATCACCAATGGCTGTACGCCAACTGCCTGTCGCAAAGCCAGGCGCTGATGCTCGGCAAGACTCGCGCCGAGGCCGAAGCCGAACTGCGTGACAAGGGCATGAGCGAGGACGAGGTGCAGAAGCTTGCGCCGCACAAGGTGATCCCGGGCAACCGTCCAAGCAACACGCTGGTCGTCGAACGCATCAGCCCGCGTCGCCTTGGCGCACTGGTGGCAATGTACGAACACAAAGTCTTCGTGCAAAGCGTGATCTGGGGCATCAACGCCTTCGACCAATGGGGTGTGGAGCTGGGTAAAGAGCTGGGCAAAGGCGTCTACAACCGTCTGGTCGGCAGCGAAGAAACCCTGGCCGAAGACGCATCCACCCAGGGCCTGATCAACTACTTCCGCGGTCGTCACCGCGGGTGATCTGAAACTTGCTCCCGTAGGAGCCGAGCTTGCTCGCGATGCAGACGCCGCGGTGTATCAGGTACACCGCGTTATCGTTCATCGCGAGCAAGCTCGGCTCCTACAGAGTCGCTTCTTCCCCCTCTTGAACCCACCTGCTACTCGGCGCATCTTTATCACTTGTCGCAAAACAAGAATAAGGAACCGTCATGTTCGATATCAGCACTTTCCCCAAAGCCGATGCCGTCCGCCGGGCTGCGCAACTGAGTCAGGACGACTACCAGCGCCTGTACCGCCAATCCATCGAGCAACCCGACATCTTCTGGGCTGATCAGGCCAAGCGTTTCCTCGACTGGTCAACACCGTGGCAAAGCGTTCACCACGCGGATCTGAAAACCGGCGCGGCGAGCTGGTTTGCGGGCGGCCAACTGAACGTCAGTTACAACTGCATCGATCGCCATCTTGAACAGCGCGGCGACCATATCGCGATCATCTGGGAAGGCGACGACCCCGCCGAATCGGCGCAGATCACCTATAAAAAACTTCATCACAACGTCTGCCGCCTGGCCAACGTACTGAAAAGTCGTGGCGTTAAAAAAGGCGACCGGGTCTGTATCTACATGCCGATGATTCCCGAAGCCGCCTACGCCATGCTCGCCTGCACACGCATTGGCGCGGTGCACTCGGTGGTCTTCGGTGGTTTTTCCCCGGACGCCTTGCGTGACCGGATTCTCGACGCCGACTGTCGCACCGTGATCACCGCCGATGAAGGTGTGCGCGGCAGTAAGCTTGTCCCACTGAAAAAGAACGTCGACAAAGCCCTGCTCAGCTGTCCGGACGTCAGCACGGTGCTGGTGGTCGAGCGCACCCAAAGTGAGATCAACTGGGTCGAAGGCCGTGACCTCTGGTATCACCAGGCCCTGCGCAGCATGAGTGACGACTGCCCCCCCGAACCAATGGGCGCTGAAGACCCACTGTTCATCCTTTACACCTCTGGCAGCACCGGCAAACCCAAAGGTGTACTGCACACCACTGGCGGCTACCTGCTGCAAGCGGCGATGACCTTCAAGTACGTGTTCGACTACCGTGACGGCGAAGTCTTCTGGTGCACCGCCGATGTCGGCTGGGTCACCGGCCACAGCTACATCGTCTACGGGCCGTTGGCCAATGGCGCGACCACACTGATCTTCGAGGGCGTGCCGAACTACCCGACCAGCTCGCGGTTCTGGCAGGTGATCGACAAACATTACGTCAACATCTTCTACACTGCGCCCACCGCATTGCGCGCACTGATGCGTGAAGGCACAGAGCCGTTGCAAGAGACATCGCGCAGCAGCCTGCGGTTGTTGGGCACTGTCGGTGAACCCATCAACCCGGAAGCCTGGGAATGGTATTTCAATGCTGTCGGCGAGCAACGGTGTCCGATCGTCGATACCTGGTGGCAGACCGAAACCGGCGGCATCATGCTCAGCCCGCTGGTCAGCACCCGCCGAATCAAACCCGGCTGCGCCACCCAGCCAATGTTTGGCGTACAACCGGTGTTGCTGGACGAACAAGGCAAGGAAATCAGCGGCGCCGGTAGCGGCATACTGGCGATCAAGGCCAGCTGGCCGGCGCAGATCCGCAGCGTCTACGGCGACCCGAAACGCATGCTTGAAACCTACTTCAAACCCTACCCGGGCTATTACTTCACTGGCGACGGCGCCCGTCGCGACGACGACGGCGATTACTGGATCACCGGGCGTATCGATGACGTGATCAACGTGTCCGGGCACCGCATCGGCACCGCTGAAGTAGAAAGCGCGCTGGTTCTGCACGACAGCATCGCCGAGGCCGCAGTCGTCGGTTACCCCCATGACGTCAAAGGCCAGGGGATCTACGCCTTTGTCACACCGATGAATGGCATCGAACCCAGCGACACACTGAAGAAAGAACTACTGGCGCATGTCAGCAAAGAAATCGGCAGCTTTGCCAAACCGGATTTGATCCAGTGGGCACCGGCCTTGCCGAAAACCCGTTCGGGCAAGATCATGCGACGGATTCTGCGCAAGATTGCCTGCAATGAACTGGACAGCCTGGGCGATACTTCGACCCTGGCCGACCCGAGCGTGGTCGAGGGTCTGATCGACAAACGCCTGAACCAATAAACCTGCGCGGCCAACGCCGCGCCTTGCTTAGCGCTGTAACAACCGAGCAGTCATGGAATTCATTCGTAGTCGTATCGAAACCCAGATCATGAGCCTGAGCGGCCTGTCCCTCGGCAAGCTTGATCTGGAGAACCCCAAGGGCGATCCCGGTCTGTTCGGCCCGGATTCGGTCAGTTGGCAAGTGCATGGTGACTTCAGCAGCATGTTGATCGGCGGCATCAGCGCCTTGATGCTGCAAGCCCTGCATCCACTGGCGCTGGCCGGGGTCTGGGATCACTCGAACTTCCGTGAGGACATGCTCGGCCGACTGCGCCGTACCGGGCAGTTTATTTCCGGCACTACCTTCGGCTCTCGACAGGACGCCGAGTGGCTGATCGACAAGGTTCGCACCATCCACCTGCAAGTGGTCGGCACCGCGCCCGATGGCCAGCCTTATGCGGCCAGCGACCCGCAGCTGCTGACCTGGGTGCACGTGGCTGAGGTGAGCAACTTCCTCGCCGCTCACCTGCGCTACCGCAACCCGAATCTGTCGCCGGCCGATCAGGATCGTTACTACGCGGAAATCGCCGTGGTCGCCGAGCGCCTTGGTGCCCAGGATGTACCGCGTTCACGCCAGGAAATTGCCGACTACCTTGTACGAATCCGCCCACAGTTGGTGTGTGATGAGCGCAGCCACGAAGTGCTGCGCCTACTGCTGGACGCCCCGGCACCGAGCCGTTTGGCCAAGCCCTTCGGTGCGCTGATGATGCAGGCCGGTATCGATTTGTTACCAGACTGGGCGAGCGACATGCTGGGTGTCAGCCAAGGCTCGCTGCAACGCCAACTGATCCGCGCCAGCGTCAACCGCAGTGCGCCGTTGCTGCGCTGGGCGGTGCGCAACGGCTCGGTGCATCGTGCCCGGCGCCGTATGGGTTTGTAGAGCTGAGACGGCATGAACATAACGCGACCGGCCGGTTCGCGATTGGAACCGCTCAGGTTTTGTGTGCAACCATGCGGTCTTGATCGTCAACGCCTCAGACGTGAGCTCCCCGCCTCACAAGGCCGGCCGCGAACCGAGGTGACATCCAACAATAGAGAGGACCTGTGCCATGCAAGATGTCGTAATCGTTGCCGCCACCCGGACCGCTGTGGGTAGTTTCCAGGGTTCGTTGGCGAATATTTCTGCCGTTGATCTGGGCGCTGCGGTGATCGTTCAGTTGCTGGCGCAAACCGGTCTGGACGGTGCGCAGGTCGACGAAGTGATCATGGGCCAGGTCCTCACCGCTGGCGCCGGGCAAAACCCTGCCCGTCAGGCCGCGATCAAGGCCGGCCTGCCGCACGCCGTTCCCGCCATGACCCTGAACAAGGTCTGCGGCTCGGGCCTCAAGGCGCTGCATCTGGCGACCCAGGCCATTCGCTGCGGCGATGCCGAAGTGATCATCGCCGGCGGTCAGGAGAACATGAGCCTGTCCAACTATGTCATGCCCGGCGCACGCACCGGTTTGCGCATGGGCCACGGCCAGATCGTCGACACCATGATCAGCGACGGCTTGTGGGACGCCTTCAACGGTTACCACATGGGGATCACCGCAGAAAACCTGGTGGTCAAGTACGACATCAGCCGTGAAGCACAGGATGCGTTCGCCGCAGCCTCGCAACAGAAAGCTGTGGCGGCCATCGAAGCCGGGCGTTTCGTCGATGAAATCACTCCGATCCTGATCCCCCAGCGCAAAGGTGACCCGCTCGCCTTCACCACCGATGAGCAGCCACGGGCCCATACCACGGCGCAATCCCTGAGCAAGCTCAAACCCGCCTTCAAGAAAGACGGCTCGGTCACCGCCGGCAACGCCTCGTCACTGAACGATGGTGCCGCCGCAGTGATTCTGATGAGCGCCGCCAAAGCCCGCGCTCTCGGACTGCCAGTGCTGGCGAAAGTCCGCGCTTATGCCAACGCAGGCGTTGACCCGGCAATCATGGGCATCGGCCCCGTCAGCGCCACACGTCGCTGCCTGGACAAGGCCGGCTGGACGCTGGATCAACTGGACCTGATCGAAGCCAACGAAGCCTTTGCCGCACAAGCATTGGCGGTCGGCAAGGAACTGGGTTGGGATACCAGCAAGGTCAACGTCAATGGCGGCGCCATTGCCCTCGGCCACCCGATCGGTGCCTCAGGCTGCCGTGTGCTGGTGACCCTGCTCCACGAGATGATCAAACGCGATGCGAAAAAAGGCCTCGCAACCTTGTGCATCGGTGGCGGTCAGGGTGTGGCATTGGCGATCGAGCGCTAGTTCTCCCCGCCCTGCAGGAGCGTCGACCGGCTGCTCCTACAGGGGCTGCGGTGAAACTGATAGACTGCCGCGCCCAATCACCTTGCAAGGCGCCCGGCATGTCTTCCTTGAATCAGGCGCTGCGCGCCGCCCTCGATCATCGCAAAGACCTGCTCGCTGAACTGCATCAGCAAGGCACCGACTGCTATCGGTTGTTCCATGGCAGCCAGGAAGGTGCCGGCGGCCTGACCATTGACCGTTACGGCCCGCAACTGCTGGTGCAAAGCTTTCACCAACCGTTGGAACGCGACGCACTGCTGCAACTACATGAAACCATCAATCAGCATCTGGACCTGAACACCCTGCTGGTCTACAACGACCGCTCCCGGGGCAATTCGCGCATCGATCGGGAAGACTCGGTCTACCGTGCCGAAGACGCCGCCCTGGAAGATATGATCGGCCACGAATGGGGTTTGAATTACCGCGTCCGCGGCCGTCATGCCGGACAGGACCCTTTGTTGTTTCTTGATCTGCGTAATGCTCGTGGCTGGGTCAAAGACCACAGCGCCGGTAAAAGCGTACTGAACCTGTTCGCCTACACCTGCGGCGTCGGCTTGAGCGCAGCCGCTGGCGGCGCCAGCGAGGTGTGCAATCTGGACTTTGCCGAGGGCAATCTGGCGGTCGGCCGTGAGAACGGCCAGCTCAATCCACAATTGCCGAAAATGCAGTTCATTCAGTCCGACTATTTTGCAGCGATCCGTCAACTGGCCGGTTTGCCAATCATTCAGCGCCGTCACAAATTGCCGAGCTATCCACGCCTGGAACAGCGCCAATACGACCTGGTCCTGCTCGACCCACCCGCCTGGGCCAAAAGTGCTTTTGGCACCGTTGACCTGTTGCGCGACTATCAAAGCCTGCTCAAACCGGCCCTGCTGAGCACCGCAGAAAATGGCGTACTGATCTGCTGCAACAATCTGGCAAAGGTCAGCATGGACGACTGGCGAGAACAGGTTCTGCGCTGTGCTGAAAAGGCCGGGCGTCCGGTGCGCGACTGGCAGGTACTGATCCCGGGCAGCGACTTCCCTTCCATGGATCAGCAACCACCCTTGAAAACGCTGATTCTGCAACTTTGAGTTGCCTGTCAAAATCAGAAAAAATCCTGATAACGGCGATTGCTTTGGAACCGGGAACGCGTGCCATACTCCAACGCACTTCCGATTCAGATAGATGACACCCCAGATGCCCAAAGGATTGATTCGCGCTATTGGCGCCTTGCTGACCGCTCTCGCCCTTTATAGCTTGCTGGGGTTTCTGATATTGCCGGGCATCGCCTTGCGAGTCGCCAATCAACAATTGACCAACTACGCAACAGTCCCGGCACACATCAATCGGATCGAGCTCAACCCCTTCAGTCTGGAGCTGACCTTGTGGGGTCTGAATATCGGTGAGCCGGGAAAGGAGCAAATCGGCTTCGAACGGTTGTACGCCAATCTGCAGATCGACAGCCTCTGGACCCGTGCACTGCACTTGGCCGATGTCGAGTTGGACAAGCCCAAGACCGAAATCCTGTTCGGCAAAGACGGCAAGCTCAATCTGCTGGGACTGTTCAAACTGCCCGCCAGCGAGCCGACACCTGTCGATCCTCAAGCCAAACCGTTCCCGCTGCGCATTGAGCGCATCAAGCTGGCAGGTGGCTATGTGCATTTCCAGGATGCGCGCCCAAGCGAGCCCATCGAATTTCTTTACAACACGCTCGACCTCGAACTGAAAAACCTCAGCACCTTGCCCAATGACAATGCCGACATGACCCTGGTCGCGGCAGGTCCCGAAGGTGGGCATCTCGACTGGACCGGCAATTTCAGCCTGGTGCCGATCGCCTCCGAAGGCACACTGAAAGTCACCGACGGCAAAATGAAAGTCTGGTGGCCGTACGTGCGCGATGCCGTGCCGCTGGTGCTCGAAGACGGAATCCTGAACCTCAGCACTCATTACAAACTCAACCTGGCCAAAGAAACCGAATTGCTGCTCAGCGACACCTCGCTAAGCGTGGCGCCATTTGCGATCAAGGCGCCCGACGGCCGGCCACTGGCACGCCTGGAAAGGCTGGATGTCAGCGAGACCTCGGTCGATCTGCTCAAGCAGCAAGTAATCGTCGGCAAGATCCGCAGCCAGAAACTGGAATCCTGGGCTGCCCGCGAAGCCGATGGTCAACTCGATTGGCAGAAACTCTTTGCCAGCCAACCGGCCAAGCCCGCTACGAAACCGGAGCCTGCCAGTGCACCGGCAGCAGCCGACTCGCCCAAGCCGGCACCGAGCGCCCCAAACAAACCCTGGCAGGTCCTGTTGAAGGACGTGCAACTACGTAACTACCAGGTCCATTTGGCGGATCGCCAGGCACAACCAGCGGTGGAGCTGGAACTCGGCCCGCTGAATCTGGACCTGCAAAACTTCGACAGCCTCAATCAGTCGCCTTTCACCCTCAAGCTCGATACCGGGCTGGGCAAGCAGGGCAAGATCCAGGCAAGCGGCGAAGTCAATCTGAGCCCGGTCAGTGCCAGGCTGCAGGTGCAGACCAAAGACATCGACCTGCGCATCGCCCAGTCCTATATCAGCCCATTCATTCGTCTGGAGCTGCGCAGCGGCATGCTTGGCAGTGATCTGGAAGTCAATCTCAAAAGCACCGAGCCGTTGGCGTTCAACGTCACCGGTCGGGCTCAGGTCGATCAGTTGCACACCCTTGATACCTTGAAGACCCGCGACTTCCTCAAGTGGCAGCAATTGGTGCTCGAAGGGTTGAATTACCAACACGGCGACAGCCTGTCGATCACCAAGGTCAACCTGTTACAGCCATACGTGCGCTTCATGATCAACGATGACCGCACCACCAATATCGATGATCTGTTGATCCCGCAGCCAGCTGACAACGGCAGCAAAAGCGCCGTTAAACCGGCCGCCACCAGCAACGAAAAACCGCTGGGTATCCATATTGGTGAAATCGCCATCAACGACGGCTCGGCCAACTTCGCCGACTTGAGCCTGACACCAAACTTCGCCACCGCCATTCAACAGCTCAATGGTCAGATCGGCACCATCGACAGCCGCCAGGCAAAGCCGGCGAGCGTCGATATCAAAGGCAAGGTCGACCGTTACGCCCCGGTCACCATCAAAGGCAGCGTGAACCCCTTCGACCCAATGGCGGCGCTGAATATCGCCGCCAGCTTCAAACGTGTCGAGCTGACCACCCTGACGCCCTACTCCGGCAAGTTCGCCGGTTTCCGCATTCGCAAGGGCCGACTCAATCTCGACTTGCATTACCTGATCACCAAAGGTCAGTTGAAAGCCGAAAACAAAATGGTGGTCGAGCAACTGCAACTGGGTGAAAAAGTCGACAGCCCGGATGCCGTAGACCTGCCGATTCGCCTGGCAATCGCACTGCTCAAAGACTCGGACGGAAAAATTTCCATCGAGCTCCCGATAAGCGGTGACTTGAACAATCCCCAGTTCAGCGTGATGCCGGTCATCTGGCAGACCCTGCGCAATCTGGTGCTGCGAGCAGTTGAAGCTCCGTTCAAGTTTATTGGCGGTCTGGTCAGCGGTGGCGGCTCGGAAGATCTCGGCAGCGTGTTGTTCGCTCCAGGCTCCAGTGACCTGAGTAAGGACTCCGAATCGACGTTGACCAAACTGGCCAACGCCCTCAAAGAGCGCCCGGCCCTGAAACTGGAGATTGAAGGCACCAGCGCCCAGAGCAGTGACGGCCCACCGATCGCCGAACAGCGGCTAGAGCGTGAATATCAATACAACTACTACAAAATGCTTCAGCGCCGCGGTGAGAAGGTCCCTGCGCAAGCCTCTCTGTTAGAGGTCCCGGACAGCGAAAAGGCGCCGTTGCTCGAAGGCATCTATCGCACCCGCCTGAAAACACAGCCACCGGCCGAATGGACGCAACTGAGCCGCGACGAACGCACGGCAAAGCTGCGTGAGGGTTTGATTAAATTCTGGAGCGAAAGCGACGTTCTCCTACGTCAACTGGGACAAGATCGGGCCAGCAGCATCAAGGACTTCCTGGTGGACAAAGGGCAGTTGGCTGACGATCGGGTTTACTTCATCGACGCTAATCTTGGGCAAGCTCAAAGTGATGGTCGGGTGATCACGCCGCTGCATCTGGACAGCGAGTAAACATGCAAACACGCTTCTTGCTCTGCCTGGCATTGGCCTCTGCCGCCAGCCAGGCTCAGGCCGATACGCTGCGCTTCAAATAAAACAAGCTCCGACACTCAGTGCCGGAGTCTGTAATGACCACGTCTGCATGGCTTTTGGCATGAACCTTGGAGGAATGACAGGCGTACTGCTGGAGCGCCTGTCGTCCCCTTCTCCCAGCCCAGGCGAGAAGCTTGAACCCTACTCGGCTTTCAGACCGTCAGCCGATACGGCTTTCACGCCTTTGATTTTCCTTGTGATATCCACTGCCATTTTTTTCTGTGCGTCGGTTACAAGAACAGTCGAGGACAAAGAAACCACGCCTTTGTTGGTTTCAACTTTGATGTCAGTGCCAGGAATACCTTTCTCGGTTACCAGATCGCTTTTCACTTTAGTCGTGATCCAGGTGTCAGAAGTGACTTCCTTGACCTTGGCCATTTCACCAGCAGCCACAAGCATTGGCGACTGGGCGGTTTGAGTGGTCTGGGCAAAAGCAGCATTGGCCATGGTCAGGGTCAGAGCGGTTGCCGTAGCGGCAGCGATAGCGAACCTCTTCATACGAGTAACTCCTGTTTTTCCAGAAAGCCTGCGCCGTGCTTTGGCGACAGGGCTAGCAGAGATATAGCAGGCGTTGTGCCAACTCCAGGATGAAAATAAATACTTTAAAATCAATGTATTGGGATATAAGCAAAGTTCCTGAATCGTGCAGATTGCATGACCTGTATGTAATCTGCATGCAAGTTGCGAGTATCACAAAAGTTCCTGACACCCTGAGTTTCTGGCCATTTACAGTTTGATCTGACCTGCTATGAATAGACTGAAACGACGCCGCTGATCACCCTCGGTTCATCTTCGATTTTCCCCATAAGAAGTGCCCTGACTTCACTAGCCGGGGCACTTCTTACTGGTATTACCGGCTTGCGAGAACGCTACGTACCGCTGGCAGCACAACCTTTTGGAGAGTACTCAGGCTCCACAGTGGTAGAGCAGGTCCAGCCCTCGTCGTGTGTGCGGGTGAGAGTGATGGTTTTGCTCAGCACAGGGCCCGGAGCATTCAGAATCGTGCAAGCAATTGTGCCTGCACCCGTCGAGGCGGTACCTGATGCGGTCATTGTGCAGTTAGACGTAGTAGCGGTGCCGCCCACCAAGGCTAATGTCGGATCGGTGCCCTGATTGATGATGTCTTCAAATGAAACTTTCAGCGCGGATATCTCTGCCAGACCGGCCGTACTCTTGGCCCGCGCCTGATATTTCGTATAAAGCGGCAACGCAAAGGTTGCCAAAATGCCGATGATCGCGACCACGATCAACAGCTCGATCAAGGTAAACCCTTTTTGACTATTCATAGACGAGCTCCAGGCATTAAGTGAAGTCTGATGACCTATACAGGTCAACGCACAGTGCATGCCAAACACGTTGGGCCTTTGTCTGCAGGTGCGCGAGGCTGCTGGCGCATCGCCCTTATCCCCGGAAACTGCACAAAATGACACTTTTTGTCACTCGCCTGCCGCTGGCTTGCTGATCTGACCGACTACGCTATAAATCAAATCCATCGACTTGCGGGTCAACACCCTGCCAACACGGTGGGGCGAGCCGGGATCGATAAAGTGGTGAGACTGAACGATGGCAGTCAAAGCAGTAAGAGTCAGTGTTTACGCTTGGGAAGGTACCGATAGAAAAGGCACCAAAATGACCGGCGAACTGAGCGGCCATAATCCGCTGCTGATCAAGGCGCAGTTACGCAAGCAAGGCATTAGCCCGGGTAAAGTACGAAAAAAAAACGGCTCGATCTTTAACGCCGGCAAACGCATCAAACCCGTGGATATCGCTCTGTTCACCCGTCAGATGGCGACCATGATGAAAGCCGGAGTACCGTTGCTGCAGTCCTTCGACATCATCGGTGAAGGTTTCGATAACCCCAACATGCGCAAATTGGTGAGCGAGGTGAAACAGGAAGTCGCGGCCGGCAACAGTTTTGCCGCGGCGCTGCGCAAAAAACCGCAGTATTTCGATGACCTGTACTGCAACCTGGTGGACGCCGGTGAGCAGGCCGGAGCTCTGGAAACCTTGTTGGAGCGGGTGGCAACCTACAAGGAAAAGAGTGAAACCCTCAAAGCCAGGATCAAGAAAGCCATGACCTACCCCCTGGCCGTGATCTTCGTCGCGAGCATTGTGACTGGCATTCTGCTGGTCAAGGTGGTCCCGCAATTCCAGACGGTATTTTCAGGTTTAGGTGCGCAACTCCCGGCCTTCACCCTGATGGTCATCGCCCTCTCGGAGTTCATGCAGCAGTGGTGGCTACTGGTGCTGGTCGGGATTGTCGCTGTGGTATTTGGTTTCCGGCATACGCGCAAACGTTCACAACGCTTGCGTGACTGGCTGGACGTCAGCCTGCTGAAACTGCCGCTGGTGGGCACGCTGATGTACAAATCAGCCGTGGCTCGTTATGCCCGCACACTCTCCACCACCTTTGCTGCCGGCGTACCACTGGTGCAAGCTCTGGATTCGGTGGCTGGCGTCACAGGCAATATCGTGTTCACGAATGCGGTCAATCGCATCAGGCAGGATGTCTCGAACGGCATACAGCTGAATTTCTCCATGCGCACTTGCGGCGTCTTCCCGAACATGGCGATCCAGATGACCGCCATTGGCGAAGAATCGGGTGCACTGGACGACATGCTGGAAAAGGTCGCAACTTACTATGAGGGTGAGGTCGACAATATGGTCGATAACCTGACCAGTCTGATGGAGCCGTTCATCATGGTGACTCTTGGCGTTATCGTCGGCGGTCTGGTGGTAGCCATGTACCTGCCCATCTTCCAACTCGGCTCAGCGATCTGAATATGCCCTTGAACGATTTTTTGGCCAACTATCCGCTGGCCTTTGTTGTATCGGTGCTGGTCCTGGGACTGATTATCGGCAGCTTCCTCAACGTGCTGGTCTGGCGCCTGCCAAAAATGCTCGAACGCGAATGGAGGGAGCAAGCCCATGATGTGTTGGGCTTACCGCCAGAGGCGCCAGGCCCGACCTACAACCTGCTGCTACCCCACTCTCAATGCCCGCACTGCGCTCACCCGATTCGGGTCTGGGAAAACATCCCCGTCCTCAGCTATCTGCTATTGAGAGGCCGCTGTGCGAAGTGCAAGGTCCCTATCAGCAAACGCTACCCGGTCACCGAACTGGCCTGCGGACTGCTTTCTGCCTTCGTCGCCTGGCATTTCGGTTTTGGCTGGCAGGCGGGGCTGGTATTGATCTTGAGCTGGGGCTTGCTGGCGATGAGCTTGATCGATGCCGACCATCAACTGCTGCCAGATACCTTGGTTCTACCGATACTTTGGCTGGGATTGATCGTCAACAGCTTCGGCCTGTTCGTGTCCTTGCACGACGCCTTGTGGGGCGCGGTGGCCGGCTACATGAGCCTGTGGTCGGTGTATTGGCTGTTCAAGCTGCTCACTGGCAAGGACGGTATGGGCTTTGGTGACTTCAAGCTCCTGGCGATGCTCGGTGCCTGGGGCGGCTGGCAAATTCTGCCGCTGACGATTCTGCTGTCATCCTTGGTCGGCGCCGTTCTGGGCCTGATTTTGCTGCGCGTGCGTAACGCGCAAACTTCGACGCCAATTCCTTTCGGCCCTTATCTGGCAATTGCCGGCTGGATTACGTTGCTCTGGGGTGGTCAAATAACCGACTCCTACTTGCAGTCTGTCGGTTTCAAATGACTACCTCTGTTATCAAACCCTGGATTCTTGGCCTGACCGGCGGGATCGGCAGCGGCAAAAGTGCCGCGGCCCAGCACTTCATTGACCTCGGTGTGCATCTGGTCGATGCCGATCATGCCGCCCGTTGGGTTGTCGAGCCGGGGCGTCCGGCACTGGCGAAAATCGCCGAGCACTTCGGTGCGGGCGTGCTGCAAGCGGATGGTCAACTGGATCGTGCGGCGTTGCGCAGGCTGATTTTCGAAGTTCCTGAAGAGCGGCGCTGGCTCGAATCCCTGTTGCACCCACTGATCGGTCAGGAGATCGCCAGTCATTTGGCCAAGGCCCAGTCGCCTTACGCGATTCTGGTGTCGCCGCTATTGGTCGAATCCGGACAGTACGCGCTGGCTCAACGTGTCCTGGTGATCGATGCGCCAGAGCAACTGCAAATCGAGCGAACCCTACTGCGCGACCAGACCAGCGAGCAACAGGTCCAGGCGATTCTCAAAGTCCAGGCCAGCCGTGAAGAACGCTTGCGCCATGCCGACGATGTACTGGTCAATGACCGCGATCTAAACTGGCTGCACAGCGAGGTCGAACGCCTGCATCACTTTTATCTTACTTTGCGTGGAGGCCAGTCATGAGCCAAACCCTGACCGTCGAATGCCCAACCTGCGGTGCCCCTGTGGAATGGAACGCAACCAATCCCAACCGGCCGTTCTGCTCGGACCGCTGCAAACTGATCGACCTGGGTGCCTGGGCCGCCGAAGAACACAAGATCCCGGTCAGCCCGGATGCCGAAGACGAGATGTTCTCCGAGGACTTCGATCCTCGTACGCACTAATTAGAAAATCACGGCCGCATAAAACCGTAATCCTGCCCCTCGTCGAGGTTCTCGGCCAGAAACTGCAACTCATCCGCCAGATCCTCGACACTGCGTATGCCCTTGCTCTGCTGCACCACCGCACTGAGCAAGGCGCGCAGACTCAACCCCGGATCAAAGCCCACTTCTTGCGCCGTATCCAGACTCCTGCGCAGTTCCTGCCTTGCCCATTCGTAGACACTCATGACCGTGCTCCTGAAGATTTTCCAGAGCATGCCGGGAGCCGTGATTTGAGTCCTTGATCCGGATCAAGGTTCTTACTCCCGTGGCCCGTCGTCTTTCCACGGTGCCGACAGGTAGCGCGTGCGATTGAAAGTCTCCAGCCACTCAGGGCAGAACACCACCAGGGCACTCACCACCATGCCGTTGATAAAGGCCTCGGGGAAAATGATCAGCCACAGATAGCCGACAAAATCCTCCAGCCATTCGGGCATGGCGAAGCGCTCGTCGAACCACAGCAAGCCGAGCGCCAGCAACAGACACAACAACGCCGAGAGTGCCGCCGCAAAAAAGCCGGAACAAAAGATATACACAAAGGGACTACGCGGCTGCTCTCGCTCCACCAGGATTGCACAGCATTCGGTGACCAGCACCGGCAGCAGGATCAACAAAGTGCCATTGACCCCAACCGCCGCCAGATCCTGACGGCCCAACGCGACCAGCCCGAGTTGCGCGATCAGGCCACCGACGATTGCCAATGGCCAGTCCAGCAACAAGGTCACTGCGGTCATGCCGATAACGTGATAAGACACGCCAGTATCGAAGTCCCGTCGCACCAGCCACAACATGAACAGCGCAAACACCGTACCAAACAGCAAATGCTGACGGCGGCTGTCAGTGAACAGCTCGACCCACGGCGAGCGCAGAATCGCCCAGACCAGCACCGGCACGTACAACAACCAGCCGACAGTAAGGGTTTGCGGCGAAAGTAGCCCGGCGCTGATCATGGCCGGGCTCGCGGCAAAGCATCACGCAATAGCGCGGCGCCGGCGTAGCTGCCCTGCTGAACTGACAAAAACCGCACCCGATACTCCTTGATGAGTCATGAGGATCTGACAGACACCCCACTTTACGATCACTCCATACTTGAGTGCACCTATACGTACGACGCGGCCTGCGGCTTCAACCGCCGTTTGCTCTTTTGACGTGGGGAACAGCTGAAAAAGTCAGATATGGCGAACCTGTCAAAAAATTCATGTGGCGGGGAACGGGCTGAAATACGGGCGCCACTAGGATGAGCTCAAGCCTAAAGCTTAAGCCAACAAACATTCTTGCTGGCAGAACCCGAGTATTGGAGATCCCCCATGAAAACCCTTAAAGCGTTGTTGATCGTTACCCTGATGGGCGCGTCTGTGGCTGCGATGGCCGCAGGTGGCAGCGACCGGGTAATGGCCCGGATGGATGCTGCGCGAGATGCCTCGATGGCGCACTACCAGACGTCTGAACATGCCAAGGCTGTAGCGAGCACTCAGAAAGCCGCTTCCAGCGATGTCGAACGCTCAAACTGACAGTGCTTTACCGGTCAAGTCGACTGGGCAGCCGCGTTAATCGCCATACGCCTGGGGTGTCATGGGATACAGACGGGCAACTGCGCAAACGATGCTTTAACCGAATCGCTGACTCGCCTTGTGGCAGTGGGATTCGGCGAGGAAGAGGCGATGAAATATCGCCTCAGGCCGGGACTGCGGGGTACTCCGAGAGTCCTGGCGATTACCGCAAACACCAGCTAGCCACCGAAAACCAGGCTGGCTATCTTTAACTCCTGGCCCCGTCACTGCGTTGTTGGATAAGCAGTAGAATCAGCGCTGCTGCTGAAAATGCCGCCCCCGCGTAGAAAGCTACCGCGGCGCCGTATACCTGCCAGAGTCCGCCGGCGATGACGCTGGCCAACAGCAAAGCAATCCCGCTGACCAGATTGAACAGTCCAAAGGCTGTGCCTTTAAGATTGGGAGGTGTCGTGTCCGCTACCAGTGTCGCCAGAATGCCTTGACTGAAGCCCATGTGCAGCCCCCATAAGGCGACACCGAGTAGAACCATGCTGACGGACCCGGCATAAGCCAACACCACATCTGCAAGAATCAGCAGCACCAGACCGACGCTGAGTAACGCCGTGCGGCTGATACTGTCTGACCATTTTCCAACCGGATAGGCCGACAGCATATAAAACCCCGCCATCACCACCATGACCAGAGGAACCCAGGTAGCAGAGAACCCTAATTGCTGGGCACGCAAGATCAGGAAAGCTTCACTGAAACGCGCAAGGGTGAATGCCGCACCTATGCCCACAACCCACCAATAGTTTTTTGAGAACTGCCTCAATGACCTCATTTGTATGGGCGAGCGGAAATGCCGCGGTACGGCTTCATGCTCCGGCTCATCAATCCCGAAAAAAAGCAGCATGACTGCCAGTACTGCGGGAATCACTGCAAACCACAGCACCAGGGAAATATCGTCGGCAAACCAGGCCATCAGAAAAATGGCCAGAATGGGGCCTAAAAAGGCGCCCACGGTATCCATCGACTGACGTAACCCAAAGCACGCACCTCGAATGGCAGGTGGGGCCACATCTGCGACTAACGCATCACGCGGCGCACCGCGGATGCCTTTACCAATCCGGTCGAGGATTCGGGCGGTGAAGACCAGTTCCGCAGAGGCGGCCAGCGGAAACAGCGGTTTTGTAAGCGCCGCAAGACCGTAACCCAAGAGCAACAATTCTTTCCTGCGGCCAATGAAGTCGCTGATTGCTCCAGAAAAGACTTTAACGACCAGTGCTGTAGCCTCCGCCACCCCTTCGATGAGTCCAATAGCCATCACACTGATGCCCAGCGTACCCACCAAAAATACGGGTAAGAGGCTATGCACCAGCTCCGACGACAGATCCATGAACAGGCTGACGAATCCCAACGCCCAGATCGTGCGCGGAATGGCTCGGGTCGAGCTACTTGCAAGTTCGCCCATCTCTTTTCCCCCAGGTGATTAGCCCGATTCCTTTCACTATCACTGAAATCCTGCACGACATTTACCCATACCACAGCTTAAACGTTTCGACGTGGCTCAATGTCGGCGGCAAGACGATCCGTTGAACACTGACTAACAGTAGGCCTGCTCCCCAGCTATCGCGCCACTACCGCAACGTTTTTGAGAGGACGAAAGGAGTTGTGCTGCCCCCGCCTTTCTGTGACCATCGCCGCCATATATAGGTAGGGGGGGTATGGTATGTCTCATGTAATGGCCGGCAAAGACGAGCTTCTCAAGCGCGTCAAGCGAATCGCCGGGCAGATCCAGGCAGTCGAACGCGCACTGGACTCTGACGATGACTGCGCGAAAACCCTGCATCTGGTGGCTGCAACACGGGGTGCCATCAATGGGCTGATGGACGAAATCATTGAGGCTCATGCCCATGAGCACGTTGCAAACCCGCAGTTAAGCGATGAAGAAAGGGCAAAAGGCGTCGAGGAATTACTTGAAGCCATACGCCGGTATTCAAAATAGGGGGTGTTGAGATGGTTGATCCACAGATGAGTTACACCCATGACCATGTATTTCTCGGTGCGTCACATGATGAGAACGCCAAGCGCACCCTCTGGGTCGTCGCGCTGACGGTCGTCATGATGATTGGGGAAATTACCGCGGGCTATCTGACCGGGTCGATGGCGTTGCTTGCGGACGGCTTTCATATGGCCACGCATGCCGGTGCTCTGGGTATTGCAGCGGCGGCTTATGGTTATGCCAAGCGGCATGCTTCAAGTTCTACCTATAGCTTCGGTACGGGAAAAGTAGGTGACTTGGGGGGATTTGCCTCAGCGCTTGTACTAGGCCTGGTATCCGTCGGGATTGGTGTCGAATCAGTGCTGCGTTTATTCGAACCTGCCAACGTCCAATTCGGTACGGCGACGCTTATTGCCATTGTCGGTCTCATCGTCAATATCGTCAGCGCTCTTCTCCTGTCCGGTAGCCATGACCACCACCATGATCATGCACACGACCATAGCCACGGCGCCCATGGCCAGGACAACAACCTGCGGTCTGCCTACGTCCATGTTCTTGCTGATGCGCTGACGTCTATCCTTGCCATCGCGGCCTTGTTGGCCGGTCGATACCTGGGCTGGGTCTGGCTTGATCCAGCAATGGGCATTGTCGGTGCGCTGGTGATTGCGCGTTGGGCCTGGACGCTGATGCGCGATACCGCAGGGGTCCTGCTCGATAAAACAGATGATCACGTCGCTCAGGAAATTCGCGACATCCTTGATGGCTCTGATGATGCCAAAATTACCGATCTGCATGTATGGCGTGTGGGCCCGCAGGCTCGGGCCGCGATTGTAAGCGTCCTGGCGAGCCCGGCTATCAACGCAGACATTATTCGAGAGCGACTGGCAGCGGTTCATGAGGTGACTCACCTGACCGTGGAATACCGTAGCTTCTAGAGCATCATGCCACCGGGCTACCCAGTGGCATTCCAATCCTGAATAACCCGCGTGTTAATCAACCGCTTCGTTGCCGGATGCATCGTCACCTGCGTCGAGCCGGTAACCCACGCCTGCAATTGTAATGATCAGAGAGTGATCAAACCCTTCGTCCAGCTTGCGACGCAAGCGATAGATATGTTTATCGATGACGTTGTCATTGGGATCAAACTCATAGTCCCAGGCGCTCTCAAGCAACATCATGCGGGACACGACTTCACCGCTGTGACGCATGAGTTTTTCCAGGATCAAGGTTTCACGATAGGCCAGAGCAATGGTTCGTCCCTGACGCGTTGCCTGGCGCACAGCACAGTCGAGGTACAGGTCACCGACCCTTAGACTGCGCGCAGGCCCTGGTTGCTGATCGCGAGTACGTAGCAAGGCATCCAGCCGAGCCAGGACTTCGACAAAAGCATAAGGTTTAGCGAGATAATCGTCGCAGCCAGCCTGCAAGCCTTCGACTCGCTGTTGAGTCGAGGCCAGCGCACTGAGCATCAGCACCGGCATGGCAATGTGTTGGCGGCGCAACTCCCGGACCACCGCCAAGCCGTCCATACCCGGCAGACGTCTATCGATAATCAATGCATCGTAGATACCTTCCAGCGCCAAGGCCAAACCGGTTGGGCCATCTTCGGCCGCATCAACGATATGCCCGCTCTCACTCAATCCGCGTACCAGATAGCTTGCCGCACGAGCATCGTCTTCAATCACCAGGATGCGCATGCAGACCTCCGCGCCTGCGCAGCTAAACTTTCTTTCATGTTGCCGCGACCTTTGCGTCTATGTCGATTTGGCACACTATGCCATCAACCCGGTCGAGAGCCAGTGCCACGACCTGCAAACATCAACTACGGAGTTGCGCTTAACGCTTATGACCCATGTATTGGTTGTTGAGGATGACCCCGTCACCTCTCGCGAGATAGAAGCAGCCCTCCAGGATCACGGCTTCGACGTGACACTGGTCGACAATGGCCGAGACGGTTTGCTGCAAGCAATCAGCGATACATTCGACATTATCATCCTGGACCGCATGCTACCTGGCGCTCTGGATGGCTTGGGCATGCTCACCGCTTTACGCGCCTCGGGCATTTCCACGCCAGTACTGATTCTGAGCGCCTTAAGCGCACTGGATGATCGGGTCAAAGGCCTTCGCGCAGGGGGTGACGACTATCTGACCAAACCCTTCGAGTTCATCGAGTTGACCGCCCGTCTGGATGCACTGAGCCGACGACGCGTCCTGCAACCGGGTCAGGACCGCGAGAACCGTCTGCGCGTTGGCAATCTTGACCTTGACCTGCTGCGCCGCTCAGTACGGCGTGGAGAACGGCAAATTGATTTGCTGCCCCGTGAATACGCCTTGCTTGAATACCTGGCGCAGCACGCAGGACAAGTTGTGACCCGCACGATGTTGTTCGAGGCGGTGTGGAACTACAGCTACGACGAACGTACCAACGTCATCGAAGTCCATATTGGTCGCCTGCGCCGCAAGATTGATAGCGATGGCGAAGCACCCATGCTCCAAACCATTCGCGGGGCCGGCTATGTTCTCCGTTCACCTGAGTGAAATTCCACGCACCATCAGCTTCCGCACCGCACTGATGTTTCTGGCGCTGTTCGGGTGCTCGTTTTTGGCCTTGTTTGGTTATATTTACTGGCAAACCACTGGGTATCTCATATCCGAAGTGGACACCGCCCTGTATCACGAGATGGATAACCGCAGCCAGCAGACGCCCGTCTTGCGCCAGCAGGAAATCCTCAAACATACCGAGCAGGATCCGGACGGGCGACTCCCTTACACATTGTTCAATACCCAAGGCAAGCCCATCGCTGGAGCGTTACAGTCCTTACCTCGATTGCGCGACTATGACAAACCCACTGAATTTGTCTGGGATAAAGTCAAAGGCCACGACCGGCCTGTGCGCTTTATTGCCCATCACCTGGAAGATGGCACAACCTTGCTGATAGGCCAGGACATCCACGACATCCGTGAGTTCGACGAACTATTGATCAAGGCCCTGATCTCCGGGGGAGCACTGTTATTGGTAGTAGGCCTGCTCGGTGCCATTGCGCTGGGTTATTCCGCCCGGCGACGCCTGGATGCGCTCAGTCGGTCCATAAAGAAAATTGTCGAAGGCGATCTAAGCCGGCGTCTTCCCACGCGTGGCAACCGCGACGACATCGATCGTATCGCCAGTGTGGTGAACGGCATGCTTGATGCGCTTGAACGATTGATGAGTGAAGTAAAAGGTGTCTGCGATGATATAGCCCATGATTTACGCACACCGCTTACCCGCCTGATCGCTGGACTGGAGCGTGCACAGCGACGCAACCTGAGCCAA
Source organism: Pseudomonas sp. GW821-FHT07G10 (assembly GCF_059418545.1). Lineage (NCBI taxonomy): Bacteria > Pseudomonadati > Pseudomonadota > Gammaproteobacteria > Pseudomonadales > Pseudomonadaceae > Pseudomonas > Pseudomonas sp. GW821-FHT07G10. The sequence continues at coordinate 632,923 of NZ_JBWKQB010000001.1, read as the reverse complement.
GAGGAATATGCCAGCGCCATCGATTCCGCCATTGCGGAAGCGAAGGGCTTGATGCAAACCTTCCGCGCCCTGCTGCGTATATCGGAAATCGAAGGCAGTGCCCGTCGTAGCAACTTTACCCAGGTCGATCTCAACAGGATTGGCGCCGATGCCACCGAGCTTTTCGAGCCTCTGGCTGAAGAGCGTGGCATGACCCTGGAATTCATTCCCAGCTCAGTGCCCGCCAACCTGTCGGGTGACCCTCAGCTATTATTCGATGCGGCCTGCAACTTACTCGATAACGCCATCAAGTTCTCTGCGCCTGACGGTCATGTTCGCGTCAATATTATTGCCGATGAGACCCGTAGCGGGCTAAGCGTTAGCGACAATGGTCCAGGCATACCAGAAGCCGAGCGAGAGGCCGTGTTCCGACGCCTTTATCGCTCAGAGTCCAGCCGCCACACGGTAGGAAATGGACTGGGTTTAAGTATGGTTTCGGCAATTGCGCGATTACATGACATGTCGCTCAAAGTTCATGATGCACAACCGGGTTGCCGGATTGATCTGATAGGAAAAGCACTGTCAGCTTGAGCGATCGACATCGATAGAAACGGCGTTATATGTACTGGCTAAACCATTAGCACGATTAGCCATGCTCATCGTGCGTTATTGGGTATCCCTCCAGATCGCCACCCTACACGGCGCACATGCCTGGCTATGTTCAGTGCCGCCCTGCACTTGACCACCGATCACTTTAACACCCGCTGTAGAAGCCTTAGATCTTGCGCAAGACATAGACTCGCCACATGGAGTACAGCGGGATGAAATCCAGTCGTTCCTGAATTCGAAACCCCGCCTTTATGAACTCAGCCTCCGCTACCGCCTTAGGAATAACGAGTCGGTTCTGATGTTCCAGTCCATCTCCTCTGGCGCGCCGCCGCTGCTCATGGTGCTTGCGCCGCCAGGATTTGAAGTTACCGTCTACCCACAAGGAAATAATTACCGCATCCCGGGTAACTCGATAAAACTCGGTAAGCATGCCCAATCGATGTTGCGGTTCGCCGACGTGGTGTAATAAACGCATGCTGAAAATACAATCGACCGAATTGTCGGGCAAATCGATATCAACTGCGGATGCTTGTAACGTCCGCACGCGCTTTGCAATGTGTGCAGGTTGAGAGGCGTAAGCGGCCTGAATCATTTCACCCGAGTTGTCCGCTCCAATGATGATCCTGTTCTGTTTCTGCGCAAGCAATGACCAAAATCTTCCGGTGCCACAAGGAAGATCAAGAACGAGCCCGGGTTCGCCAGCCAGCGCCAATGCCTTGCGAGCCAGTTGTTCATCCCGCCAGTGCGACAACCTGCGAGCAAGCCCGGCCTGATACGCCAACAAGTAATGTTGCGCATGTTCCAGGACGTTTTTTTCAAAAAGCTTAAGCTTGATTGGGCTGCTCATAATGCCCTCCGGCCACTCATGAACCGAAGGCTAAGCATTTAAAGGTCTCCAGGAGGTCCATACATTGTGAAAAACTTGTTCACCCTCTGTTTTCAGGCACCTCCTTCACGACACTGCTCGAGCGGGTCGTGCCAGGTACCCGGCTTTTCAAAAACGCGGCGAAGCCAGGCAGCAAGTGCCCGACAGACTTTATTCCTTCGGACCACATTTGGACGCTAAGCTTGGCATATGGATGACTCAGATTATTTGCGCCTGCTCACCATCGCGGCCGAACAAGCCAACGCGTTTCTGTCCAATGCCCGCAAATGGGAGCGTGAGCGTTGGGTCTGCCAGCGCCTGCTGCAAGGCTTGAATATCCCCTATCGTGCCGACGAATTCGCTCCCGCCGGAGAGCCGCCGGACGTGCTGTTTCGTGACGCCAGTTTCGAGGTGTTCTTCGTGCTCGATGAAGGACGACGACTGAACGATGAATGGCGCGACGAACTGCAACGCCGACGCAGTGCGTTTTCCCTGAGCCAGCTGGTGCGCCGCGAAGCCAAACCCCGGCGCATTCCTGCCAACGAGTTCCTGCTGCGACTGGCGCCGACCCTGCGTAAAAAAGCCCATAACTACAAAGAACGCGGCATGGAGCTGGGCGAGCTGGACATCATCGCCTTCGCCAGCCTCAAACGTGAAGTGCTCGACCTCAACAGCCACTTCCCGCCGCCGACCGAATACCTGCGCCAGGGCTGGCGTTCACTGTCGCTGGTCGGTCCGACCTTTGCCCGCGTGCTGTTTGCCCACCCCGACGCCCCCGACTTCCTGCGCAACAACCTGGGACGCAGCATCGTTTTCGATGTCGGTATCAGCCTGTGAGCCCGCAGCAGGAGCTGATCGCCGAGCGAGGGCATGGCGCAATCACTGCGCCAGTGTTACAAAGCGCAATCATTCGCCTGGACGACAGCGTGCGCGTCGACCCCCTGACTGCGAGCGGCTATGCTCCCTTCAATGCCGGATAGCTTGGCAACATGGCTCCGCGTTGTAGCTTCAACACATTTAGCAACGTCTACCTGACGAGGCCCGATATGACCAGCCGCCTGAAACCCGACGACCAGCAGCACGTCGAAGAGTACCTGCAACTGCCCCAGAACCGAGTCGAGCGCCGGCCATTCCGGCCGTGGATGCTCCTGGTGGTGGTACTGGCAGTGACTATTGGCCTGGGCCTGTTGAGCCGACTTGTGAGTTACCTGACGCTATGAGCTGCCTCGCGCTCGCTCGGGTAACTGCACCGATTTCTTTTAGCCTTGCGAGATATCCCCATGACTCATCGTATTGTCATCGTTGGCGGCGGCGCCGGCGGTCTGGAGTTGGCTACCCGTCTGGGTAAGACTCTGGGCAAGCGTGGTACGGCCAGTGTAATGCTGGTCGACGCGAACCTGACCCACATCTGGAAACCGCTGCTGCACGAAGTGGCCGCCGGCTCCCTGAACTCTTCCGAAGACGAACTCAACTATGTCGCCCAGGCAAAATGGAACCACTTCGAGTTCCAGCTAGGGCGCATGAGCGGGCTCGATCGGGCACAGAAGAAAATCCAGCTGGCCGCTACCTACGACGAAAACGGCCTGGAACTGGTGCCGGCCCGCGAGGTGGGTTACGACTCGCTGGTGATCTCCGTCGGCAGCACCACCAACGATTTCGGTACTCAAGGCGCAGCGCAACATTGCCTGTTCCTGGACACCCGAAAACAGGCCGAACGCTTCCATCAACAATTGCTCAACCACTACCTGCGCGCCCATGCCGGTCAATCCGATACAGTCCAGCAAATCAGCGTGGCCATCGTCGGTGCCGGTGCTACCGGTGTCGAGTTGGCGGCCGAACTGCACAACGCGGCCCATGAACTGGCGGCCTACGGTCTGGACCGCATTCTTCCGGAAAACATGTACATCACCCTGATCGAAGCCGGCCCTCGAGTGCTGCCAGCGCTGCCGGAACGGATTGGCGGCCCGGTGCATAAAACCCTGGAGAAACTCGGCGTCACCGTACTGACCAACGCGGCGGTCAGCGAGGTGACTGCCGATACGTTGATCACCAGCAGTGGCCAGGAGATCAAGGCCAGCCTGAAAGTCTGGGCCGCCGGGATTCGCGCGCCGGGTTTCCTCAAGGATATCGACGGCCTGGAAACCAACCGGATCAACCAGCTGCAAGTACTGCCGACCCTGCAAACCACCCGCGACGAAAACATCTTCGCCTTCGGCGACTGTGCGGCCTGCCCGCAACCGGGCACAGACCGCAACGTTCCGCCACGGGCGCAGGCTGCGCACCAGCAAGCGTCGTTGCTGGCCAAGTCGCTGAAGCTGCGGATCGAAGGCAAGCCGCTACCGGAGTACAAGTACACCGACTACGGCTCGCTGATCTCGCTGTCGCGCTTTTCGGCTGTGGGTAACCTGATGGGCAACCTGACCGGCACCGTCATGCTCGAAGGCTGGCTGGCACGGATGTTCTACGTGTCGCTATACCGCATGCACCAGGTGGCGCTGTACGGTCCGTTCCGCACGGCAATGCTGATGCTGGGCAGCAAGATTGGTCGCGGCACTGAACCGCGTCTGAAGCTGCACTGATAAAGCCAATAAGGTGGGAGCGAGCTTGCTCGCGATGGCGGTAGGTCAGTCAACACTTGTGTTAACTGGCAGTCCGCTATCGCGAGCAAGCTCGCTCCCACATTTTTTTATCGCTCAAATTTACACCTGAAAGCGCCGTACCATGCCCTGCAACGCGTTGGCCAGCTGCGACAGTTCATGGCTGGAAGCACTGGTCTGATCCGCACCCGCCGCAGAACGCATCGACAAATCACGGATGTTCACCAGATTGCGATCCACTTCCCGCGCCACTTGCGCCTGTTCTTCGGCGGCACTGGCGATCACCAGATTGCGCTCGTGAATTTCATGCACCGACGCTGTGATGGTTTGCAGGGCTTCGCCTGCCCGCTCGGCCAGTACCCGCGTACTGGCGGCACGGGAGGCACTGGCCTGCATGGACTCGAGTGCCAGGCTCGACCCGTTGCGCATGCCCTGCACCATCTGCTCGATTTCCTGAGTCGATTGCTGTGTGCGATGCGCCAGCGCGCGCACTTCATCGGCCACCACCGCAAAACCTCGCCCGCTCTCCCCCGCACGTGCGGCTTCGATCGCGGCATTTAGCGCCAACAGGTTGGTTTGCTCGGCAATGGCGCGAATCACATCCAGCACCTTGCCAATGTCCTGTGATTGGTTGACCAGCGACTGCACCAGTTCACCGGTGTGCTGCACATCGCTGGCCAAGGCGCTGATGGCACTGGCGGTTTCGCTGACCCGCTCCTGGCCCAGATGCGCCGACTCACTGGACTGGCGAGTCGCATCGGAAGTCGACACCGCATTGCGCGCGACTTCTTCCACGGCGGTGGTCATTTCGTTGACTGCGGTCGCCGCCTGTTCGATCTCGTTGTTCTGCTGTTGCAGTCCCTGAGTGCTGTCGAGGGTCACCGCGTTCAACTCATCCGCCGCCGTGGTCAATTGCGTGGCCGACCTGCTGATGCCTTGCAGGGTTTCCCGCAGGTTCTGCTGCATGGTCGCCAGCGCCTTGAGCAAACGGCTGACTTCGTCGTTGCCATGGGTTTCGATGGGCCGGGTCAGGTCGCCCCTCGCCACGTTTTCGGCTGCATTCAGGGCTTCGGTCAGAGGGCGCACGATGCTGCGGGTCAGCAACATGGCGAGTCCGACGGTGGCCAGAGCGGCCAGACCGATGAACAAGCTGACAATCAGGCGCGAGGTTTCGTAATGCGCTGCGGAGTTCTGGCTTTCAGTGGCGACCTGTTTGGCGAACAGTTCTGCCAGGTCATTGAGTTGCTTGCCGGAACCGTCGACCACGGTTTTCATGTCGACCAGCAGCAGCTTGGTCAGCTCGTCACGCCGACCTTGCTCGGCCAGGACGAAGGACTGGGCGATGCCCGAACGATAGGCCAGGAAGTTTTTTTTGAACTGCTCATACAACCCTTTGCCTTCGGCGGTGGTGACCAGCTTATCGTAGGCGGCGATCTTGTCGCTCAGCTCCTTGTCGCGGGTGTCCATCTGGCTGCGGTACTGCGCAATGTTCTTCAGATCCGGATCCAGGGCCATGCGCAGGGAAATGGTACGGATGCGCAACATGATCTCGCGGATCTCGTCGCCGCCACGAATGCTCGGCAGCCATTGGTTCTCTACCGCGACCTCACTGTCGCGAATACTCGACATCTGTCCCAGTGCGAACACACCGAGCAAGGCGACCAGCCCTGCAATAAGGGCAAATCCCAACGCTGCGCGAGGAGCGATATTCAACTGACGAAGCAACATAACGAGCGCCCTTTTTCTTGTCGTGGCTTGAGTAAAGGGGCGTTACTGCGGCAGTCCCCCGTCAACTCGTTATCGGCAAGTTGTACGATGACTGAAGGCGACGGAGATTTTTCAACAGCCAAAAAAAATCCCCGTATCTTTCGATACGAGGATTTTTAATATGGTCGGGGTAAGGGGATTCGAACTCCTGACATCCTGCTCCCAAAGCAGGCGCGCTACCGGACTGCGCTATACCCCGGTAAAAAAAGGCACCTTTGAAAGGTGCCTTCCTCGATCAGCGCTTTTGGCCTCTGATCTTAAGATTCGATTCCAGCATTAGCTGGTTTCAAAAATGGTGGGTCGTGTGGGATTCGAACCTACGACCAATTGGTTAAAAGCCAACTGCTCTACCAACTGAGCTAACGACCCAAAAATGGTCGGGGTAAGGGGATTCGAACTCCTGACATCCTGCTCCCAAAGCAGGCGCGCTACCGGACTGCGCTATACCCCGGCTTGAAATTGGCTCCGTGACCAGGACTCGAACCTGGGACCCAATGATTAACAGTCATTTGCTCTACCGACTGAGCTATCACGGAACTACATATTTCAATTACAACATTTGCTGCTTACTTCACTCTCTTCTACATGTTCGCATCGCTGCGTTCGTGTGTCTGAGGCGCGCTATTCTACAATCTTAAAAACCCCTGTCAACCCTTTAAAATGCTTTTAAGACAATGATTTGCGACTTTTTTCAGATTTCTCCTTGGGGAGAAGAAACCACTGGGCTGACATACTGCGGGGCGCACTTTACAAGCCTTTGCCTTACAGTTCAACGCCCTATCGAAAAAAAAGGCCTCGCAGTGCGAGGCCTCTTCTATAGCAGCGTAGCGGATGATCAGACGAAAACGATCTCGTCGTTCTCCACAGTCCCCTTTATGCTGGCCCCAGGCATAAACCGCCCCGAAAGGATCAACTGCGCCAACGGGTTCTCGATCCAGCGCTGAATCGCTCGTTTGAGCGGTCGTGCGCCGTATACCGGGTCGTAACCCACCGCGATCAGCTTATCCAGCGCCTCGCTGTTGAGCTCCAGTTTCAGCTCACGCTCAGCCAGACGGCTACGCAGACGGCCCAGCTGGATTTCGGTGATGCCAGCAATCTGATCCCGGGCCAAAGGCTCGAAGATCACGACTTCATCGATCCGGTTGATGAACTCCGGACGGAAGTGGGTAGACACCGCATCCATCACCGCAGCCCGCTGCGCTTCACGATCACCCACCAGCTCCTGAATCTGCACCGAGCCCAGGTTGGAGGTCATCACGATCACCGTATTGCGAAAATCCACGGTCCGCCCGTGGCTGTCAGTCAACCGGCCATCTTCCAGTACTTGCAGCAGCACGTTGAACACGTCCGGGTGGGCCTTCTCGACCTCGTCCAGGAGGATCACCGAATAGGGTTTGCGACGCACCGCCTCAGTCAGGTAACCGCCCTCCTCATAGCCTACGTAGCCCGGAGGGGCACCAATCAGCCGCGCCACAGAGTGTTTCTCCATGAACTCGGACATATCGATGCGCACCATCGCCTCTTCGGTATCGAAAAGGAATTCGGCCAGTGCCTTGCACAGCTCGGTTTTACCCACACCGGTAGGGCCCAGGAACATAAACGAGCCACTTGGACGGTTCGGATCGGACAACCCGGCACGAGAACGCCGCACCGCGTTGGCTACCGCCACCACGGCCTCGTCCTGACCGATAACGCGCTGGTGCAACAAGCTTTCCATCTTCAATAGCTTGTCGCGCTCACCTTCGAGCATTTTCGATACCGGAATACCGGTCCACTTCGAAACGACTTCAGCGATCTCTTCTTCGGTCACTTTGTTGCGCAGCAACTGATTTTCGCTTTTGCCGTGCTGATCGACCATCTGCAGGCTGCGCTCCAGGTCCGGGATCACCCCGTATTGCAGCTCGGCCATACGGTTGAGATCACCTTTGCGACGGGCAGCTTCCAGCTCCTGACGGGATTGCTCGATTTTCTGCTGAATCTGCGCCGAGCCGTGCACCTCGGCTTTTTCCGAGGTCCAGATTTCTTCCAGATCCGAATACTCACGCTCCAGCCGGACAATTTCCCCCTGCAACTTCTCCAGGCGTTTGATCGCGGCTTCGTCGTCTTCCTTCTTCAGCGCCTGGGATTCAACCTTAAGCTGAATCAAACGGCGCTCCAGGCGATCGAGCACTTCTGGCTTGGAGTCGATCTCCATACGTATACGGCTGGCCGCTTCGTCGATCAGGTCGATGGCCTTGTCCGGCAGCTGGCGATCGGTGATGTAACGATGACTCAGCTTGGCCGCGGCGATGATTGCGCCGTCGGTGATCGCCACCTTGTGGTGGACTTCGTAACGCTCCTTCAAACCGCGCAGGATTGCAATGGTGTCTTCTTCGCTCGGTTCGTCTACCAATACTTTCTGGAAGCGCCGCTCGAGCGCAGCGTCCTTCTCTATGTATTGACGGTATTCATTGAGAGTAGTCGCGCCAACGCAATGCAACTCGCCTCGCGCCAGCGCCGGCTTGAGCATATTGCCTGCATCCATCGAGCCTTCGCCCTTACCAGCGCCCACCATGGTGTGCAGCTCGTCGATGAACAGGATGATCTGCCCTTCCTGCTTCGACAGCTCGTTGAGCAACGACTTCAGGCGCTCTTCGAACTCACCACGGTACTTGGCACCCGCGATCAGCGAACCCATATCCAACGACAGCAGGCGCTTGCCTTTTAGGCCATCAGGCACTTCGCCGTTGATGATCCGCTGGGCCAGGCCCTCGGCGATGGCGGTTTTACCCACGCCTGGCTCACCAATCAAGACCGGGTTGTTCTTGGTACGCCGTTGCAGCACCTGAATGGTCCGGCGAATTTCGTCGTCACGGCCGATCACCGGGTCAAGCTTGCCTTCTTCGGCGCGCTTGGTCAGGTCGATTGTGTATTTGTCCAGGGCCTGGCGCGATTCCTCAACGTTGGCGTCATTGACCGCTTCGCCGCCACGCAGATTGTTGATCGCATTCTCCAGTGCTTTCTTGCTGACGCCTTGGCCGAGCAGCAACTTGCCGAGCTTGCTGTTCTCGTCCATTGCCGCGAGCAACACCAGCTCGCTGGAAATGAATTGGTCGCCTTTTTGCTGCGCCAGGCGATCCGCCTGATTGAGCAGGCGCGCCAGATCCTGCGACATGTTGACGTCGCCGGTAGGGTTCTGGATTTTTGGTAGATGGTCGAGCTCTTTGCTCAACTCTTTGCGCAGACTGTTGACGTCAAAGCCCACTTGCATCAGCAACGGCTTGATCGAGCCACCCTGCTGTTCAAGCAGCGCGTGCATCAGGTGCGCAGGTTCAATGCCCGGATGATCGAGGCCGACTGCCAGAGATTGGGCATCGGATAAGGCTAACTGTAATTTGCTGGTTAAACGGTCTATACGCATGAGTCACCTTCCTAGTTGGGCAGGCCGGAGCGATGGACACACCTTAATGAAGAAAACCTGCCAGATACCCCACAAGATGCGGTCGATTCTGGAAGATTCAAGCGACGCAGGGTTGACGCAGGTCAGGAGAGTCTAGCGTTCGAGCCAGACAAGGGAGGCAAACCGACCGGTGCGAGGACTGCGGCGGTAAGAATAGAAGCGTGGATCGGTCACGGTACAGAAACCGCCGCCGTACACGGCCGTAACGCCGCAAGCTGCCAGACGCAGGCGCGCCAGCAGATAGATGTCGGCCATGAACTTGCCGGTGTTGTGACTCGGGACAAAGGCCTGATCCGCTTCGGGAAGTTGCTGGACAAAGGCCTCGCGAACTTCCGGACCGACTTCAAACGCTTGCGGGCCGATGGCCGGCCCCAACCAGACCAGCACCTCGGAAGGTGGCACGGCAAGACTGTCCAGCGTGGCTTCAAGCACGCCAGCCGCCAGCCCGCGCCACCCGGCATGGGCCGCTGCGACGCGAGTGCCGGCGCGGTCACAGAACAACGCAGGCAGGCAGTCCGCTGTCATCACCGTACAGGCTATGCCCGGTGTCGCGGACCAACTGGCGTCAGCGGTTGCGACCAGACCGGGATCTGCATGAGCTACGGCAACGCCATGAACTTGCTGCAGCCAGACCGGCTCAATAGAGAAGTGTTCAGTCAGACGACGGCGATTCTCGGCAACAGCCGCAGGGCTATCCTCGACATGGTCGCCCAGGTTGAGGCTGTCGAACGGCGCCAGACTGACGCCGCCCGCTCGAGTGGTGACGCAGGCTTTCACCCCGGCCGGCGCAGGCCAGTCAGGAATCAACCAATTCGTCATCCGATGAACGCCTCGCGGTCCTGTTTGAGCAGCGACAGCAACCAGACGAAGTCGTCCGGCAGTGGTGATTCCCAGCTCATGCGTTTACCGGTGGTCGGATGGTCCAACTCAAGGAAACGCGCGTGCAGTGCCTGACGCGGGAACGTTTTCAGCGATTCGACCATGGTCAAGCTAGCGGCCGGCGGGATGCGGAAACGTCCGCCGTAGGCAGGATCTCCGACCAACGGGAAGTTGATGTGGGCCATGTGCACGCGAATCTGGTGCGTACGACCGGTTTCCAGCTTGACCCGCACGTGAGTGTGGGAGCGGAAACGCTCGAGTACGCGGTAATGACTGACCGCCTGCTTGCCGCCTTCCATCACCGCCATGCGCTGACGCTGCTGGCCGTGACGACCGATCGGCGCGTTGATCTTGCCGCCGGCGGTGACCACACCGATCACGATGCACTCGTAGATCCGGCTGACGCTGCGGCTCTGCAACTGGGTGACCAGCTGGGTCTGCGCCTGAATCGTCTTGGCCACCACCATCAGACCGGTGGTGTCCTTGTCGAGACGGTGCACGATACCGGCGCGCGGCACATTGATGATGTCCGGCACGTGGTGCAGCAAGGCGTTGAGCAGAGTGCCATCAGCATGACCGGCAGCCGGGTGCACCACCAGGCCCGCAGGCTTGTTGATTACCAGGATGTCGTCGTCTTCATAGACGATATCGAGCTTGATGTCTTGAGCGATCCATTCTCCTTGGGCTTCCTGCTCGGCAGTCAGCTCAAGAATGGCGCCACCATGGACTATGTCTCGCGGGCGGATAACCGCTCCATCCACAGTCAGGCGGCCGTCTTTGATCCAGGCGGAAAGGCGCGAGCGCGAGTGCTCAGCGAATAATTGTGCGGCGACTTGATCGAGGCGTTGGCCGCCCAATTCGGACGGCACCTCTGCGCGAAGTTCAATTTTATCGGACATGCTCAGACTAGGCGTCGGCACAGCCTTTGGTTTCGGCTGCGCGCTTGTGGTTAAATACGGCGTCTTTTGCCCCGTGGCTTACAACGGGGCGTTCATCATAACAGGACGGCCACGCCCAAGACAGCGGCCGTCATAGGGACGCAAGCCGCCATGCAAGTGAAACACCTGCTGCTGATCGCCATCCTCGCATTGACCGCTGCTTGCTCATCGAAGGAAGTCGTCGACGAAAACCTGAGCGAGGTCGAGCTGTACCAGCAGGCGCAGGCCGACCTGGACAACCACAGCTACACCAGCGCCACAGCCAAGCTGAAGGCTCTGGAGTCACGCTATCCATTCGGTCGCTACGCTGATCAGGCTCAACTCGAGCTTATCTACGCTAACTACAAGAACGCCGAGCCCGAAGCTGCCAAGTCCGCCGCCGAGCGTTTCATCCGACTGCACCCGCAACATCCGAACGTGGATTATGCGTACTACCTGAAGGGTTTGACCTCCTTTGACCAGGATGTCGGACTGCTGGCGCGTTTTCTGCCTCTGGACATGACCAAGCGTGACCCGGGTGCCGCTCGAGACTCTTACAACGAGTTCGCGCAACTCACCAGCCGTTACCCGAACAGCCGCTACGCGCCGGATGCCAAGCAGCGCATGATTTACCTGCGCAACCTGCTGGCGGCCTATGAGATCCATGTGGCCGACTACTACCTGACCCGTCAGGCCTATGTAGCCGCGGCCAACCGCGGTCGTTATGTGGTGGAAAACTTCCAGGAAACCCCTTCGGTCGGTGACGGCCTGGCGGTGATGGTCGAGTCCTACCAGCGTCTGCACCTGGACGAACTGGCCAATACCAGCCTGGAAACCCTGAAGCTCAACTACCCGAACCACCCGACGCTGGTGGGCGGTCAGTTCGTACCGCGGGTTGCCGAAGCGGACAACCGTTCGTGGCTGAGCAAAGTAACCCTGGGCCTGATCGAATCCCGTCCGCCGCTGCCGCCGGGCGAAACCCGCGCCAACCAGGACGTGATGAGGCAGTTCCAGGATGCCAAAGACGCGATCCCGGCCGATCTCAAGCCTAAAGATGCAAACGGTGACGCCGTCAAAGAAGAACAACACGAAGCGGAAGGTAACAAGGGCGACCGTTCGTGGTTCAGCCGTATGACCTTCGGCGTGTTCGACTGACGCCAGCGTGGTGCCAAAAAGGGAGACTTTCGAGTCTCCCTTTTTTATTGCGCTGTGCGCTTGTCTTGTCCTTGGCTAAACTGCCGGATCATTCGTCGAAAAGCTGGTCACCATGGTTCGTTTACTGTTCTGGATCGCTCTGATTGCTGCTGCGGTATGGTTCTGGCGCAAGATCAAGCGCTCAACTTCTGCGACCCATACGCCCAGTGAGCAAAGCGCGCCGCCTATGGTCCGCTGTGCCCACTGCGGTGTGCATTTGCCCCGCGACCGTGCGTTACGTCTTCAACAACAGTGGTATTGCAGCCAGGCGCACCTGGAGCAAGGCCCGGATTCACGTGACCGCTGAAACCTTAAGTCCCGGCGGCAAACAGGCCCGTTGACGTCTTCAGCCTCACATTGACTGACATCAAACAGATTCATCTGCAGATCGGTACGGGTTCTTTCGACACTTTGATGGACCCGAATCAACGGCCCCAAGAACTAAACAACTTGCGACAAAATGCATTTCGCCACAACGCCAAGGCTCACGAACACGCCGAGGTCCGGCTGAAGTTGTTCATAGAACCCGAAAACGAGCTGCCGACCCTGTAAATACTGGATAACGGCCCCGGTGTGGACGATGAACATCGGGTGCATTTGTTCGAACCCCTCTTCACCACCGATATCCAAGGCACTGGCCTGGGTCTCTATCTGTCCCGCGAGCTGTGCGAAAGCAACCAGGCCAGCCTAGACTTCGAATCACGCCAAGGCGACGATTGCTTTTGCATCACCTTTGCTCACGGACGAAAACAGAGTTGAATATGGGCCCACGGCAAAAAGTCCTGATCGTCGATGACGAGCAGGATATTCGCGAACTCCTGGAAATCACTTTAGGCCGGATGAAGCTCGACACCCAAAGTGCCCGCAATGCCAGCGAAGCTCGTCGCTGGCTGGCTCAGGAACCTTTCGATCTATGCCTGACCGACATGCGTTTGCCCGACGGCACCGGGCTGGAACTGGTGCAGCACATCCAGCAGCGTTACCCGCAGACTCCGGTGGCGATGATCACCGCCTATGGCAGCCTGGAAACGGCGATCAACGCCCTGAAAGCCGGCGCCTTCGACTTTTTGACCAAACCGGTGGACCTGAGCCGCCTGCGGGAGCTGGTGGCAAGCGCCCTTCGCCTGCCTGCTGCGGGTAGCCAGTCTCCGTCCATCGACAGCCGTCTGCTCGGCGACTCTTTGCCAATGCGCAGCCTGCGCAAACACATTGATAAACTGGCTCGCAGCAAGGCACCGGTGTACATCAGCGGAGAATCTGGTAGTGGCAAGGAGCTGGTGGCCAGGCTGATTCATGAGCAAGGCCCGCGTGCCAGCCGACCATTCGTGCCAGTCAACTGTGGCGCGATTCCGTCAGAACTGATGGAGAGCGAATTCTTCGGCCATCGCAAAGGCAGCTTCAGCGGCGCAATCGAAGACAAACCCGGGCTGTTTCAGGCAGCCAACGGTGGCACGCTGTTCCTTGACGAAGTGGCCGACCTGCCTTTGGCGATGCAGGTCAAACTGTTGCGGGCGATTCAGGAGAAAGCCATTCGCAGCGTCGGAGGGCAACAGGAAGTCGTGGTCCAGGTGCGCATTTTGTGTGCCACGCATAAGGATCTGGACGCCGAAGTCGCCGCTGAACGCTTTCGTCAGGATCTTTATTATCGGTTGAATGTGATCGAACTGCGGGTGCCGCCACTGCGCGAGCGACGCGACGATATTGAGCCGTTGGCCAGCAACGTCCTCAAGCGACTGGCTGCGGACAGCGGCTTGCCGGCGGCGCAGCTGCACCCGCAAGCCCTGGACGCGCTCAAAAGCTATCGCTTCCCGGGCAATGTGCGCGAACTGGAGAACGTGCTTGAACGTGCGCATACCCTCTGCGAAAACAAACAGATCGAAGCGGGTGACCTGCGTCTGGCAGAAGGCAGTTGCACAGCCGAACCCGGTGAACCGGATCTGGCGCACATCGACAACCTGGAAAACTACCTGGAAAACGTCGAACGCAAATTGATTCTCCAGGCCCTCAAAGAGAACCGCTGGAACCGCACGGCAGCAGCTCGGCGTCTGAATCTGTCGTTTCGTTCGATGCGCTATCGCTTGAAGAAACTAGGGCTGGATTGAGCAGGGACTCTTGCGAGAGCCTCCCTCAGGCGATTCATTGTGGTGAAGGAGCTTGCTCCCTCGCCACAATGAATAACCGAACCCAATCCCCGCTAAATGCGCCCTGCCGGGGCATACGGCGCGGGATCAATGACCGGCTCGCGGCCAAGCATCAAGTCGGCGAACAACTGGCAGGAGGCCGGCGCCAGCACCAGGCCATTTCGGTAATGCCCACAGTTGAGCCACAACCCTTCAAACCCTGGAACCTTACCAATATAGGGAATGCCCTCTGGCGAACCCGGCCGCAGCCCCGCCCAATGCCCCACCACTTCGGCATCCACCAATGCTGGAATCAATTCGATGGCCGAGGCCTTCAGGCTTTCCAGAGCGGACTGAGTGGGAGTTTTGTCAAAACCTTCATGCTCCAGCGTACTGCCGATCAACACGTGGCCGTCACGGCGTGGAATCGCATACCGTCCTTTGGCCAGGACCATGCTGGAGAGGAAGTCAGACGCGCATTTGTAGAGGATCATCTGACCCTTTACCGGCTCGACCGGTAATTCCAGCCCAAGGCTTTGCAACAACTCACCGCTCCAGGCCCCCGCCGATAGCACCACCTGATCCGCATGAATCTCGCCCGCTGACGTTTGTACGCCGACGACCCTCTCGCCCTGGCGAACAAAACCGCTGACTTCGCATTGCTCATGAATCGTGACATTCGGCAATGCCAGCAACGCGGCCTTGAGCGACTTTACCAATCGCGGATTACGCACATTGGCCACATCCGCCATGTAGAGCGCCCGCGAGAACCCGGCGCCCAATACGGGCACTGCATCGTGCGCAGCCGAGATATCCACCTTGCTCAGCGGGCGGTTTTCCCTCACAGCCCAGGCCAGCGCCTCGGCCTCATCATCCAGATCAAGCCAGTACAGACCGGTCTTGTGTACCTGCGGATCAATACCGGTCGCTACAAACAGGCGCTCGGCGAGCTGTGGATAAAAATCCTGCGACCAATGGGCCAGCGCAGTGACCGCCGGACTGTAGCGCCACGGGTACAGCGGCGAAACAATCCCGCCGCCAGCCCAGGACGACTCCTGCCCCACATTCGAGCGATCCAGCAGGACCACACTCTGCACTTCAGAAGCCAGATTAAACGCCGTCAGCAGGCCAATAACCCCACCGCCGACAATCACCACTTGCTGTTGCTTGGCCATCTTCTGATCCAACAATAAAAAGACAAAGGGCGCAAAGGGCGCCTGAAAAATGGACTCAACGACCCCAGCAATCTTTGGTGGTCAGGCCGCTAGCCGCATTGGTAATGGTTCTGACGCCGGTGTTGGTGATGGTGAAATCCCCACACTTGTCACTCTCCATCATTGATCCGCTTTTACGTGCCGCTGTCAGCGAGAAGGCCTGATCGGTCAGCGTCGGGGTGATGGTGTAGTAGTCGTTGCCCACGCTGAGGCCGGTGGCGTTGGTGTACACATTGCTCTTTGAATAGAACCGCTCCAGGTTCTGTGCCTGCTCGGAGAGCAGCCCGGCGATTTCGGTGCGGTGGGTTTTCTTCACGTATTCGGTAATTGCCGGGTAGCCGATGGTCACCACAATCCCGATGATCGCGATTACGATCATTATTTCGATCAGGGTGAAACCTTGGTTGAATCTACGCATGCCTACATCTCACTTACTGTATTTGTCGCCACATGATCCGTCGGCTTGCACCGCCCGGTTTTTCTACCAGCGTGGAAATACCACCTCTGGAATCGTTCACTATCTTGCCGGTCGCGTCGTCGATGATCGCGATCGGTACTGGAATACCGCCACTAAAGATCACGCCACTGGACAGTGTATCCGTGCTGTCGATCCCCTCATCACCGTTGGTATCGAGTACTGCACAGTTGAGCATCTTACCGCTGAACGCATCCAGTTCGACCAGTTTACCGGCGCCGACGCTGGAACAGAGGTCCGCCGTATCCACGCCCGTACTGGTCAATACTATGTGCCCCAACACTGGGTTGACCTGGATGCTGTCGAGCAAAAGCGGTGAGTCCGAGGGCTCGACGGCGTAAGTCGGCGCCGCCAGGTACAGACTCGACACAGTGGCGCAGAACAACTGCAGCAACCAACGTCGCCGGCCTGCGCGGGCCTCAATACTTCGCATAAATACTCTCCAGCACGCTGCGCGAGTTACCCACCCGCCCGACCGCCGTGACCCGATACAGCGTAGCGCAGGTGTTGCCTGGGACATTGACGGCGGTCATTGTCGTGCCGATGTTCTGCACCCCATAAAAGCCGTCACCGGCGGCGATCCAGTTCACCCCTGAGGAGGAATTGAGGCCGGCGGCAGCCACCACCGACGATTCGGCAGGCGGCGCGCACCGAGTTCCCGTGCAAACCGATAGTGAGTAGGCGTTCTGCTGCACGGCGCTTTCACCGATCCGCAATGCGGCTTCGGCCAGTTGAAACGACTGATTGCGCAGAATTACGCTGCCGGCCATTTTTTCTTGCAAGGTCGCGTTCTGCATCGATGAAATGCCGATTAGCGTCAACAGCAAGAGAAATACCAGGCTGACCAGCAGTGCCATGCCGCGCTCGGACCGTGCCGTCATTCGAGGAATACTCATTGGCACCGCGCCTTACAGCAACCGGTTGCGCAAAGCGGCAACCACGTTATAGGTCTGGTTGCGTACGCGGTTGTTCGGGTCCGTCAGGGTCAAGGTCAAGCGCACACTGCGTATACGCGCCGGATCGGAGGGGTTGCTGGTGTAGCTGGAAGCGGCGATATCAGTGGCTGTACTGGCGACCCCGAAGGTCACGCCGAAAGCGCTGACGTTGTTCACCAGCACCTGGCTGGGCTGGGGGCCAGTGGCCACCCACAATTGATTGTTGCTGAAGGTGTAGGTCAATCGGCGGATCGGGAACGCCAACTGCCCGGTCGGGGCCGCATGAGCGCCGGAATAGGCCGTTGCGCTGTTTCGACAGTCGGAGATTACAGTCCAGATCGGCGCACCGCCGTTGTTGCCGACGTCGGCGGTCACCAGTGTCAACTTGAGATTGGCATTGTCCCAGCTGATGGGCGTTACCGAACTGGCAGCGAAGTCCGAGGCCGAGCTCGAATCGGTGATCGCCCCAAGGCAACCGAACATGCCGACCATACGTATTTCCTGGAGCATTTTGCTCAGGACGAAACGCGCATCTTCCTGCATGTTGGCTGAGGCGTTCTGGCTGACGTAGGTGTTTTTCGCCGAAATGAATATCTGCGCAACACCCAGCAGCACGATCAGACTCAACGCCAACGCCACCATCATCTCGATCAGGCCGAAACCTCTGAGCAACCTGTTCACGGCGTCACCGCGGGGTCGGCGGCGACGCGGCTGGTCAGGACAAAACTGCGCTGAGGGGGGCTGCTCTGAGCGGGGTTGGTCGCAGTGCCAGCGCGTGAATCGTCCCAGTTGATGGTGATTGTGAACACTCGCTGGTTCACCGTAACGCTCCCGGTCGCCGTCGGCCCGCCAAAATTGATGATGTTGGTGGTGAAGTCGTAGAGGTCCTGATCCCGGGCGACATTCAGGTTGCTCGAGCCGGGAGGCGTGACGCTGTAATCGGCGCCGGAGTTGGCCCGAATGCGGTCCAGCATGTCATAGGCGATAAAACTGGCCTGGCTGGTCATCAGCGAACTGTCAGTGTATTTCAGCGCATTCAACTGAATTGCCGCCGCGCCCAACAACCCTACGCCGAGAATCAATACCGCAACCAATACTTCAATCAATGTCATGCCGTCCTGTGCACGCGTTCCCGATACCGTCATTCATCGTCCTTGTTTGCGCTTGCGACACATAATTGATGACCACAACTGTGGCTGGCATCGACAACCTGCGCAGATTGTTGAAATCGATGCTGGATACCCCGAAGGTTAGCGTCAACGTCGCGTCGCTGCTCATGGCTGGCACAACCGGCAATACATTCGCCGGGTTGCCGGTACCGTCGTAAACCGAAAGCTGCGCAGTCCAGACACTGTCATCGGCTATAACTAACCCTACAACCAGGATCATTCATCGACGGGATGTAGGTTGATTTGCCAGGACCCGCGCACGGATCGCGCATGCTCACACCATCTCCATGGAGGGAGACGCTATGCCTCAGAAAGGTTTTAGTCTGATTGAACTGCTAGCAGGACTGGCCATTACCGCCCTCCTCCTGCAACTTGCCAGCCCGCCGTTCAAGGGACTGATCGAGTCGATGCACCGAGAGAATGCTGCTCAAACGCTCGCCAGTGGCCTGCGCAATGCCCGTACAGAAGCCATCCTGCGCAACCAGTCCATCATCATCCATGCAGTGGACGATGACTGGAGCCAGGGTTGGCGAATCATTCTGGATATCAGTGGCAAGGGTCATAAGGACAGCGATAACCCGGTGCTGCTTGAGCGCCAGGAAAGCGGGCGGGTGACGATTGTCGGAAATGGGCCGGTGAAGAACTATGTTCGTTTCACCGGCTTGGGCGAAGCGTTGCTGTCAGGGTCAGGCGGCGCCTTTCGCGCCGGGACCATGTATGTTTGTGCCACGGACCAAGGTATCAGTCACCATCAAGTGGTGCTGGCCAAGACTGGCCGCATCAGTCTGCGCAGCGAAAAAACCGAGCAGAAGCTGTGCGAGGGTGACACCTCACAGCAGCGAGCGAACACGTAGTTCTTTAGGCATGGAGAAGGTGATGTTCTCCTCGCGACCGGCCAGCTCATCGGCACCGGTTGCGCCCCAGGCCTGCAATTGCTGAATCACGCCGCGCACCAGCACTTCCGGTGCTGAAGCGCCGGCGGTGATGCCAATCCGCTCGACGCCATCGAACCAGCTGAGCTGCAGGTCTTCAGCACCGTCGATCAGGTAGGCCGGGGTGGCCATGCGCTCCGCCAGTTCGCGCAGGCGGTTGGAGTTGGAGCTGTTCGGACTGCCGACCACCAACACCACATCGCACTCGTCTGCCAATTGCTTGACTGCGTCCTGACGGTTTTGCGTGGCGTAGCAGATGTCGTCCTTGCGTGGACCGCCAATGGCCGGGAAACGACTGCGCAGTGCGTCGATGACGCGACTGGTGTCATCCATGGACAAGGTGGTCTGGGTCACGAACGCCAGGTTCTCTGGATTGCGCACTTGCAACGCGGCGACGTCTTTTTCATCTTCTACCAGGTAGATCGCCCCGCCACTGCTGCTGTCGTACTGGCCCATGGTGCCTTCGACTTCCGGGTGACCGGCGTGGCCGATAAGGATGCACTCGCGACCGTCGCGGCTGTAACGCGCGACTTCAATGTGAACCTTGGTCACCAACGGACAGGTCGCATCGAAGACTTTCAGGCCACGGCCTGCCGCTTCGGTACGCACTGCCTGGGAAACACCGTGGGCGCTGAAGATCACTATGACGTCGTCCGGCACCTGATCCAGTTCTTCGACGAAGATCGCTCCGCGAGCGCGCAGGTCTTCGACGACAAATTTGTTGTGGACCACTTCGTGACGTACATAGATTGGCGGTCCGAAGACTTCCAGGGCGCGATTGACGATTTCGATCGCCCGGTCTACACCGGCGCAGAAGCCACGGGGGTTGGCGAGTTTGATTTGCATACTGTGCCTCGTGGCTGTGTGCGCAAGAAGTTAGTTCATTGCAACCGCTTCGCGGTTGTTCGCGCTGCCTTTAAAGCGCTTTGACTTCAATAATCTCGACGTCAAAGGTCAACGTCTTGCCAGCCAGCGGGTGGTTGAAGTCGATGGTCACCTGGGCATCATCGAACGCTTTGACCACACCGGGCAGCTCGGTATTCGCCGCATCATTGAAAATCACCAGCAAGCCTTCGGACAGCTCCATATCCTGGAACTGCGAACGCGGGATGATCTGCACATTTTGCGGGTTTGGCTGACCGAAAGCGTTTTCCGGCTGGATCTGCAGGTTGCGCTTGTCGCCAGCCTTGAAGCCGAACAACGCCACTTCGAAACCCGGCAGCAGGTTGCCGTCACCGACCTTGAAGGTCGCCGGGGCCTTGTCGAAGGTGCTGTCGACGGTGTCGCCGTTCTCCAGGCGCAATGCGAAATGCAAGGTGACTTCCGTGTTCTGGCCGATGCGTTGCTCAGCCAATAACTGTTCAGTCATGAACGGTTTCTCCAGTCTTTTTACTTTTGAACATATCCAGCGCCAGCATTACCGCACCAACACTGATGGCGCTGTCGGCAAAGTTGAATGCCGGGAAATACCAGCGATTCTGCCAATGCACCAAAATGAAATCGATCACATGGCCCAAGGCAATGCGGTCGTACAGGTTGCCCAGAGCACCGCCAAGAACCAGCGCCAGCGCAATCGCCAGCCAGGTTTCGTTGCGCCCCAGACGCTTGAGCCAGATCACCAGCACCGCACTGACCACGATCGCGATCAAAGCGAACAGCCAGCGTTGCCAGCCGGAGCTGTCAGCCAGGAAACTGAACGCTGCACCGGTGTTGTAGGCCAGCGTCCAGCTGAAGTAATCCGGGATCACCACAATTTGCTGGTACATCGTCAGCGAGCCTGCGAAGTAGAACTTGCTGGCCTGGTCAATGACCAGTACCAGCACGCTCAACCAGAGCCAGCTCAGCCGTCCGAAACGGCTAGCAGCGTTAGGCATAGTGACGAACCTCGCCAGCACCGCTGATGTTGTCGACGCAGCGGCCGCAGATTTCCGGATGCTCGGGATTGATCCCGACGTCCTCGCGGCAATGCCAGCAACGGGCGCACTTGGCGAAAGAGGACTTGACCACTTTCAGCTTGAGGCCAGCCACTTCGGTTTCCACTGCATCGGCCGGCGCTTGCACCAATGGTGCAACGCTGGCGGTCGAGGTGATCAGGACGAAGCGCAGTTCGTTGCTCAGCCTGGCCAGGTCGGCCGACAGCGACTCCTCGGCGAACAGCGTCACTTCAGCCTGCAGGTTGCCGCCAACGGCCTTGGCCGCACGCTGGTTTTCCAGTTCTTTGTTGACCGCGACCTTGACCGCCATGATCCGCTCCCAGTAGGCGCGGTCCAGCTCGAAGCCTTCCGGCAACTCACTGAGGCCTTCGTACCAGGTGTTGAGCATGACCGATTCGTTACGCTCGCCCGGCAGGTACTGCCACAGCTCGTCGGCGGTGAAGGCCAGAATCGGTGCGATCCAGCGCACCAGCGCTTCGCTGATGTGGAACAACGCGGTCTGGCAGGAGCGCCGGGCCTTGCTGTCGGTGCCAGTGGTGTACTGACGGTCCTTGATGATATCCAGGTAGAAACCGCCCAGCTCCTGCACGCAGAAGTTGTGCACTTTCGAGTAAACGTTCCAGAAACGGTACTCGCCGTAATGCTCTTGCAACTCGCGTTGCAGCAACAATGTGCGATCCACCGCCCAACGGTCCAGCGCAAGCATTTCTTCAGCCGGCAGGATGTCGGTGGCCGGGTTGAAACCGGTCAGGTTCGAGAGCAGGAAACGCGCGGTGTTACGGATCCGCCGGTAGGCGTCCGCACTGCGTTGCAGGATTTGCTCGGAAACCGCGATCTCGCCCGAATAGTCAGTGGATGCTACCCACAGACGCATGATGTCGGCGCCCAGGGTGTCGTTGACCTTCTGCGGCGCGATCACGTTGCCCAAGGACTTGGACATTTTGCGGCCGCTCTCATCGACAGTGAAACCGTGGGTCAGCAACTCGCGGTACGGCGCGTGATTGTCGATGGCACAACCGGTCAACAACGACGAGTGGAACCAGCCGCGGTGCTGGTCGGAGCCTTCCAGGTACAGATCGGCACGCGGACCGCTCTCGTGGCCTATCGAGTGCGAACCACGCAGCACGTGCCAGTGAGTGGTGCCCGAGTCGAACCAGACGTCGAGGGTATCGCTGATCTTGTCGTAAAGCGCTGCTTCGTCACCGAGCAGCTCGGCAGCGTCCATCTTGAACCAGGCTTCGATACCTTCCACTTCGACGCGTTTGGCAACTTCTTCCATCAGTTCGACGGTACGTGGGTGCAATTCACCGCTTTCCTTGTTCAGGAAGAACGGAATCGGCACGCCCCAGTTACGCTGACGGGAGATGCACCAGTCCGGACGGTTGGCAATCATCGAGTGCAGACGCGCCTGGCCCCAGGCCGGAACGAACGTGGTGTCTTCAATGGCCTTGATCGCACGCTTGCGCAGGGTCTCGCCGGTAGCCGGCTGTTTGTCCATGCCGACGAACCACTGCGCGGTAGCGCGGTAGATCAGCGGTGTCTTGTGGCGCCAGCAGTGCATGTAGCTGTGGCTGATGGTTTCGGTGTTCAGCAATGCACCGACTTCAGCGAGTTTGTCGACGATGGCCGGGTTGGCTTTCCAGATGAACTGGCCGCCAAAGAACTCCAGCGAAGGGGCATACACGCCGTTACTCTGCACTGGCGTGAGGATGTCGTCGTTGACCATGCCGTAACGCTTGCAGGTCACGAAGTCGTCTTCACCGTAGGCTGGCGCGGAGTGAACCACGCCGGTGCCCGCGCCCAGTTCGACGTAGTCGGCCAGGTAAACCGGCGACAGACGATCGTAGAACGGGTGACGGAAATTGATCAGCTCCAGTGCCGCGCCTGGAACGGTGGAGATCACCGAACCTTGCAGGTTGTAGCGAGCCAGGCAGGATTCGACCAGCTCTTCAGCCAGCACCAGCAGCTTGTCGCCGACATCGACCAGGGCGTACTCGAACTCCGGGTGAACGTTCAGCGCCTGGTTGGCCGGGATGGTCCACGGGGTAGTGGTCCAGATCACGATCGAGGTTGGCTTGCTCAGGGCAGCAACGCCGAAAGCGGTCGCCAGTTGGGCTTCGTCAACGATCGGGAAGGCTACGTCGATGGTCGAGGACTTTTTGTCCTGATACTCGACTTCCGCTTCAGCCAACGCCGAGCCGCAGTCAAAACACCAGTTCACGGGCTTGAGCCCCTTGAACACGAAACCGCCCTTGACCATTTCCGCCAGAGCACGGATTTCTCCAGCCTCGTTGGCAAAATCCATGGTTTTGTAGGGGTTGGCGAAGTCGCCGAGCACGCCGAGGCGGATGAACTCGGACTTCTGCCCTTCGATCTGCTCGGTGGCGTAGGCACGGCACAGCTCGCGGGTTTCGTCCGCGGACAGGTTCTTGCCGTGAGTCACTTCGATTTTGTGTTCGATCGGCAGGCCATGGCAGTCCCAGCCCGGAACATAAGGCGCGTCGAAACCTGAAAGGGTTTTCGAGCGGATGATCATGTCCTTGAGAATTTTGTTCAGCGCATGACCGATGTGAATAGTGCCGTTGGCGTACGGAGGACCGTCGTGCAGAACGAACTTCGGACGATCCTTACCAATCTCACGCAACTTCTGGTACAGGCCAATGCTGTCCCAGCGCTGCAGAATCTGCGGTTCGCGCTGAGGCAGGCCGGCCTTCATCGGGAAGGCGGTGTCCGGAAGGTTTAACGTGGCTTTATAGTCGGTCATTTAAGGCTCTTCATTAGCGATTGGCGCTAGGTGCGGCATAGGCACGGGCGGCGGCGACATCCGCATTGATCGCCGTCTTAAGCGCCTCCAGAGAGGCAAAACGCTGCTCTTCGCGCAGCTTGTGGTGGAAAACCACCGTCAAACGCCGGTCATACAGATCGCCGGCAAAATCTAAAAGATGGACTTCCAGGTGGGCTTTGCCATCACCTGCAACCGTTGGCCGAACGCCTATATTGGCGACACCGGGCCAGGGTTGACCGTCGATTTCGACACTTACCAGATAAACCCCAGTCAGTGGCACGCGACGGCGTTTGAGTTGCACGTTGGCCGTTGGCGTGCCCAATTGGCGCGCCAGCTTCTGCCCATGCAGTATCCGCCCGGCAATCTGGAACGGACGACCGAGCAGACGCTCGGCCAAAGCAAAATCAGCAGCGGCCAAGGCATTGCGTACCTGGGTGCTACTGACACGTATACCGTCCAGTTCAACGGTCTGCGCCGCTTCGACGGTAAAACCCTGAACGATCCCGGCCTGTTGCAGAAAATCGAAATCCCCTGCCCGATCGCAGCCGAAACGGAAGTCGTCACCGACCTCCAGATGCTGCACTCCGAGGCCATCGACCAGAATAGTATCGACGAACTCGGCGGCGCTGAGCTTGCTCAAGCGTTGATTGAAGGCCAGGCACAAGACCCGGTCGACACCCTCGCAGGCCAGCAGCTGCAGCTTGTCGCGCAATCGCGCCAAGCGGGCTGGAGCCGTGTCTGGCGCGAAAAACTCACGCGGCTGCGGCTCGAAAATCACCACACAGCTGGGTACGCCCAACTCAAGCGCACGCTCACGCAGCCTGGCCAGGATAGCCTGGTGACCACGGTGAACACCGTCAAAGTTGCCAATAGTGGCGACACAGCCCCGATGCTGGGGGCGCAAATTGTGGAGGCCTCGAACCAGCTGCATAACACGCTTCTTGCTCATAAAGTGGTCGATTATAACCACACCCGGCGGCCGACGACAGGCAACACCGCAACCCAAAGTGGTCGAACCGATAAAATCGACGTTTGACCCGTACTTATCCGCGAAAAATCGTTAGTTCAACGCCTTGCGATTGAAATCCCGAAGGCGGAAGCCCATCAGCGCCAGCATGCCGAAGTACGCCACCACGCCCGCCACGACCAACGCCCCCAGACGCAGGAAACGCTCAAGCATTTGCCCCTGATCCCAGGCCGGCATGAACCGCATCGAACCCAGCAATACCGCGGACATTACCGCCACCGCGACCACCAGCTTCAGACCAAACTTCCCCCAGCCCGGTTGCGGCTGAAACATTTTCTTCTTGCGCAGTTGATAAAACAGCAGACCGGCATTGATGCAAGCGCCGACGCTGATGGCCAACGCCAGGCCCGCATGCTTCAGCGGCCCGATAAAGGCAAGGTTGAGCAACTGCGTGACGATCAGCGTGAAGATGGCGATTTTGACCGGCGTACGGATGTTTTGCTGCGCATAAAAACCGGGAGCCAGCACTTTGATCACTATGATCCCGAGCAACCCCACCGAATAGGCGATCAAGGCTCGCTGGGTCATCAACGCGTCAAACGCACTGAAATGGCCATACTGGAACAGCGAAACGGTCAGCGGCTCGGCCAGAATCCCCAGCGCCAGAGAGCACGGCAGCACCAGCATGAAACACAGGCGCAAACCCCAATCGAGAATCCGCGAGTATTCGTGGCGATCCTTGTTGGCATAGGTCTTGGCCAGCGTCGGCAACAGAATTGTCCCCAGCGCCACACCCAGCACCCCGGACGGCAGCTCCATCAAGCGGTCAGCGTAATACATCCAAGACACCGAGCCCGCCACCAGGAACGAGGCAAAGATGGTGTTGATGATCAACGATATCTGGCTCACCGAAACCCCGAGGATCGCCGGCAGCATCTGCTTCATCACCCGCCAGACGCCAGTATCACGCAGGTTCAGGCGCGGCAACACGAGCATGCCGATCTTCTTGAGGTGCGGCAGCTGGTACAGCAACTGCGCCAGACCGCCAGCCAGGACTGCCCAGCCCAATGCCATGACCGGTGGATCGAAGTACGGTGTCAGGAACACCGCAAAGATGATCATGCTGACGTTGAGCAGGGTCGGCACAAAGGCCGGCACAGAGAAACGGTTCCAGGTATTGAGAATCGCCCCGGCCAGCGAAGACAGGGAGATCAGTAATATATAAGGAAAGGTCACCCGCAGCAGATCGGACGTCAGCGCGAACTTTTCCGGTGTATTGGCGAAACCCGGCGCGGTCGCCCAGATCACCCAGGGCGCAGCAATCATCCCCAGCGCCGTGACCAGCGCCAACACCAGCGTCAGCAAGCCCGAGACGTAGGCAATAAAGGTGCGCGTCGCCTCTTCACCCTGCTGGCTTTTGTATTCAGCCAGAATCGGTACGAATGCCTGGGAAAACGCCCCCTCGGCGAAGATTCGCCGCAGCAGATTGGGCAGTTTAAACGCAATAAAGAACGCATCCGTGGCCATCCCTGCGCCAAATGCGCGCGCGATGATGGTGTCACGCACAAACCCCAGAACCCGGGAAAGCATCGTGATAGAGCTGACGGCGGCCAACGACTTGAGCAGATTCATTGAAAGAGTTTTTGCCTGTAGATAAAGAGCAGGCGAACAAAGCGCCCACATATGCGATACTCCGCGCCGCAACAGCACAGAGCCAAAGCTCGCGAGTTTACAGGTCGCACGCCGGAAAGAAATATCCCGGCGCTCCGCATCTACCACTCAGCGGAACGCATCACCCGCCCTTGACAAGACTTCAACTCATCGGCATGATTCGCGGCCTATTTTGTTTGCTATTTCCTAAAAAGTCTTTCGAGGAGCTCGACGGTGGCCAACACACCTTCCGCCAAAAAACGTGCAAAACAGGCTGAGAAGCGTCGCAGCCACAACGCCAGCCTGCGTTCCATGGTTCGTACCTACATCAAGAATGTAGTTAAAGCCATCGACGCAAAAGACGCTGAAAAAGCGCAAGCTGCTTACGTTCTGGCCGTGCCAGTTATCGACCGTATGGCCGATAAAGGCATCATCCACAAGAACAAAGCTGCTCGCCATAAAGGTCGCCTGAATGGCCACATCAAGGCTCTGAACCTTGCTGCTGCAGCCTAAGCGACACGCTTGTTAAAAAACCGACCCCAGGGTCGGTTTTTTATTGCCTGCGATTTGAGCCTGAAAGCCGAGAAATGCAGCGCCCGAGACATCGCCTTCGCAGGCAAGCCTCACCCCCTACGGATCGCACACCTTGCAGGAGCGAGGCTTGCCCGCGATAGCGATCCTCAGATCACTGATGCGCCCAAGGCAGAATCGGAATCGCGGTCACCGCATTCTGCGGACTGCCCTCGATCAGACGGTCGCTGTAGACCAGATAAACCAGGGTATTGCGCTTCTTGTCGAGAAAACGCACCACTTGCATGGTCTTGAACACCAGGGACGTGCGCTCCTTGAACACCTCTTCACCATCCTTGAGCTCACCCTTGAAGCTGATCGGCCCGACCTGACGACAAGCGATGGACGCCTCCGACCGATCCTCAGCCAATCCCAACCCACCCTTCACACCACCCGTCTTGGCGCGCGACAGGTAGCAAGTCACGCCATCGACCTTCGGATCATCGAAAGCCTCGACGACGATACGATCATTCGGCCCGACGAATTTGAACACGGTCGATACCTGTCCGATTTCTTCCGCCGAAGCCAGCAGCGGCATCGCCAACAGCAGCCCCAACAACCCTTTTGCCATGCGCATACGCGTTTTCCTTAAACCAGAATCAGGTTATCGCGGTGAACCAGCTCCGGCTCCGCCATGTAACCCAACAAACCGACAATCGCCTCAGACGATTGACCGATGATTTTTTGCGCCTCAAGCGCACTGTAGTTGGCCAGACCACGAGCGATCTCACGACCATCCGGCGCCACGCACACCACCATCTCACCGCGACGGAAGCTGCCCTGAACCAGCTTCACGCCGACCGGCAGCAAGCTTTTGTTGCCTTGAGACAACGCCGATACCGCCCCTTCGTCCAGCACCAGCGTGCCGCGAGTCTGCAAATGCCCAGCCAGCCATTGCTTGCGTGCCGCCAGCATGCCACGCTCAGGTGACAGCAAGGTGCCGATGCGCTCGCCCGCCTTCAAACGGTCCAGCACCCGCTCCAGACGCCCACCCACGATGATCGTGTGAGCCCCCGAACGCGCCGCCAGACGTGCCGCGCGCAATTTTGTCTGCATGCCACCACGACCCAGCGCACCGCCGGTGCCGCCCGCGACCGCATCCAGCGCCGGATCATCGGCACGCGCCTCGTAAATCAGCTTGGCATCGGGATTGTTACGCGGATCAGCATCGAACATGCCGTCACGATCCGTGAGAATCACCAGCAGATCAGCCTCGACCAGGTTGGCCACAAGCGCTGCCAGGGTATCGTTGTCTCCGAAACGGATTTCGTCGGTGACCACCGTGTCGTTCTCGTTGATCACCGGAATGACCTTGAGCTCAACCAGCGCGCGCAAGGTACTGCGAGCATTGAGGTAACGCTTGCGGTCGGACAAGTCATCGTGAGTCAGGAGAATTTGCGCTGTGTGCCGGCCATGCTTGGCAAAGCTCGACTCCCAGGCCTGCACCAGCCCCATCTGACCAATGGCGGCAGCGGCCTGCAACTCATGCATCGCACTGGGTCGTGCAGTCCAGCCAAGGCGACTCATACCCGCCGCCACCGCCCCTGAGGACACCAGCACCAGCTCGACACCCGCCTCATGCAACGCGACCATCTGCTCAACCCAGACACCCATTGCCGCGCGATCCAGCCCTTTGCCGTCAGCCGTCAGCAAAGCGCTGCCAATCTTCACGACCCAACGCTGCGCACCTGTCACCTTGCTCCGCATCATCTTCCAACCTTTGCCGGCGAGCGGCGCGACCCAGCGCCACCCATGCGATTATTCGTATTTGCGTTTTACAGACACCAAAACGCCGCTCTAAAGAGCGGCGCCTTGGAAACTGGCTTGCGAGCGATGATAACACCGCCCCCCACCAGATAAACCGTCATTGCCGACAGGCCTCACTCCTGCAAGGGCGAGGCCGCCACAAATGAATCAGTCACGAACGTAAATGATTTCCGGACCATCTTCATCATCCACATCTTCTTCATCCCAGTCATCATCGCCGATGTCGTGGACCGACTTCACACCGCTGCGTCGCAGGGCGCGCTGGTCATCCAGGGCCTGCAACTGGGCACGGGCTTCATCTTCGATGCTCTGATCAAGCTCGGCCAGCTCTTCCCTGTAGACCGGGTCGTTAGCCAGACGATCGGCACGATCCTCCAGATAACGCATGATGTCGCGCGTCAGGCGCTCGGTACCTTCTTTGGCGATGGCCGAGATTACGTAGACCGGACCAGTCCACTCCAGACGATCAACGATCTCCTTGACCCGAGCCTCATGCTCTTCCTCAAGAATCTGGTCGCACTTGTTCAGCACCAACCAGCGATCACGCTCAGCCAGGGACGGGCTGAACTTGGTCAACTCGCTAACGATGACTTCAGCAGCGTCTGGAGCACTGGTTTCATCCAGCGGCGCCATGTCGACGAGGTGCAACAACAGACGGGTACGCGACAAGTGCTTGAGGAAGCGAATCCCCAGGCCCGCACCGTCGGAAGCCCCTTCGATCAGCCCCGGAATGTCGGCAATGACGAAGCTCTTCCAGCGATCGACGCTGACCACACCCAGGTTTGGCACCAGCGTGGTAAACGGATAATCGGCAACTTTCGGCTTGGCCGCCGAGACCGAACGGATAAAGGTACTTTTGCCGGCGTTCGGCAAACCCAGCAGGCCGACGTCAGCCAACACCTTCATTTCCAGCTTGAGATCACGCTGCTCGCCCGGCTTGCCCGGCGTAGTCTGGCGCGGCGCGCGGTTGGTACTGGATTTGAAACGGGTGTTGCCCAGACCGTGCCAGCCGCCATGAGCCACAAGCAGACGCTGGCCGGCCTTGGTCAGGTCGCCAATGACTTCTTGCGTAGCAGAGTCGATGACGGTGGTACCGACCGGAACCCGAAGCACCAGCTCTTCGCCTTTTTTACCGGTGCAGTCAGTGCTGCCGCCGTTGGCGCCACGCTCGGCATCGAAGTGCCGGGTGTAACGATAGTCCACCAGGGTGTTGAGGTTTTCGTCGGCGATCATGAAGACCGAGCCGCCATCACCACCATCACCACCGTTCGGACCACCGTTTTCGATGAATTTTTCCCGACGGAAACTCATGCAACCATTGCCGCCGTCGCCAGCTTTTACTCGAATCGAAACTTCATCAACAAACTTCATAACAAAACGCCTCTCGCCATACGGACGAGCCGAAAAACACTAAGACATAAGACTCTTGCAAAAATGAGCGCAGCGACCTCAATCAACGACCGCACAATCCAGCGCCAGCAGCCCATACAAACAGTTTTGCAAGAGACTCACCCCACAAACGAAAAAGCCCCGTCGCAAGACAGGGCTTTTCCAGCAACTACGCAATTACGCCGCGACGACTTCAGTCTTCGGGACGATGCTCACGTAACGGCGACCGAAGGCGCCCTTAACCTGGAACTTGATCACGCCTTCGATTTTAGCGAAGAGAGTGTGATCCTTACCCATGCCAACACCGTAACCGGCGTGGAATTGGGTGCCGCGCTGACGCACGATGATGTTGCCCGGAATGATAACCTGGCCGCCATACATCTTCACGCCAAGGCGTTTGGCTTCTGAGTCGCGACCGTTACGGGTACTACCACCAGCTTTTTTGTGTGCCATGAGTTCAATTCTCCTAGTGAGGAATTAGGCTGAAATTAAGCCTGAATACCGGTGATTTTGATCTCGGTGTACCACTGGCGGTGGCCCATACGCTTCATGTGGTGCTTACGGCGACGGAACTTGATGATGCGGATTTTATCGTGACGACCTTGGGAGATCACTTCAGCCACAACGGTAGCGCCAGGAACAACTGGAGCACCGATATTCACGTCGTCGCCATTGGCAACCAACAGAACGCGATCAAAAGTAACGGATTCGCCGGTAGCGATTTCCAGTTTTTCGATCTTCAGGTATTCACCTGGGGCGACCTTGTATTGCTTGCCACCAGTAACGATTACTGCATAAGACATGGTATTTCTCCGATAATCCTGCTCACCCAGCTCTTTATAAGAAGAGGTATTGGCTGGCATGGCTGCATGAGGCTGGAACGGCCCAGATGCAATTGCGTAAGGCAGGTGCTGCCCAGGAAGTTCAGGGTGCGCGATTGTACGCAAGCGGGGAAGGCGATGCAAGTGGCTGAGTATAGCGCCTTGACACCTGCGGACCTGAGTCCTAGCATGCCGCGCAACCCTTCTGGAGCACCTGTCGCTGATGCAACCCCAAGCTTTCTACCGCGCGGTGGCGGACGATTTTAGCGCCGTCGACGGCATCATCAAGAAGCAGCTGACTTCCCGAGTGCCGCTGGTATCAAAAATCGGCGATTACATTACCTCGGCCGGCGGTAAACGCCTGCGCCCTTTATTGGTATTGCTGTGTGGCAAGGCCCTGGGTCGCGAAGGCGATGACATGCGCCTGCTCGCCGCGACCATCGAGTTCCTGCACACCGCCACCCTGCTTCACGACGACGTGGTCGACATGTCAGGCATGCGCCGTGGCCGCTCGACCGCCAATGCCATGTGGGGCAATGCCCCGAGCGTGCTGGTTGGCGACTTCCTGTACTCGCGCTCCTTCGAGATGATGGTCGAACTGGGCTCGATGCCAGTGATGAAGATCCTTTCGCAAGCCACGCGAATCATCGCTGAAGGCGAAGTGTTGCAGTTGTCGAAGGTTCGTGACGCCAGCACCACCGAAGAAACCTACATGGAAGTCATCCGCGGCAAGACCGCAATGCTCTTCGAGGCCTCGACCCACAGTGCCGCAGTCCTGGCCGACGCCACGCCTGAACAGGCTGAAGCGCTGCGCACCTTTGGCGATCACCTTGGCGTGGCCTTCCAACTGGTTGATGACCTGCTGGATTACCGCGGCGATGCCGAAACCCTGGGCAAGAACGTCGGTGACGATCTGGCCGAAGGCAAACCAACCCTGCCGCTGATCTACACCATGCGCGAAGGCACTGCCGAGCAAGCTGCACTGGTACGCCAGGCGATCCAGAAAGGTGGTATCGAAGACCTCGAAAGCATCCGCGCCGCCGTGGAAGCCTCCGGCTCTCTGGACTACACCGCACAACTGGCCCGCGATTACGTGGCGCGCGCCATCACCTGCCTCGAAGCGCTGCCAGCCAGCGAATACCGTGATGCACTGGTCGAGCTGAGCGAGTTCGCAGTCGCCCGCACGCACTAAGACCAAGACCGCCAAGGGTCGCTTCGCGACCCGACGCAGCCGCTGCTACAGCAGCGCGTAACACCGCCCTCCACCCGTCCCACCAAAACCCTATATAATGTGCGCTTTTTAGCCATCCTGAATCCAAGGAGCCTTAGTGAGCACGTTGCCACCCTGCCCGAAATGCAATTCCGAATACACCTATGAAGACGGCGCCCATCTGATCTGCCCGGAATGTGCCCACGAGTGGTCCGCTAGCGGCGAAGCCGAGGCTACGTCCGACGAATCCGTTAAAAAGGACTCGGTCGGCAATGTCCTGCAAGATGGCGACACCATCACCGTGATCAAGGACCTCAAGGTCAAAGGCACGTCACTGGTGGTCAAGGTCGGCACCAAGGTCAAGAACATCCGCCTGTGCGATGGCGACCACGACATCGACTGCAAGATCGACGGCATCGGCCCGATGAAGCTCAAGTCCGAGTTCGTCAGAAAGGTCTGAGCCTGCGGCTTCCATCCCGCGCCTTGTGCGGGATGGCGCTTCACCCTCCCCCTGCAAACACCCCCGCATCAATAGCAAAAGGCCAGTCCTTTTGACTGACAACAATGCCCGCACAGAAAAAACAGAAACCGCCAATAGGTACTTGCCATTAATTGAATAAGAACTATTCTCATCGGATCCCATTAAAGGAGATGAGAACCATGACTTACTTGATCGATGCCTGGCTGGACCGCCCACACCCTTACCTCAGGATCCTGCATCGGGAAACCGGGGAAGTCTGTGCGGTATTGGAAGAAGAAGCATTGAATGAGCTGCAGGATCAAGGCGACCTGGACGTCAACGGCCTGAGTTCCAGCGAACCCGTGGTGCTCAAGGAGTTGGTGCGCAACCTGTTTCTGTTCTGCTACGCGCGGGCACTGCGCCCTGTGAATGATCTGAACACAAAGTTCCAGATATGACTGACGCAAAACCTGTAGGAGCCGAGCTTGCTCGCGATGCGCATAACCCGGTTTAATCATGAAACCGTGTCGATGCCATCGAAAGCAAGCTCGGCTCCTACATTCAGGTCTTACAGTACGTCGAGCAGCTCGACGTCGAATACCAGTACGCTGTGCGGCGGAATGCTGCCAACGCCTTGCGCGCCGTAAGCCAGCTCGCTCGGCACGTACAGACGCCATTTGCTACCGGCGTTCATCAGTTGCAGGGCTTCGGTCCAGCCAGCGATCACGCCGCCGACCGGGAATTCTGCAGGCTGACCACGATCGTAGGAGCTGTCAAATACAGTGCCGTCGATCAGAGTGCCGTGGTAGTGAGTACGCACGCTGTCTTCACGGGATGGCTTGGCGCCAGCACCGGCAGTCAGTACTTCGAATTGCAGGCCGGAAGCCAGAGTGGTGATGCCGTCACGCTTGGCGTTTTCAGCCAGGAATTCCAGACCAGCACCAGCAGCCGCTTCAGCCTTGGCTGCCGCTTCGGCTTGCATGATTTCACGGATAACCTTGAAGCTGGCGGACATTTCTTCCTGGCCAACACGGCTGTCCTTGCCGGCGAAGGCGTCGGTCAGACCTGCCAGGATCGCGTCCAGGCTAACGCCCGGTGGCGGGTTGTCACGCAGTTGGTCGCCCAGCTGACGGCCAATACCGTAGCTGACGCGGGTTTCGTCGGTGGACAGATTTACTTCGGACATAACGCTGCTCCGCTGTGCGGACGGCTCTGGAAATTGCCGTGCGTGCACAGCGCATTCCGGGGCGCCCGGAACCAAAAGGGCGAGCAGACTAGCACACAAGTCGGCCCCGTGATGAACGCGCATCCGAGCCGTCAGGCAGAATGGAAAGCGATCGGCACCCGCAAGCTTTCCTCGGCGCTGCCCGACATCCCACACATTTCATCGTGAACCGAGGTGTGAATCAGATTGAACGGCAGCTTCGGAAAGGCATGGAGGACTTCGCGCGCGTGTTCCACCGAACGCAGATGAAGCATCTGGCCATGAGTGTCGCTCAACGGATAGGCCGCGCCATGTATGCGCGCTTCTATCAAATAAATCCCGCCTTCGAGCGAGATCAGGTTCAGCTCGTCAACCTTCCCGGCGATCGCATAAGCATTCAACTCTTGCAGGTTCATGACCGCACCTCGCGCAACTTAAACTTGGCCCAGGACAGTTACAGGCATATGCCTCGCCGCACAAAAGCACAAGCCAGAAACGCCACCGCCCGTCCGTTTTGCAACGGCCGGGCGGCTCACAACTTCGCTCAGAGCAATCAGTGCTTGGTCAACTTGTCCAGGTAACCCATGGCGAAGGCTGAGATCACGAAGGTCATGTGAATGATCACGTACCACTTCAGATGCTCAGGATCGACATTCTTCGCATCCATGAATATGCGCAGCAAGTGAATCGAGGAAATCGCCACGATCGAGGCGGCCACCTTCATTTTCAATGAAGAGGAGTCCATCGTGCCAAGCCAGTTGAGCTTTTCCTTTTCTTCATCGATGTCGAGCTGGGAGACGAAGTTTTCGTAACCGGAAATCATCACCATCACCAGCAAGCCACCCACCAGCGCCATGTCGATTAACGACAACAACACCAGAATCAGATCCGACTCGGCCATTGAGAACACGTCGGGGATAACGTGCGAGACTTCCTGGAAGAATTTCAGGGCCAGGGCCAGCAAGCCAAGGGACAGACCGAAGTAGATAGGCGCCAGCAACCAGCGCGAGGCGTACATTGTATTCTCGATAAAGCGTTCCATTAAATCTCACATCAGGTCTGAAAATGGCGGCAAGTATATCAGCCGGTCAAAAACCCATAAACCGCAGAGAAATCCATGACCTGCGCGTCTGCCAAGGTTTTTTTCTGCTAGTGTCGAAGACATTCACGCAGCTCACTGACGTCGGACAGGAAGACTGAACAATGGATTTGCGATTCCCTTTAGCGAGTGTTGGCCTGTTCATCGCACTACTGATCTGCGGCGGCTGCTCACCCAGCGATGGGAAGTCGCAGACCAGTCTCGAAGACAAGACCGCGCAGTTCGAGAAGTCTCTGGACGCTATCGAGGATCCGAAACTCAAGGACGCCGTGGCCAATCTCGGCGGCTCTTTACTGTTGCTTGAGCGCGCCCAACTCAAACTCAAGAGCAAGCCCATCGAAACCGAGTACGGTGAAGATGCCATGGCCTTGCTTAAACACTATCCAAGCCCGCAAGCCTTCGTCGACACCTACATCAACGGTCTGTTCGTACTGCGTAAATCGTCCGACTCCGACTACCTGACCGACCTGCAGCCGGTGTTCCCCTTCAACTTCAGCATGGCAGCAGAGTTCCCGTTTCCTCACGATCTGGAATGGCAGTCGGTAACGTTAAGCAACAAAAAAGTCGTTCCCTTCCAGCCCGAATGGTCGGAAACCGATCCCGGCATTCAGTTCAGTCCTTCGAGCTCCAACCTGACCAACCCCGATGATCTGACGGTAACCTACCCCTACATCGAAGGCCTGGAAGTCGAAAACAAAAATCAGCCTCAACCGGTGACACTACAGGGCAAGGTGGAAGTCATCGCGCCGCGCAAGGTATTCACCTTTGACCTGACAAAAAAGGACGTGGGTAAAAAGCGCACCGATGAAAACATCACCGTCACGCTGTTGACCCTGGGAAAGAACTACGCGGAAATCGAACTGAGTAACAGCGCATCGCTGGCACCTGAGGTCAGTGCAACTCCGCTCAACCCGCTGATTGTTCAGGCCAAAGACACGACCGGGCAATTCCTCGCGCGCTCGGGCTCGATCAACGAGAACGCCAGACAAGTCGCGTTCTATGAAAAACAATTGGCCGAAATGCAGAAGCAGAAGGCCTGGAGCGAGACCTTCGAGAAACAGCTTGAGGATGAACAGCGCACATTCGAATACCAGCAGACCAGCCATTACACCAAGGTCTACTTCAACGGCGCGATCGAGAACCTGGAAGTCAGCGTGCTCGACTTCTCGGGCGCCACGGTCACACGCAAGGATCTGCAGTTACCGGTGCGTCGGTTCGACAGGAACACCACCGAGAGAACCATCCAGAGCCTCTCACTGCCCGTGGTGGTGTATGACGACCAGGCAGCGACCTGGCTGAAGGACGCGACCCTCGACGAGGACAAACTGAAGAAAAGCATCACCATCAGCCAATCCGTCGAAGACCCCAGTGCTGCGCGCATCGAATTCGATCATCCGAAAACCTTCAATGATGAGCTACTGGGCTCCTCTTTCAGTGCCGGCGACACACCCGTGACCTTCTTCACTCAAGACGAGAACGGCAAACGCGCCGGCCCCATAGAGCTGCCACCTGAAGCCTTCCAGGTCGATCCGCTACGCGCCACGATCACCTACGACCTGAATCTGTTTCCGGAAACACCGACCTACGCCATCGGTTCTGTGCCATTTTTTCTCGCCAGCATCAAAAAAAACACCCTCGCAGCAGGCCAGCTGCCTAAAGGTCTCGAGCTCAAGGGCAATGCCTTGATTGTCGACCAGAAGTTGTTCCCGTCGCAGGACTGGCGCTTTTACGCCAAGGACGACAGCGGTAATTACTTGAAGGAAATTCTTGCGGTCAGTCATAGCGCGACCGCCGACGGGCCGGCGTTATCGGATGTGCATTACTTCTACGGCCAGCCGACCCATCTGGAGACCTACCAGCGCACCGAACTGAACACTGTCGAATATGGCTTCGAGGTCAAACTCGACAAAGCGGAAACAGAAAACCCTGTCGAGTAAGCGTTTCAGTGTCCAGGATGCATTCAAAAGTCGCCCGAGGGGCGACAGCGCCCGCCGTTGATTTCCCGCAACTGCGCCTGTAGGTGCAGGCACCAGATTTGCGGATCATCGGCCAGTTCGTAGCCATGTAACGTCAGGCTTTCAACGATGGTTTCAAGGATCGATTCGGCCACAAAAGGCCCATGAAACGGGCCTTGAGCCTTGATGGCGGAAGGTTGTTCTCCGGCCATTCCGGCGGCGAAGAGTAAGGTCCACATACCTGTATCCCCTGCAAGCGGGCGAATGCTGCATTCGATACGGGTAACCAGGCCAAGGCATTGGCGGGTAAGGCTGAGGTTGCGCGACATAGCGGCGACCCTCGGTAGATCCGGTATTCAGCCTCCACAGGAAGGCTGTCTCGATCCAGTGATTACTGTCGATATCCTTGCCCTGAGAATAGAGGAAAAGTCTGGACTGCATGGTCTGCGAAGACCAGCGGCACCAAATGGTCATTTTTCGAACATTGACGTCAGTTTTGTGGCGAAGAGGCTCTCCCCCTCGCCACAGGTCAGCCTCAGAGAGGTTTGGCCGCTGCCAGCGCCTCTTGAATTGCCTCTTTTTCCGCTTCTTTTTCTGCTTCTTTGAGGTCTTCATCGCTGACCATTTCGGCGATCACTCGCAGACGCTCAACCACCCGCGCGTTGACGCTACCCTCAGGGAATTGCCCCTCTGCATCCGGCTCGCCGGCAGGTTCACCGACCAGCAGACTCAGTGCTTCATCAGCCTGGCGCACCGCGTAGACGTGGAACTGCCCGGCCCGCACCGCCGAAAGCACGCGCTCATCGAGCATCAAGGTCGCGACGTTGGCCTGCGGGATGATCGCGCCCTGCTCACCCGTCAAACCGCGGGCTTCGCAGAGACGGAAGAAACCTTCAATCTTCTCGTTGACCCCTCCGACCGCTTGAACCTCACCGAACTGGTTGATCGACCCGGTGATTGCAAAGCACTGCTTGAGCGGCGTTTTCGACAGCGCCGAAATCAAGGTGCAGGCTTCGCCCAAAGAGGCGCTGTCACCGTCGACATAGCCGTAGGATTGCTCCAGGGCGATACTCGCGGAGATCGCCAACGGGAACTCCTGGGCGTAGCGGCTACCCAGATACCCGGTAAGGATCATCACGCCCTTGGAGTGGATCGGCTGCCCAAGGTTGACCTCACGCTCGATGTCGACAATACCACTGCCGCCCGGGTAGACCGTGGCGGAAATCCGCGCCGGTATACCGAACGCCGAGTCACCGACTTCGAGCACCGTCAGACCGTTGCACTTGCCCACCGCCGCGCCCGCGGTGTCGATCAGGATGATCCCCGCCAGCATGTCGTCGAGAATCCGCGCAGAAACGCGTCCAGTGCGGGTCGCCTTGGCTTTCAAGGCACGTTCGATGTGCCCGGCATCGGTCATCTTGTCGCCGGCCAGATGACGGATGAAATCCGCTTCGCTGACCAGCTGGAACAGATCACCGATACGTGCTGACAACCGCCCCTGATGCTCGGCCAGGCGTGCGCTGTAGGTCGCCAGGCGCGCCACGGCATCAGCGGTCAGCGGCGCCATGCCTTCTTCCGAGGTACGGGTTTTCAGCAACTGAGCGAACTGCTCAAGGCTTTCATCGACCATCGGGATGTCTTCGTCGAAGTCCACCAGCACCCGGAACATTTCCTGGAAATCCGAATCCAGGTCTTGCAGCGCGTAGTAAAGCTGCCTCGCACCAATGATGACGACCTTGACCTGCAACGGAATAACCTGAGGTGCCAGCGTTACCGTTGCCAGCCGCCCCAGCTCGCCCAGCGGTGATTCCATTTTCAGTTTGCGCGACTGCAACGCGCGCTTCAGCGCATCCCAAACGAACGGCTCGCTGAGCATTTTCTCGGCTTCGAGGATCAGGAAACCACCGTTGGCCCGATGCAAAGCCCCCGGGCGCAATTGTCGATAGGTGGTGTAGAGCGCGCCCTGATCGGTGCCGTATTCGATACGGCCGAACAGGTTGTCGTAGGTCGGGTGCGGCTCGAATACCACTGGCGCACCGCCGCTGGCGTGGTGCCCGACAACAAGGCTGGGGCCGTACTGTTCTTCCAGAAGCTTGCGGGCCACCGCGTCGGTCTTGCTGTCGTCGACCAATTGCTCGACCACGGTTTTCAGCAGGTAAACCTGCATGGCTTGCAGATAACCGCACACCGCGGCGTTTTCCGCATATTTTTCCGAAAGAGGCGCCAACAGCGGCTGCAAGGCCAGGGTGATGGTTTCTTCGTTGAGGTGGCGCATCTGGTTGCTGGATTCACGCTTCCATTGCGGCAGACTCGCCAGCTCTTCGTTGAGGCGTTCTTCCAGTACGGCGATATCGGTGTGGAAACGCTCGCGCTCGGCTTCCGGCAGTTGCGCGAACTCGGCCTCGTCCAGCGCCTTGCCTTCGCTCATCGGGGTGAAGGCGATGTTGGTGCTGTCGCGATAAAGGGCGACTTCCTTTTCCAGGGCCAGGCGCTCGATCACATCCAGTGCGCGGTCGTAGCGCTGGTTGAACGCGCGGTCGATGGCGCTTTTCTTTTGCTGGTAGGAAGGGTGCTCGAACACTGCCGGGAAGGTCGCCAGCAGGTTATCGATCAGACCATTGATATCGGTAATGAAAGCACCGGCCGCGCCCGAGGGCAGCTCCAGCGCACGTGGCTCGCGCGGCTCATCGAAATTGTTGACGTAGACCCAGTCCGCCGGGGTTTGCAGACGTTTGCCTTCGGCTTTGAGGTAGCGTTTGACGAATGAAAACCGGCCAGTGCCGGGCTCTCCCATGACAAACACGTTGTAACCGGGGCGCGGCATGGCCACGCCGAACTGCAACGCTTCGACCGCACGCTCCTGGCCTAGCACACCGCGAAAAGGCTCCAGATCATTGGTTGTAGAGAAGCTGAACTGTTCAGCGGAAAACGGACGTGTCAGCGCTTCGGGCGCTAGACGCAAGCTGGCAGCAACAGGATCAGGCATCGGGCTTCCTTACATCAGGCGGGGCAGATAACGGCATTCTGGCGCCGGGTGTACCCGGCTGGCAAGGCACGCTGTAGACGAAAGCATAGACAAGTAACAAACCCAAGGCGGGCCGGGGTAAATGGCTCTTTTGAGGAATGTTTTGCAAAAAATCACGGAACCCCTGGTTCGTGCCTAAACTCCAGACTGCGCGGCTGGACTAATAACCGGCCCAACTGGCACCGGCACGGGCCAGACCCCCTTGTCCAAAAGAGAACATAGCTATGAAACGGATTCTTCTCGGTACTCTCTTCACCGTTGTATCTCTCAATGCAATGGCCCAGGCGCCAGGCGGTCCGGACTGCGGCTGGGGCAATATGCTGTTCAAAGGTCAGCGTGGCACCCCGGCCCACTTCCTGGCATCTACCACCAACGGCACTTCTGGCAACGCAACTTTCGGAATGACTTCCGGCACCAACGGCTGCGCGACCAACGCTGAGCTGACCTACGGTGGCAAGTCCTGGATTGCCATGAATGGCATGATGAACGAGCTGTCCGAAGACATGGCCAAGGGTCAGGGCGAAGCGCTGACGACCTACGCGGTGGTGCTCGGTGTGGCGCCTGAAGACCGCGCGCATTTCGCTGCTGTCACCCATGAGCACTTCCAGCAAATCTTCAACAAGGCCGATGTGACCGCCGAGGATGTGCACACCAATACCCTGGCCGTACTGAAAGGCGATGCTCGTCTGGCCAAATATGCTACCCCGGCTTAAGCTCGACCCTCCCGCTCCTTTGAAGGGGCGGGATTTGTTTTTTGGACCTGTCCCGCCTTGGGTCTTTCTTATCGAATTCTAAGTTGCCCACCATGCTCAAACGCCTTGCCTGCTTGGCGCTCTGTGTCTGCGTCCCGCTGTCCGCCGCGCCTCATATCGACAATCAACGTTTGCAGCAATTGGCCAAGACCCCCTTCTGGATTGCCCTGGGTCACTATGAAACCGCCAAGCTCGGCGGCTGGCGCAGCTATGTCAGCGATGCGAAGTTTTTCCTCGCCACCGATGGCGCCCATCATCCCGACGCCGAGCTGAACGCGACCCTGCAAGCGTTGTACGCGCCGGCCAGCGCCGGCGAAAAACACGCGCAATGCGTTTACCCGGCGCGAACCCGATGGTTGAAAGCGCAGCTGAACCTGACTGATTTACCGGCCGTGGACTGCACCGAATTCAAGCAGTGGTTCAAGGACGTCGCGCCACACAGCGCGGTGATGATTTTCCCGGCGGCTTATTTGAACAGCCCCTCGTCGATGTTCGGTCATACCTTACTGCGAATCGACCAGGCCGACGTACAACGCGATCACACTGCCCTGCTCAGCTACGCGATCAACTTCGGCGCCTATATCGAAGGCTCGGACAACAGCATCCTTTACGCCTGGAAAGGCCTGATGGGCGGCTATCCCGGCCTGTTCGCACTGGTGCCCTACCAGGAAAAACTCTCGGAATACCGCAGCCTGGAAAACCGCGACCTGTGGGAATACCAGCTGAACCTGACCCAGGAAGAAACCGAGCGCATGGTCGAGCATATCTGGGAACTCAAGCAGATCCGGTTCGACTACTTCTTCTTCGACGAAAACTGCTCCTACCGCTTGCTGGAACTGCTGCAAGTGGCGCGACCGAGCCTGAAGCTGACCGAACAATTCCCGCTGACCGCCATCCCCACCGACACCGTGAAAGCCGTGAAGGAAGCCGCACTGGTGGAGAAGATCGACTTTCGACCGTCCCGCGAACGCGAGTTGCTGAACCGCGCCGAGCCATTGACCGGCGAAGAACAGGCTTGGGTGCTGAAAGTCAGTGCCGACCAGCAGCATTTGCAGGATCCGGTTTTCAAGGCTCAACCACGGCCCCGTCAGGCTCTGATCATCGACGCCGCCTACCGTCTTGAACGCTACCGCGCCAACGGCCTGGAGCGCGATCCACAGCGCTCGCAACGCAGTTTCGAGCTATTGCGGGCGATCAGTCAGAATCCCGCGCCGCAGCTTTCGATCGAACGCCCTGGCCTACCCGAGAACGGTCACCAATCGCGCACCTGGCAAGCCGGTATCGGCACCCGGGGCGACAGAGTCTTTGGCGAATATGGCCTGCGCATGGCCTATCACGACCTCAACGACAATGCCGAAAGCTTCCCCCTTGGTGCACAGATCGAAATCCTCCAGATGAAGCTGCGCCAGTACGAAGGCAATAAATGGCAGTTGCAGCAACTGGACCTGGCGACCATCCGCTCGCTAACCCCGCGTAACGAGTTGCTGCAACCCTTGTCCTGGCAAGTCATGGGCGGTCTGGAGCGCGTGCCGGGCAAGCATGACGATGAAACACTGGTCAGCCACGTCAATGGTGGCGCCGGCGGCACCTGGCGGCTCAGCGACAAGATGCTCGGCTTTGCCCTCGGCACCGTGCGCATCGAGCACAACACCGACTTCGCCGGCTTCATCGCCCCGGCAGCCGGTTTCAACACCGGCCTGCTCTGGCGAAACCCGCTGGGTAATCTCAGCCTGGAAGCCAAAGGCGATTACTTCACCAATGACGAAGTACGCCGCAGCCTGAGCCTGAATCAACAGTGGGAGCTGTCGCGCAACCTCGGCTTGCGGCTCAGCGCGCAGCGCGAGTTCAGCCACTTGGCATCCCCCGAGAACGAGGTGATGCTTGAAGTGAAGTGGTATCACTACTGACCCATCCCATGCCCCCTGTAGGAGCTGAGCTTGCTCGCGATGGTATCGCCGCGGTCATTCAGCTAAATCCTGGGTGTTCGCATCGCCAGCAAGCTGTGCTCCTACAGGAGATAGAGGTACCAACGGTTTTATAACGGTACCGCTTGCAGCAGGTCGCTTTCGGACAATCGACGACACTAAAAGACTGCGATCATGACCCAAACTCCATCAAGGGAGAAATGCCATGAGCCGCGCCTTCGTCAATGAAGATCGTGCCGCCGCGCAAGCCGACCAACCGGTAGAACGGCAGGTCAGCGCGCAGCCCAATTACGTCACCCCCGCAGGCCTGGCTCAGCTCCAGGCCAAAGTCGCAGCACTGCAGGCGCAGCGCAATGAGCAAT
This sequence comes from Pseudomonas sp. GW821-FHT07G10, assembly GCF_059418545.1. Taxonomy (NCBI): domain Bacteria; kingdom Pseudomonadati; phylum Pseudomonadota; class Gammaproteobacteria; order Pseudomonadales; family Pseudomonadaceae; genus Pseudomonas; species Pseudomonas sp. GW821-FHT07G10. Next base: position 589,957 of record NZ_JBWKQB010000001.1, on the reverse strand, counting down.
CGGTGCTAGGTGAGGGAGCTGACAAGCAGCGCCAGGCCGATATAGAGCGCGACCTGCGTTACTTCAATCAACGCCTGCAAAGCGCTCAGGTGGTCGCACCGGCAGTTTCAACCGAGAAAGTGCAGATTGGCAGTTGGGTGACCTTTGCCGACGAACACAACGTGGAACAACGCGTGCAATTGGTCGGTGAAGACCAGGCCGATGCCGCCCATGGCCTGATCAATTGGGGCTCACCGCTGGGTCGTGCGCTGCTTGGCGCCAGGCCCGGTGATGAAGTGCAGTGGAAGCGACCGGCCGGCGATCAGTTGATTGAGATCATCCGCATCGAACCGGACTAGTGGCCTGTACGGTTAGTTCGTTAGTTCGTTAGTTCAAATTCGGATGCCGGAAGTCCCTGGCCAAGGCGCTGTGACGAGTCATAGCCCGCTATGGCGAGGAACAGCAACGCAGGATAGGGGCTTGTGGCGCCGAAGTTGACTAACAGAACCAACCACACAGGCCACTAGACGCCTGGATGAAGTTTTCTCTGTGGCAAGCGAGCCTGCCACAGGTTGATGTGCTCAGCTCGAAAAAAACGGAGCCCGAAGGCTCCGTTCTTTGTCCACCGACCTTATCAGGCCAGTTTCTTGTGGCGTACCCGGTGTGGCTGGGCGGCCGCTTCGCCGAGGCGCTTTTTACGATCGGCTTCGTACTCGGTGTAGTTACCTTCGAAGAACACCGCTTGCGAGTCGTCTTCGTACGCCAGGATGTGAGTGGCCACGCGGTCAAGGAACCACCGATCGTGAGAGATCACAATGGCAGCGCCCGGGAAGTCGAGCAAGGCTTCTTCCAGGGAGCGCAAGGTTTCAACGTCGAGGTCGTTGGACGGTTCGTCGAGCAACAGGACGTTCGCCCCCTCTTTCAGGGTCAGCGCCAGGTGCAAGCGACCGCGCTCACCACCAGACAGGTCCTTGACGAACTTCTGCTGATCGCCGCCCTTGAAGTTGAAACGGCCAACGTAGGTGCGCGACGGGATTTCGTAGCTGCCGATACGAATCTGATCGGAGCCATCGGAAATCGCCTGGAATACCGATTTGCTGCCGTCCAGGTCCTCGCGGCTCTGATCCACGCAAGCCAGTTGCACGGTCTCACCGACTTCAATAGTGCCGGAGTCCGGTGTTTCCTTGCCCATCAGCATGCGGAACAGGGTCGATTTACCGGCACCGTTACCACCGATCACACCGACGATCGCGCCTTTAGGCATGGAGAACGACAGGTTGTCGATCAGCACCCGATCGCCGTAGCCCTTGGAAACGTTCTTGAATTCGATGACCTTGTCGCCCAGGCGCGGACCGGCCGGGATATAGATCTCGTTGGTTTCGCTGCGCTTCTGGAATTCCTGCGATTGCATTTCTTCGAAGCGTTGCAGGCGAGCCTTGGATTTCGACTGACGGGCCTTGGCGCCCTGGCGTACCCACTCCAGCTCGTCTTTCATGGCCTTTTCGTGGGCCGACTGTTGCTTGGATTCCTGGGCCAGACGATTGGACTTGGCTTCCAGCCAGCCCGAATAGTTGCCCTCGTAAGGAATACCGGCGCCGCGGTCGAGCTCGAGAATCCAGCCAGCGACGTTGTCCAGGAAGTACCGGTCGTGCGTGATCGCAACCACGGTGCCCGGGAAGTCGTGGAGGAAATGCTCCAGCCAGGCCACAGAATCTGCGTCCAGGTGGTTGGTTGGTTCGTCGAGCAGCAGCATATCCGGAGCGGACAGCAGCAGTCGGCACAGGGCCACACGACGCTTTTCACCACCGGACAGATATTCGATCTTCGCATCCCAGGCCGGCAGACGCAGCGCATCGGCGGCGACTTCCAGTTGGCGATCAAGGTTATGACCATCGCCCGCTTGCAGGATGGCTTCGAGCTTGGCTTGTTCGGCGGCCAGCTTGTCGAAATCGGCATCCGGATCCGCGTATTCGGCATAGACCTGATCCAGACGCGCCTGAGCGTCCTTGATCACGCTGACAGCTTCCTCAACCACTTCACGCACAGTCTTGGTCGGATCCAGCTGCGGTTCTTGCGGCAAGTAACCAACGTTCAGCTCAGGCATTGGCCGGGCTTCGCCGTCGAATTCGGTGTCGACGCCCGCCATGATTTTCAACAGGGTGGACTTGCCCGAACCGTTGAGGCCGAGCACGCCGATCTTGGCGCCGGGGAAAAACGACAGAGAAATGTTTTTCAGAATTTCCCGCTTCGGCGGAACAACTTTGCTCAGCCGATGCATGGTGAAGACATATTGAGCCATGGAGAACCTAGCGTCAGTGACTGATGAATAAAGCGCGAGCGAAGCTCGAGCCAGGCCATGCGCGGTGCCAGCAATTGATCGCAATCAATACCTGCGCGCGGAAAAAGCCTGAGTGTAGGAGCTGGAACGCCCCCGCGTAACCGGCAAAGCTACCTTAATGAAGGATTTCAGTCCAGCCAGCGAAGGCTGGCACTTTGCCACAACTCAAGGCATGCTAGCCGCCCTCCGGGCGTCCGGCTTATAGTGCACGTCGCGCCAGTCCAGCCAATCCGCAGGATCACAGTTTGTCCAACGTCACTCTGCCATCTTCCGTGCGCGCATCAAACTCTGCGCCCGGCTCGACCCTGCGCGGCACGCTCAAAGGCGCGTTGGCGACGCTGGTATTGCTGCTGCTCGCCCTGCTGTTCTGGCAGTTGCTCGATCAGCTCAAGCAAACCCAAAAGCACCAGCTTCAATACACCATCGATTACACCGCTGATCTGGCTGATCATGTCAGCCTGAACATGGCGTTGAATGCGCAAATTGCTCTTAACCTGCTACCGCTCGTCGAACAACCGCAGCACATCGACCAACAGCAGGCGCTGCTGAAAAAACTGCAGCTATCACTCCCGGATCTGCGCAGCGTGGCATTGCTGGGGCCGACCGGCGAAGTGCTCAGTGACAGCGCGACGGACAGCCACGACTATGCCTGGCTCGCCGAGCTGGTCAAACGCAGCCGTTCCCAGCGCTACTTCTATAGCAACGCAGCCGATGGTTCGGTAGTGCAACTATTGCTGCCCTCATCCAGTGGTGCGACAAACGGTTATTGGGTGTTGCGACTGGCGCCGACATTTTTCCAGTCCCTGACAAAGCCGGCCGATCAACCGGCGCCGCCGATGTGGGTGGTGCAAAACCAGCTCAGTCATCAAATCATCAGTCGCGAGGCTAGCCTTTCGACCGCCAAAACAGATGTATTGACCCCGGATGATCTGACCAACAGCGTCCTGGTCGCGCCCTTGAGCAAAAGCGACTGGCAACTGCGCGGTCTGTTCGATAAGCAAGCAGTGCTCAATGAACTGTTGCCTGCCTTCATCGGCAAATGCCTGCTGGGGCTGGCCTTCTCCCTTCTGCCGGTGATCGCACTGCTGAACATGCGTCGCCGACAGCGACAATCGAATGAAGGGCGTCGCCGTTATCAGGACATTTTTGACGGCACTGGTGTTGCCCTGTGTGTGCTCGACCTTTCCGGTCTCCAGGCGTTTTTCGACAAAATTCAACTGCAGACCAGCGAACAGCTGTACCTCTGGCTGGAAAACAATCCCGAGCAACGCCAGAAACTGCTGCAAGAATTGCGCATCACCGAAGTCAACCAGGTTGCCTTGCAACTGCTCAAGGTCGAGTCCTGCGAGCAAGCCTGGAAATTCTTGATCGACGGCAGCCCGCTGGACAACAAGGCCATCGGTAACCTGTTGCTCGAGGCTGTACTCAACCAGCAGAAGCAGCTGGAGCAGGAAATCAAGCTCAAGGATGCCCAGGGTCATGACCAGCATCTGTGGCTGGTACTGCGCCTGCCGCAAGAGCAGCACGACTACCGGGCGGTGATTCTCAGTATCAGCGACATCACCAGCCGCAAGCTCGTCGAATTGTCCCTGCTGGAGCGTGAGGGCTTCTGGTCCGACGTCGTGCGCACCGTGCCTGATCATTTGTATGTGCAGGATGTGATCAGCCAACGCATGATCTACAGCAACCACCATCTGGGCCAGACGCTGGGCTACAACAAGACCGAGCTGCATCAGATGGGCGAGTATTTCTGGGAAATCCTGTTACACCCCGAAGACGCCGATCACTATCACCGTTTGCGTCAGGATCAGCGGCAAGCCGGTTACGCGCAATTAATGCAATGCCAACTGCGCTTCCGCCACCGCAACAATCAATGGCGCCGTTTCGATATCCGCGAACAGGCGCTCGCCCGCGACAAGCACGATCAGGTCACGCGCATCATCGGCGTGGCCAAGGACATCACCGACCAGATCGAAGCCAGCGAATCCCTGCGCGACAGCGAGCAGCGCTACCGCATGCTCGCTGAAAGCATCAGCGACGTGATTTTCTCCACTGACAGCACGCTGGCGCTCAATTACGTCAGTCCTTCGGTACAGGCCGTACTCGGTTATGACGCCGACTGGATCTTCCAGAACGGCTGGCAATCGATCATCGCCAACCCACAACAATTGACCGGCATCTACACGCTGATGGAACGGGTCAGCAAAGCCCTGGACAAGCCCGTACAGCTTGCTCAATTGCGCAGCCAGGTGCAGACCCAGTTATTCCTCTTTGACTGCCTGCGGGCCGACGGACGCAAGATTCCAATCGAATTGCGGCTGGTACTGGTGTGGGACGAACACGGTGCCTTCGAAGGTGTGCTCGGCGTCGGCCGTGACATCAGCCAGCAACGCCGTGCGGAAAAAGATCTGCGCATGGCGGCCACGGTATTCGAGCATTCGACCTCGGCGATTCTGATCACCGACCCGGCCGGCTATATCGTCCAGGCCAACGAGGCCTTCAGCCGCGTCAGTGGTTATGCGGTGGCACAAGTCCTCGATCAGTTGCCAAACATGCTGACCGTCGATGATCAGCAAGAAGCTCATCTGCATTATGTCCTCAAGCAACTTCATCAGCACAGCACTTGGGAAGGCGAAGTCTGGCTCAAGCGACGCAACGGTGAACATTACCCGGCTTGGGTCGGAATCACTGCGGTGCTGGACGACGAAGGCGACCTCGCCAGCTACGTCTGCTTCTTCAGCGACATCAGCGAGCGCAAGGCCAGTGAGCAGCGCATCCACCGTCTGGCGTATTACGACGCCCTGACCCACCTGCCCAACCGCACACTGTTCCAGGATCGCCTGCACAGCGCATTGCAATCGGCCGAGCGGCAGAAGTCCTGGGTCGTGCTGATGTTCCTCGACCTTGACCGCTTCAAACCGATCAACGACTCCCTCGGCCATGCCGCCGGCGATCGCATGCTCAAGGAAATGGCCATACGCCTGCTCGGCTGCGTCGATGATGACGACACTGTGGCGCGCATGGGCGGCGACGAGTTCACCTTGCTCCTGCAACCGCGGGCCAACCGTGAAATAGCACTGAATCGAGCCATTCACGTCGCTGAACAAATCCTCGCCAGCCTGGTCAAGCCGTTCGTGCTCGAAGGCCGGGAATTCTTTGTCACCGCCAGTATCGGTATTGCCTTGAGTCCGCAGGACGGCAACGAGCTGAGCCAATTGATGAAGAACGCCGACACTGCGATGTACCACGCCAAGGAGCGCGGCAAGAACAACTTCCAGTTCTATCAGGCGGACATGAATGCCAGCGCCCTGGAACGCCTGGAACTGGAAAGCGATTTGCGCCATGCCCTCGAGCAAAATGAATTCGTTCTCTACTACCAGCCGCAATTCAGCGGCGACGGCAAACGCCTGACCGGCGCCGAAGCCCTGCTGCGCTGGCGTCATCCACGGCGCGGGCTGGTGCCGCCGGGAGACTTTATCCCGGTGCTCGAAGAGCTCGGGTTGGTGGTGGATGTTGGCGACTGGGTTATCAGCGAGGCCTGCCGTCAGCTCAAAACCTGGCACCAAGCCAAGGTCCGGGTACCGAAAGTCTCGGTGAACATCTCGGCCCGGCAGTTCTCCGACGGTCAGCTCGGCACGCGGATCGCCACCATCCTCAAGGACATCGGCTTGCCACCGGCCTGCCTTGAGCTGGAACTGACCGAAAGCATTCTGATGCGCGAAGTCAGCGAGGCGATGCAGATCCTCGCCGGCCTGAAAAACCTCGGTCTGAGCATCGCGGTCGACGACTTCGGTACCGGCTACTCGTCACTGAACTACTTGAAGCAGTTCCCCATCGATGTGCTGAAAATCGACCGCACCTTCGTTGATGGCCTGCCGTCTGGCGAACAGGACGCGCAGATCGCCCGGGCAATCATCGCCATGGCCCACAGCCTGAACCTGGCGGTGATCGCCGAGGGCGTGGAAACCCATGAGCAACTGGACTTCCTCCGTGAACACGGTTGTGACGAAGTGCAGGGTTACCTGTTCGGCCGCCCGATGCCGGCCAACCGCTTCGAAGCGCAGTTCAGCAATGATGCGCTCTTCATGTTCGATTGAGATTTTGTGGTGATGCGGGCGGCCCCATCGCGAGCAAGCGAACGTCGCCCGGCCCTTCCCACATTTGGTATGCGTTCCCCAGTGGGAGCGAGCCTGCTCGCGATGAGGCCCGCACGATCGCCGCCAATCCCCTCATGAAAGCCACTTGTCTGCGACATGATGTCCTTTCATATGCCAGACAAAACCCATTGGGTTAGAATGCCTTCCTTTTCTGCCCCCCCGATCCTTGAGGACCGCCATGTTCAGCCGTGATTTGACTATTGCCAAGTACGACGCCGACCTTTTTGCCGCCATGGAGCAAGAAGCTCAGCGCCAGGAAGAACACATCGAGCTGATCGCTTCGGAAAACTACACCAGCCCAGCGGTGATGGAAGCTCAAGGCTCGGTACTGACCAACAAATACGCCGAAGGCTACCCAGGCAAGCGCTACTACGGCGGTTGCGAGTACGTTGACGTGGTTGAGCAACTGGCCATCGACCGCGCCAAAGAACTGTTCGGCGCCGATTACGCCAACGTTCAACCGCACGCCGGCTCCCAAGCCAACAGCGCGGTTTACCTGGCCCTGCTGCAAGCCGGTGACACCATCCTGGGCATGAGCCTGGCCCACGGCGGTCACCTGACCCACGGTGCCAGCGTCTCCTCCTCCGGCAAGCTGTACAACGCCGTGCAGTACGGCATCGACAGCAACGGCCTGATCGACTACGACGAAGTCGAGCGCCTGGCGGTAGAACACAAGCCAAAAATGATCGTGGCCGGTTTCTCTGCCTACTCGCAGATTCTGGACTTCCCGCGCTTCCGTGAAATCGCTGACAAGGTCGGCGCCTACCTGTTCGTCGACATGGCTCACGTAGCCGGTCTGGTCGCTGCTGGCGTCTACCCGAACCCGGTTCCATTTGCTGACGTCGTGACCACCACCACTCACAAGACCCTGCGCGGTCCACGTGGCGGCCTGATCCTGGCTCGCGCCAACGCCGACATCGAGAAGAAGCTGAACTCCGCCGTATTCCCGGGCGCCCAGGGTGGCCCGCTGGAACACGTGATCGCCGCCAAGGCGATCTGCTTCAAAGAAGCGCTGCAGCCTGAGTTCAAGATCTATCAGCAACAAGTGGTCAAGAACGCCCAGGCCATGGCCGGTGTGTTCATCGAGCGCGGTTTCGACGTGGTGTCTGGCGGTACTGAAAACCATCTGTTCCTGCTGTCCCTGATCAAACAGGAAATCTCCGGTAAAGATGCCGACGCCGCTCTGGGCAAGGCTTTCATCACCGTGAACAAGAACTCGGTCCCGAACGATCCACGTTCCCCGTTCGTCACCTCCGGCCTGCGTTTCGGTACACCTGCAGTCACTACTCGTGGCTTCAAAGAGGCTGAGTGCAAAGAGCTGGCCGGCTGGATCTGCGACATCCTGGCAGACCTGAACAACGACGCCGTCATCGACGCCGTTCGCGAGAAGGTCAAGGCCATCTGCAAAAAGCTGCCGGTATACGGCGCTTAATCAGCCCGCTTAACCGCAACACAAAGAAACCGGTCAGTGATGGCCGGTTTTTTTTCGCCTGTAAAACAGCTCAAGCCCGGGCATCGCCACCCAACTGGTAAGACCGGTAAAGCCAATTCATCATTTTCTGCTTGCGATCACCTAAAAACAGCGCCTAAACTGCGCCTGCACTGGACATACCGGTAAGACCACAATAATTAAGTCCTGAATCTGATGCACCTTGCGCACAGCAACCAGGACACTCACCAGGATTCCTCCCATGCTCAGATGGTGCTCGCGTTCAATCTTCCTTCAAGTTGTCCTTGGCCTGGTGCTTGGCATCGTCTGCGGACTGACCCTTCCCGAATACTCCGCCCAGTTAAAACCTCTCGGCGACGGCTTTATCAAACTGATCAAAATGCTCATCGGCCTGATCGTTTTCTGCGTGGTAGTCAGCGGCATTTCCGGCGCCGGCGACCTGAAAAAGGTCGGGCGCATCGGCCTCAAGTCGGTGATTTACTTCGAAGTGTTGACCACCATCGCCTTGGTGATCGGTCTGGTGTTCGCTTTCAGCACCGGCATCGGCAGCGGTGCGAACATTCATCTGGATCAGCTTTCCGCTGCCGACATGGGTGACATCGCCCAGCGTGGCCAGCACATGCACAGCACCACCCAGTTCCTGATGGATCTGATTCCGACCTCGGTGATTGGTGCATTCGCCGACAACAACATCCTGCAAGTGCTGCTGTTTTCGGTGTTGTTCGGCAGCGCGCTGAACCTGGTGGGTGAGGCGGCTTCGGGAATCTCGCGACTGATCAACGAGCTTAGCCATGTGATCTTCCGCATCATGGGCATGATCGTACGTCTGGCACCGATTGGTGTGTTTGGTGCGATTGCCTTCACCACCAGCAAATATGGCGTGGACTCACTGCAACACCTGGGCAGTCTGATCGGTCTGTTCTACCTGACGTGTACTGTGTTCGTGTCATTGATCCTGGGTCTGGTGATGCGTCTTTCCGGCCTACGGATGCTGCCGTTTCTCAAGTACCTGCGCGAAGAGTTGCTGATCGTTCTGGGTACCGCCTCCTCCGACGCCGTGCTGCCGCAAATCATGCGCAAACTTGAGCATCTGGGCATCGGCAGTTCGACGGTGGGTCTGGTGATTCCCACTGGATACTCGTTCAACCTCGATGGTTTTTCGATCTACCTGACCCTGGCCATCGTGTTCATCGCCAATGCCACCGGTACGCCGCTAGCCATGACCGATTTGCTGACGATCCTGCTGGTCTCGCTGATCACTTCAAAAGGTGCCCACGGCATTCCCGGCTCGGCACTGGTGATTCTGGCGGCGACCCTGACCGCGATCCCGGCGATTCCGGTGGTGGGCTTGGTGCTGGTCTTGGCGGTGGACTGGTTCATGGGCATCGGTCGGGCACTGACCAACCTGATCGGTAACTGCGTCGCCACGGTGGCCATCGCTCGCTGGGAAAAAGATATCGATATCCAGCGCGCCAACAAGGTACTGGCAGGTGAGCAGGGTTACACCTTCCAGCCACGTAGAACCACGCCCCCAGCTCATCAGCAAGAATTTTGACCGAACCTTGTGCCTGTCACTGGCAGGCACAACAATCAACGCTTTACCGTCTCTCATGGAGCGAACAGTGATCACCTCGTCGACAGTTGTAAATTCAGTGGTTGAAAAGCTTCGCGCCGCGTTGGCGCGTGGGCAGTGGAGCTGCGGTGAGATGTTGCCGGGGCAACGCGAACTGGCCGAACAACTGGGTATCAGCCGACCAAGCCTGCGCGAAGCGGTGATCGTTCTGGAAACCCTCGGGCTGGTGCGCTCCATGCCCGGCAAAGGCGTCGTCGTGCTTGAGGCCACGCGCAATGACGCTCAAGCCACCCATAGCGGTGTGGCCGGTGCCAGCCTCGAGGATGTTCTGCAACTGCGCTACACCCTTGAACCCTTCATCGTTGGCTTGGTTGCCCAGTCCATCAGCAGCAAGGAAATCGGCCAACTGCGCCTGACGCTGATGGACATGCGCGAAGCCCTCGAAGCCAATGACAGCGAAGCCGGGATGAACGCCTACATCGACTTCCACGAAGAGCTGTTCACCCTGACATCGAACCCGATCTTCCAGAACGTCGTGCAGCAAACCAGCAACGCGCTCAAACAGAGCGCCGAGATGCTGCGCAATTCGCCGGAGCATTTGGCCGAGCGCCTGGAAGAAAACGAAACCGTGGTGCGTGCGATCCGCAGCAAAAACAGCGCCCTGGCCAGCGCCGAAATGCGCCGGCACATCCTTCAGGAAGGGAAACGCATGGGCATTGAACTGAACATCCCGGACGACAATCTGGGCTAATAGCTGTAGTAGAAAAAACCCTATCGGCAACCGGACTGGAGACAGGCCATGAGTTCCTACGCCTTGAAGAATCCCGTTTTCTCGATTTCTGCCGCCCTGCCCCTGCGCCGCCAGAGCGAAAAAAAGCGTTGCGTCGACGACATCTATCCGCAGATTTTCGACGCCATTCTCGAACAACGCATTGCCCCGGCCAGCCGATTCACCGAAGAAAGCCTTGGCCAGGCATTCGGTGTCAGCCGCAGTATCATCCGCCAGGTACTGGCGCGATTGTCTCATCAGCAGGTGATCATTCTGCGGCCCAATCATCGCCCGCAAGTCGCGGCCCCCGATGCCGAACAAACTCGCCAGATACTCCACGCCCGAAGGCTGACAGAAACCACCCTGGTGCGACTGGCCTGCCAACAACCAACTTCCCGGCACCTACCGCAGTTACGCGAATTGATCGACCGCGAACGCCGCTGCATCGAACAAAACCAACGCGGGTCGGCGATTCGCCTGTCGGGTGAGTTCCATCTGCAACTCGCGCAAGTCGCCGGCAATGCACCGCTGGCCCAATTTCTCGGAAGCCTGGTGCCGCTGACTTCACTGGCTATCGCCTGCTACGAAGAACAGTCGTGCAGTCATTGTGCGTGGCAGGAGCATGCGGCGATTGTCGAGGCAGTGGAGCGCGGGGATGCCAAGGCTGCCGAGGGGTTGATGACCCTGCATCTGGATCATCTTGAGGAGAAACTGCTGAACTCAGGGCTAGCGTCTAGTTGAAATCGTGTTGCCGGTTAGATCGCCTTCGCGAGCAAGCCCGCTCCCACATTGGATTGGTGGTGTTCACAAATATTGTGTTCACAGGTGATCTAGTGTGGGAGCGAGCCTGCTCGCGATAGCGGTCTCAAACACGCTGGAAATATTCGACCTTACTCAGCCGCCACTCGCGCAAACCCTGCGCGGATTTTCTCTTCCGGCAATTCATCGGCGATAAACACGATCACGCTCTCGCGCGCTTCATCCTCGGCCCACTCGGCGTCCCAATCGAAGCCATACAACTTCAGCACGCCCTGAAACACCATGCGCCGCGGTTCGCCGGCAATGTTCAACACGCCTTTGTAACGCAACAGTTGCTTACCATGGTCTTCCAGCAGCTCGTTCATGAACTCGCTGAGTTTGTCGATATCCAGCGGCTTGTCGGTGCGTAGCACCAGGCTGGAGATGCGGTCGATGGAAGGCGCCTTGCTCACCGGGCGCAGGCTTACACCGCCGCCGAGGTCGGCGTTGAGATTGAAGCCACGCACATCGAGCAACTCGGCCAGATCGATCTTGCCGTGTTCGACCACGCGGATCGGCGCGCGACGATTGATCCGGGTCAGACGTTCGCTCAGTGCCTCAAACGTCGCCTCGTCCACCAGATCGGTTTTGCTCACCAGCAAGCGATCGGCAAAACCGATCTGTGCCTGGGCAATCGTCTGGGTCAGGTGATGTTCAGCGTGCGCCGCATCAACCAGTGTGATGATGCCGTCGAGGATATAGCGTTCGCGCAGTTCCTCATCAATGAAGAAGGTTTGCGCCACCGGCGCCGGATCCGCCAGACCAGTGCATTCGATCACCAGCCGGTCGAAGGCGATTTCTCCGCTGTCCAGACGCTCCAATAACAAGTACAGCGCCTTGGTCAGATCGGTGTGAATGGTGCAGCAGACGCAACCGTTGGACAGGGTCATGACTTGCACTGGCTCATCGCCCAGCAGCTCGGCGTCTATGTTGGCGTCGCTGAATTCGTTTTCAATCACAGCGATTTTCAAGCCGTGTTCGGCCTTGAGCAAATGGCGCAACAGCGTGGTTTTGCCGGCGCCGAGAAAGCCGCTAAGGACCGTGACGGGGATGGTGGGTAGCAAAACGAAGATCTCCCATATGCAGAAAAAACTGTAGGAGCACGGCTTGCCGGCGATGACGTCCAGAGGATCGCAATCGCCGGCAAGCCGTGCTCCTACAGTGGTGTGTTGCTTAAACGCCGTATTTCAACAGCATTTCGGACCGCCCTTGCCTCCGTAGCGAGCCTCCTGGCGTTCGCGAAAGAACGCCTCGTAGCTCATCACCGGCTTGTCCGGGTGTTTGGTTTGCATATGCTCGACGTAGGTGTCGTAGTCGGGCATGCCGACCATCAGGCGCGCGGCCTGACCGAGGTACTTACCGAGGCGACTCAGGTCATTGAACATGGCTGCAACCCTCTATTACGCTTCCGGCTGGGCCTGGAATGGCGTTTCTTTGTCCGTGCGCTCTTTGCTGCCCCAGGACGAAACACCGACCTTGAGGGCATAGAACAGGATGCTGAATACCACAAACAGGAACAGCGCCGTCAGTGTCGCATTGGTGTACGCGTTGTAGATCACATGCTGCATCTGGGTGATGTCCTTGGCCGGGGCGAGGATCTGACCGCTGGCCAGCGCATCGCTGTATTTCCTGGCCAGGGACAGGAAACCGATCGCCGGGTTGGCGTCGAACAGCTTGATGAAGCCTGCGGTGGTGGTGCAGATCAGCAGCCAGACGGCCGGCAGCAAGGTCACCCAGATGTAGCGCTGGCGTTTCATCTTGATCAGTACGACAGTCGCTAGCATCAGCGCGATACCGGCCAGCATCTGGTTGGAGATACCGAACAGCGGCCACAAGGTGTTGATGCCGCCCAGTGGATCGATCACGCCTTGGTACAGCAGATAACCCCACATCGCCACGCACCCGGCGGTCGCGATCAGGTTGGCGGTCCAGGATTCAGTGCGCCGAAGAGCCGGAACGAAAGAGCCGAGCAAGTCCTGCAGCATGAAACGACCGGCACGGGTACCGGCGTCGACGGCGGTCAGGATGAATAGCGCTTCGAACAGGATCGCGAAGTGGTACCAGAACGCCATGGTGTTTTCACCCGGCAGTACGTGGTGCAGGATCTGTGCGATACCGACCGCCAGGGTTGGAGCGCCGCCAGCGCGGGCCAGAACCGTGGTTTCACCGATGTCCCTGGCCACCGCTTGCAGCGCTTCCGGGGTAATTGCAAAACCCCAACTGCTGACCGCTTGAGCAACCGAGACAGCATCAGCGCCGACAATGGCCGCCGGGCTGTTCATCGCGAAGTACACGCCCGGCTCGATCACCGAAGCAGCCACCATGGCCATGATGGCCACGAAGGATTCCATCAGCATGCCGCCGTAACCGATGTAACGGGCGTTGCTTTCGTTATCCAGCAGTTTCGGCGTGGTCCCGGAGGCAATCAGCGCGTGGAAACCAGACACCGCACCGCAAGCAATGGTGATAAACAGGAACGGGAACAGCCCGCCCTTCCATACCGGCCCGGTACCGTCGGTGAACTGGGTCAGTGCCGGCATTTTCAGCTCGGGCATGGTGATCAGAATGCCGATCGCCAGGGCGATGATGGTGCCGATCTTGAGGAAGGTTGAGAGGTAGTCGCGCGGCGCCAGAATCAGCCAGACCGGCAGTACCGCCGCGACGAAACCGTAGCCAATCAGCATCCAGGTGATCTGGATGCCGGTAAAGCTGAACGCTTTGGCCCACACGGGATCGGCGGCAATCTGCCCGCCCAGCCAGATCGAGCCCAGCAACAGCAACACCCCGACAAGCGAGATTTCACCGATGCGACCCGGGCGGATGTAGCGCATGTAGATGCCCATGAACATCGCGATCGGGATGGTCGCCATCACCGTGAAAATACCCCACGGGCTTTCGGCCAAGGCCTTGACCACGATCAGCGCCAGCACCGCGAGGATGATGATCATGATCAGGAAGCAGCCAAACAGCGCGATGGTGCCAGGAATGCGGCCCATTTCTTCACGGACCATATCGCCCAAAGAACGGCCGTTGCGGCGGGTCGACATGAACAGGACCATGAAGTCCTGCACGGCGCCAGCCAGCACCACACCGGCAATCAGCCAGAGCGTGCCGGGCAGGTAGCCCATCTGCGCTGCCAGAACCGGGCCGACCAACGGCCCCGCACCGGCAATGGCTGCGAAGTGGTGACCGAAAAGAACATGTTTGTTGGTCGGCACATAGTCCAGACCGTCGTTGTTGAGCACTGCGGGAGTGGCCCGCAGTGGATCGAGCTGCATCACATTGTTAGCGATAAACAGACTGTAGTAACGATAAGCAACCAGATAAATGGCCACTGCCGCAACCACAATCCACAAGGCGTTGATCGCCTCGCCGCGGCGCAAGGCCACTACCCCTAAGGCACACGCACCTACGATTGCCAGCAGCAGCCAGGGTAAGTGGCGTAGCAGGCTATTATTGTTTTTCATCTTTTTCTTCCAGCCAGATGGACTTGAGAGAAACCCACCTCGAGTTTAGACCTGTTTGCATTAAAGACCATACCCGACATTGGTCTGGAGCCTTGTTTCAAGGCTCCCTTCCCCCTCCTGAGTGAGCACAGACGGTGGCGGCTTCTACAGATGCGGGTCTATAGTCAGCAAACATCAAGAGGACTGCGCCATGAGCGACCACCCTGCAGATCGCCGCCGCTTCAAACGTATAGCCTTCGACGCCACGACTGAACTCAGCCAGGGCGGGAATCGTTGGCCAGTGCAGTTGATTGATCTGTCACTCAAGGGCTTGCTGATCGAACGTCCCGAGCCTTGGCAGGGGAACAAGGAACAGATTTTTTCCGTCGACATTCACTTGAGCAAGGAGGTCGAGATCGCCATGGACGTACAGCTTACCCATGAAGATCACGGCCAGCTTGGCTTCGTCTGCCGGTACATCAACCTGGAATCTGTCAGCCGCCTGCGGCGCTTGATCGAGCTCAATCTGGGCGATCAGGCCGTACTTGAACGGGAGCTGGGAGCGCTGATCAAGATTTGATCATGACGGATCAACCAGGAGCCGGCCGCAAGTCGCCTGGAGGCGGGATACATTAAAGATCGTATCCCGAGTCGTCTTTATTCGAACAACGCGTCCAATGCCTGCTCAAGGCGTGTCACGGCAATAATCTGCAACCCTGGCGGCGCCTCTTTCGGTGCGTTGCCCTTGGGTACGATGGCCCGCTTGAAGCCGTGTTTGGCGGCCTCTTTCAGGCGCTCCTGACCGCTGGGTACCGGTCGCACTTCACCGGACAATCCCACTTCGCCAAACACCAGCAGATCATGGGGCAAAGGCCGGTTGCGCAAACTGGACATCACCGCCGCCATCAACGCCAGGTCGGAAGCGGTTTCCAATACCTTGACCCCGCCGACCACGTTGAGGAATACATCCTGATCATGGGTCGGAATGCCGCCATGTCGATGCAGGACCGCCAACAGCATGGCCAGTCGATTCTGATCCAGGCCCAGGGTTACCCGACGCGGGTTGGCCAGGTGAGTGTCGTCCACCAGTGCCTGGACTTCCACCAGCATCGGCCGGGTGCCTTCCCAGGTGGCCATCACCACACTGCCCGGCACTTCTTCCTGAGCGCGAGTAAGGAAAATCGCCGACGGGTTAGAGACTTCTTTCAGACCTTTGTCGGTCATGCCGAACACACCTAATTCATTGACTGCGCCGAAGCGGTTTTTCACCGCCCGCAACAGACGCAGACGGCCATCCGACTCACCTTCGAAATACAGCACGGTATCAACCATGTGCTCCAGCACCCGCGGCCCGGCCAGTGCCCCCTCTTTAGTGACGTGGCCGACCAGGAAAATCGCGGTACCGCTCTGTTTCGCGTAACGCACCAGCAACGCCGCACTTTCGCGCACCTGGGACACGCCACCCGGCGCCGATTGCAGTTGCTCGGTGAAGATGGTCTGAATGGAGTCGATCACCATGACTTTCGGCTTTTCTACCCGAGCCGTAGCAATGATGGTTTCGATGCAGGTTTCGGTCATCACCCGCAGCTTGTCCTGAGGCAGTCCCAGGCGACGGGCGCGCATCGCGACTTGCTGCTGGGACTCTTCGCCTGTGACGTACAACGCCGGCATGCGCGCGGCAAGACTGCATAAGGTTTGTAACAGGATGGTCGACTTGCCGATGCCCGGATCACCACCAATCAACACCACCGAACCGTCTACCAGACCGCCGCCGAGCACCCGGTCCAGCTCGCCGGATGCCGTGGAAAAACGCGGAACTTCTTCAACGCTGACTTCGGCCAGCGTCTTGATCTGAGCCTGCTGCCCGGTCCAGCCAGTACGTCCGCCGGGAGCCGCGGCCGCACCGCTTTCCAGCACGGTTTCGACCAGCGTATTCCAGGCGCCGCATTCGCCGCATTGGCCGGCCCACTTGGGGAAGGTTGCGCCGCACTCCGTGCAGCCGTACATGCGCTTTGCCTTGGCCATCAGAACTCCAACGAAAAACCGCGATGATAGCTCAGCTGGCAGCAATCAGCGCGGCGCACGCCGTATGGATTTCAATCTTGCCGTTGCGTTTACACCAACGTTGAGTCGCTTCAAGGCAGGTTCAATCAACCCATTTCGCCAGACGTTTTAGTAACGTGTTCTATTTCCTGTAATGGGTCAGCCAAATTACGATTGAGCACTAGTTGTACAACTTTCGTTTTGACGCATCAGTCCAGACTTCGATCCGGCCCATCAAACCAAACTAAAGCTTGTACAAACCTTGCTACTTAAAAAGCGCAATGTACAAGCAACACACTGAAAAGCACCTTTAACGCAACGCCCATCACCTTAGCCCTGCCACTTCAAACTTACCCGGAAAACTTGATGAGCACTTTAGAGCAACTCTTTTGCGACGAGCCTTTTTTGCCATAAGCTTGATTCTTGGCGTCGGTCAATTTTTAGAGGTGCACTTGCGCTACTGCTTTCCTCCGACAACTGCTGACGTACCGCCATTGAACTACAACACCGTCTGTTTATGCCTACTGTTTTGGAGCATAAAAACAAACCAACCAGACATAAGTCATCGATATTACCACCCGCGATCCAGAGCGTTGCGACAAGCTTGCGCCCCCTCCCGCAGCAATGCGTGAGCATCGGCCGGGCTGGTTCGAGGTGAGGACTTTGGCCTTGGGCAGCCCTTCAGCTTTTCGGCCACGATCACGATAATGGAATCCCCACGGACTTCGCGCGCGATTGAGGGCACGTTGTAAACCATTTGCTGCCGGGCAGGTCGATGCCTGCGAGCGCTATAAGCAGTTGCGTCGAGCAAGATGCGTTTTGCTGAATTACACTGCGCTCACCAACCTCATCTGTAACAGGGAAATAACCTATGGGCGTGCTAAGTGAGTTCAAGGCCTTCGCGGTCAAAGGTAATGTGGTCGACATGGCCGTCGGTATCATCATCGGCGCGGCTTTCGGCAAAATCGTTTCGTCATTTGTAGGTGACGTGGTGATGCCGCCCATTGGCCTGCTGATCGGTGGGGTGGATTTCGCTGACCTGGCGGTCACGCTCAAAGCGGCTCAGGGCGGCACTCCGGCAGTGGTCATGGCCTATGGCAAATTCATCCAGAGCATCATCGACTTCCTGATTATCGCGTTCGCGATTTTCATGGGTGTGAAGGCAATCAATCGCCTGAAACGCGAAGAGGCAGTTGCGCCAACCCTGCCGCCGGTTCCGACCAAGGAAGAAGAGCTGCTTGGCGAAATTCGCGACCTGCTCAAAGCGCAGAACAACAGACCCTGAACGCTCCTGTCGCGATAAAGAACGGCGCCATCAAGGCGCCGTTTTTTTACCAGTAACTCTCTACAGCAACCTGTCCGGGCCTGCGACTCAGGCTCAGTTGCATATCACGCTTTTTAAGCATGCTACGCGTGTCATCGATCATCTGCGGGTTACCACAGAGCATCACCCGCGAATGCTCGGCCGTAAGCTCCACGCCTGCGGCTCGCTCCAGTTCGCCACTCTCGATCAACCGGGTGATCCGCCCGTTCAAGGCTCCCGGAGACTGCTCGCGGGTGACCGTCGCGATGAACTGCAATTTATGGCCGTACTCAGCCAGGTACTCACGCTGTGCCAGTCCGGCTATCAGGTCCTGGTAGGCCAGCTCTCGTGCTTCGCGCACGCTATAAACCAGGATGATTCGCTCGAATTTTTCCCACACATCAAAGTCCTGCAGGATCGACAAAAACGGCGCAACGCCCGTACCTGTGGATAACAACCAAAGATCACGGCCACTGGCAAAGCGGTCAAGGGTCAGAAAACCGAACGCTTGGCGCTCGACCAATAATGTATCGCCCTCCCCCAAACGACTCAGCTCACTGGTGAACTCACCACCCGGAACGACAATGGAAAAAAATTCAAGAAACTCGTCATGAGGTGAAGACACCATGGAATAGGCCCGCCACACCGTACTGCCATCCGCTTTGGTAACCCCCAGGCGAGCGAATTGCCCGGCCTGGAAACGGAAGCCCGGATCCCGGGTGGTGCGCAACGTAAACAGACCAGGAGTCAGCGGTTGTACGTCGAGCAACGTTTGGCGGGTAAATTTTTCGGCGCTGACGGTCATGGGGCGCTCCATTGAACAGGTACCCCAGTTTCCCGCAAAGCCGAGCCCAGGAACACCGGCGATTTGTAATGTTATCGGGCTGTGTGTATGAGGGTGGCACACGTTCAACATAATCTTTAAACGAATTAGACTGACAGCGTAGTGATAGATTCTGACTATATATTGCACTAACCAGGTTTGGTTTAAACAATCGCAACACTATTAACCCCCCCTCACTCTTCCCGACCATTAGAGGAAGCAGGGTATTTTTATGCCATGTCACATTGTGAGCTTGCTAAGAATAAAATCGTTCAATTTCGAACAAAGTCCTCACCATTTCCGAAAGAAATATCCTACACTCGATTTTCGAGTTTTCCTTGGATCCAATGCAACACCCTACACAGCCCGACAGGGGGAATAATCAATGACTATTTGGACCGACGCCCAGATACAGCGATTAACTCAAGGCAGCGACATTCAGTCCACATTCGAAGTCGCTCTTAGCCTTATTTACGAGATGGGATTTGAGTACTGCGCATTTGCGGTGAGCCCTCACTCGCAAAGTACTCAGACACACACTGTAAAGATCAACAACTACCCGGACGAATGGAACAAAAAATACGAAGCGCATAACTATGTCGCAATAGATCCGATCGTAAAATATTGCAGTCAGTCGGTTTTGCCTATCCTCTGGGATGACAACGCGTTCTCTGGCACCCCTGCCTTTTGGGAAGATACGCAAGCCCATGGGATGCGTCATGGCTGGTCGCAATCGGTGCATGATCTTCGTGGATTCTTCAGCGTACTGAGCCTCTCACGAAGCCACCAACCGATCACTGCCAGGGAGCTCTACGGGAAGGCAGGCCAACTTATCTGGCTAAGCCACACGCTGCACTCAATCGTCGCGCAGAAGATGCTATCCGACGCTGACTTTCGTGACGGGACCAGTTTATCGACCCGGGAAACCGAAGTCCTGAAATGGTCTGCGGACGGCAAGACCGCCTCCGACATCGCAACCATCCTCAATCTCTCGGAGCGGACCGTGAATTTCCATGTGAGCAGCGCAATAAAGAAGATGGGCGTCAACAATAAAATCTCGGCAGTGGTGCAGGCCAGCCTGAAAGGATGGCTCTGAGCCTTGCCGTACGGTAGACAAAGACCGAACTATCCACTGTTCGCGCCGATAAAACCTGCGAGTAATTCATTAGAAAAAAACGTACCATTTGCGGCCGCATCTGAGTGATGACGCGAGTTGCCCAGCACCGCGACGCAGTCCACTCAGACGATCCTGCAAGCATCGAAGCCGCCCAGGCCCTGCGGGACACCCGTTGATTACCCAGAGTCCCCGCACCATGCCCCTGCTCGACAGCCCCTTCGCCCAGCTCGACCTGATCCGCCAGCCTGAACAACAGAACGAGCCGTTACAGGCCTTCGACGCGGCTGATGAATTCCTGCTCAACCATCTGGCCGAGCAACGGCCGGCAGCGGATATCCGGGTATTGGTGCTCAACGACAGCTTTGGCGCTCTGGCAGCCAGCCTGGTCGGGCAAGTACAGGTCACTAGCAGCAGCGACTCGTTTCTCGCCACCCTGGCACTGGAGAAGAACCTGGTGCGTAACGGCCAGGCCTTCGATGCCGTGCCGATCGTGCCCGCCAGCGAAAACCTGACCGGACCGTTCGACCGGGTGTTGATCCGGGTGCCGAAAACCCTGGCCTTGCTGGAAGAACAGCTGATTCGCCTGCAAGACCAACTGGCCCCCGGTGCGCAGGTGATTGCGGCCGCCATGGTCAAACACCTGCCACGCGCCGCCGGCGATCTTCTGGAACGCTATATTGGCCCGGTACAAGCTTCGCTGGCGGTGAAAAAAGCCCGCCTGCTGATCGCCACACCCGAGAGCAAAAAACCAGCCGTATCGCCTTACCCGACTCGCTACACCCTCGAGGAGCCTGCGATCGAATTGTTGAACCATGCCAATGTGTTCTGCCGCGAAGGTCTGGATATCGGCACGCGGGCGTTTCTCCCACACTTGCCGAAAAACCTTGGCAGTGCGCGGGTCGCCGACCTGGGATGCGGTAACGGGGTGCTGGCCATCACCAGCGCGCTGCAAAACCCTCAGGCTCAGTACACGCTGGTGGATGAATCATTCATGGCGGTGCAATCGGCGGCCGAAAACTGGCGCGCGGCACTCGGTGAGCGCGCAGTGATTGTCCGCGCTGGCGACGGCCTGGCCGGGCAAGAGCCGCAATCGCTTGACGTCGTGTTATGCAACCCGCCGTTTCACCAGCAACAGGTGGTCGGTGATTTCCTTGCCTGGCGGATGTTCCAACAAGCTCGTGAGGCGCTGGTGGTCGGCGGCGCGTTGTATATCGTCGGCAATCGTCATCTGGGCTATCACAGCAAACTCGCCCGATTGTTCCGTGGCGTCGAACAAGTAGCGGCCACGCCCAAGTTCGTGATTCTCAAAGCGCGTAAATAACGCTCGAATCCCACGCAAAAAAAACCCTCCGTCAGGAGGGTTATAAATCCGTGCCGCAAGGCAACGGGATGGGAATGGGTGTCGCGAATTTCAGTGTGTGGTCAGGCCGGCGGCGTTCATGAACATGCGCATCAGGCTGGCGACGATCGCCAGGGTCAGCACGCTGCCGGTCCAGATCACCGCCAGCCAGCCAAGCCTGTGCCAGAGCGGTTTCTTTTCCGCCTGTTCGATTTCCTGCAAGGAGTGTTTGCCGGTCATTACCTGAAATCCTCTCTGGGGGTTTGATGGTGCCCAAGAACACGCCATCGCGAGCAAGCTCGCTCCTACACCTAGTGATAACCGTCTTCATGGGTGACCTTGCCGCGGAACACGTAATAGCTCCAGAAGGTGTAACCCAGGATGAACGGGATGATGAATAACGTGCCGACCAGCATGAATCCCTGGCTTTGCGGCGGCGCCGCGGCGTCCCAGATCGATATCGACGGCGGCACGATGTTCGGCCACAGGCTGATGCCCAGACCGCTGTAGCCGAGAAAGATCAGCACCAGGGTCAACAGGAACGGCGTGTAATGCGCATTGCGGGCCACGGCGCGGATCAAACCGTACAGGGTCACCAATACCAGAATCGGCACCGGCAGGAACCAGAACAGGTTCGGCAAGGTAAACCAGCGTGCCGCGATCTCGACATGGGCCAGCGGGGTCCAGATACTGACAATGCCGATTACCGCCAACAAG
This sequence comes from Pseudomonas sp. GW821-FHT07G10, assembly GCF_059418545.1. Taxonomy (NCBI): domain Bacteria; kingdom Pseudomonadati; phylum Pseudomonadota; class Gammaproteobacteria; order Pseudomonadales; family Pseudomonadaceae; genus Pseudomonas; species Pseudomonas sp. GW821-FHT07G10. The sequence continues at coordinate 568,105 of NZ_JBWKQB010000001.1, read as the reverse complement.
ACGAACGCCAACGGTCGCGCAAGATTATGCATCTGCTCCTGCAGCTTGCCTTCAGTCTTCATGATCAGCCAGGTGCAGCCGAGCAAAGCATAGGCGACCACCAGTGCCACACCGCAGAACAGTGTGAAGGGCGTGAACCAATCCAGCGAACCGCCGGCGAACTGGCGGTTGACCACCGGAATGCCATCGATGAAAGCCCCCAGCGCCACGCCCTGAAAGAAGGTCGCCGTCAGTGAGCCGCCGATAAAGGCCTTGTCCCAGAGGTGTCGCTTGTCGTCCTTGGCCTTGAAGCGGAATTCGAAGGCAACGCCGCGGAAAATCAACCCGATCAGCATCAGGATCAACGGCAGGTACAGCGCCGAGAGCACCACCGAGTAGGCCAGCGGAAAGGCCCCGAAGAGTGCGGCGCCGCCCAGCACCAGCCAGGTTTCGTTACCGTCCCAGACCGGCGCGACGGTGTTCATCATCACGTCGCGATCGCGGTCCTCCTTGACGAAGGGGAAAAGGATTCCGATCCCCAGGTCGAACCCATCCATAACCACGTACATCATGATGCCGAAGATGATGATCACGGCCCAGATCAGCGGAAGATCAATACCCATGACTCAGTTCCCCTTGTTCAGGCTGTCGCTGTGATCGCCATCATCATCAGCAGCGGAAAGCGGACGCGCTGGTGTACGTTTCTGGCCAGGACCACCGTGGCTTGCTTCGGCCCCCTCGTTGAGCACCGGTCCTTTGCGCACCAGACGCATCATGTAGCCCAGACCCACGCCAAACAGCGAGAAATACACCACGACGAACAAGGCAAGGGTGATACTCATCTGCGTCAAGCTATGCCCCGACGAGGCATCTGCCGTGCGCATCAATCCGTAGACCACCCACGGCTGGCGCCCGATCTCGGTGGTGAACCAGCCGGCAAGGAGCGCGATCAGACCGGACGGCCCCATCCACAGCGCCAGATACAGGAACGGACGAGACGAATACAGGGTGTCGCGTTTGCGCAGCCACAGGCTCCACAACCCGGTGAAGATCATCAGCATACCCAGCCCGACCATGACCCGGAACGACCAGAAAACAATGCTCGAATTCGGTCGGTCTTCAGGTGGGAAGTCCTTGAGCGCCGGCACTTGTTTGTCCAGCGAGTGGGTCAGGATCAGGCTGCCCAAATAAGGGATTTCTACGGCAAAACGGGTCTTCTCGGCTTTCATGTCCGGCCAGCCGAACAGGATCAACGGAGTCGGCTCATTGCCGACATTCTCCCAATGGCCCTCGATCGCGGCGATTTTAGCCGGTTGATGCTCGAGGGTATTGAGGCCGTGGAAGTCACCGATAACCGCCTGGATCGGCGCCACGACCAGCGCCATCCACATCGCCATCGACAGCATCGTGCGGATTGCCGGGTTGTCACGGCCGCGCAGCAGGTGCCAGGCAGCGGACGAACCGACGAAGAAGGCGGTAGCGACAAAGGCCGCCGTGGCCATGTGCATCAGACGGTAGGGGAAAGACGGGTTGAAAATCACCGCCAGCCAGTCAACCGGAATCACCCGACCGTCAATGATTTCGAAACCTTGCGGGGTTTGCATCCAGCTGTTGGAAGCCAGGATCCAGAAGGTCGATATCAGCGTACCGATGGCCACCATGACGGTTGCGAAGAAGTGCAGCTTGCGCCCGACCCGGTTCCAGCCGAACAGCATGACGCCGAGGAAACCAGCCTCGAGGAAGAACGCCGTGAGCACCTCATAGGTCAGCAGCGGCCCGGTGACAGACCCGGCAAAGTCGGAGAAGCGGCTCCAGTTGGTGCCGAACTGATAGGCCATGACCAGCCCGGAAACCACACCCATGCCGAAGTTGACGGCAAAGATCTTCGACCAGAAGTGGTACAGATCGCGGTAGGTATCGTTGTGCGTCTTCAGCCACAGGCCTTCGAGCACCGCCAGGTAACTCGCCAGACCAATAGTGATGGCTGGAAACAGGATGTGGAACGAGATGGTAAACGCGAACTGAATTCGGGCGAGATCAAGTGCCTCCAAACCGAACATAAGTCTTCCTCTGTCAGGTAATACCGGCTGCCGGCTGGAGGCCTGCACCCACTGCCCCCACGGATATGGCGCGTGGCGAATTCAAATTCGTTTTTTCTAAACCATCACAACGCAGGGATTCTGGCCATCTGGCCGCCAGATCAGTTCCGGAAAAGGAATTGATCTGGATCAATCAACGTTCAAAGAGTAGTCCCATTTTCAGGCCTGGACTGTGTGGTCGTTTGTCGCGTGACAGGTTGCCTCACCGGACTCAGGGGTGAGGGGTTTGCCCCCTCGTCAGAGGGAATGTCGCCATTGTTGAAATAGATGCTTGGCTAACGATATTTTCGGCCATGGCAACCAATGGTTACAGCTTGGTGATAGTCTCGTTTTCCCCCCGCACAGACCTGCCTTTCAGATGCCTAGCCAAGCCCCCCTTCTGTTGCGTCATCACCGCCCTTTTATCGCGTTCTGGCTTGCTCGGGTGTTTACCGCCAGTGGTTTCCAGATGCTGACCGTGGCCATTGGCTGGAACCTCTATCAACTGACCGGCAATGTCCTGGACCTCGGTTGGGTCGGGCTGGTGGAGTTCGCCCCGAGGGTGCTGTTCATGCTCCACACCGGGCATGTGGCGGACCGTTATGACCGGCGCAAAATCGCAGCCATCTGTCAGTCCCTGCAAGCATTGATCGCGTTGGCCCTGGTGATCGGCAGTGTCACCGACAACGTCACCCGGGAAATGATCTTCATCCTCGCCTTCCTGCTGGGTGCCGCCCGCTCGTTCGAAATGCCGACAACTCAAGCGTTGCTGCCGACCATCGTCCCCGGTGCACTGTTCCCGCGAGCCGTTGCCGCGTCGCAGTCAGCCCAACAATCGGCCACCATTGTCGCGCCGGCTCTGGGCGGTTTGCTCTATGCCTTCGGCAGCGTCTGGGTTTACGGCCCCACCGTGATTTTGTACATCATTGCCTGCCTGCTGATGCTCAACCTGCCCGCCCGACAGACACCGCTGAACAAAGGCAAGGCGACGCTGGACTCGCTGCTGGCCGGGATTCGCTTCATTCGCAGTCGGCCGGACATTCTCGGGGCGATTTCCCTGGACCTGTTCGCCGTACTGCTGGGGGGGGCGACAGCATTGCTGCCGGTGTTCGCCAAAGACATCCTGCTCACCGGGCCATGGGGCCTGGGGTTACTGCGCTCGGCCCCTGCTGTCGGCGCCTTGCTGATGTCGCTGTGGCTGGCGCGCTTTGCCGTAGAGCGCAACGTCGGGCGAATCATGTTCACCGCCGTTGCCGTATTCGGCGTTGCGACCATTGCCTTTGGCTTATCGACCTCATTCTGGTTCTCCCTCGCGGTCCTGGTGGTGCTGGGCGCCGCTGACATGATCAGCATGGTGATCCGCGCCTCCTTCGTGCAACTGGAAACCCCGGACGAAATGCGCGGCCGGGTCAGCGCCGTGAACGGCCTGTTCATCGGTGCCTCGAACCAGTTGGGTGAATTCGAATCCGGCGTGACCGCCCATTGGTTCGGTACCGTGCCGGCTGTGGTGCTCGGTGGGATCGGTACGCTGATGGTCACCGGTGCATGGATCAAACTGTTTCCGACACTGGCCAAACGCGACCGCATGCATGCGGTCGCGAGTGTCGAAACCAACGCCTGAGGAGCCCTTCGCGGTTAAACCACCAACTCCCCCGCCAACGCCGCTCGCTTGGCCTTGCCGCAGAGTTGCTCAACCAGTGTCAGCGCAAACGGCAGCGCCGCGCCGGAGCCTTGGGCGGTGATGCAATTGCCGTCGACGACGACCGGTTGGTCGATGAAGTTACAGCCGGACAACTGATGGCTGGCTGTTGGCAGGCAGGTCATGCGCCGCTGGCGCAGAACGCCATAAGTCTGCAAGGCCTGCGCCGGGGCTTCGGCGATGCCGGCGAACAGACGTCCGGCCGCAGCCTGGTCCGTAACCAATTGCAGCAAGGGTTGATGGGCCGCCAGGTGCTGGACGCCGACCACACCGCCGGGCAGTACGATCAAGTCGAAATGCTGTGCCAGCACATCCACCAGCATGGCGTCGGCCGTCAGCCGGGTACCGCGCGCGCAAGTGAGCATGCGCCGAGACTCAATGCTGGCCACCACCACTTCAATCCCGGCGCGGCGCAGTACATCGATCAGGGTCACGCTTTGCAGGTCGTCGATGCCTTCGGCGAGGGTGATCAGGGCTCTAAAGGTCATGGGCTGTTTCCACACAATGATCCTTAAAGCTTAGTCAGCTTTCCTTATAAGAGTCCGGCGAGTGCAATTACTTGATGTAGATCTGCGCTGACAGGGTGTTTCCAGGCGCGTTGATGGACGTGTTACTGAAGGTGAAGGTGCCCTCCTGTTTGCCGACCAGATCGAAGATATAGAGATAACCGACTATTTTCGCCGAATCGGAACACGCCCCCAAACCATTGCCGGCGGCCGCGCAGACCCTCGTTTTACTACCACTCACCGCTAAACCGTCCAACGCGACAATCGGGTTGCGGCCATAACCCTGCTCCAGCACGAAAACCCTGATAGTCCCACCGCCGTGATTGCAGTGGGTCTGTTCACGGCCATCCGATACGTCTTCCAGGCCACAGACCGGCGACTGGACCTTGAGAATTTTCACCTCGCTCAACGGCGGGGCCGGAGCAGCCAAGGCGGTTTGTGCCCCTGTTAGCAGGGCGCCCAACAACCCAAGAAGCAAAACGACACTGTTCTTTGTGCAATACATATCTACCCCCAAACTTGCGCGCAGTATGCCCCACTACCCACTATGGCAAAACAACGCCGAGGATCGCAGTCATTGGCGCAAGCTACTGGTATGATGCGCGGCTTTTTCCGACCCACAGAAAATCAACAGGTGCTTCAGGCAGACTGTGCTTTGCTGTTTGAGTCGATACATTCACGGCGCCGGGCGCGCCACGGGGAGCAGACATGCTGGAAAGGCTGTTTCAACTCAAGGCACACAACACCAACGTGCAGACCGAGATTCTTGCGGGCCTCACGACCTTCCTGGCCATGGCCTACATTCTATTCGTCAACCCGAGCATCCTCGGCGAGACCGGCATGGACAAGGGTGCAGTGTTTGTCGCGACCTGTCTGGCGGCGGCCATCGGCTCGACCGTGATGGGCCTGATCGCCAACTACCCGATCGCTCTGGCGCCGGGCATGGGCTTGAACGCCTTCTTCACCTACACCGTAGTCCTGCACATGGGCCACACCTGGCAAGTAGCACTGGGGGCGGTGTTCATCTCGGCGGTGATGTTTTTCCTGTTGTCGATCTTCCGCATCCGCGAATGGATCATCAACAGCATCCCGCTGGCGCTGCGCTCGGCGATTGCCGCCGGTATTGGCCTGTTTCTGGCACTGATCGCCCTGCACAACGCCGGCATCGTGGTCAGTAACCCAGCCACTATGGTTGGCTTGGGCGATCTGAAACAACCGGCACCGATCCTCGCCACCCTGGGTTTCGCCCTGATCGTCGCTCTTGAAGCCCTGAAGGTTCGTGGCGCAGTGCTGATCGGCATTCTTTCGGTGACTATTGTTTCCATCGCGCTGGGCTTTACCCCGTTCGGCGGCGTGATGTCGATGCCGCCTCCCCTGGCGCCGACCTTCCTGCAACTGGACATCAAAGGCGCGCTGGACATCGGTCTGGTCAGCGTGATCTTCGCTTTCCTGTTCGTCGATCTGTTCGACAACTCTGGCACTCTGATCGGCGTGGCCAAACGCGCCGGCCTGATGGGCAAAGACGGCCACATGCCGAAAATGGGTCGCGCCCTGATCGCCGACAGTACTGCGGCCATGGCAGGCTCCTTGCTGGGCACCTCGACGACCACCAGCTATATCGAGTCGGCAGCGGGCGTCAGCGCCGGCGGCCGTACCGGTCTAACCGCCATTGTTGTGGCGATCCTGTTCCTGCTGGCATTGTTCTTCGCGCCACTGGCCGGCAGCGTTCCAGCCTTCGCCACCGCGCCCGCCCTGCTGTTCGTCGCGGTACTGATGACCTCCGGCCTGGCCGAAATCGACTGGGACGACATCACTGTCGCCGCGCCTGTAGTTGTCACCGCCCTGGCGATGCCGTTCACTTATTCCATCGCCAACGGCATTGCCTTCGGTTTCATCTCCTGGACCGCGATCAAGGTGCTGTCCGGTCGTGGTCGTGAACTGAACTCGGCGCTGGTGATTCTGTCGATTCTGTTTGTGATCAAGCTGGGTTGGTTCAACGCATGAGTGCTCCGTCTTTCGACACCGAAGCCTACACCCGTCAGCTCGACGAAAAAGCTGCGCGCCTGCGCGAACTGCTGGCGCCGTTCGATGCGCCCGAGCCTCAGGTGTTTGACTCACCGCTGAAGAATTTCCGCCTGCGTACCGAATTCCGCCTGTGGCGTGAAGACGGCGAGCGCCACTACGCAATGTTCGCCCCGGGGGACAATCGCACGCCGATTCTGATCGAAGAGTTCCCGATCGCCAGCCTGCGCATCAATCAATTGATGCCGCAGCTCAAGGCGGCATGGCAAGCCAGCGCAGCATTGAGCCACAAGCTGTTTCAGGTGGATTTCCTGACCACCCTGGCTGGCGATGCGATGATCACCCTGTGCTATCACCGCCCGCTGGATGAGCACTGGCAAGTCGCCGCAGAAAAACTGGCCGCCGACTTGAATGTCAGCGTGATCGGCCGTTCCAAGGGCAAGCGCGAGGTGATTGGCCGCGATTATGTGGTCGAGAAGCTCGACGTCGGCGGCCGCACGTTCAGCTACCGCCAACCGGAAGGCGCGTTCACTCAGCCCAACGGTACGGTCAACCAGAAGATGCTCAACTGGGCGTTCGAATCACTCGGCGAGCGTTCGGATGACTTGCTGGAGCTGTATTGCGGCAACGGCAACTTCACCCTGCCGCTGGCAACCCGTGTGCGCAAAGTGCTGGCCACCGAAATCAGCAAGACCTCGGTGAATGCCGCATTGAGCAACCTCAGCGAAAACGCTGTGGATAATGTCACCCTGGTGCGTTTGTCCGCAGAAGAACTGACCGAAGCCTTGAACGAGATTCGCCCGTTCCGCCGTTTGCACGGCATTGACCTCAAGAGCTACGAGTTCGGCAGCGTGTTCGTCGACCCACCGCGCGCCGGTATGGACCCGGACACCTGCGAGCTGACCCGACGCTTCGAGAATATCCTCTACATCTCGTGCAACCCGGAAACCCTCGCGGCCAACATCGCCCAACTGCACGACACCCACCGCATCACCCGCTGTGCGCTGTTCGACCAATTCCCATGGACTCATCATATGGAGTCCGGGGTGTTGTTGACCCGGCGCTGAAACTGCTCTGACCTACAAAACAGCCGTCGCAATGACGGCTGTTTTGCATGGGTCATCCGGGCGGCTTAAAGGGTGACATCGACCTTGCGCGGACGACCACCCTTTCTACCGTTAGTACGGGCCGCCTGCGCTTTGGCATCACTGCTTTGCCGTCCATTGCGCGAGGCGATCACTACCGCTGCCATGTCCATCAACGGCTTGCTGGCCGATATCAGACCGGCAATGGATACCTGTAAATCCCGCGCCTCATGACAGATCGCCGTACCTGCAAAGCCAATTTCCAGTCCGGCGAAATCCTCGCCCTTGAAATCATCGAATTCCGGATAGTTCTTCACCGGCAGCAGGATCGCGCTGCCATCTTCAAAACCGATAGACAGGCGCTGCTCCTGAAACTTCACGGTGGTCGCATTGACCCCGCGACTGCGGCGAGCCTGACCACGTTCTATCGCCTCATCCAAAACGGCCTCGGTTACCGGCCCATCGAATGGCACCCTGGCCTTTATCGTTTTCATAGTTCGATCTCCACCCTGTCTGGCGCATCAACCAGCCCCAGCAGGGTTTTATTTCCCTCTAGCTCATAACGAGCCGACTCAATCAGATAGGTCGTGCTGCCAGGCCTCTTCGTTGCGACCACTTCATCTGCCTGCCAATCCCACAATTGATTATCCAGGCAGGCAGTCTGAATTTTGGCCCACCAAATACTGCGCGCACGCTGCAAATGAGCAGGTTGTTTCAGCTCCTGACGCAAGCCCTCCAGGATCGCCAAAGGCGGTCGACGGGCATAAGGGATGACATCCCACAGCTCAACGCCGTTATGCCAGAAGCTGAATTTGAAACGAGCACTCCATCTGCCTCCGTCGACATGCACGTGAGGCGGACAGTGTTCGTCTCGCAGCATGAGCACCATCGCCAATCCCTTTTAGTTGCATATTTTCATGCTAACCCATCCGTTAGGTTAATAAGCCACTTGGCTCGTTTTTCCTTAATGAATCCGACAGCTGGCAGTTTTCCATGCCACTGCCCGGACTTGAGATTAGTTCTGCCGGCGGGCAAAGCCCCTCGTCCTGCGGCGCCAAGTCGTAAGTAATTCTTACTACCCCGCCCTCTGCCCTGGCTGAAATGTCCGATCACCGAACACTTATTTCTGCCGTTTCTTGCCTGCCGCATGTCTTCAATTGACCGAAGTAACTAGTTAGTACAATTTATCCCCACAGGCTGACTCTCTCAGCCAAAGCCAAAAATAACAGCGGAGATACCCCACATGTCCCCTATCGTTCTGGTGCTCAACGGCCCGAACCTGAACATGCTCGGCACCCGTGAGCCGGCGACTTATGGCCATGAAACCCTGGCTGACATTTCTGCCTTGTGCGGCCGTGCCGCAGAGGAGTTCGGGTTGGCAGTAGAGTTTCGCCAGACCAACCACGAGGGCGAGTTGCTCGACTGGATTCACGGCGCTCGCGGCCGTTGCGCCGGGATCGTGATCAACCCGGCGGCCTGGACCCACACTTCGGTGGCGATCCGCGATGCGCTGGTGGCCAGTGAGCTGCCGGTGATCGAAGTCCACCTGTCCAACGTCCATGCTCGCGAACCGTTCCGTCATCACTCGTTTGTGTCGGCGATTGCCAAGGCCGTGCTTTGCGGTTTTGGTAGCAACGGCTATCGCCTGGCGCTGGAGCATTTCAGCCAGCAGTTGAAGGGGTGATCGGTATGTCGCAGAAAACCGGTGTACTGGCTGGACTGATTGGCGCGGGCATCCAGGCATCGCGCACACCCGCACTTCACGAGCATGAAGGCGATGCCCAGGGCTTGCGCTACCTCTATCGGTTGATCGATCTGGACCCGTTGAAGCTCGACAGCAACGCCCTGCCCGAGCTGCTGTTGGCCGCCGAGCGGATGAATTTTACCGGGCTGAATATCACCTTCCCGTGCAAGCAAACGATCATCCCGTTGCTCGACGAACTTTCACCTGAGGCCAGCGGCATCGGCGCGGTGAACACCGTGGTGCTCAAGGATGGCAAACGCATCGGCCACAACACTGATTGTCTGGGCTTTGCCGAAGGTTTTCGGCGTGGCTTGAATGGCGTCGCCCGCCGGCACGTGGTGCAAATGGGCGCAGGCGGTGCCGGGGCGGCGGTTGCCCACGCGCTGCTGAGCGAAGGTGTGCAACAGCTGAGCATTTTCGATGTGGAAACCAGCCGCGCACAAAGCCTGGCAGACAATCTTAACAAGCACTTCGGTGCCGGTCGCGCCCGTGCGGGAAGCGATCTGCCGAGCGCACTGGCGCAAGCCGATGGCTTGGTGAACACCACACCGATGGGCATGGCCAAGCTGCCTGGAATGCCAGTGCCGGTGGAGTTACTGAGAGCAGAATTGTGGATCGCAGAGATCGTCTACTTCCCGCTGGAAACCGAACTGCTGCGCAACGCTCGAGCTTTAGGCTGTCGCACACTGGATGGCGGCACGATGGCGGTGTTTCAGGCAGTGAAGGCGTTTGAATTGTTCAGCGGCGTGGTGCCGGATGCGCAGCGAATGCTTGAGCACTTTCAGAGCATGAATAGCTAAGAGTTGCACAGGTATGTGTGGCGTGGGGGCAAGCCCCTCGCCACAGCTCAGGCCTGCAAATACCGCAACACCGACTCGCTGATCATTTCGCGATGGCGCTGTTTGATCGCTTCGTCCGCCAGATTGATCTGGAAGATTTCGCCAAAGGTATTGCGGTTCGAGACGCGGTAGAAACAGAACGAACTGATCAGCAAATGCACGTCCAGTGGTTCAAGCCCACGGCGGAACACGCCCTCCTCGGCACCGCGCTCAAGAATCTCCCCCAGTGAATCCAGAATGGTGTTGTTCATCGCCTTGATCGCGTCGGACTGCTTCACGTACTCGGCATTGTGAATGTTCTCGATGCTGACGATGCGCACGAAATCGACGTTGCGATCATGGTGATCGAAGGTGAATTCCACCAGCCGCCGAATCGCCTCACGGGGTTCCAGCTCAGCCAGGTGCAGACGGCTCTCGGTGCTGCGAATATCGCCGTAGAGTTTCTCCAGAACCTCGACGTAGAGCTGCTCCTTACTGCCGAAGTAGTAATAGATCATTCGCTTGGAGGTGTGGATACGCTCGGCGATGGCATCAACGCGAGCACCCGAAAGCCCCTGCTGGACGAACTCGACAATAGCCTCTTGAAGAATATTCTCGCGGGTCTTTTCCGGGTTGTTCTTGCGACTCTTGCGCGGCTCGAGAGCAGGCTCGTCGGGCGCTACAGAGAGGTCTGGGGTCATAGTCATTCCGGGCTCACGGCCATCACTGCACAGGTAGCGATTATGGGCCGCGCCGCGCAGTGAAGGAAAGGACACTGGCGGCCGTTTCTGACCGCCGTTACCAAACGCTTACAACTTGGCCTGCCGCACGCCACCACTGCGTGACTTGGCCATCGCTGCCAGGCGCACCGCGACGTTCGCCGCGCCATAACCCACGTAGCCATTCTTGCGCTGGATAATTTCAAAGAAGAAGCGCCCTTCGAAAGGTTCGGTGTAGACATGGAACAGCTCACCGCCTTGCGCGTCGCGGTCATACAGCACGTTGTAGTACGCCAGTTCACTGAGAAACTCGTCGTCGAAATCAAAACGTGCCGCGAGGTCGTCGTAATAGTTCAGAGGGATATCCAGCAGCGGCACCCCTGCCTCTTTGGCCCGACTGACTTCGGCGAAGATGTTGTCACAATCGAAGGCAATGTGGTGTACCCCAGAACCGCGGTAACTGGACAAGGCGTGTGAAATCGCCGTGTTGCGGTTCTCGGAGATGTTCAATGGCAAACGAATCGAACTGCAACGGCTGCGTAGCGCACGGCTCTTCACCAGACCATAAGGATCGGGCAGTACCACTTCATCGTCGGCCTCGAAATCCAGCAGGCTTTTGTAGAACAGCACCCAGCTGTCGAGACTGTCCGCCGGCAGCGCCATGGCCATATGGTCGATGCGCTTGAGACCGCCGCTGGCGATCAGCGCCGGTTGCAGATTGAAGTCGGTGTCGTAGAGGGTTTTGCCGTCGACGTCCTGATCCACCAGGTAAATCAGGCTGCCATCCGGCGCCCGTACGGCCGCCAGCTCAAGCTCGTTCGGCCCGACCAGACCGCGATAAGGCTGGCCTTTGTAAGCAACAGCCCGAGCCAGTGCGCTGGCGCTGTCCTTGACCCGAATCGCCGTAGCGCACAGCGACGGCCCGTGAGCTTCGAAAAAGCTGTGGGCAAATGAATAGGGCTCTGAGTTGAGAATCAGGTTGATATCGCCCTGGCGTAGCAAGCTGACGTTCTTGGAACGATGCTGACCGGCCTTGACGAACCCCAGGCGCTCCAGCCAGTGAGACAGTTTGGCGCCAAGGCTTTCGTCCACCGCAAACTCGAGAAACTCGATGCCGTCGTACTCGCTGGCCGCAGGCGTGGCGAACAGCGTATCGAGGTTGGCCGCAGGTACAGTTTCTTGTTGCAGGCGCTCGCGGGTTTTTTCTTCCAGATACAGCAAGGAGCGCAAACCATCGGCGGCATTGGCCCGGGGCGGGGCGGCGCGGAAACCGTCGTTGAAGATTTCCAGCGACAACGGTCCGGTGTAGCCACTCTTGATGATTGGCGCGAGGAAGCCCGGCAGGTCGAACTCACCCTGACCAGGGAAACAGCGGAAGTGCCGGCTCCACTCCAGAACATCCATGGCCAGAATCGGTGCGTCGGCCATTTGCACGAAAAAGATCTTGTCGCCCGGAATCTCGGCGATGGCCCTAGGATCGCCCTTGAGCGACAGGGTGTGAAAGCTGTCCAGTAACACGCCAAGGCTCGGGTGATCGGCCTGACGGACGATGTTCCAGACCTGTTGATAAGTGTTCACATGCCGGCCCCAGGCCAGCGCTTCATAGCCAATCCGCAGGCCCCGAGCGCCAGCGCGCTCGGCCAACAGGCGCAAGTCGTCGATCAGGATTTGCTCATCACCGACGCTGTCTGCCGAGGCGTTGCTGCACACCAGCACCAGATCGGTGCCGAGTTCCTGCATCAGGTCGAACTTGCGCTCGGCCCGCTCGAGATTGCGCGACAAACGATCGCGGCGACAACCTTCAAAATCACGGAAAGGCTGAAACAGTGTGATGGCGATGCCCAAGTCAGCGCACATCTGCCTGATTTCACGCGGGCTGCCGTCGTAGTAGAGAAGGTCATTCTCGAAAATCTCCACCCCGTCAAAACCGGCGGCGGCGATGGCTTCAAGCTTTTCCGGCAGGGTACCGCTCAAGGAAACGGTGGCAATGGAACGCTGCATGTTTCAACTCCCGGTGAAATGGGCTGATCTTGTTAGAGGACCTGCACGCTTTTCGTAGCAGCTGCCGAAGGCTGCTACGGGGTTAGCGGTGTGAATTATTGAGCCGAGCCATCCATACAGCAATTCAAAGTGTACGAACTGGTTAGTTTTTCGGGCGATTATCGAACACAATGGCCGTTAGTGAATTGACGATTTTTCGCTCACTGCGCACCATCGACACCACATTGAACCCACCTTAAAAAAGCGGGTTTCAGTTACCAAAGACCCAGAACACACCATAAAAATTTCAAAAATCGGGTACACGCTCATGCTCGCATCCAACGCTTTGCTCCCTTGCTCGCCCCTTCACACGCCCTGCCTGGCGCCCATCCGCAGCCCTCATTCCGACGTTCTACGCGCCCTCGGCTGAACCGTGCTTGCACGCTGAATAAACCGCTTTCGTCCGCTCGGCCCAGCCTTGAGTCGACGAGAACACTCAGCCGATCAATCATTGAGTTCGCCCTGCGTAAGCCCGCGCACCCTGACGATTGATCACGCGCCCTTGAAGTCCCGACGAGCAATGCTCGTCAGTCATTGAACGGATGGCCCACATGATTCCTTCTCAAAGCTCACGCATGGCCCCAGATCTGGGCGTCGCCAGAGGCGGCGTAGGTGACAAGATTCGCGCAGCAATGGCTGTCGGCAAGACCCGCTGGGGCATGCTGGCACTGGTGTTTTTCGCCACCACGCTGAACTACATCGACCGCGCCGCACTGGGCGTGATGCAGCCAATCCTGGCCAAGGAAATGAGCTGGACAGCGATGGATTACGCCAACATCAACTTCTGGTTCCAGGTCGGCTACGCCGTTGGCTTCGTCCTGCAAGGACGGTTGATCGACAGGATCGGCGTGAAACGGGTGTTCTTCTTCGCCGTGCTGCTCTGGAGCCTGGCCACTGGCGCCCATGGCCTGGCAACCTCGGCAGCGGGCTTTATGGTCTGTCGGTTCATTCTCGGCCTGACCGAAGCCGCCAACTACCCGGCCTGCGTTAAAACCACCCGGCTGTGGTTCCCGGCTGGCGAGCGTGCAGTAGCGACTGGCATCTTCAACGCCGGCACTAACGTCGGTGCGATGTTCACGCCGATGCTGCTGCCGCTGATCCTGCAGGTCTGGGGCTGGCAAGCCGCGTTCCTCTGCATGTCGGCACTGGGCGCGATCTGGCTGATATTCTGGGGCCTGAAATACTTCAACCCGGAAGATCACCCCTCGGTAAAACAATCCGAACTGGACTACATCCAGAAGGAAGTCGAGCCGGAACAACCTTCCGTACCCTTCTCGCGAATCCTGCGCATGCGTGGCACCTGGGCTTTCGCCCTGGCCTACGCGATCACCGCGCCCGTGTTCTGGTTCTACCTGTACTGGCTGCCGCCATTTCTGAACCAGCAATACAACCTGGGCATCAACGTGACCCAAATGGGTATCCCGCTGATCATCATTTACCTGACCGCCGACTTCGGCAGCGTCGGTGGCGGCATTCTGTCTTCGTTCCTGATAGGTCGCGGAGTCAACCCGATCAAAGCGCGGCTGATGTCGATGCTGCTGTTCGCCTGCTGCATCATTGGCGTGATCATGGCTGCAGGCTCGAGCAATCTGTGGGTCGCAGTGTTCGCTATCTCCCTGGCCATCGGCGCACACCAGGCCTGGACCGCAAACATCTGGAGCCTGGTGATGGACTACACACCCAAGCACATGATGAGTACGGTGTTCGGCTTCGGCGGTATGTGCGCGGCCATCGGCGGGATGTTCATGACCCAGTTGGTCGGCTACATCCTGACCACCACCCATAATAACTACACCGTACTGTTCACCATGATCCCGGCGATGTACTTCATTGCGCTGATCTGGATGTACTTCATGGCACCGCGCAAGATCCCGAAAATCGAAGACTGATCCACCTCCACGCAGGCCTGGGCTCCAGGCCTGCGTACATGCCCCTCCCCCTCACTGCCCCCCTCTTTTTTCTCTTGCGCCCAAGGAACTCACGCCATGTCGCCTGGCAACCTGAGCATCGCCAAACGCGCGTTGATCAGCTTCGGCCTGATCGCCCTGCTGGTCCTGCTGCAAGGGCTATTCGCCCTCAAGCAGGTCGCTGAGGTTCGCGCCACCGGTCAACATACAGAAAATGTTTCCCTGCCCAGCACCCGGTACCTGGGGGAGATCCGCGACTATATTCTGAGCATTCGCGTGCTCAGCCTGCGCATGGCTCTGAATCGCGAGCCCAAAGTGCTCGACGCGACCATCGCCCGCCTGCATCTGGTAGAAAGCTGGCTGGAGCAGACCATGGGTCAGTTCGCGCCCTTGGTCGGCGACTACAACCGCCCGCAATACCAACAATTCGTCAATACCGTGCAGAGTTACCGTCAGGCGCTGGATCAGTACGAACAGTTGTCCAGGCAAAACCGCAGCGAGGAAATGAGCACGCTGCTCAACGGCAAGATCCAGGATTACTCGACCCGCACCGGCGATCAGTTCGCCGAACTGATGAGCCTTACGGCCAATGAAGTCAGCCAGTCGGCCAGCCATGCCGACACACTCTATTCCCAAGTGAAAATGACCGTGATCGGTGCATTGATCGCCGTCGCCCTGCTGACGTTGTGCCTGGCTTGGCTGTTGATTCGCAGCATCGTCATCCCGATTCGTCAGGCCGTTCAGATCGCCGAGCTGGTCGCCCACGGCGACTTGAGCAGCCCTATCCAGAGCCTCGGCACCGATGAGACCGCACGCCTGCTCAGGGCCTTGGCGAGTATGCAAACCAGCCTGCGTGAAACCCTGCAATTGATCAGCGGCACGTCTACGCAACTGGCCAGCGCGGCCGGACAAATGAGCCAGAGCACGGAACAAGACTCCAACCGTTTGCAGCAGCAACACAACGAAATCGAGCAGGCCGCCACAGCGGTCAATGAAATGACCGCCGCCGTTGAAGAGGTCGCACGCAATGCAGTCTCGACCTCCGACGCCACGGGCCAATCGACCCTCGAAGCGACCCGCGGCCAGACACGAGTCGCCGAGACTCTGGATGCTATCCGGGCAATGAGCAACGACGTGCAATCGGCCCTGCATCAGGTCCAGGACCTGGCCGGACAGTCGCGGGAAATAGGTAAGGTGCTCGATGTGATCCGCGCCATTGCCGAACAGACCAACCTGCTCGCCCTCAATGCCGCCATCGAGGCCGCACGGGCCGGTGAGGCGGGACGCGGCTTTGCCGTGGTTGCCGACGAGGTTCGCGCTCTGGCTCATCGCACTCAGCAATCGACCCGGGAAGTAGAACAGATGATCGCCCGGGTTCAGGGCGGTACTGACAGCGTGGTGCTATCAATGCATAGCAACAGCCAACGCGTCGCCCACACCCTGGCTATCGCCGAACATGCGGGTCAGGCGTTGGCTGAAATCACCCGGACCATGGAGCAGATCCACCAGCGCAATCTGGTAATCGCCAGCGCCTCCGAGGAACAGGCCCTGGTGGCCCGGGAGGTCGACCGCAACCTGCTGAATATCCGCGACCTGTCCCTGCAAAGCGCCGGTGCGTCCACCCAGACCAGCGCCACCAGCCACGAGCTGTCACGGCTGGCGGCCGGGTTGCAAAGCCTGGTAGTGCGCTTCAGGTTTTGATTGATGTCAGCGGCGGCGTTGTTGCCACGCTGCGGCCAGGCCACTCAGGCAGATCACCAGTATCCCGATCTGAGTGGTGAGGTCAGGGGTGTGCTTGAACAGCAACCAACCCAACAGGCCGGCAAAAACGATCTGGCAATAGCTGAAGGGTGCCAGCAACGCAGGCGCCGCGTGGCGGAAGGCTTGGGTCAGGAACAAGTGAGCGGTCATGCCGCAACCGCCCAGCGCCAGCATCAGCAAGCCATGACTGAAGCTCGGTACTTGCCAGAAGAACGGCACCAACGCGCTCATCACCAAGGTGTTGCACAGGCCGGCGAAGAAGTTGCTGGTGGTTGGACTGTCGTACTCGCTGAGCTTGCGTGTCAGCAACTGATAGAAGCAGAAAAACAGCGCCGAACAGAATGGCAACAGCACCGCCGGGGTGAACAGTTCGCCGCCGGGGTGGACGATGATCAGAACCCCGATAAAACCGCAGAGCACCGCCACCCACTGGCCACTCGTCACCCTCTCACCCAGCAACGGCACCGACAAGGCTGTCACCAATACCGGAGCAAGAAAGTTCACCGCCGTAGCTTCGGCCAACGGGATGAACAGCAATCCCGTGGTGAACAACAGGCTGGTACTGAGCAGGCACAGCGCCCGCAGCAATTGGAGCAGCGGCCGCTTGGTGCGCAACACCCGAAGGCCGGACTGCGGCACAAAGATGCCAGCCATCAGCAACGTATGAACCAGATAACGCGCCCAGACCACCATCACCACCGGATAGAAACCACAGAGGAACTTCGACAGCGCGTCATGACTGGAAAACAGAAAGGTCGCCACGACGATCAACACAATGCCTTTAAAGGGCTTATTGACGCCGGAAAGGGGTGTGCTGAGGGTCATGGGATTCTCTTCATTGATCGTTCCCACGCTCTGCGTGGGAATGCATACCGTGACGCTCTGCGTCACTTCGGAAGCGGACGCAGAGCGTCCATGGATGCGTTACCACGCAGAGCGTGGGAACGATCAGCTATAGGTTTTCCAACAACACCCGGGTCTTGTCCAGCGCCATCTGCGCCCGCTGCAAGGCACTCACACCCTGTTCCAACAACCGCGCGGTGGGGACTTCCAGACTCAAAGGGAGATTGCCTGGCAAACAACGCAACAGCTCGAGCAAATCGCAATCGCCATCACCAGGGAAACGCCGCTCATTACGCGCCTGGCGCAGGATTTCCTGCATGTCGTCCGGTCGCGGTCCCGCCACATCGCAAAGTTGTGCATAACGCAGCCGGGATGGCGCGACCCTGGCCAGATCCTCCAGGCGCGATCCCGAGCGGTCGAAGTGGAAAGCATCCACCAGCACACAACCATTCTCGCGGTCGGCGTTTTCAATGATGCGCACAGCCTGCTCGAGGTTGCGCGCATCGGTCCAGGGCATGAACTCCAGATGCAGATGCAAACCGTATTGACCGGCCAGATCACACAACGACGCAACGTTATCGGTGAGTCGACGTTCATCAGGATCGTTACCGGCGACCAGCAATTCACTGGCACCCAGTTCAGCACCCACAGCGATGATCGCCTCAAAATCAGCGACGCAGGTCTGCGGTTTGAGCCGCAGGATCTCGACATCCAGCACCTGTATGCCGGTATCGCGCAGCCGCGCCATCGTCTGACGGCGCAAACCGGTATCGCCGACCAAGGGGAAGTGATGCTCCTCAGGCGTCGCCGGCACTACGCGCAAGCCAACATGACTGTAGCCCGCGCGGGCTGCGACTTCGACCATCTCGGGAGGTGAAAGCTCAAGAACCGTCAGGGCTGCCAGAGAAAAAACGCGTTCGTTCATCATCGTCACTTCATCCAATGTGGGCTGGGGCGCAAGCACGACCGGTTGCGGCGGCCTCACGAATCGCGTCAATCAGCGCCAGGGTGCGAGCGGCGTCGGCGACACTCACCAACGGTTCCACTTCACCTCGCGCGACCCGAACGAAGTGTTGCAGTTGCAGACGCAACGCCTCATCCGCGGTGAAGCTTTCCTGCACCGCCAGCAACGGCTGATGCCACCCGGCACCGGCCTCGGCGTACTGCCAACGCTTGAGCTGCGGGATGCTCAACGCGCCGCCGGTCCCGGCCAACAAATAGCAGGGTTGATCGGATTGCCGTGGATAAATCGGGTTTTCACCGGAACCCAGCTCCCAGCTCCAGGGCGCCGCCACCGCGTCGGAGCCGGTCAGGCTGCCGAGCACGCCATTGTCGAATTGCAGCAACACCGCCGCGCAATCTTCATTGGCAAAACCGCGCACCGCGTTGCTGGTAATGGCTTGAACCTGGCGCACTTCACCACACAGGTGGCGCAGCAAATCGAGGTCATGGATCAGGTTGGTCAGCAGCATCCCGGCGCCGGGTTCGCGGCGCCAGGGGGTCTCGAAATAGCTGTCGGGCTTTTGCAATTGCCAAAGCGCGGTGACCGTGGTCAGCCGTCCCAGCGCGCCGCTGCGCACCAGTTCATGGGCGCGGACGATCAGCGGATTGTGTCGCCGGTGATGCCCCACCAGCACCGGCACCCCGGTGGCTTTCGAGGCGGCAACCAGCTCGCGCACTTCGTCCATGTGCACGCCTGCCGGTTTCTCCAGCAGCACCGGCACGCCCATCGCCAGGCAATCCAGCGCTGTGCCGACATGCAGGTTGTTCGGGTTGGCGACGATCACCGCCTCAGGCCGTACCTGCTCGAGCATCTGCCGATGATCCGCGAAATACGGCACATCCCATTGCGCCGCGATGCCCACGGCCTGAGACCCGGGATCGGCCACCGCGCACAATGTGGCCTCGGGCAGATGTTTGAGGTGTTGATAATGCTGCTGGCCCATGTTGCCGGCGCCGATCAGAGCGATGCGAAGTGGCGGGTTCAAAGCGGAAATCCTCTTGTGATTGTTCTCGGGACGCTGAACTCAAATTATTTAGAACTCAGTTCCAGTTTCAATCAAGAGAAAAACAAAATGCTGGGCGAACAGCGAACAGATTTGAAGACGATTCGCCCCCGTAGCAGCCTTCGGCAGCTGCTACAGGTTTGAGGTCAACCCGAAAGGATCAGCTGAAGAGTTCAGACGCCTGGCTCGCCGCCGACAACTCGTGCGCAAACTTCAACAGCAGCGGCGCCAGCTCATGCAGCCTTGCCTGTGGCAGCCGCGCGCTCGGCCCGGCGACGCTGAGCACGCCGACCACCCGTCCATCCACCGGATGACGTACCACCGCGGCAATCGCCGAGGTACCGACCGCCGAGCTTTCCTCGACCCAGGCATAGCCCTGTTCACGCGCCAATCGCAAACGCTCGAGCAGTTCGATATTGGAGCGTGGCGCGTTCGGCCCCAGCTCCGCTGGAACGTGCGCTGCTTGTCGCTCAACCAGCGACAAGGCCTCGGCATCGCTCAGACAAGCCAGCCAGGCATGCCCGGAAGCGGTGTAGAACAGCGGCGCTTCACGGCCCATGTCCGGGTCGTAGCGCAGGCCGGAGCGCGCCCCCTGAGACTTGGCAATCCAGGTCTGACGCTCGCCCTCGATCACCCCCAGACGCACCAGCTCACCGGTTTCCTGAGCGAGGCGATCAAGCACTGGCTGAACGATGTCCGCACCGCTGCTCGCCAGGTAACGAAAGCCCATCGCGACCAGTTTGGTTGACAGGTGATAACGCAGATTGTCTGGGTTTTGCCGCACATAGCCCAAGCGAATCAGCTCGGCGAGCAGACGATGGGTGGCGCTTTTCGGGATGTCCAGTTGCTCTGCCAGGGTCTGCATCGGCAGGCCCCGCGGGTCACTGGTGAGACTTTCCAGAACGCTGAAAACACGTTCGATTTGACTGCCGGCCATGGTTGGGGTCCAGACGAAATTTGCGTGATTCTAGAAGACAACACATCGAATACGAAACCTGGAACTGCGTTCCGGAGTGAAATCAGTCGGTAGCCCGTCACTTGCCGTTTCTAATTCGACTACGTATATTTTGGAACCAAGTTCCACAAAATAACAATCTACTGAATATTTCTGGAGTTCTGCCACGATGCCTGCCGCCTCCTCCCAGCAAGAAATCGACTGCGACGTGCTGATCGTCGGCTCTGGCGCGGCGGGTCTGGCAGCCGCCGTCACAGCAGCCTGGCATGGCCTGAAAGTCATCGTCGTCGAAAAGGACGAGGTGTTCGGCGGCGCCAGCGCCTGGTCGGGTGGCTGGATGTGGGTGCCGTGCAACCCTTTGGCCCAACGCGCGGGTATCGTCGAAGATGTGGAGCTGCCGCGCACCTACCTCAAGCACGAACTGGGTGAACGCTATGAACCGGCGTTGATCGACGCCTTCCTCGAAGCCGGGCCACACATGGTGTCGTTTTTCGAGCGCCACACCTCGCTGCAATTTGCCGACGGCAACGCCATCGCCGATATCCATGGCGACACTCCCGGTGCCGGCACCGGCGGGCGCTCGGTCATCGCCGCGCCCTATGATGGTCGCCTGGTCGGCAAACTGCTCAAACGCCTGCGCAAAACCCTGCGTGAAACCTCATTCATGGGCATGCCGATCATGGCCGGTGCTGACCTCTCGGCGTTCCTCAACCTGACCCGCTCGCCATCTGCGGCACTGCATGTGGTCAAGCGCTTGAGCCGACATGTGTTTGACCTTGCGCGGCACGGTCGCGCCATGCAACTGGTCAACGGCGTCGCGCTGATCGCACGCCTGGCAAAATCGGCTGAAGACCTCGGCGTGCTGCTCTGGGAGTCGGCACCGGTCACAGGACTGCTGCGCGAGGGAGATGAGGTCAGCGGTGCGATAGTCAGTACCGCCAAGCGCACGTTCCACATCCGCGCCCGCAAAGCCGTGGTGCTGGCCGCGGGTGGTTTCCCCAACGACATAGAGCGACGTAAAGCACTGTTCCCGCGCACACCCACAGGCCACGAGCATCTGGCATTGCCGCCTATTGGCGCTTCAGGCGACGGGCTGCGGCTGGGCGAAAGCGTCGGCGCGCAGGTCAAGACCGATCTCGAGTCCCCCGTCGCCTGGGCCCCGGTCTCGCAAGTGCCGTACAAGAACGGCAGGATCGGCCACTTCCCGCACATTATCGAGCGCGGCAAGCCGGGAATCATCGGTGTCTTGAGCAATGGCCAACGCTTCGTCAACGAAGCCAACGGTTACTACGACTATGTCACGGCGATGGTTGAAGCAGCCCCACAAGGTGAGGAAGTCGCATCCTGGCTGATCTGCAGCCATCGTTTCCAGCGTCGTTATGGTCTCGGCATCTCTCGTCCCTTTCCCTTGCCGGTGTCGCCGTTCATTCGCTCGGGTTACCTCAAGACCGGCGACACCCTCGAGGAACTGGCCCACGCCTGCGGTATCGACGAGCAGGGCCTGCGCTCCACCCTGTCGCGCTACAACCAGCATGCGCGACACGGCGACGACCCGCAGTTCGGCCGCGGTTCGACACCCTATAACCGTAAACAGGGCGACCCATTGCAGCAGCCCAACCCCTGCGTCGCCCCCATCGAACAAGGTCCGTTCTATGCCGTGAAAGTCCAGCCGGGGTGTTTCGGCACCTTCGCCGGGCTCAAAGTAAATGAACATGCCCAAGTGCTCGATGGAACCGGCCAGGCGATCCGCGGGCTATACGCTGCGGGTACCGACATGGCCAGCATCATGGGCGGCTACTACCCGGCCGGCGGCATCAATCTCGGCCCGGCGCTGACCTTTGGCTACATTGCCGGTCGACATATCGCCGGTGCTACCGCTTACGAATAGGAGATCGACCAGCCCTCTCGAAGCAGACGTTCTGCCCTCCTTAATAAAACCCGTCACCCGACGGAATTTGATGGGTCGCCTGTGTTCTATGGAACGCTGAATATTTCTCGGCGACGACGAAATCGTTGCCGCGAATACCACCGTTCGCGGCAAATGCCGGACGGCCGGACTGGCGCCAGCGCCACTCACCAGCAACACTCATCACCAGATTAAGAGAGGATTCCCACATGCTATGGAAAAAAGGTCGACGCAGCGACAACGTGGTGGATGCTCGCGGTGACGATACTGGCGAGGGCGGCGGTGGGATACGCTTCGGTGGTGGCAAGGGCCTGAGCCTGACTGCCGTCGTGCTGATAGTCGGCATCGGCTGGCTGACCGGCCAGGATCCGATGCAGATTCTCGGGCAACTGACCGGCCAACTGACCGAGCAAGCGGCCACCACCCAACAGATGCGCAAGGCACTGCCGGCCAAAGATGAGCAAGCAGAATTCGTCCGCGCCATCCTCGGCGATACAGAGGACACCTGGGGGCAAATTTTCCAGCAGGCCGGACGCCAATATAAGTACCCTACGCTGACCCTGTTCAGCAACGGGGTGAACTCCGCGTGTGGCTTCGCCAGCTCCGCCACCGGCCCCTTCTATTGCCCGGCGGACCAGAAGGTTTATCTGGACATGAGTTTCTTCCGGGAGATGTCCCAACGTTTCTCCGTTGCGGGCGACTTTGCTCAGGCCTATGTCATCGCCCACGAAGTCGGCCATCACGTACAAACCTTGCTCGGCGTCTCTGCCAAGATCCAGGCTGCTCGGCACCAGGGTCGGCAGATGGAGGGCGACGGTGGTCTGTTGGTGCGTCAGGAGTTACAGGCCGACTGCCTGGCCGGTGTCTGGGCCAACAATGCGCAAAAGCGTCTGAACTGGCTCGAGCCGGGAGACATCGAAGAAGCGCTGAACGCAGCCAATGCCATCGGTGACGACCGCTTGCAACAGCAGGGTCAGGGCCGCGTAATACTGGACTCCTTCACTCACGGCACCTCGGCACAACGGGTTCGCTGGTTCAAGACCGGGTTCGCCCAGGGCCAGATCAGCCAGTGCGATACCTTCGCTGTGAAAGACCTGTAAATGATCGCTCGATGGCTGACGTTTCTGGGCCTGTTGGTCATCTGCATCGGCAGCCAGGCTGCCGAGCATGGGGTCAAAGAGATCAGCCCCGGGCGCTTGCAGTTGGAAGCCGGCGAGATGACCGTGGACATCGGCCCTGCGCCGACGAAGATCGAACGCGTGCTGATCATCATTCATGGCCATTTACGCAATGCTCAAACCTACCGTCGGAGTGCCGAACGCGCAGCCGAGCAGGCCGGGCAAAGCGCGACCACACTGGTGATCGCACCACAGTTTCTCAATGAATCCGATATCGCCCGCCATCAGTTGCCCGACAGCATGTTGCACTGGCAGGGCAATGACTGGATGGCCGGCGGCTTGTCCTCAGCTCCGCACCCTCTGAGTTCCTACGCAGTTATCGACGAAATCGTCGCCCGACTCGTCGATCGACAACAGTTCCCGGATGTGAAGGAAATCGTCATCGCCGGCCACTCCGGCGGCGCTCAGGTGGTTCAGCGCTACGCGCTGCTGAGCCATGATCAACCAGCCATCAAGACCGCCGGCGTGAAGGTGCGCTATGTGATCGTCAATCCCTCGTCGTACGCGTATTTCGATGAAAAACGGCCAGTCGCGTTCAATCACGCCAGTTGTCCGGCATTTAACCACTGGAAGTACGGGCTAACGGATTTACCCGCCTATGCAAGCGGGCAAACGCCTGCGCAGCTGGAGGCAAACTACGTCAAACGCGACATCGTTTATCTGCTGGGGCAGCAAGACATCGACCCGCATCATCCGACGCTGGATAAAAGTTGTGAGGCCCAAACCCAGGGCGCTTATCGACTGATTCGTGGGCGCAATTATTTTGACTATCTGAGACGGCGCCATCCTCAAGGACTGAGCCAGCGCCTGATCGAAGTGCCCGGGGTTGGGCATGACGGGGATGGAATGTTTACATCGCCTGAGGGGCAGGCGGCGTTGTTCAGGTAGTTGGAGACGTCGTCAAACAGGACGCCGCGGGCAAGGACTGGGCGTCCCTCGCTCCTACGAACCGCATGTACCTGTAGGAGCGAGGATTGCCCGCGATGAACGATAACGTGGTGTGCCCTGACAGACCTACCCCGCAACCGCCTCGCTCAACTCCTCCAGCGTCTTGCCCTGGGTCTCCATCCCGAACAGCCAGACCACCGCTGCGGCGGTCGCAAAACACAGTGCACCCAAGGCGAATACACCGCCCTGCCCGGTGATCGGGAATACCAGCCCGGTCACCATCGGCCCGAGCAAAGAACCAATCCGACCGATCGCCGAGGCGAAGCCTGATCCTGTAGCCCGCGCCGACGTCGGATACAGCTCGGGTGTATAGGTATAAAGCACCGCCCACATACCGAACAGAAAGAACTGCATCAGCAAGCCCGAGCCAATCAGCAGGCTGACATTGCCGCCAAACACCGCACTTTGCCCGTAAAAGAACGCCATGGTCCCGCCACCGAGCAAGGTCACGATGCACACGGGTTTGCGCCCCCAGCGCTCCACCAGCCACGCCGCCATCAAAAAGCCAGGGATCCCGCCGAGGGAAATCAGCACGGTGTAATACACCGACTGCGTCACGGCAAAACCCGACTGCTGCAGCAACGCGCTGAGCCAGGAAGTGAGGCCGTAAAAGCCCAGCAGAGCAAAGAACCAGACGCTCCAGATCATCATCGTGCGCTGGCGATAGAGTGGCGACCATAGCTCGCGGAATGCCGAAAAGAAGGTCACGGGGTGGATGGCGATGCGTGGCAGGCGAATCGGCTCAGGCAAAACGGGCCGTTTCAACGAGGCGCGAACCCGGTCCTCGATGCGCAGCAATACTTTGTCTGCTGAGTCGTGGTGCCCGGCCTGTTCCAGCCAGCGCGGTGACTCCGGAATGAAGAAGCGGATAGCCAGAACAAACACCGCCGGCACCGCCAACACCAGAAAAATGTCACGCCAGCCAATGACGGGTAACAGGAAGTAGGAAAGAATTCCCGCCGCTACAAACCCAAGGGGCCAAAAGCCGTCCATCAACGCGATGTAACGTCCCCGCCCCTTGGCCGGAATCAACTCGGAGAGCATTGATTGGGCAATCGGAAACTCCATGCCCATGCCGATCCCCAACAGGATTCTGAATAGCGTAAGCATCTCGATCGTCTGCGCCGTGGAACACAGGTAGCTCGCCAGGCCCCATAACACAATGCTCCACTGGAACACCGGCTTGCGGCCGAAACGATCGGCCAACATACCGGACAAGGACGCCCCCAGGACCATGCCGAAGAAGCTCGAACTGGCCAGCAACCCTGCCTGCGCCGTGCTCAGTCCAAACTCGGCTTTGATCGAGCCAAGCAGGAAGGTCATCATTGCCAGGTCCATGGAGTCGAAGAAAAACGCCAGGGCAATGATGATGAAAATGATTCGGTGGTAACCACTGATGGGTAACCGTTCCAGACGCTCAGCAGCGCTATATCCTTGAATCCCCATGTCCTCTCCCCCGATTCGATAGTCTGCAAATCGAGTGTGCGGGAACGTTTACCAGGGTTATTGCTGGATGCGACCTGCCCGCTTCTGTTAACGACGCCTTAAACCCAGGGCACAGACGTCTTATGGCGGTTAATCATCAGAGACAAACAATGTTGGACATTGGCTGGATATCGTCTCGCAACGTGACTTAATCATTTCACGCAACAAGTTCACCGGTTTACTTAATTGCGCGCGATGGGCGCACAACAAATTCAGCGGCGCACGCTCACATGACAATTCCGGCATCAGCACTCGCAAACGCCCGGCCAGCACATCGGCGGCCACATCAAGCCAGGACTTGTAGGCAATCCCCGCACCCGCCACGGCCCATAAGCGCACCACATCGGCATCGTCACTGAAGCGATCGCCGCTAACGGTCAGGCCCACTTCGCGCTTGCCGTCATGAAAACTCCAGTGATCGTGAACCCGACTGCCGAGCATGAATAGCAGGCAATTATGCTGGGCCAATTGCTCCAGTTGCCGGGGCTCACCCCGCCGGGCCAGATAACTGGGGGCCGCACACAACACCCGACGGTTCTGCGGCGCAATCGGCAACGCCACCAGGCTTGAGTCTT
Organism: Pseudomonas sp. GW821-FHT07G10; assembly: GCF_059418545.1. Classification (NCBI taxonomy): domain Bacteria; kingdom Pseudomonadati; phylum Pseudomonadota; class Gammaproteobacteria; order Pseudomonadales; family Pseudomonadaceae; genus Pseudomonas; species Pseudomonas sp. GW821-FHT07G10. Next base: position 541,851 of record NZ_JBWKQB010000001.1, on the reverse strand, counting down.
CCGGTTCACCGTAACGCAGAGCGATATCCACCGGCTGGCGGAACAGGTCGGCAATCCGGTCGCCCAGCAACAAACGTACGGTGAGCCTGGGGTGCTCACGCTGGAACTCATCCAGCCAGGGCAGCAACACGTTGCGCCCGAAATCGGAAGGCGCCGACAGCTGCAAAATCCCGCTCACCTGATCCTGCCCGCTGGCCAGCAGACGCCGGCCCTCATCGAGGTTACTCAACGCGGCCCTGGCGTACTCAAGAAAGCCTTCGCCCTCGGCCGTCAATCGCAGGCTGCGGGTCGAACGCGCCAGCAGCCGGGCACCCAATTGCTGCTCGATACGTTTCAACGCGGCACTGGCCACCGCCGCCGACATATCCATCACCCGCGCGGCCGCAGACAAACTGCCCAGGTCCGCCGCGCGCACGAACAACTGCAAGTCATCGAAACGCAACATCGTCTATCACCAGCCGATTATCAAAAAAATATTGAAAGAGACTGCTGTTTTAGCGGGTTTTATCTTCAAGAGAAATAGCCAATGATCCGCCTATCGAACTATTGCCTTTCAGCGCTATTACCCTTCAGGAGCTCCCATGAAAGCCGTTGCCTACTACACGTCCTTACCCATTGACGACCCAAAATCCCTGCAAGACGTCGAGCTGCCAGAACCGGTGGCCGGCCCTCGGGATCTGCTGGTTGAAGTCAAAGCCATCTCGGTCAACCCGGTGGACACCAAAGTCCGCCAGAACGTCCAGCCCGAAGGTGGCACCGCCAAGGTATTGGGATGGGATGTAGCTGGCGTGGTCAAAGCCGTCGGTAGCGAAGTCAGTCTGTTCAAGGCTGGCGACAAAGTGTTCTACGCCGGGTCCATTGCCCGTGCCGGCGGCAACAGCGAGCTGCACGTCATTGACCAGCGGATTGTCGGCCACATGCCAAAAACCCTCGGCTTCGCGCAAGCCGCTGCATTGCCGCTGACCGCGATTACCGCGTGGGAGTTGCTGTTCGAACGGCTGCAAGTCAGTGAAGGCAAAACCGATCAGGGCCAAAGCCTGCTGATTGTCGGTGCCGCCGGTGGCGTGGGTTCGATCCTGACTCAACTGGCCAGCCAGCTCACGGCGTTGAGAGTGATCGGCACCGCGTCACGCCCCGAAACCCGGAGCTGGGTGCATGAACTGGGGGCCGATCTGGTGATCGATCACAGCCAGCCGCTAAGCGAAGAACTCAAGCGTGCCGGCCAGACTCACGTGACCCACGTCGCCAGCCTGACGCAAACCGATCAGCACCTGGAGCAATTGGTCGAAGCGCTGGCGCCCCAAGGCAAACTGGCGCTGATCGATGATCCGAAGGCGCTGGACGTCACCAAGCTCAAGCGCAAGAGCCTGTCGCTGCATTGGGAGTTCATGTACACCCGTTCGCTGTTCGAAACCACAGACATGCTCGAACAGCACAAGCTGCTCAACCGCGTGGCTGAGTTGATCGATGCGGGCACCCTGAAAACCACCGTCGGCGAACACTTCGGCACCATTAACGCGGCCAACCTGCGGCGTGCCCACGCACTGCTGGAAAGCGGCAAGTCCAAAGGCAAGATCGTGCTCGAAGGCTTCTAAAGCGCAGGGACATCGCAGTCATCCGCAACCTGAGCGGGATGCGGATGACACCGTCAGTCAGAGACTTGACCTGCGTCATATCTGCGACCGCATTCGGGTCTACACTCTAGGTCTTTGCAGCGTTGTCTTTTACGTGAGGAGGTCAGCAATGAAGATCCTGATAAAAGAACTGGCAAAACCCCAAGGCCCTCAATGGCAGGTCCGGCTCGACCAACACGCGGTGACATTCCGTAGTGAAGCCGAAGCCCGCGCCTTTGCCCATACACTGGAAACGCGGCTCCAGGCTCCCCATCGATTTCCCGACAGACAACAGTACACTGCTGGCTGAGTCATGCAGCCGCTTGTGCTGCGGTCCGGGCGTTTTGCAGTCGGCGAGTGACCATCGCCACGCTCACCGCAAGAACCCCGCACAGACTGATCACCATAGCCATCGGCATTGCGCTGCCATCATGCAGAACACCTACCAGTGACGCCGCCCCGGCGGCAACACTGAACTGCAGACATCCCAGCATGGCCGAGGCGCTGCCCGCCCGCGCGCCTTGACCACTCATGGCGCAGGCCGAAGCATTGGGAATGATGCAGCCCAAACTCGCGATGCAGATAAACAGCGGCACCAGCAGCGGCCACAACTGAGTCGTGTGCAACGCACTGACGCCCAGCAGCGTTAAACCGGCCGCCAGATATATCCACACCGTACGCGCCAGCAAAAAGGCCGGCCCACGCCTGGACAGCAACCGCGCATTGATCTGCGCTACCAGAATGAAACCCGCCGCGTTACTGCCGAACAACCAGCCGAAGTGCTCAGCCGGTACGCCGTAGAGTTTGATGAAGACAAAGGGTGAACCGGCGATATAGGCAAACATCCCGGCAATCGCAATCCCGCCGGTCAAGGCATGTCCGAGATAGACTTTGTCTGACAGCAAGCGACCATATTGGCGCAAGGCACCCGACAACGGTTGGCGCGGCTGACTGGCCGGCAGGCTTTCCGGCAGTCCCAGTGCCACGGCCAGTGCGGACAGGGCACTGAACAGGGTCAGCGCAATAAAGATCGACTGCCAGCCATAGAGGTTGACCATCAGCCCGCCGAGCATCGGCGCGAGGATCGGCGCCAGGCCCATCACCAGCATCAGTTGCGAGAAGACTTTGGCCGACCCCACCGCATCGCATTTGTCGCTGACCACCGCCCGGGAAATCACCATCCCCGCGCAGCCGCCCAAGGCCTGGACGAAGCGCGCGCCGATCAGCCAATCGAGGCCAGGCGCAAAGGCACAAGCCAGCGACGCCAGGGTGAACAGCGTAACCCCGGCCAGCAGCGGAATCCGCCGTCCGAAGCGATCCGCCACCGGGCCATAGGCCAGTTGCCCGATAGACAAGCCGAGAAAATAAGCCGCCAGCGTTAGCTGAATATGTTTTTCATCAGTACCGAAAGCGACCGCCATCGCCGGAAAACCCGGCAGATAAAAATCGATCGCCAGCGGTGCGAAAGCGCTCAAGGCACCAAGAATCAGGATTGTGCGAAAGTTCATCAGGCATCCAGTTGAACGTCAGTCAGCGGCCCGACAGTCTAGCCGCGCTTGGACGCCTTGAACATTCCGATAGGTCGCTAACTAATAAAAAGACTCAGGCGAGCGTCACTGCATAGCCCTCTTCGCTGATCAGGTTGATCACTTCATCCGCCGACAGAGCGCTTTCAACACCCACCTCTTTCGCAGCAAGATCGACACGAACACTGGCCGCCGGATCCTTGGCCTGTAGCGCCTGAGTAATGGCCCGAACGCAGTGGCCGCACGACATACCTTGAACGTTGAATACTTGCATCACACTTCTCCTTTTAATGAGGGATGTGACCATCCTCGACCTTGCCACGATGGCAAGGTCAAGTTCTGAAGTGATCTGCCGGGCTGGCAATCGGCGCCCTGCTCGGCCAAGCTGCGTCATCAATGAAACGACAGTAGGAGATTCAGCCATGCGCTGGTCAGCCTTTAGCCTATTCAGCCTCCTCAGCCTTTTCGGTGTCGCGCAAACGACCAGCGCCGCCGGAACAGATTACGGCGTGTTGATTATTTCCCGCGAACGCCTGGAAGTCGCGACCTCGTGCGAGATCGGCGTGTACATACAGGATCAGTTATCTGCGCGATTGTTCCAGGAGCAGAGCACTTCATTCAATTTGCCACCGGGCAACGTTTCACTACGACTCAAGTTGCTGCCGGGCCAGGCGCCGGGCTGCAACCCCGGGATGCTGGCTTCGGGGCCGCAGAACATCACCCTCAAGGCGGGCGACATTGTCAAATTCCGCATCGCCATGACCCAGGCAGGCATGTACCTGAAACAGGCGTCGCTGGAGTATTAATCACCGCCCTGTAGGAGCGAGCTTGCTCCGGGCGGCGTTCCGACGATGAACTTGACGCGTTTCTTCAATGAGTACGCGTTATCGTTAACGTCCATCGCGAGCAATCGAGCGTCGACCGGCTGCTCCTACAGTTATTCTGCGTCCGCAAATTGGCGCTTGACCTTGCCAGCATGGCAAGGTTGATCCTGTAGGTAATTTCTACAGGGAGTACTGCCCATGCCCGAATCAACCACCTTCGATCTGCCGATTGCCGGCATGACCTGCGCCAGTTGTGCCGGGCGTGTGGAACGCGCCTTGAGCAAGGTCATCGGTGCCAGCGCCGTCAGCGTCAACCTGGCCACTGAACAGGCTCGCGTCCAGGCGCCGAGCGACAGCCTCCCGGCCTTGATGGAAGCTGTGCAGCTGGCTGGTTACAGCGTTCCGGCCCAGAGCCTGGAATTGAGCATCGGCGGCATGACATGCGCCTCCTGCGTCGGGCGAGTCGAGCGAGCATTGGGCAAAGTCGCCGGGGTAAAGAGCGTCAGCGTCAACCTGGCCAATGAACGTGCCCACCTCGAACTGCTTGGCCAGATCAATCCCGCGACCTTGATCACGGCCGTCAGCAACGCCGGTTACTCCGCCAGCCTGTGGCAAAGCGAACAATCGACTTTCACCGATCAGGAACAGCGTTTGCATCGCGAACGCCGGGCCTTGTTGCTCGCAATCATCCTGGCACTCCCGCTGGTGTTGCCGATGCTGGTGCAACCCTTCGGTCTGCACTGGATGCTCCCCGCCTGGGCGCAATTTGCCTTGGCGACACCGGTGCAGTTCATCTTCGGTGCGCGCTTTTATATCGCCGCCTGGAAGGCCGTTCGGGCCGGCGCCGGGAACATGGACTTGCTGGTGGCGCTGGGCACTAGCGCCGGTTATGGCCTGAGTCTTTATGAATGGGCCACTGCCACCGCCGGCAGCATGCCGCACCTGTATTTCGAAGCGTCGGCAGTGGTCATCGCTCTGGTGCTGCTTGGCAAATACCTGGAAAGCCGCGCAAAACGCCAGACCGCCAGCGCCATCCGCGCCCTTGAAGCCTTGCGTCCGGAGCGGGCGACTCAAGTCATCGACGGCCGCGAACAGGACGTCGCCATCAGCGACTTGCGCCTCCATGATCTGGTCATGGTCAAACCCGGCGAGCGTTTCCCGGTGGATGGCGAAGTGCTCGAAGGTCAGAGCCATGCCGATGAGGCGCTGATCAGCGGCGAAAGCCTGCCAGTACCGAAACAGCCCGGCGACAAAGTCACCGGTGGCGCAATCAATGGAGAAGGTCGTCTGTTGGTGCGCACCCTGGCACTCGGCGCGGAAACCGTGCTGGCGCGAATCATTCGTCTGGTGGAAGACGCCCAGGCCGCTAAGGCGCCGATCCAGAAACTGGTGGATAAAGTCAGCCAGGTGTTCGTGCCCGTCGTACTATTGCTGGCCCTGGCAACGCTAATTGGCTGGTGGATGTATGGCGCACCGCTAGAGATTGCCGTCATCAATGCGGTGGCGGTATTGGTCATCGCCTGCCCTTGCGCGCTGGGCCTGGCAACGCCGACGGCGATCATGGCCGGGACCGGCGTTGCAGCCCGCCACGGCATTCTGATCAAAGACGCCGAAGCACTGGAACGCGCCCATGAAGTCAGTGCGGTGGTCTTCGACAAGACCGGCACATTGACTTGCGGCACGCCACGAATCGCCCACCTCAGTGCCATCGACGGTGACGAAGGCACACTCTTGCAACTGGCCGGTGCGCTGCAACGCGGTAGTGAACACCCATTGGCCAAAGCCGTGCTGGACGCCTGCGCCGAGCGTAATTTGCCCGTGGCCAATGTCAGCGCCAGCCAGTCCCTGACCGGACGCGGTATCGCCGGCACCCTTGACGGCCGAAAACTGGCACTGGGCAACCGTCGCCTGCTGGAGGAAAGCGGTTTGAACGCCGGAATGCTGAAAGAATCCGCTCAAGCATGGGAAATCGAAGGCCGGACCTTGTCCTGGCTAATCGAACAAAGCCCGCAACCTCGTGTGCTCGGCCTGTTCGCGTTTGGCGATACCCTCAAGCCCGGAGCCCTGCAAGCCGTGCAAGCGCTCAACGCCCGCGATATCAGCAGCCACCTGCTGACAGGCGATAACCGTGGCAGCGCCCGGGTCGTCGCCCAAGCGCTGGGGATTCGCGACGTACACGCCGAAGTGCTGCCAGCCGATAAAGCCGCCACCGTCGCCGATCTCAGAAAGACGGGCGTGGTGGCCATGGTCGGAGACGGCATCAACGACGCCCCGGCCCTCGCGGCGGCCGATATCGGCATCGCCATGGGCGGCGGCACCGATGTCGCCATGCATGCTGCCGGGATCACCTTGATGCACGGCGATCCGCGGCTGGTGCCGGCGGCGCTGGAGATCAGCCGCAAGACCTACGCGAAGATTCGCCAGAACCTGTTCTGGGCCTTCGTCTATAACCTGATCGGGATCCCGCTGGCGGCGTTCGGTCTGCTCAATCCGGTACTGGCTGGCGCCGCCATGGCATTGTCCAGCGTCAGCGTAGTGAGCAATGCGCTACTGTTGAAAACCTGGAAACCCAACGACCTGGAGGACGCTGAATGAACATCGGCCAAGCAGCCCGTCAGAGCGGCCTGAGCGCGAAGATGATCCGTTATTACGAGTCGACCGGCCTGCTCAAAGCGGCCCATCGCACCGACAGCGGCTACCGCGTGTACGGTGACGTCGACCTGCACACGCTGGCATTTATCAAACGTTCACGGGATTTGGGGTTCTCGCTGGAAGAGGTCGGCAAGCTGCTGACCCTGTGGCAGGATCGGCAGCGGGCCAGCGCCGACGTCAAGGCGCTGGCTCGTCAGCATATCGAGGAGCTGAACCTGAAGATCCGCGAACTTGGGCAGTTACGCGACACGTTGCAAGACCTGGTCGAACACTGTCACGGCGACCATCGACCCGACTGCCCGATCCTCAAGGAGCTGGCCTCGGGTGGATGTTGTGAAAAGGGTGTTGCCTGATCTGATCCACGCAAACCTGTAGGAGCAGAGCTTGCTCGCGATGAACGATAACGCGGTATTCCAGATAGACCACATCGCCCTTATCGCGGGCAAGTCGGATCGCCGCACCGCTCGCTCCTACAGGATCAACACTCACAAAAAATCCGGCCGAGGCCGGATTTTTTACCCAATCACTGCATCCAGGGTGGAGGCGGCTCTTCGGTTTTGCCCGGTGGCGCATCGTCAGCGGCGCGCACCGCTTGCCGACGCTCTTCATCGAACCGTGCGGCTTCGATCTCGCGCATGATGCCGCCGACGTCCGCCAGCTCCTCCGGTTCGTCGAACTCGCCGGTCAACACGCTGGCCGGATGCAAGGCGCCGGCTTCATACAAGGCCCACATTTCCTTGGCATACCTGGTGCCTTTCAACTGCGGAGCAAAACGCCCGAAGTAGGACGCCATGTTGCCGACATCCCGCTCCAGCATGCTGAACGCATGGTTGTTGCCCGCCGCGTCCACTGCTTGCGGCAGATCGATGATCACAGGACCCGTCGGCGTCAGCAGCACGTTGAACTCGGACAGGTCGCCGTGCACCAGACCGGTACACAACATCAGCACGATCTGCTGAATCAGGAAAGCGTGATACTCAAGCGCCTGATCCGGTTCCAGCACCACATCGTTCAAACGTGGCGCCGCGTCACCGTACTCATCGGCGATCAGCTCCATCAGCAGCACGCCTTCAAGGAAGTCGAACGGCTTGGGAACCCGCACGCCGGCACTGGCCAGACGGAACAATGCAGCCACTTCGGCGTTCTGCCAGGCGTCTTCGGTTTCTTTACGACCGAACTTGGAGCCCTTGGCCATCGCTCGAGCCTGCCGGCTGTTGCGCACCTTGCGACCTTCCTGGTACTCGGCGGCCTGACGAAAACTTCGTTTATTCGCCTCCTTGTAAACCTTGGCGCAACGTAACTCGTTACCGCAGCGCACCACATAAACAGCTGCTTCTTTACCACTCATGAGTGGGCGCAGCACCTCGTCGACCAGACCGTCCTCGATCAGGGGTTCAATGCGTTTGGGAGTCTTCATCAGCTTTTATTGTGGGTCCTTTATTACCAAACACGCGAATGTCACTCGTTATACGGCAATCCTCTCACAGCGGGGAGGGGTTGCCGACCTATGAACACCTCAGATGCACTCAATGTGCCAGATTAATCAGCCAAACCTGCCGATATCGATCGACCGCCCCGAATCATAGCCGAGTGTTCTGCTCTTGTTAGCGGCCCGATAGGAGGGCATTTGCGACACAAGCTGAGACCGGGTCACCAGGCCAGTGCAGGATTTTTTTTTGAAGAGCCTCAATTTTCTCTCCATTCAGCCGAAGTCATCAGAGACAAACCTATTTTGTCTGACAATCAGAATAAAGACGCCAGCGTACCGCACTGGATCTCCTTGATGGAGGCCGCGCACGTCGCAGGATGCAAGAGACTGCAAAAAACACCGCAAGGCTTTACGGCTGCCGTTAATCCGCGAGGCATCAGCACTTCGTGGGCTTATAAGAAAAATCTGGAGCGCGGATGAACATCAAACAAAAACTGACGTGGGCGTTTGCAATCATCGCCTGCTTGCCGGTCGTACTGGTCGCCACCCTGGTGGTGCTGAACCTGCGCAGCGATGCGAAAGACGCTTTCGTCGACGGCAGCGGCCGTGAGATTCGTCAGGTCAGCAACGCCATGCAAATATTTTTCGATAGCATCAGCCAGAACGTCAACTATCTGGCCAACCAGCCGCTGATCAAAAACAGCGATGACAGCCTCAAAACCTACATCAGCGCCAACGCGGCGGACATTCCCCAAGGGGAGATGGACAAACAGATTTTTACCCTGCTCGAGAGCATAGGCACCAGCCATCCGTCTTACGCCTATGCGATCGTGGGCACCAGTGCTGGCGGTTACGTCTCCTGGCCTGACGAAGCGAAGCTGAACAACTACGACCCGCGTCAGCGCCCCTGGTACAAGGCCGCCATGGCCAATCCGGGCAAACCGTTTCGCACAGAAGCTTATTACTATGCCGCCGACGACACGACCTACGTCAGTACCGTGCGCACCATCGGCAACAAGTTGGGCGCCACGGGCGGCGTGGTAAGTATCGACGTGACGCTCAAACAGCTCACCGAAATCGTCAAACAGATCAAGCTTGGCGATACCGGTTACCTGATGCTGATGGAAAACACCGGCACGGTGCTGGTCGATCCCAAGCAACCGGAGCACAACTTTAAAGCCCTGAGCAGCCTGGGTGATGGTTATGCGCAACTGGCCAAGGCCGGCAAAGGCCTGGTGGAAGTCGAACTGAACGGCGAGCACTACATGGCCAACGTTTGGCCATCGGAACAGCTGGGCTGGACCTTTATCGGCCTGATCAAACAGACCGAAGTGATGAGTTCGGCGACCCAGCTGACCTGGTTGATCGCAATCATCGCCACGGTGTTGGCGGTGATCTTCGCCGTGGTCGGTGCGAGTTTCGCCAGCCTGATCGTGCGGCCGATCCGCAGCGTTGCCAGCGGTCTGGAAGGGATCGCCCAGGGTGAAGGCGACCTGACGCAGAACCTGCAGATCCGTGGCAGCGATGAAACCGCGCAACTGGCCAACTGGTTCAATCAGTTCCTGGCAGCGATCCGTAACCTGATCCAGAACATCGGCCAGGCAGCGAACAAGATCCTCGCCACCTCCAAGAGCTCGACCCAGGTCTCCAGCGACATGGCCGAAGCCGCCGGACGCCAGCGCGAAGCAGTGGACATGGTGTCCACCGCGTTCCACGAAATGGTCGCCACCGCCAACGAAGTCGCGCGCTCTTGCAGCCAGGCCGCCGAATCGGCCGACAGTGGTCAGCGCCAGGCCCGCGAAGGTCAGCAACAGATCGATGCCGCGGTCAGCAGCGTCGATCAGCTGAGCCAGGAGATCGAGCAGTCAGCGCAGTCGATGCAGCAACTGGAGCGCGACAGCAATGACATCCAGTCGATTCTCGGCACCATCCGCTCCATCGCCGAGCAAACCAACCTGCTGGCCTTGAACGCGGCCATCGAAGCCGCCCGCGCGGGTGAGCAAGGTCGCGGTTTTGCCGTGGTTGCCGATGAAGTGCGAGCCCTGGCCAAGCGTACCGCCGACTCGACTGCCGAGATCGACGGCCTGCTGGGCAATCTGGCCAAGCGCACCAGTCAGGTCACGCAGCAGATGCACGCCAGCCTTGAAGTGTCGCAACAGTCCGTCAGCCGCATCGGGCTCGCGCGTAGCAGTTTCGGGCAGATCCGTGAGTCGGTGGACGTGATCCGCGACATGAACACCCAGATCGCTACGGCTGCCGAGGAGCAGCACCAGGTCGCTGAAGACATCAACCGCCACATCAGCCAGATCCATGGCGATGCGCAGCTGGTGGCCGAACTGGCCAACTCGGCGCAACTGGATTCCCGGAGCCTGGCAGGGTTGTCCAATGAGCTGGATGTTTTGGTGAGAAGGTTCCGCACGTAAGAGCCTGATCGTTCCCACGCTCTGCGTGGGAATGCCTCCGGTGACGCTCCGCGTCACGCTTCAAAAGCGCCGCTGGAGCGTCCATCGCTACACTCCCACGCAGAGCGTGGGAGTGATCGCTCTTTTAGCGCTTTCACTGTTTGAACAATTCTCCCGGGGTACATCCGAACAACCCCTTGAACGCCGCAATAAACGCCGAGGTCGAGTCATAGCCACACGACAGCGCGGCAGCGGTCACGCTGTCGCCCTCCTCCAATGCGCGCAATGACGACAACAAGCGCATACGCTGACGCCAGCTGCGGAAACTCAGACCCGTCTCGCGCTGAAATAGCCGCATCAAGGTTTTCTCCGATGTCCCCAGATGCTCAGCCCACTCCTGCAAAGTGACGCTTTGCTCAGGGCTGGCGATCAACTCGTTGCACAGCCCAAGCAGGCGTGGATGGCGTGGCAGCGGCAAGGAGAAGCCGACCTCAGGCAAGCTCGCCAACTGGTCCATCAGCACCTGCACCAGGCGCGCTTCGCGGGTATTGCCCTGTGGATAATCCACCGGCAATTGGCAAAAACTCTTGATCAACTCCCGCGCCAGCGACGTCACTTCCAGCACCCGGCAACGCTCAGGGGCCCATACGCAATCTTCGCGGCGCACATAGAGGCTGCGCATTTCCGCGCGCATCGAGGTCACCACTTGATGCTCCAGGTCGGCCGGAATCCAGATCCCCCACTGTGGCGGCGCAAAGAAGCTGCCCTCGGCGGTATGCACGCCAAGTACGCCACTGATCGCGTAGGAAAACTGCACCCAGTCGTGGCGATGAGCAGGCGTCCATGAGCCGGCGCTGAGACTTTCAGCCCGCGCATACAGTGGACGCGGCAATGCCGTCAGGGCAGGAATTTGCCGTTCGAGTCCACGTTGTCCGTTAGTCGGCATTGATTGGCCTTATGTCGCAAGACGGCTTGTTGCACCGACGTTAGGCTAAGTCATCAATTCTTACAATCCTATCGGTGCCGGATATGCATGCCTTCAAACACCTCAAACGCGTGGTCACCGACTGGTTCTTGTGCGGCATGCTGGTGGCGACCTTGCTGTCGTACCTGTTCCCACGCTTCGGCGCTTCGGGCGGATCGATGCATGCCGAATGGGTGATCAACATTGGTGTGTTTCTGGTGTTCTTTCTGCATGGGGTCAACCTGTCCAGCGAACAGATCAGCCATGGTCTGAAGAACTGGCGTCTGCACATCATGGTGCAGAGTTTCACCTTCGTGGTGTTTCCGCTGATCTGGCTGCTCAGCGACAAACTGCTGGGTTCCCATTTCCCGTCGCTGTTGATGCTCGGTTTTCTCTACTTGTGCGCCCTGCCCTCGACGATCTCCTCCTCTGTGGCCCTGACCGGCAGCGCCGGCGGCAACGTGCCTGCGGCGATTCTCAATGCCAGCCTGTCCAGTGTGCTGGGGATCTTCCTCACGCCGTTGCTGGTGAGTTTGGTGATGGGCAGCGGCGCGGGCGGAATCGACCTGGGCTCGACCTTGCTCGACCTCTGCGCAATGTTGCTGCTGCCGCTGGTGCTCGGCCAGTTGCTACGGCCGTTCTTCGGCAAGTTTTTCGCCCGACACAAGCGCTACACCAACATCGTCGACAAGCTGGTGATCCTGTTGCTGGTCTACGCCGCGTTCTGCAACTCGATGGTCTCCGGCATGTGGCAGCAGCAGGGTAACTCGGTCATTCTCAGCGCCTTGATTGGCAGCGCGATATTGCTGGCAGCTATCCTCTGGATGACGACTCGCACCGCCCGCGCCTTGAAGTTCAGTCCGGCCGACGAGATCGCCGCGGTGTTCTGCTCCAGCAAAAAGTCTCTGGCCGCCGGCGCACCGATGGCCGCGCTGATCTTCGGCGCCAACCCGGGGCTGGGGCTGATCCTGTTGCCGATCATGATCTATCACCCCTTGCAGTTGATCGTCTGCTCGGTGATGGCCGAGAGTTACGCCAACCGCAATCGGTTGATCGCCGAGCAGCAAGGCGCAGCTGTGCTCAGCGCTCAATGATTGCAGTGACACCCTGACCGCCAGCGGCGCAGATCGAGATCAAGCCTCGACCCTGCCCCGCCGCGTCCAGCAACTTGGCCAGACTCGCAACGATCCGCCCGCCCGTGGCCGCAAACGGATGTCCGGCGGCCAGAGAGCTGCCTTTGACGTTTAGCCGACTGCGGTCAATGGAGCCCAGCGGCGCGTCCAGGCCGAGACGGGTTTTGCAATACACCGGATCGTCCCAAGCCTTGAGGGTGCACAGCACTTGCGCGGCAAAGGCTTCGTGGATTTCGTAGTAATCGAAGTCCCGCAGCGTCAGACCGTTACGCGCCAGCAAGCGCGGCACCGCATACACCGGCGCCATCAACAGGCCTTCCGCACCTTTGACGAAATCCACCGCAGCCGCTTCGCCGTCGCGCAGATACGCGAGGATCGGTAAGCCGCGCTCCTTGGCCCATGCCTCACTGCCCAGCAACAACAGCGACGCACCATCGGTCAGCGGCGTCGAATTGCCCGCCGTCAACGTACCCTTTTCACTGCGCTCGAACACCGGTTTGAGCGACGTGAGCTTTTCCAGGGTCAGGTCAGGGCGCAGGTTGTTATCACGGGTCAGGCCAAGGAACGGCGTCATCAAATCGTTTTGCCAGCCTTCAGCGTAGGCGGCAGCCATTTTCTGATGGCTTTCAAGCGCCAGCTGATCCTGTTCGGCACGGGGAATGCTCCAGGCCTGCGCCATCAACTCGCAATGCTCCCCCATGGACAAGCCGGTGCGCGGTTCGCCATTTCGTGGCAATTCAGGCTTCAGGTGATGGGGCCGCAGTTGCAGCAGGGCTTTGAGCTTTTCGACGGTGGTTTTGCTGCGATTGACCTGCAACAGAATCTTGCGCAACCCCTCATTCACCCCGATCGGCGCATCCGAGGTTGTGTCGACCCCGCCAGCGATGCCGCATTCGATCTGCCCCAGGGCGATTTTGTTCGCCACCAGCAGCGCCGCTTCAAGGCCTGTACCGCAGGCTTGTTGAATGTCGTAGGCCGGGGTGGTCGGTGACAGTCGCGAGCCAAGCACGCATTCGCGGGTCAGGTTGAAATCCCGCGAATGCTTGAGTACCGCGCCAGCAACCACTTCGCCCAGGCGCAGGCCGTGCAGGTTATAGCGTTCGATCAACCCTTCGAGCGCCGCCGTCAGCATCGCCTGGTTACTCGCCGTGGCATAAGGACCATTGGAGCGGGCGAAGGGGATACGGTTACCGCCGATAATCGCGACGCGGCGCGGCTGAGTCATGAAAAGCTCCCTATCCTGTGAGTGGTGCACGCTTGTACAAGCGTAGGTTGTATCTCGTTTAATCGAACGACTGATGACCATCAATGGTCCACAGTTTGAACCCCAGCAGCTGGAGGGCGTTCCATGTCTGATCGCTATATCGACTTCGCCAACTCGGCAATCGGCCGCCGCCTGGTCGGTGCCCTTGGCCTGCCGTCACCGGGACGTCTGGAGCGCTGGCAGGCCGGGCGCCTGCGACCCGTCGAAGGCGCGTTGCTGATTGGCGGTGGCCCGCTGGCGCAGAACATCAGCGCGTTCGCCAACAAGCTGACCGATGCTATTTACAGCTACGGCCCCGAGCCGCTGGTGGCGCCTGCCTGGATTCCCGGTCACGGCCCCAGACTCAAAGCCGTGGTGTTCGATGCCAGCGCCATTACCCGGACCGATCAACTCAAGCAATTGCGCGAATTCTTCCAGCCGCTGCTGAGGAACCTCGACAACAGCCCTCACGTGGTAATTCTCGGACGCGCACCGCACACCCTGAGCGACCCGTTCGCCGCCAGCGCCCAGCGGGCGCTGGAAGGTTTCAGTCGCTCATTGGCCAAGGAATTGCGCAACGGCGGCACCTTGCAGTTGTTGCATGTGGGCGAAGGCGCCGAAGAGCAGCTTGAAGGTGCACTGCGGTTTTTCCTTTCGCCCAAAAGCGCCTACGTGTCCGGGCAAGTGTTGCGCCTGAGTGCCTGCGACACCCAGGTGCAGGACTGGAGCCGCCCCCTGGCCGGGCGCAAAGCCCTGGTCACTGGCGCTGCACGCGGTATCGGAGCAGCGATTGCCGAGACTCTGGCCCGAGATGGCGCCGACGTCATCCTGCTTGACGTGCCGCCGGCCAAATCCGATCTCGATGCCCTCGCCGCTCGCTTGGGCGGGCGCGGTATCGCGCTGGATATCTGCGCAGAGGATGCCGGTACGCAACTGATCGAACAGCTGCCGGACGGCATTGATATCGTGGTGCACAACGCCGGGATTACCCGCGACAAGACCCTGGCCAACATGACCCCGGATTTCTGGGACGCGGTGCTCGCCGTCAACCTCAACGCGCCGCAAGTACTAACCCAGGCGCTACTGGACAGCGGCACCCTGTGCGATAACGGTCGAGTGATTCTATTGGCCTCCATCAGCGGCATTGCCGGCAACCGCGGGCAAACCAACTATGCCGCGAGCAAGGCCGGGCTGATCGGCCTCGCCCAGGCCTGGGCGCCGCTGCTGCGGGAGCGCGGCATCAGCATCAACGCGGTAGCGCCGGGCTTTATCGAAACACAGATGACTGCACATATTCCGTTCGCTCTGCGCGAAGCCGGGCGGCGCATGAATTCTCTGGGCCAGGGTGGTTTGCCCCAGGACGTCGCCGAAGCTGTGGCCTGGCTCAGCCAGCCGGGTAGTGGCGCAGTCACCGGGCAAGCCTTGCGCGTCTGTGGGCAAAACGTATTGGGAGCATAATCATGGCAGTGGACTGGCACGCACTCAACAGAGCCCCCAACCTGACCGAGCTATACGTTCGGGCAGCCACGCGGCGCAAGATCACCGGCAGCACACTGCCCGAGTATGGCTTGCGCTGCTGGGTCGATGTCGACCCAAAACGGCTGGCGGCCTATCGCAAAGTCTGCGGTTTTACCGAGAACGGCTTGCTACCGCCGACCTATCCCCATGTGCTGGCGTTCGCCTTGCAGATGCAACTGCTCACCGCCAGTGACTTCCCTTTCCCGCTGCTGGGGCTGATTCATCTGGCCAATCGCATCCGCGTGTTAAGACCCATGGGCGGTGTCGGCAGTGTGCGAGTGAGTGTTCATCTGAAAAACCTGCAACCTCACGCCAAAGGTGCGGTGTTCGACCTGATCACCACGCTTGAAGATCCGCTCGGTCCGCTGTGGGAAGCCGAAAGCCGCATGCTGTGCAGAGGCGTCGAGTTGCCGGGCGAACCGCTCGAAGAAACGCAATCAGCGCCCACGGCCTTGAGCGAATTGACGCGCTGGTGGGCTCCCGCCAACATCGGCCGTCGGTACGCCAGGGTCTCCGGCGATTACAACCCGATTCACCTGAGCGCCGTCAGCGCCAAAATGTTCGGATTCCCCAAAGCCATCGCCCACGGATTGTGGAACAAGGCGCGCACCCTGGCAGCACTCAGCGAGCGTTTGCCCGCGGCCAATGTAGAAATTGCGGTGGAGTTCAAAAAACCGGTGCGCTTGCCCGGCGAGGTCACATTACTGAGCAGCGCAGCGGGCTCCAGTGGGGATTTGCGATTGATGGGTGTCGGGGATCTGGAGCACATGCTCGGCAGTTGGCGGCCAATTGCCTGAGGCTGCGACTCAACCACGCCGGATCATGAACACCCCGGCCAGGATCAGCACCAGCCCGGCAACCTTGCCGACGCTGATCGGCGCTTCGCGAAAACCGGCCCAGCCGAAATGGTCCAGCGCCAGGGCCATGCCCAACTGACCGGCCAGTACCAGCGCCATGAACAACATGGCGCCGATTCGCGGGCCGGCAAACGCGGCTGTGGTGATAAAGAAAGCGCCGAGCAGCCCCCCGCTCCAGTGCCACCAGGTCAGGCTTTTCAGCGCGTTCAACGTCGGTACTTCACGTTGAACCATGACCAGAATCAGCAGCGCCACGGCCCCGACAAAAAATGAAATCAATGCCGCAGCCAGAACGCTGGACACCTGCTTGGCCAGTTGGCCATTGATCCCCGCCTGCAGCGGAAGAAAAGCGCCGGCAATAAAGGGCAGGCAAAGCAGCCACCAGACAGGGGCGGGCATAGTGTTCTCCAGCGGGGAAATTGGGACCGCAGTATAAGGTAATCCCTCTTGTTAAATGATCGGCATACCGCTTTCTTCCGGCATGCGCAGGTCGGCGATGACCAGCGCGATATCCGGATTGCGGGTCAAGTGTTGCAGGGCAAGTTTGACCGAGGTCGCGGTGAAGCAACTGCAAGAACGGATTAATCACAAACTATTAACCAGGAGGATCACGCCAAAAGTCCGTCGTTTTTAAAGAATTACAGACGTCTTTGAGTTATTTCTTTCTGGCTAATGGCATTTTGGCTTGTCTGCGCTACCTTCAAATAGCAAATAGATACATGTTCATAGCTGCCTGATTGCGAAACTGACCGTCTGGAAATACAGACTGGTAATACGGCAGGAAAGGGAGAGCCGTGATGAACAGTCGCATCACCATGGGCCTGGCCGGATTACTTTTAGCAGGGGCCATTTTTGTTGGTTATTGGGGGCTCGTACTCAGCCACCAACCAGTGCTGGTAGCCGAACCAATGGTCCAGAGCTCCGCCCCCGTCGCACTGGAAAAAGCCGTTGCCACGGCCGAAGACCAGCCCCGTCAACCGGTCGTAGTGCTGGTCCACGACGTACCTCCGTTCGTCCCGATCAGCGCCGCTGACCTTGCTCTGGAAAAACTTCGCAGTGCACCTGCTGGCAGCCTGAGCAGTATCGATCAGGCTGTTGGTCGTGCGCCTTGGCGGCACCTGAGTGCCGGTGCCTGGTTCAGTGATGACAGCTTCGAGGCCGGTGGCCCGCCAGCCCTTTCCTGGGCAGGCGAAAGCGACTCCCCGGCCAACCTCTACACCGTCAATAGTCACTTGTTCCAATTCACCCAACTGGCCCTCGGTGCGGTGTCCAAAGGGCTGGCTAGAAACAATACTGTGGCTACGCTACACACAGCCATAGAGATTATTCGCGGTAACCAGGCCTCCTGACAAACCCCTTGATAAAGCAGGGAAGAACATACATGCGCAAACATTCCGTGCCAGAGTTCAAACGTGTGATCTGGGCCATGATGCTGGCCGGACTACCTATCGATATGGCGCTAGCCGCCTCCAGCAACTGCCCCGCATTAGACCGATTACCAGCAGCGATTGAAGTCGGCGAGGGCCTCCAGCGAGAGATACCATCACCTGTGGCGATCACTCGCTTGGCGGTGGGCGATCCGAAAGTCGCTGACGTGCACCTCAATGGCAACAACGCTTTTCTGCTCACGGGTATGGCCCCGGGCGCAACCAGCCTGATGGTCTGGACCGCGTGCTCCAGTGCTCCTCGTCAGAGCATGATATTCGTTCAGGGCAAAGCCAGCGCCTCCCTGACCAGCAGTTCGTTAGCACCGTCCGAAGACCCGACGCTGCCCATCCAGGTGCAGACCGACATCCGCTTTGTCGAGGTCAGCCGCACCAAGCTCAAGGAAGCCACGACCTCGATTTTCGGTACCCGTGGCAACTTCCTGTTCGGCGCACCGAAAACCCTGCCGACGATTAACGGAGTCGTCACCGCCACCGCACCAGTGGATAACGCTCAGTTCAACTTCAACTGGATCGGCGGCAAAACCCTGGTAGCGATCAACGCATTGGAGGGCAGCGGTTTTGCCTACACCCTGGCACGTCCGAGCCTGGTGGCCCTCAGTGGCCAGAGTGCAAGCTTCCTCGCCGGCGGCGAGATTCCGATTCCGGTGCCCAGCTCCGGCAGCGACAGCGTGTTCATCGAATACAAGGAATTCGGCATCCGCCTGAGCTTGACGCCGACGATCGTCGGCCGCAACCGCATTGCCCTGAAGGTGGCGCCGGAAGTCAGTGAACTCGACTTCACCAACGCCGTGACCATCGCCGGTACCGTGGTGCCAGCACTGACGGTGCGACGTACCGACACCAGCGTTTCCCTGGCCGATGGCGAAAGCTTCGTGATCAGCGGCTTGATCAGTACCCGCAATAATTCTCAGGTCAACAAGTTTCCCGGCCTGGGTGATATTCCAATCCTCGGGGCTTTTTTCCGCGACTCGAAGATCAATCGCGAAGAGCGCGAACTGCTGATGATCGTCACCCCGCACCTGGTTCAGCCGCTGGCGGCCAATGCGCAACTGCCGTCGCTGCCCGGCGAGCAACTGCGCAATTACGACCCGAATTTTTACCGCATGTACTTCCTGGAAAACGGCGACTTCGACAAGAAAATGGGACTCTCGCAATGAACCAAAGCCTGAGTCAGACCTTCCTTGCGATCACTCGCAACAGTACTTACTTTGAGGCGCTACTGGGGCAAGTGATCAGCGCCGACATCGCCCGTGCATTTGCTTACTAGAGGGATCCTGATGAAAGCAATGATTGCTGTACTAAGCCTGCTGATGCTGGGCGGCTGCGCCACCAACGGTCAGGGCTCCTGGTCGAGCCTTTCCCCACCCGGCCCCTGTGCCAAATTGAACTCCGATCAGGAACTGTCGCTGAACCTGGCCGACGACATGATCAATGATGGCAAGCTGCACGCCGGCCTGGCCAACCTGCAAAATCTGCCCGATGACCTCAACCAGGTGCGCTTGCGCAAAGCCAGGATTTACCGCTTGCTGGGCCAAAATGAAGCCGAGCCGCTGTACCGCAGCCTGCTCGGCACCTGCCTGTCAGCCGAAGCTGAACATGGCCTGGGCCAGCTGGCCGCGGCCAAAGGTGACAACGACCAGGCCCTGGAACATATGTCGCGTGCCGCGCGACTCTCGCCCACTGACGAGAAAATCCGCAACGACCTGGGCGTGGTCTACCTCAACCAACTGCGGATCAACGAAGCACGCTTTGAGTTCCTCACCGCCATTGAGCTCAAGCAGACAGATCAATTGGCGGCAGTGAATCTGGTGTCCTTGCTACTCTATCAAGACAACTGGAGACAAGCTTCCGAGGTGGTCAGCCGCGCCGGCCTGAGCCCTGAACAATTCACCAATGCCAAGGCGCGCGCCGAGAAGCTCAAAACCCTGATCAAAGGCAAACCGGCCGTAGGCGATCAAGTCGTTACCGCCAGCGATCCACAACAACCGAGTATCAAGTAAGCACCAAGAGAGGCCATGATGAAACTGAATATCCTCTGCTATGCGGGCCTGCTGAGCCTGCCGTTGACCGCCCTGGCCATGGATGCCGGGCCCGCCTCGGCGCAGCAACAGGGAACCGAAGTCTGGCTGCAGCTGCAAGGCCGCAACACAGTGGCATCGTCAATACCGCAAATCGCAACGCCCGCCGAGCGTGAGCTGAGCATGCAGCGCTGGCTGAAAAGCTATCAACATGAAATTCCTGCCCTCTATGAGCAGAAAATGGCCGGGAGGGTGAAATCCAATTAGTAGAGGCGAGATCTTCGTTCAATGACAGGCCGCCATCACGCCCTGAGCCTTTCCGTCAACACGGCTTTGCTGTGTCCGGCTCGCTGATCAAAGGCGGCCCCGGCGCGTTGCGCCTTGATCACATGCTGCTTATCGGCATGCCCGGTGAGCATGATCGCCTCGAACGCTCGCTGTTTGCCGGCGATGCGTTGCAGCTCCTGCACCAACTCAATGCCGTCCAGCTCGGGCAAGTGCAAATCACACAGCACCAGGCCTATTTCAGCGTCCTCACTGAACCGTTCGATGGCGTGTCTGCCGGATTTACAGGGGACACAGCGATAACCGCTGTTTTCGAGAAGTTCGCAGAATTCTTCCACGACCGGCGGCTGATCGTCGACCACAAGCACTTTTACCGGGGACATTAGCTTGTTCACGCGCGACTCCATGTCTGGCAGCCGAAGACTGACTGACCTTTCCTGTACCTGCAGCGTCGGGCTGTTCAGGTACTGAATTGAAAATAGACTACTTTGCGACTATGTACAGGCCACTAGTAGCTCAGGGCTATTAATGAATCCAGGCGACAGCCAGGAGCATGCCGACAAAAACGAAGGGCGCAAAGGGTTGTTGTCTGGACTCTTTCGGATCGAGGTACTGCAAGCGGGTTCTCAGTTTTTTACTGATATGCGGCCAGAGCCTGGGAGCAATCAGCAGCCAGATGACACTGACGATGCCCGCGCCAATGAAGGTTCCCAACAGATGCAGGTTGTCGGTCGCCAGCCCCAACGCAGCCATCAGCTTCACATCAGCCGCCTCCAGACGCCCTGACACGTAGCCGGGCAACGTGAAGGCCAACGCCAGCAAGAATGCCCAGACACCCTGCTCCGCACGGGCGCCTAGCCACGTGGTGTCGTTCCACAGCAAATACACCAGCGCCACGACCGTCGCGCCAAGGGTCAAGCCATTGGCAATTTGGCGGTGCTGAATGTCCTGCACAGCGCAGAGAGCCAGCCAGATAAATAGGATAAAGCTCTGCATCAGGTAAAAAGCGTCCCTTTTGGCTGAATGATTCTATGCTGGTATGACGTAATACTTGTCAGGGTAGACGCACTGATGACGCTAAGCCTCCTCAGAAAGCAAAAAGGTGCCGTGGCGATTGAATTCGCTTTGGTGTTTGTCATTTTCTTCGCGGTGTTTTATGGCTTGGTCAGTTACAGCCTGCCGCTGCTGTTGATGCAATCGTTCAACGAGGTGTTGACCGTCAGCGTGAACTATCCAACCATTAAATTAAATCAGGTCCTGCCGTTTCTGCTGCTACCCGGCGTGGGAACAGTCCCCGATCTGCCGGTGACACTCCGCGCGAAGTCGAGTTTGCAGTTTTGAATTCGGGGGAAAGACTCTTCGGGCGCTTGCTCGGACGCCAGCCCCCGCTCACTGCCCAGACGCCGGGCAGCGTCACCGCGCGCAGTGTCGGGCTGCACCTGTACCTGGACCATGAGGGCCGCGTGCTGCAGATGACCGGACCCTTGCACCATGCTCTGGTCCAGCAAACACCCGGTAATCAGTCGCCGCGTCTGCTCGATTTCCTGTTGCCCCACAGCGCGCTTGTGGTCGACGGCACGCCCGCCGATTGGCAGGGACAGACCCTCGACCTGGACTTCCTGAGCCTCACCGGACAAAGCCTGCATCTGCGCGGTTGGGTCCAGCCCACAGCGGACGGCTGGCTGCTGCAGTTACTTGATATCGGCGACTTGCTCCACGAGCGGCAGCTGTCCCAAAGCCGTGAGCAATGCCAAGTGTTTGCCGGACAGATGAGCGAACATCTGTACTTGTGCAGCATGGCGCGGCTGGCGGAGGTCTTGAACGAACAACTGCAAGCGCTTGCCCAGCGCTGGCGCATCCCCTGTATTGCCCTCGCGTTGCTCGACGAACAGGAGCAGGGTTGGCAAATCCATAGCCAGTATGCGGCCCACGATGCCCCGGCGCTATGGCACGCCGGGCAGCTTCTGGGTACCAGCCTGGACAGCTTGAACGGCAATACACCGTTGCGCCTGAGCGTGCGCCAGGGCTTCAGCGAACATCCGCGCTTGCAAAGTGCCTTTGGCAATAGCGATGGGTTTATAGTGCCCTACCGCGATGATCATGGTGTTGCGGCCTGGTTGCTCTGTGGCTTCTACCCGGTGCAAAAGCGCGCCCCGGACCTGAGTGAGCGTGACTGGTTGCTGCTGACCGCTTCGCTGGCCGGGCCGTTGTTGAGCCGCTTGCGCGAACAGCATCACCATCAGCAACTGGAGCGACTGGAAACCCTGCAAGGATTACTCGGCACCGGTTGGTGGGAGCTTTATGCGCACAGTGGCGAGGTACAACTGGCGCCACAACTGGCCCTCAACCTGCATCTGAAACCAGACACTGCCCGGCTGCCCCTGGACGCGTGGTTGGCCCTGATTCATCCCGCCGACCGCCAGGAGCTGAGCAGCCGCTTGCAGGACCTGCAACAACACGGCAAAGCCTTGTTGCTGTGTGTACGCCTGCACCGGTCAGACGCCGCGCAAAACCCGATCTGGTATCGCCTTCAAGGCCAGGCACTGGGAGTGGGCGAACCTCGGCGGGTGGTCGGTTTCATGCTCGACATCAGCGATATCAAGACCCAGGAACGGCAAGCCGAAGCCGCCCATGCGCGGCTGGATAACCTGATCGCCAGCTCGCCTGCGGTGATCTACGTGCAGCGTTATGTCGAAGGTGCGTTGCAACCGACGTTTTTCAGCGACAGTTTGCTGCCGCTGCTCGGCTGGAACCTGGTCGATTGTCTCAATGGTGCACTGGTAGACCGGGTTCATCCCGAAGATCGCGACCTGTATTTCGAACGCACCCGGCAACTGCTGCGCGAAGGCTCGGTGCGCTGCCGTTATCGCCTGCAAGATAAACACGGCAATTACCACTGGCTGCTGGATGAAGCCAAATTGCTCCGTGATGACCTGGGCCTGCCGGTGGAGGCCGTCGGACTGTGGCTGGATATCACCGAGGCGACCCTGGCCGCCGAGCACGTGAAACAGAGCGAAGAGCGCTATCGCATTCTGGTAGAGGACTCGCCAGCGATGATCTGTCGCTATCGCCCGGACCTGACCCTGACCTTCGGCAACCGGCCCCTGGCGAACTATCTGGAATGTCTGCCTGCGCAACTGCCGGGGGTGAATCTGGGCAGTTGGTTGTCTGCCGAACAGCGCGAAGCGTTTGTCCAGCGCATCAGCCGGTTAAGCCCGCAATTCCCGGTGAGCACCGCAGAAATCAGCCTGCAATTGCCTGGGCGCGAACACGCCTGGTGGATCTGGTCGGATCGGGGGGTGTTCGATGAGCAAGGCCGATTGCTGGAGGTTCAAGCCGTGGGCCGTGACAACACCGAAGTCCGTCGCTCCCAACAGCAACTCGCTCAAAGCGCAAAAATGGCCACACTCGGTGAAATGGCCACCGGCCTTGCCCATGAAATCAACCAGCCGTTGCACGTGATGCGCATGGCCATCTTCAATGGGCTCAAACGTTTGAGCCGCGGCGAGGTGCAGATCGACTACCTGCAGGACACACTCAACCGTATCGATGCCCAGGTCCAGCGTGCGGCGCGGGTAGTCGATCATATGCGGGTGTTCGGTCGACGCTCGGAAGTCGAACAGCAACCGTTCAACCCGGCGCAGGCCATAGAAGGCACGCTATCGCTGCTCAGCGAAGGTATGCGCGGCAAAGGCGTCGAACTGCGGGTCAGCGAGATGGCCTTCGAGGTGCAAGTACGCGGTTATGTCGATCAGCTTGAGCAGGTGCTGATCAACCTGATGGTCAACGCCCGCGACGCACTGCTGAGCAAACGCGAGGCTATCCGGGAATTCAAACCCTGGATTGCGGTGTCTGCCCAACGAGATGGCAGTTCAGTGCGCCTATGGGTGGAGGACAACGGCGGCGGAATCGACCCGCGGCTGCTGGAGCGGATTTTCGAACCGTTTTTCACCACCAAACCGGTCGGTGTCGGGACCGGACTCGGGTTGTCAGTGAGTTACGGCATCGTCGAGAACATGGGCGGACGGCTAAGCGCCAGCAATACGGTTGAGGGTGCGCGGTTTTGTATTGAGTTGCCGGTGGTGGGTTAGATCACCCGAATGGGACATCGAGCACTCCTTTGCCGGCGCAGTGCCGAGCGCTTCCTCCATTAGGTAATCCCCGGGGGAGGCGAAGCTCCCTGCAGCAGCTGCCGCAGGCTGCGGCAGCAGGGTATTGCGCAAAACCAATCGCTTAACCGACTGGCATTACCTGGCTTCAGGTGAAAAGGTCCTTACCTCGGCGGATAATTCGCCAAAATCCTGCCCACTGTCACTCGTATAGCGGCGCTGCGGTCTGCAGGCTCCGGCGTACGGCTGAGCATTTGCTCGTCACTGCCTCTCCAGACAAGCTTGCCGTCCTTGCCATCGAGCAGGTCGATCTGAATGGTCGCGACCTTGTAGGTGACATTGCGGGTTTCGTTGTACATCGGCCCGCCCCAATAACCATTCCATGGGCGACCCCAGGCGCTGCCGCCGTAACTGGTGGTCACTTGTTGCTGACGGTTTTCAACAATCAGGTAAGCCTGCACCTTGAGATCGCCCTTGCTACCAGCGGCAGCCGGACGCAGACCACGCTGATCCAATTGATCGCTGATCGCCTGGCGGACGCGCTGCTCGGTCAGGTCACTTTTGATCCGTGGATCATCGGGGCGGTATTGCAGGGCGGGCTCTTTCCAGCTCCAGCTGCGATAGGCGGTGAAGTCGCGGCTGGCATCGAAGTCGTGGTTGACCTGGCTGGAAGCGCAAGCGCCGAGCAACGCAACCAAAGCCAGTAAAACGAGACGGCGGAACATGATTCTTCTCCGGTCGAAGACATGAACCTGACAGGGTGTCGCTAACCAGGAGGATACGCCGAAAGGGCCTTTTCCACAGCTTTGCGCAATGCATCGGCATGCTCGCTGAGACTGCCCTGGCTACTGGCTTCGGCACTGGAGCTCCACACCGGCTGACCGCTGCCGGCGTCAAACAAGTCGACCCGCACGACCATCACTTGCACCTCATACGTGCGCACGACCGGCACCGCGTTGTACATACCGTAGCCATTGCCATAGCGGTTATAACCGCCGTAGCCGTAGTCGTCCTGCACCTGACGCAGTCGTTTCTCCAGATGCACGTCGGCGCTGACCCACAGGTCCGCCGGACGGTTGTCACGCAGCGGGCGCAAACCGCGTTGGTCAAGAGCATTGCTGACCGCTTCAGCAATCTGCGCTGAATCGGCCCAAGCCGAGCCGGCGGGCAAACGCCCGTTGAGCCAGGCCCAGTTGCGATAGCGACCGTAATCCCGTTGCGGCGCCGGGTAGGCGCTGCGGTCGAAGGTATGGGCGGCTTGTGGCGGTGCGGGCGGAATCGGGTTAGAGCTGGCGACATAAGGATTGTTGCCCTGGCAAGCGACCAGGCTCAAGTACAGCGAGCACCACAGCACGACTGATCCAACGCGGCGTTTCATTTCGCTCTCCACTGACGGGACCGCTTAAACCGGACGGCAGATCCAGTGCAAATAACGCCCAAGTCCGGCAAAGCTTGGGTGACGGCGATGAGCCAGCTCCATTTCCAGCAAATCCAGCAATTCGGCGCGTGCCTGGAATTCCACCGGCATATAGTCGTGGAAAACCCGCACCCCGCTCTGACTTTCGACCTGCCACAGACCTTCGAGTTGCACTGCCAATTCACGTGGATCAAGCGGCTGCTGAGGCGTCAGGCTCTGCTTTTCACCGGCCATGTTGTTCTTGCGCATCTTGCGGAAGTGGCCCTTGAGCAAGTTGCGATAAATCAACGCATCACGGTTGTAGAACGCCAGCGATAGCCAGCCTTCCTGGGTCGTAAGCTGATGCAGCACCGGCAGGATCGCGTGGGGCTCGGCCAGCCATTCCAGCACCGCGTGGCAAAGCACCAGGTCGTAAGGTTCGGTGAGCTGGCCGAGCAATTCCTGCCACGGTGCCTGAATGAAGGTCGCGGTTTGACCCGCCTCGGCGAAACGCTGGCGCGCGCCTTCGAGCATCGGCTCGGCAGGCTCGGCCAGTGTCACCTGATGCCCACGCTCGGCCAGCCACAGGGACATGTGACCTAGACCGGCACCGATATCCAGCACCCGCAATGGGCGGTCCGGCAGGGCCTCGGCCAGATCGGCCTGGAGCACCGCGAGGCGAATCGCGCCTTTGGCACCACCGTAGATTTTCTCGGCGAAACGGGTCGCCAACTGATCGAAATGACGGTCGCTCATTAGCTGAATCTCCTTTCGCTGTCTGCCAGCTTGCTGCGCACGACCTGTTCCATGTCCAGCCCCAACTCGCTGCACAACAACAATAGATAAAGCACGATGTCGCCCACTTCCTGACCGGCATGGGCAAGTTTTTCGGCAGGCAACTGCCGCGACTGATCCTCGCTGAGCCACTGGAATATTTCTACCAGTTCAGCCATTTCCACACTGGCGGCCATGGCCAGGTTTTTCGGGCTATGGAATTGGCGCCAGTCGTTACGGTCGCGGATGGAGTGTAGGCGTTCGGTCAGTTCGTCAAGGTTCATCGGGCTCTCCTGAAGGCGTATAGCTTCGGGTGGATGGCGAGTGAAGGCAAGTACCGGGCATTGCAGTCGCTTCGCGACAGATCGCGGGCAAGCTCGCTCCTGCAAGAGCAGCGCATAACCTTTTGGAGCAAGCTTGCTCGCGATGGCGGACTAATCAACAACACTGAATTCGACCTGTGCGGTCTGCCCGCCCTCGTCGAGCACGCTGAGCTGGTAGCGGCCGAGCTGATCAAAGGTCGCGTTGATGCTGTCTTGACTGGCGCTGTCACCCAGCGGTGCGCCATTGATAAACCACCATCGTCGACCGCTGCCGCCCAAGGCCGAAAGCTCCAATCGCAGCAGTTCCTGGCTGGCGGCCGGGCGGCGCAGTTGATCGCCTTCGTGCACGCCGACAATCGACAATGGCGACGCGGCTGACAGCATCGGCCCCGGGCACTCAGGGTCGTTGGCCGGCAAACGCGCTTCGCGACGCTCCACCCTCGGCAACCACGGTTCCAGCGGTGCTGGCCACAACGCAATATCACGAGCCTGCGCCCCTGGGCATTTGACGTCGACCCGCTGGCCCTTGGCGTTAACCCAGATTTTTTCCAGCAAACCGACGCCCAGCGGTTGATCCAGTGCCTGCAAGGTTGGCGGGGTGGTGCCGTCCAGGGTCCAGGCGAAACGCTGGCGCCGGCAATTGGGATCGTTACGGTTCATGGGCTGACCCAATGGCCAACAGATCGCCGCTACCCCGACGTTCATCGGCACCGGTTGCGCCGGCACGGTGATTCCCCGCTGAGTGTCGCGGTTGATCAGCACGTCGTGCACTTGCAGCATCAGTGGCGCTGCCGAGGCCAGACCAAACTGCCCCGGCACCGGGGTGCCGTCCGGGCGGCCGATCCAGGTGCCGATCAAGTACCGTGGGCCGACGCCAATCGCCCAGGCATCGCGAAAACCGTAGCTGGTGCCGGTTTTCCAGGCCAGCACCGGGCGCTGCACCAACTCGGCAAGCGGATCGCGATCCGGCCGCGCCTGACCGCTGAGGATCCGCCGCACGATCCACGCCGAGCCCGGCGACAGCAACGGCCGCTCATACAGCACATCGTCCGGTTGCAAACGAATATTGGCGCTCTTGCCACCACGGGCGAAAGCACTGTAACCACTGACCAGATCCTCCAGACGACTACCAGCCCCGCCCAAAATCAACGCCAGGTTCGGCTCGGCCAACACCGGCAGCGTCAGCGGCACGCCGCCGATGCGCATCCGGGCGGCGAAACGTTTCGGCCCGTAGGCTTCGAGCAGCTGCACCGCGGGCAGATTCAGCGACATCGCAAGCGCGCTACTGGCCGACACCGCACCGCTGAAGCCCATGGAAAAGTTGCCCGGCCGGTAATCGCCGTAACGCCGCGGCACGTCCTGCAGCAGTGATTCGGAATGGATCAGCCCGGCATCCATGGCCATGCCATACAGGAAGGGTTTTAGGGTCGAACCGGGCGAGCGCATGGCGCTGATCATGTCCACATGTCCAAAGCGCCGTGTGTCGTTGATGTCCACCGAGCCAAGGTAGGCGCGCACCGCCATGGTCTCTTCTTCGACCACCAGAATCGCTGCGGACGTATGCTCCGGCAAGCGCGCGCGCCAGCCCAGCAGCAGGTCCTCGAGACGTCGCTGCAAAGTAGCATCCAGGGTGGTGCGGATCAGCGGCGGGCTGTCCGGGCGATTCAACCTTCGCGCCAGCAACGGCGCGAGGCTCGGTTCCAGGCGTGGCGCCAGCAGCAAGGGCTCTTCCAGTGCTTCGTTCACCGCTGATTGCGGCCAGACATGGAACTGCGCCAGCCGCCGCAAGACTTTATCCCGTGCCACTTGGGCTCGCGCCGGGTGACGGTCCGGGCGCAAGCGGCTCGGTGCCTGCGGCAGGACCGCCAGCAGTGCCGCTTCGGCGTGAGTCAGTTGCTGCGGTGACTTGCCAAGGTATGCCCAACTGGCCGCCGCCACGCCTTGCAGCGTACCGCCGAACGGCGCGCGGTTGAGATACAGGCTGAGGATTTGATCCTTGGACAGATGCCATTCCAGTTGCGCGGTGCGCCAGAGTTGCCGCAGCTTGCCGAGCAGCGTGCGCGTGTGCGGATCAAGCTGGCGCGCGACCTGCATCGACAATGTGCTGCCCCCCGACAGCACGCGCCCGCCAGAGAGGTTCTGCCATACGGCGCGCGCCAGCGCCAAGGGATTAACGCCGGGGTGCTGATAAAACCAGCGATCTTCGTAGGTCAGCAGCGCTTGGAGGTAATACGGCGAAACCTGATGGGGCTCCACCGGGTAGCGCCATACGCCATTGGCATCGGCGAACCGCCACAGCGGCGTGCCGTCTTCGGCCAGCACCACACGCGCCAGATCGTCTTGGGGCAAGGGCAACGGCCAGATGCGGTCGGCGAGCCAGAGCAGTGCGATCAACAGCAGTACAGCAACCAGAGCCCTACGCAAAAATCTCATCCAGCGCGGCCCCTGCCGGAGCCTGGGGGGACGCCGGGTTCTTGCTCGCGAAGGTAATTCACCTGACACACCGCGTCGCCGCAATCGCAGGCAAGCCAGCTCCCACAAGGAACGCAGACGCTCAGTAACTAATCGCAAATTCAAACCCGCAAACCTCTATGCTTTAAGGGAACTCGCTATAGCGAATAATGGCCTAAGGCCCGGGCATGGCAATGACGCCAACCCTTTCATCAGGACGCATACATGCAGGTAGAAAGCTTTTCCGAATGGCTCGGCCAGGCACTTGGCTCAGTCATCCGGTTTATCGTCGATGTGCTCAGTGGATTTTTCGATGCATTGACTCACGCCAGCAGCAATTTTATCGATGGATTTTCCCGGGCGCTGGGCATGGACGCCTCGATCATCAGCATCCTCGCGCTGATCATCGGCCTGATGCTGCTGTACTCGGCGATCCGCGCCTTTATGCGGGCCTCGATCATCATGGGGATCATCTGGCTGGTGCTCGGGCTGTGGTTGTTGAGCTGGATTATTCATTGAACCCAAAGAGCAAAATATCGTCCGAACGCGGCCCGAACCTTCGGCAGTTCCTACGCGCTGATCGTTCCCACGCTCCGCGTGGGAATGCCTCACTCGACGCTCTGCGTCCGCTCTTGTGACGCAGAGCGTCACGGGCTGCATTCCCACGCGGGAGCGTGCGAACGATCACAAAAATCTCTGCGCTATCTACCCTTGATCACCATCTGCGGCAGTGTTTCGCCCACAGCCTGCCAGTTCGGCCGGTACATCGACTCCACTTGCGGCGGTGGTACGCGGTAGGCGCCAGGGGTGACGGCCCGCGCCAGGTACAGCAGGTGCGCAGTACCGTAACCGTCCAGGTCCATCGCCGCCACGTAGCGGTCATCGCGAAATTCCTGATGCTTGAGGTTGGCGTTCTGCATCGAGTCCCGCCATTCCTTGACCTTGCTACTGGCGTTTTCCAGGCTCGCAGCGCTCTGAGCCAGGTTCTGGTTTTCCAGCTCCAGACCGGCCGGCAATAAATCCACCACCAAGGCATCCGGTACTCGCTGTTTGGCACTGAGTGCCAAGTGCACCAGCACCAGATCACCACTGGTCAAGGCCTTGAGGCTCAACGGTTGGCCGTTCATGCCCAGGTACTCGCGGCGAATGCTCAGGTTCTCGCCACCGGCTACCGGCGCCAGTTGTGGATAACCGGAGATGGTCAGTTGCTGATACACAGGCTCCTTGCCTTCGTTGTGGAGGGACAGCGGCGAAGCCAGCAACGGGCCTTCAAGTTTCAGGCCAGGCTGGTTATTGCTCAGCTCACGGGTTTCACCACCACTGCTCAGTTGCGCATTCCAGATGGCTTCGGGTTTACCCAGCAAACCACGGCCGGCGAGGAACAGCGAGTTGCGCTCCTGGGTCGACAGGTATCGGCTGGCAGCCAGTTGATCGGACAACTCGAACAGACGCTCTTCACGCTTACCCCTGGCCAGGTCGTTCTCTTCCAGCAAGGCTAGAATCAGCGCCTGATCGCGCAGCGGGCTGCCGTAATCGGCGAGCCAGTCCTTGCTGTTGCGCGACGCTGCCAACCCTGTGATCAAGGCCTGATCAGCACGCGGCTGATCGCCCATTTTCTGCAAGGCAATGGACAGTTGCACAAGCGGCAGACCGGAGCGGGCATCGGTACGCCGCTCGAACAGACTGCGCAACGCACCCAGCGGCGCCTGTTGGCTGCGGGCCAATACCAGACCGGCATATGCCTGTACCGCGAAGCGCGTGTGCTCGGCATTTTCGCTGTAGTTCACTTCGATCAGGTTACGTTCCTGCACATAACGCAGCAGCCGCTCGCTGGCCTTTTTCAGGGCTTCAGGCGGTACGGTGAAACCTTGCTCGCGAGCACGCAACAGGAAGTCGGTGACGTAGGCGGTCAGCCAGTACTCTTCTTCACCGTTCGCCCCCCATAAACCGAAACTGCCGTTGTAGCGCTGCATGCCCAACAAGCGTTCTATGCCCAGCTCGATCTTGCGTTTGCGATCAGCATCCGGCTCGCCTTCCAGGCCGAGGCGTTTAAGACTCGCGGCATCGGCATAAAGCGACGGATACAGCCCGCTGGTGGTTTGCTCCAGGCAACCATACGGATACGCCTTGAGCGCACGGATCTGTTCGCCAAGGTTCAACGGTGGTCGGCTCGACAGGCTGAGCAAGGCTTCACGCCCGGCCGGCTCGAAAGCCGCCAGCTCACCTTCCGGCAAGTTCCACGGCTGATCCTTGAGCACCGCGCGGTAGTGTTTGAGCATCGCCGGATAGGCTGGACGCACGCCCAGCGTCCAGTCGCGGTTGAACGGCGGCAAGCTCTCGCCCGGCAGGTCGAGGCCGTTGACCAGCACCTTGACCTTGCCCTGACCAAAGCCACCCAGTGCCTGCACCGGAATCTGCAACGTCGTGCGCTGGCCTTCAGTCAGTTGCACGCTGTGGGTCACGTCACCGAGCAGACTCAGTTGGCCCTCGGCACTCAGTTGCACCGTCAGATTCTGTGCCTTGCCCGAGAGGTTCGACAGGTCCAGCGCCAGCATCGTCTGGTCACCACCAGCAAGGAAACGCGGCGCCGACAGCTCGGCGATCAGCGGCGCGGCGATCACGGTTTTGCCTTCGGCCATGCCGTAGCGATCATCGGTCCAGGCCTGAGCCATCAGACGCAGTTCGCCGTTGAAGTCCGGAATGTCGACGCTGGCTTCACCTTCGCCCTGTTCGTTCAGGGTCACCGGCGCGCTTTGCAGGGCAACGATGGTCACGCTGGTGTCGGGACGCTTGCCACCCTTGGCCAGCGCCGCGTCGCCACCGAACGCCAGGCTGGCCAAACGGCCCTGCCCGGCTTCAATCAGCTGCCCATAGATATCCAGTTGGTCAGCGCCATACGCCTTGCGACCGAACAAGCTGGAGTACGGGTCAGGCGTTGGGTATTCGGTGATATTGAGGATGCCCACGTCCACCGCAGCCAGCAGCACGTGCACGTGTTTCGGCATGCTGCCATCGGCATTTTTCGCCTGAATCTTCACCGTCAGCGGCTGTTTGGGGCGCATCTTTTCCGGTGCATTCAGGGTCACGCCGAGTTTGCGCCGGGTCCGATCCAGCGGCAGGTGCAGCACGCCGACCGCGCGTTTCGGGGTGACATTGGCTTTGCGTTCACCCGGACGAATCACCAGCGCGCTGACATACAGGTCATGCCGCGACCATTTCGGATCGAGCTTGACCGCGAAGCTTTTGCCTGCGGCCGGCACATCGATTTCCTGCCACCACAATGGTCCGTCGCTGGACTCCA
Source organism: Pseudomonas sp. GW821-FHT07G10 (assembly GCF_059418545.1). Classification (NCBI taxonomy): domain Bacteria; kingdom Pseudomonadati; phylum Pseudomonadota; class Gammaproteobacteria; order Pseudomonadales; family Pseudomonadaceae; genus Pseudomonas; species Pseudomonas sp. GW821-FHT07G10. The sequence goes on along the minus strand of NZ_JBWKQB010000001.1, from coordinate 509,585 downwards.
CCAGCAGATAACCTTTGCCAGCTGCGGGCGCCGTGACTGTCACGTTAGCCGTGTCGCCATCGCCATAGGCGGGCTTGTCCAGCGCCAGTTTGACCTGATCCGGTCGCACCGCGCCGCCTTCGGTGTTGTCCTGGGAGCGGTAACCGGCCCAGAAACGCAGACTGCTGAGCAGTCCGGTCTGCGGGTCTTCGACTTCGACGCGATACGGGCCCCACTCCACCGGAAAACTGACTTTCGCGGTGTCACCGGCCTTGATGCTGACGGTCTCTTCATCGAGGGTGAGGAATTTTTCGTTGAAGTGATAGCTCCAGCCATCGCTTTGCGAGTAGTTCCAGTAGTAGTCACGACGCTCGCGCACCAGCCGTACCTTGAGGTTGTCCGCCGCCAGCTTCTGACCTTCATTGTTGGCCAGCAGCAGCTCGAACCCGACCGGGCCGTTGCCGTCGGTTTCTTTGCCATCGAACAACGCCCGCAGCCCCGGCAAACGATCCGCCGGCCATACCGGTTGCACCACACGACGAGTGATCGGGCGACCACCGGACTCGTGCAGGCTGGCCTGAACGATCAGTTGCAGCGGCGACTTGGCCCCGGCCCATTTGCTTTCCAGATCGATGGTTGCCTCGCCGTTGGCGTCCAGCGTGCTCTCGTCCAGATCCAGATCCTGACTCAGCTCTGCTTCGGTGACCGAGCCGAATTGATAACCGGGTAGCGCGTTGACCGCCTCACGCAGCGGGCGCACATAAACCTGGCCGCTCAGGCGATTGCCCGAGGCCGGGGCACCATAGAGATAACGGCCTTTGACGCTGATTTCCGCGGTATCGGCCGGTTTGATCGGGGCATCGCGGCCTTTTAGCTCAAGGGCCAGACGCTCGGGCAGGAAGTCTTCGACGAGGAACTCATACAACTGCGGCTTGCCGTCACCCAGATCGAACACCAGCTGCCAACGCCCGGTCGGCGCTTCACCGGCCAGTTGCAGTGGGTATTGATAGAGACCGGACGCATCGGCGTCCCAGACGAACTTGCGACTGACCTGCTCATCCGGGCGACGCACTTCAACGCTGACCGGCTGCGGTTTGACGGCATTACCGTCCTTGTCCCGCAGCAAGGCGTTGAGCAGCACGGTTTCGCCGGGGCGATACAGGTCACGCGGGCCAAACACAAAAAACTGCAGGGGATGGGCTTGTGGCCCGCCGATATCGAACTCGGCCAGGTCCAGCGCGGCGCTGTTGAGTCGTAACATACTGGTCTGCTCGCCCTGATGGGCCAGCAACACTTCGGCTTTTTTCGGCAGCGACAACTCGGTATGGCCGCCCTTCCCGGTCTTGCCCTGGCCTACTACCCGGCCCTCGCTATCAAGCAGTTCGAGACTGACGTCATCCAGAGCTTTACCGCCGTCCAGCGCTTGAGTAAAGACATCCAGACGGTTCTGGTAACGGTGCACCGACAGGCCGATGTCACTGAGGGTAAAGAGGGTCGCCGGTTGCGAGTAGTTATAGGTGCCGGAAGCACGCATCACCGCCAGGTAAACGCCAGCCTGTTGCAGTTGCTTGAGGCCGGCGATCGGCAGTAACAGGGTTTCCCGGGTATTGCGTGCCGGGTTCAGGTCGAAGCGACCACCGTAAACCAGATCGGCCATCGGCAGCAGTTCGCGCGATTCATAACTTTGCAGGCTGGCGCTGCGGCCCCACCGACTGAGAAACGCCGGCAGGGATTCGGGTTTGATCCGGAAGAACTCGACGTCGATCCTGTCGACATTCAGCGCGATCACCGGCAGGCCTTCGGCCAGACGGGTCGGCAGCAAGGTGCCACGACTGGCGAAGCCTACGGTGGGTTGCAGGTCACGGGTTTCCAGGCGGCTGACGTACTCGACGGCAAGTCTGGCATCGTTGACCCCGCGTAGCCCGGCATCGACAGTGAGCACCAGTTTGCGCCGGGGCTCAAGATGGCGCAGACGCAGTTCCGTCAGGTTGTCGGAGAGTTCCCAGGCACCGTCGATCTTGCCCGACTTGCTGTCGACCAGATGCAGTTTTTCGTCGAATTTCTGCTCAGGGTCCAGCGGCACCGAAAAGCTCACCGACAGCGTGCTGGCACCATCAAGCTGAACTTCGGAAACGTCCACCACGCTTAACTCACGGCCGGCGTAGCGCTGCTTCAGTACCGCAGTGTCCTGAATCGCCTTGGCCGTGGGCGCTGTGACCACCGCCGGGGGCGCGGCGGTGGGAGGCGCTTTGTCGGAAGTCGACGAATCGCAAGCGCTTAGCAGCGCCAACGCACAGGCCAGAAACAGTCCTTTGTTAAGCATGGGGCACTCATAGGCAGGAGTATCGTAGCCTTGAACTATATATCACTGATGCCAAACCGCCTGGGGCGCCGGTCACATTGACCGGCGCCGGGCGGGCTGGTTCTGGTCATTGAAGAATTTGCTGATGATCGTTCCCACGCTCCCGCGTGGGAATGCACCCCGTGACGCTCCGCGTCACATCAACGGCGATTGCTGCGCGTCCATGGCGGCGTTCCCACGCAGAGCGTGGGAACGATCAAGGAGACGGCGCGAGTCCCGAAACTGCCGCTACAATGCCTGCTCTCTCAAGGAGCCTGCATGTCCACCCTGATCACCGACTGGCGCCACCGCTCAACCCATCGCCGTGTCTGGGCGCTCGCGGCGCCGATGATTCTGTCGAACATCTCCGTTCCACTGGTGGCCCTGGTCGACAGCACGGTGATCGGTCATCTGCCCTACGCCCACCAACTCGGTGCTGTGGCTATCGGTGCCAACCTGTATCTGTTTCTGGCCTGGTCGATGGGCTTTCTGCGCATGGGCTCCACCGGTTTTGCCGCCCAGGCCGCCGGGCGTGAAGACGGCGCAGCACTTCGACAGGTCCTGCTGCAAGGTTTGCTCTTGGCCATGGGCCTGGCGCTGCTGCTTGGGGTCATCGCCGTGCCGCTGAGCGGCGTCGCTTTAAACCTGATGCACCCCTCCGCCGAACTCGACCAAATGACCCGGGACTTTTTCCATACCCGGCTGTTCGGTCTACCCGCAGCGCTGGCCAGTTACGCGCTGGTCGGCTGGTTCCTCGGCACCCAGAACGCCCGCGCACCGCTGGCGATTCTGCTGAGCACGAACCTGGTGAACATCGCGCTGAACCTGTGGTTCGTCCTCGGACTGGAGTGGGGTGTAGTTGGCGCGGCGCGGGCCTCGGTCATCGCCGAATGGACCGGTGCCCTGATTGGTCTGGCCATGACCCGCAAAGCCCTGCGCGCCTACCCCGGCCACATTGCATGGGCGGCGCTGGCACTGTGGCAAAGCTGGAGACCGCTGCTGGCGGTCAATCGGGACATTTTCATTCGCAGCCTGGCACTGCAATCAGTGTTTTTCCTGATCACCGTGCAAGGAGCTCGACTGGGTGACGCAACCGTCGCGGCCAACGCTCTGCTGCTCAACGGTTTACTACTGACCGCCCATGCGCTCGATGGCCTGGCCCATGCAGTGGAAGCTCTGTGCGGTCACGCCATCGGCGCCCATGACCGGCAGGCCTTGCGCCGTTCGCTGGTGGTAGCCTGCGGTTGGTCGTTGCTGACCAGCCTGGGCTTCGCCGTGCTGTTTCTGTTTGCCGGTCATCTGTTCATCGAGATGCAGACCAACATCCAGAGCGTGCGCGACACCGCGTTCAGCTACTTGCCTTACCTCGCCGCGCTACCGCTGATCGCGGTCTGGAGCTACTTGCTCGACGGTCTGTTCATCGGCGCCACCCGTGCCAGGGAAATGCGCAACGGTATGCTGCTGACCGTGATCATCGTGCTACCGGTGGCCTGGGCTCTACAGAGCTTTGGCAACCATGGTCTGTGGCTGGCGTTTCTGCTGTTTATGCTGCTACGCAGCCTGACCCTCGGCGCTTTCGCCTGGCTCTTAAGCAAGAATGATGGCTGGTTTAGCGTCATTGCCCACTGAGCGGGTGCAGTTCGAACACGAACGGTTCACTGGCTGGATCAAATATTGGCGTGTTTCTACGGAGGGGGCGACGTGAGATTCTCGCTGAGAGACATCGTCGAGTAGAGAGCCTGGTACAGATCAGAAAGCGGCCTAAATGAAATGAAGACCTGCACTCTTTGATTCTTCGAAAACAAATGGCTTGCGCCATATACGTCTGAAAAAAATGCCGCGCCAGACCATCTGAAAAAACACACGGGTTGCAGTGCGTTTTCAGACAACCTGGCGCGACAGTTTGTTACCTCAAGAAGACAGGTAAGACGAGCGAGTCAGCCCCAGACGCAGAGCGTCGAGGTATTGAGTGCGTTCGGCCGGACTGATCTTCGCGCAGGCGACTTTGTCCCGATAGTGGGTCATCAGCTCTTCCGGAGACAAATGCACGTAACGCAGCATGTCTTCGATGGTGTCGTGGGTTTCGATACCGGCGTGATACACGCTGCCGTCCGCATTCTGGTAGATATTCACCGAGTCGGTATCACCGAACAGGTTGTGCATATCACCGAGAATTTCCTGATAGGCGCCCACCAGGAAAATCCCCAGCAGGTAATCTTCACCGTCGTTCAGCGCATGCACCGGCAGGCTGGTTTCGATGCTTTGTTCATCGACGTACTGCTTGATCTTGCCATCGGAGTCGCAGGTCAGGTCTTGCAGCACAGCACGGCGCAGCGGCTCTTCGTCGAGACGGTGCAATGGCAGAATCGGCAGTACCTGGCCAATCGCCCAGGTGTCCGGCAGGCTCTGGAATACCGAGAAATTGCAGATGTACTTGTCGGCGAGCTTGTCGTTGAGTTCGTCGAGCACCTGACGGTGGGAACGCTGACGGGCTTTCAAGGAGTTGTGCAGGCGACGGCAGACCGCGAAGTAGCACTGTTCGGCCAAAGCTTTCTCGGCCAGGGTCAGTTTGCCATCCGCGTACTGGGCAGCGATGTCGCTCATGTAGTGCGTGGCACGCCAGTAGGTCTCGGTGACCATCTCGATGTCGGTCGGCCCCAGCAGGTCTACCAGCCATTGCACGGTTTCCGGCAGCTCTTCCTTGTTCTCGATGACTGGCACGTCGTCGTTGTGCTTCTCGACGTCGGTCACCTGGACCACCAGCATGGCGTGGTGGGCGGTCAGCGAGCGGCCGCTCTCGGAGAAGATGTTCGGATGCGGCAGGCTCTGCGCATCGCAGAACTCCTTGAGCATCCCGACCACGACACCGGCGTAGTCGTCCATGTCGTAGTTGATCGAGCTGGCATTGCGCGAGTGGGTACCGTCGTAGTCAACGCCCAGGCCGCCGCCGACGTCGATGTGATCTACCGGCAGGCCAAGGTTGCGCAATTCGCCGTAATAGCGGATCGCTTCCTTGAAGCCATGCTGGTAGTCCGCCAGGTTGGCGATCTGCGAGCCCATGTGAAAGTGCAGCAAGCGAATGCCCTGATCCAGACCGGCGGCGCGGAAACGCTCGACCACTGAGATCAGCTGAGCGGCAGACAGACCGAATTTGGATTTTTCACCGCCGGTGTCAGCCCACTTGCTCGAGGCCAGGGAAGACAAACGCACCCGTAGACCGACCTGAGGTTTGACCTTGAGCGAGGCCGCTTCTTCGATCACCAGCTCAACTTCGGATTCTTTCTCGATCACGATGAACACGTTGTGACCGAGCTTCTGGCCCATCAGTGCCAGGCGAATGAACTCACGATCCTTGTAACCGTTGCAGACAATGGTTCCGCCTTTGGGCGCCAGCGCCAACACCGCCAGCAATTCCGGCTTGGAGCCGGCTTCCAGGCCGATGGACACGTCCTGGGTGGCGATGATGTTCTCGATCACCGCTTCTTGCTGGTTGACCTTGATCGGGTACAGCGCGGTGTATTTGCTCTGGTATTCCAGACGCTCGATGTTGGCGTCGAATGCGCCGGTCAGCTGACGTACGCGGTCTTGCAGAATGTCCGGAAAGCGCACCAGCAGCGGCAACGACAGGCCGCTTTTACGCAGCTCATCGACTTGTTCGAACAGATCGATAGGCAAGCTGTTCGGGCCGTTCGGACGAACTTCGACGCGACCGGCGTCACTGATCGCGAAATACCCGGCCCCCCAATGGCGAATCCCATAAACACTGCGGCTGTCCGCAACTGTCCATTGGCTGCCATCGTCTTTGCGTGTGCGTCGTACGGACATCGAAGTCCCCTATAAATGAAGTCATAGAGCGTCGCCTGAGATAAGGCTGGCGCAGTCTAAAGAATGAAAATGACGATTAGCCTGTATTCGAGGGGGATAGACCTCGCCTACAGCGCGGAGTTTAGAAACCGGTCATGAACAGGCTCTGTGAAAACCATGGAGACGACGGCAAACCTGTATCGGATCAGGACTGCGTCAAGTCGGGGTGGTCTTCACAGAGGCTGCTAGCCGCCGGACTTCTTAGCTTTAAAACCGAGCTTGATCAGCTCTGCCAAGAGTAGCTCGACATGCTCGCCCTGGATCTCGATGACCCCGTCTTTCAACGTGCCGCCGGTGCCGCAACGCTTTTTCAGCGTCGTGGCAAGCGTACTGAGGGCATCTTCGGCCAACGGCACGCCGGTGATGGTGGTCACCGTCTTGCCGCCACGGCCCTTGCTTTCGCGACGCACGCGAGCGATGCCGTCGCCGGCAGGGACAACGGTTTGTTTGCAGATGCAGGCATCCACCGGCTGGCTACAGTCCGGGCAATGTCGACCTGCGTCGGTGGAAAATACCAGGCCACCAAGGGCGGCGAAGGATGCGGCTTTTTTGGCCACCGGCAATCCTCTTGGGAGGACAAAGACTGGTCGAAGCGCTTTGGCAAGTGCCATCGACCGCGAAGCCCCACTCAGGCAGGGGCAGCGCTACTGAAACGGTACAGACTTGTAGGAGCAGAGCTTGCTCGCGATGGACGTCAACGATAACGCGCGGCATCAGACAGCACATGTCGTTCATGCGTCCTTCGCGAGCAAGCTTCGCTCCTACAAAAGGTCGCGCAGTGTAACGGCAAAAAGCGCACTTGCTAAGAGTCAATCGGCGCCAATTTATACATCTTTTGCGACGTTTGCGCCCTGTGAGCGCAGATAACGCTTCAAGGCCGCCAGAGAGTCCGGGCAATAGGGCTTTTGCTGAATTTCCTGCATGACCTGATCGATCGGCATAAAGCGCGCCTCCAGCACTTCCTCTGGCTGCAAACGCAATGGCCCGTCCCAGACCGCCGAGAACGCCGAACACCACAGTCGATTACCAGTGTCTTCGAAGAAAAAGTGATCATGTGCAGTCAATTCCACACCGCTGACCCCAAGCTCTTCTTCCAGTTCACGGGCCGCCGATTCGGCATAGGTCTCAGTCGCCAGCACCATGCCGCCGGCTGCCACGTCCCAATAACCGGGATAGATAGCTTTGCTCAGGGTGCGCCGATGCACGCACAGCTCACCGGCCGAATTGAACAGCATGATGTAAGTTCCGCGCCCGATCAGCCCACGCTCGCGTAAATCGGACCGGACCAGGGCGCCAAGCAAGTTGTCTTGCTCATCGACCCAGGCGATGTGTTCGGCATCCGAGGCCGCGCGATGTGCGGCCTCTTTAGAGGTAACGACCATGACTCAACCCTGGGAGAGCAGTTGACGCAAATCGATGACCGCTGCATTGGCCCGCGAGATGTAGTTGGCCATGACCAGCGAGTGGTTGGCCAGCACGCCAAAGCCGCTGCCGTTGAGAATCATTGGGCTCCATACTCGCTCCTGGGAGGCTTCCAGCTCACGAATGATCTGACGCACGCTGACCGTGGCGTTTTTCTTGGCCAATACGTCGGCAAAGTCGACTTCGATGGCGCGCAGCAGATGGGACAATGCCCAGGCCTGACCGCGGGCTTCGTAGAACACGTTATCGATCTGCAACCAAGGGGTTTCCACCAACTCTTCATCTAGCTGCGGCACTTGACCGGGTGCCAGTGCTTCGGTTTTCAGCGCAGTATTGAGTTTGACCCGACCGACGCTGGCCGACAGTCGTTGCGACAGCGAGCCCAGGCGAGTGGCCACATCACCGAGCCAGTTATTGAGGTTGTCGGCCCGGGCGTAGAACAGGGCGTTCTTCTGCGATGGATCTGACAGCCGCGCCTGATAGCGACTCAGCGAGTTGATGCCTTCCTGGTACTCGGACTCACTGGAAGGCAGCATCCAGCTTTTGTTGTCGAAGTTGAAACGCGGCTCGGCCTTGCCCAGATCAGCGTCTTCTGCGGACTGCGATTGCGAACGGGCGAAGTCTTTGCGCAGGGCACGGGTCAGGTCGCGGACCTGTACCAGCACGCCATATTCCCAACTAGGGATATCGTCCAGCCAGACGCCCGGTGGGAAGCGATCATTGGAGAGGTAGCCGCCAGGTTTGTGCAGCAGCGTACCGGCAACAGTCTTGAGGGTTTCCACCGTGGTGTAACCGACGACCATCTGCTTGCCGTCCTTCTCAGCCGCCATTTGAGCATTCTGCTGAACCGCAAACAGTGCCGGTTCCTGGCTCCAGTACCAGCCCACGACAAGGGTCACCAGCAGGTACAAACCCACCACTGTGCCCAAGGCACGGCTGAACAGCAAACCACCGAAATAGCTGCGGGTTGCCGACTCAGGTTCAGCGGCACGATCAGGCGCGCTGCCTGCGCGGTTCTTCCAGTCCAGCATGGCTATATCCTTTCAATCACTTGAATTCATCGGTTCGACCACAACCCTACTCCATCGCGCCCCGGTTCGAGCGGATTAAATCAGCCGCAAACCAGGACGCCGCACAATAGTCGCGCATCAAGCCACCACTATCAATGAAGCGCAGCCACCAACCCATGAGACCCGCCGTTCAAAAAATGAATGGCATCGCTTTGCAGTTTATTGATGCAGGACACTCATGCAATCGAAAAGAGGTGCTAGCATAGAGCCACCAGTCAATCTCAGCATGCCCCCTAACTAGTAGTCAGGATATGACCGAGCCAGAAGACCCCAGCCGTGAGCGCCTCAAGCACCACTTTGCCCAGCGGGTGATTCATCAGGCACGTCAGATTCTTGAGATATGGCAACGCCTGCAGCGAAGCGAATGGTCGACCACTGATATGTCCGAACTGGCCGAGGCCAACTTGCGCCTGCTGCGGTTCGCCGAACGGTTTGAACAGCCCGAACACAGTCAGCTCGCGCACAGCATCGGCCACTCTCTGAAAGCCGTGGATGCCAACCGCGGGCGTCTGAACAGCGGGCTGATCACCGATCTCAATCGCCTGATGCAACGCTTGTCCCGCACCGGCCTGCGTCATGGCGAGCAACTCGAACAAACCTTCCTGCCACCGCTGCGCAAGCCGATCTACGTGATGCTGCAAGATCACGACCGCGCCGAGCGGCTGGCCAAACAACTCGAATTCTTTGGACTCAGCGCCCAGTCGCTGGACAGTGTAGCGGCGTTCCGCTCCTCGCTGGTCGAGCGGCTTCCGGCAGCGATCGTCATGGATGTCGATTTTTGTGGCGCCGGCATGGGCCTGCGGCTGGCGGCCGAGGCCCAGGAAGGCCTTGAGCACAAGCTGCCACTGCTGTTCTTCAGCCTGAACGAAACCGATACCCCGACCCGTCTCGCCGCCGTTCGCGCCGGCGGTCAGGAGTTTTTGACCGGTACCCTTGAAGCTTCGAGCCTGCTGGAGAAAATCGAAGTCCTGACCTGCGTCGCCCAGTACGAACCGTACAAAGTGCTGATCATCGATGATTCGCGCGCTCAGGCATTGCACACCGAACGCCTGCTCAACAGCGCCGGTATCGTCACCCGCACCCTGATCGAGCCGATTCAAGCGATGGCTGAACTGGCGGACTTTCAGCCGGACCTGATCATTCTCGACATGTACATGCCGGCCTGCACCGGTACGGAACTTGCCAAGGTGATCCGCCACAATGACCGCTATGTCAGCGTGCCGATCATCTATCTGTCGGCCGAAAACGACCTGGACAAGCAACTCGATGCCATGAGCGAAGGTGGCGACGATTTCCTGACCAAGCCGATCAAGCCGCGGCACCTGATCACCACGGTGCGCAACCGTGCGGCCCGGGCGCGCAATCTCAAGGCGCGGATGGTTCGCGACAGCCTGACCGGCCTGTACAACCATACCCATATCCTGCAATTGCTCGAAGACTGCAGTTTCCGTGCCCGCCGCGAAAGCAAGCCGCTGAGCTTTGCCATGCTCGACATCGACCACTTCAAACGGGTCAACGACAGCCACGGCCACCCCATGGGCGACCGCGTGATCAAGAGCCTGGCGCTATTCCTCAAGCAACGTCTGCGCAAGACCGACTTTATCGGCCGCTATGGTGGCGAAGAGTTCGCCATCATCATGCCCGACACCGATATCGAATCGGCCTACAACGTGCTCAATGAAATCCGTCAGCGCTTTGCCGAGATTCACTATCCGGCGCAACCTCAGGATCTCTGGTGCACCTTCAGCGCCGGCGTCGTAGAACTGCGCGAGGACTCCGACAGCCTGATGATGGCCAGCCAGGCGGACGAAGCGCTGTACCGTGCCAAGCACGCCGGACGCAATCGTGTGCAAGCCGCTCTGCAATCAAAGCAAAGTGCCACTTTTTCATCGGAAACCACCGAGTCAGTCATAACGCTGTAACAGAAACGCAATAACTTCAAGCGCTTACCATTCTATCGTTGGTAGAGCCACGATGCGCCTGAAGCTGCTGACCAATCTCAACACCCTCCTATTAGTCGCCGTTTGTCTCGCTCTGGGCGCCACGCTCTGGTGGTCGCAACAGGCACTGGAACGCCCCTATGTGCTGATGGAACGCTACTTGGGCCTGTCGCAGCAGTTCCAGAATCAGGTGGTACGCAATGTTGAAGATTACCTGGCCAGTGGCGACGCCCTGCGCTTGAGTGCCGCCAGCCAATCGCTCGAAACGCTTCAAACAGAGCTCGGCGAATTACCTGCCGAGCTGGCGCAAAGCCTGCGCCCAAGCCTTTCGAGCCTGGATAGCTTCAGCAAGACCGACCTGCTGGCTGCCGGCAAACTCGCCGGCGACCCGCAAGCCCTGCTCCTGCAGGCCGAGCGTGAGCTGGGCGCCAACCTGGAACAACTCAGCCAGTACGCCAGCGGCGCCAATACCCCGATTGCCGCAGGTTACTTGCCATTGCTACTGGCGGCGTCACAGCACCTGGCCAAGCTGTCGTTGGCCCGGGACAAGCTGGTCAGCAGCGGTCGTAGCGAACTGGCTGCCGACGTCGAGCGTGAGGTGACCAGCATCCGCTCCCAGGCTGAACAGCTGGAGACTCTACCGTTGTTAGGCGTCACCACCAGTAGCGAATCGAATACCGAAGACTTCGCCTCCATGATGGGGCTGGAGAACACTGAAAAAAGCGCCGCAGAAGATACTGGCATTGGCCTCAAGCGCGAACTGAACAGCCTGCTGACACGTTACCCGGCCGAACTGAGCCGCACTCGCGAGCAGATTCAAAAACGCGCCGGGCTCAGTGATGCCACTCACCTCAAGATCGCTGACGTTCAGCAGGCGATTGCTGCTCTGGAGCCTGCTGTCCGCGCTCAACATGGACAGATTCAGAGCGAAGTACGGATGATCCAGGGACTGATGATTGGCCTGATCCTGTTGATCGCGTTGCTTATTGACACCTTGCAACGGCGGCTCGCCCGCGTGCTGACCAATCTGGCTCCGGCCTTGTCGACCTGGGCCGAAGGCGACTTCAGCCAGAATATCCAACTGGGCGCCACCAACCGCGAGCTGCACGATATTGAAGAGTCACTGAATCGCCTGCGGGCGTATCTGGTTGATCTGGTGGGGACCATCCGGCAAAACGCAGAACAAGTCGCTGGCAGCAGCCGCGCCCTGGCCGAGTTGAGCAGCGGCCTGCACAGCGGTGCCGAACGGCAGGCTGGGGATACCGCACAAATACGCGACGCATTGGGCGAACTGGAAGCCACCATTGTGCAGGTGGCCGGTGATGCCAGCCAGGCCGCCGACGCCAGCCGTCACGCCGGGCTTGCGGTCGAGCATGGCCAGAAGGTGATCGGTTTGAGCCTCACCGGGTTGCACGCCCTGGTGGGCGAAGTGCAAGGCAACGCGCAGATGATCGAACACCTGGCCGAAGAGTCGGCGACCATCGGCGGCGTGCTCACAGTGATCCGTTCGATCGCCGACCAGACCAATCTGCTGGCGTTGAACGCCGCCATCGAAGCCGCTCGCGCAGGGGAGATGGGTCGAGGGTTTGCAGTGGTCGCCGAAGAAGTCCGCTCACTGGCGCAGCGTACCGCGGGTGCCACCGCCGAGATCCAGACACTGATCGCGGGCCTGCAAACCGCAGCCCGACAATCGGTGGAAGGCATGCGCGCCCAGGTCGAACACGCCGAAGCCACAGCCAACCAGGCACAAGCAGCTGACGGAGCCCTGGATGAAATCGTCGGGGCGATACAGACCATTTCCGACACCGCGGTTCGCATCGCCGATGTCACCGCCCAGCAGAGCGGCGCCGTCAGTGAAATCCGCGATCACAGTGAGCGGATTCACCAATTGGGTGGGGATAACTTGCTGAGGATTGGTGAAGGGCGCAGCCAGGGCGAACATTTATTGGCGCTGGGCGGGCAGTTGCATACCGCCGTTCAGGCCTTCAGGGTTTAAAGACCACTTTTGATCGTTCCCACGCTCCCGCGTGGGAATGCAGCCCGTGACGCTCTGCGTCACTGCCGAAGCGATTGCTGCGCGTCCATTGAGGCATTCCCACGCAGAGCGTGGGAACGATCATCCCCCCTCTTCCTGCATACCCCGCCCCACTCCGCTATCATGCGCACACGTTAGATACGCGAGATCGCTATGCGCCGTCTGCTCTGCCTGATGCTGTTATTGCTCGCCCTGCCGGCGACCGCCACCGGATTGCTGGACAGTCGCCCCAGTTCGACGCTGGGCGCGATCAATAACAGCGCCGACTTCCTGCCGGTACACGAAGCCTTTCAGTTGAGCCTGATTGAAAGCACGCCGCAATCGATCAAGCTGCGCTTCGTCGCCACCGAAGGTTATTACCTCTACCGCCATCGCTTTCAGTTTCGCAGCGAGCCCGCCGACATTGGCCTGGGCGCCGCTCAACTGCCGCAGGGCGAGAAAAAACATGATGAGTATTTCGGCGACGTCGAGGTCTACCACGGCATTCTCGATGTAGAGCTACCGCGCGTGCCCGGCGATCAGCGCGCCTTGACCCTGGCGGTCACCTATCAAGGCTGCGCCGATAAAGGTCTGTGCTACCCGCCGGAAACCGAGCGACTGAGCATCGACGGCAAGTTTGCTTCAGTCGTCGGCACCGATATGCCGACGCCCCGTCATCAGACCGGTTGGACCTGGCGCGAACTGGCGCTGTTCTTCCTCGCGGGTCTTGGCCTGACCTTCACCCCTTGCGTGCTGCCGATGCTGCCGATCCTTTCCGGCGTTGTACTGCGCGGCCAGGTCGGTGGCTTGCGCGGTTTCAATCTGTCGCTGGCCTACGTGCTCCCGATGGCGGCCTGCTTTGCCTTGCTCGGCGCACTGATGGGAATGTTCGGCGCACAACTGAATCTGCAGGCACGTCTGCAGTCAGCCTGGGTGCTGGTGCCGTTCGCACTGTTTTTCGCGGTGTTTGCCCTGGCTATGTTTGGCATCTTCGAACTGAAACTCCCGCACGCCATCAGCAGTCGCCTGGACCGGGTGGCAAACCGCACCGAAGGCGGTTCCTTGTGGGGCGCAGCAGTGCTGGGCGTGGTTTCGAGCCTGCTGGTTTCGCCCTGCGTCTCGGCGCCATTGGCTGGCGCCCTGCTTTACATAAGCGCCAGCGGTGATGCACTGGGCGGCGCGCTGAAGCTGTTCGTATTGGGTCTGGGCATGGGCGCACCGCTGTTGCTCGTCGCCACTGGTGGTGCGGCCTGGCTGCCAAAAAGCGGCCCATGGCTGATCTACGTTAAACATGCCATCGGCATTCTGCTGCTTGGGCTGGCAGTCGGCTTGCTCAGTCGCGTGCTTCCAGGCGAGATCACCTTGCTGTTGATCGGTTTGCTGGCTGCCGGTGTCGGCTTGTTTCTCGGCGCACTGGAGTTCATCTACAAGGCACCGAGACAGCGCCTGGCGCAGTTGCTGGGGTTATTACTGTTGTTCTATGCGCTGGCCTGCTGGTATGGCGCATTCAGCGGCCAGAGCGATCCGCTGAGCCCGATCGGCCGGTCAATGACCGTCAATTCAGCCATTGACACACACGCCCAAGACGCCAGCGAATGGCAGACCATCAACACGCCTGCGGAACTGGAGCTCGCCCTCGCTGGAGCCAAAATTGCCGGCATCCCGCTGCTGCTCGACTGGTATGCCGATTGGTGCATCAGCTGCAAAGTCATCGAGCATGAGGTGCTTAACGACAGCACCGTCGTCGAACGGCTCAAGGGTTATCGGCTGATCCGCTTCGATATGACCGCCAGCAACCGCGAACAACGCACGCTGCTCGACCGTTACAAACTGTTCGGCCCGCCTGCACTGATGTTTTTCGGCAAAGACGGCGTCGAACAGGGTGAGGTGAGAGTGATCGGCGAGATCAATGCAGCGGACTTCGCCGAACGTGTCGCGAAAGCGAATGACCAGATTTAATCAGGTGGTCATATATTTCGCGCAAACATCGGGCATTGTGCTGGCTATTGCAGAGAACTGGACAGTCACAAAGGCTTTGCGGCATAGTCGCCGGGTTCTGACAACTGTACACAGATCACAAGGAACAGCAGATGGCGACCTTACTGGTTCTGCACGGACCCAACCTGAACTTGCTCGGCACCCGCGAACCGGGGGTCTATGGTGCGGTAACTCTGGCTCAGATCAATCAGGATCTGGAACAGCGGGCCCGTAATGCCGGCCACCATTTGCTCTACCTGCAAAGCAACGCCGAGTACGAATTGATCGACCGCATCCATGCCGCGCGCGGCGAGGGTGTGGACTTCATTTTGATCAATCCAGCAGCTTTTACACATACAAGCGTCGCATTACGTGACGCGTTGCTGGCGGTGAGCATCCCATTCATCGAAGTGCATTTGTCTAACGTGCACAAACGCGAACCTTTCCGCCATCACTCCTACTTCTCCGACGTTGCGGTGGGAGTGATCTGCGGCCTTGGCGCCAGCGGTTATCGACTGGCCCTGGAGGCCGCCCTGGAACAGCTTGAACAACAAGCTAAACGCCCCTGACCGACCCTTGGGAGTTGATGATTCATGGATATCCGTAAAGTTAAGAAACTGATCGAACTGCTGGAAGAATCCGGTATCGACGAGCTGGAGATCAAGGAAGGCGAGGAATCCGTACGGATCAGCCGTCACAGCAAAACCCCTGCGCAACAGTTTTACGCGCCAGCACCTATGGCCGCCGCGCCGGCTCCGGTTGCCGCAGTCGCCGCTGCTCCGGTGGCCGCTGTTGAAGCCCCGGCAGCACCGAAACTCAACGGCACCGTGGTTATGTCCCCGATGGTCGGTACCTTCTACCGTACCCCGGCACCGACTTCGCCAGCCTTCGTTGAAGTTGGCCAGAGCGTGAAGAAAGGCGACACCATCTGCATCGTTGAAGCGATGAAAATGATGAACCACATCCAGGCTGAGTCCAGCGGCGTGATCGAATCCATCCTGGTAGAAAACGGCCAGCCGGTTGAGTACGACCAACCACTGTTCACCATCGTTTGAACCGCGGAGAGCCAACGATGTTGAAACCTGCGAAGCTGGAAAAAGTCCTGATCGCCAACCGCGGTGAAATTGCCCTGCGGATCCTGCGCGCCTGCAAGGAAATGGGCATCAAGACCGTCGCGGTTTACTCGACTGCCGACAAAGAGCTGATGCATTTGGGTCTGGCCGACGAAAGCGTTTGCATCGGTCCGGCGCCTGCCAACCTGTCTTATCTGCACATCCCGGCAATCATCGCGGCCGCTGAAGTCACTGGCGCCACGGCGATTCACCCTGGCTATGGTTTCCTCGCGGAAAACGCCGATTTCGCCGAACAGGTCGAAAAATCCGGCTTCGCCTTCATCGGCCCGAAAGCTGACACCATTCGCCTGATGGGCGACAAGGTTTCAGCCAAGGACGCCATGAAGCGCGCCGGCGTACCGACCGTACCGGGCTCCGACGGCCCACTGCCGGAAGACCCGGAAACCGCTATCGGCATTGGTCGCGAAGTCGGCTATCCGGTGATCATCAAAGCCGCTGGCGGCGGCGGTGGTCGCGGCATGCGTGAAGTGCACAGCGAAGAAGACCTGGTCGAAGCGGCCAAGCAGACCCGCGCCGAAGCGGCTGCCTGGTTCAGCAACCCGATGGTCTATCTGGAAAAATTCCTGACCAACCCGCGTCACGTGGAAGTCCAGGTACTTTCCGACGGCCAGGGCCACGCCATTCATCTGGGCGACCGCGATTGCTCGCTGCAACGTCGCCACCAGAAAGTTCTCGAAGAAGCCCCGGCACCGGGCATCGACGAGAGGGCTCGCCAGGAAGTGCTCGCTCGTTGCGTGAAAGCCTGCATCGACATCGGCTACCGTGGCGCCGGCACATTCGAGTTCCTGTACGAGAATGGCCATTTCTACTTCATCGAGATGAACACTCGGGTACAGGTAGAGCACCCCGTATCGGAAATGGTCACCGGGATCGACATCGTCAAGGAGATGCTCAGCATCGCCGCTGGCAACAAACTGTCGTACACCCAGGACGATGTGAAGATCCACGGCCACGCGCTGGAATGCCGGATCAACGCCGAAGACCCTAAAACCTTTATCCCGAGCCCTGGCATGGTCAAGCATTTCCATGCTCCAGGCGGCAATGGTGTACGGGTCGACTCGCACCTCTACAGCGGCTACAAGGTGCCATCGAACTACGACTCCCTGATCGGCAAGCTGATCACTTGGGGGGCGACTCGCGATGAAGCCATGGCGCGCATGCGCAATGCACTGGATGAAATCGTTGTCGACGGGATCAAAACCAATATCCCGCTGCACCGCGATCTGGTCCGCGATAAAGGCTTCTGCGAAGGTGGAGTGAATATCCACTACCTGGAGCACAAGCTGGCCAAGCAGCACTAAGCTTGATCCAGACCAACAAGGCCGCTTGATTGCGGCTTTGTTGTTTCTGGTTACGACGCCACCTGCAGGAGCGCGGCTTGCCCGCGACTCAGGCGCCGCGATCTTTCAGGCCGACTGCGTCATCGTTCTTCGCGGGCAAGTCGGATCGCCGCACCGCTCGCTCCTGCGAAGAGCCCATCGCGCGTCACCCTTGTCGTCTTCTGCACTCGCCTCGCGTAAACTTGTGCGCTTCTCACAGCCCGCCAGGCTGCAATTACATTTTCCGAAGGTGCCCGCCATGCCTTGGCTGCAAGTCCGTCTCGCCATCAGCCCAGAACAAGCCGAAACCTACGAAGACGCTTTCCTTGAAGTCGGCGCCGTTTCGGTGACGTTCATGGACGCCGAAGATCAGCCGATCTTCGAACCGGAACTGAACACCACCCCGCTGTGGTCCCACACCCATTTGCTGGCACTGTTCGAAGGCGGCACAGAAGCCGCCAGCGTCCTCGCCCATATGGAACTGCTGACCGGCGGCCCGCTGCCTGAACATCACTGCGAAGTGATCGAAGATCAGGACTGGGAACGTAGCTGGATGGACAACTTCCAGCCAATGCGCTTCGGCCAGCGTCTGTGGATCGTCCCGAGCTGGCATGCCGCACCGGAGCCGGGCGCCGTCAACCTGCTGCTCGACCCGGGCCTGGCCTTCGGCACCGGCACCCACCCGACAACCGCGCTGTGCCTGGAATGGCTCGACGGCCAGGACCTGAAGGACTGCAACGTGCTGGACTTCGGTTGCGGCTCGGGGATCCTGGCGATTGCCGCCCTGCTGCTGGGCGCCAAAGAAGCCGTCGGCACCGACATCGACGTGCAAGCCCTGGAGGCTTCCCGCGATAACGCCGGGCGCAACAACATTGCCGAAGAATTGTTCCCGCTGTACCTGCCACAGGATTTGCCGCAGGTTCAGGCCGATGTCCTGGTCGCCAATATCCTCGCTGGCCCCCTGGTTTCCCTGGCCCCGCAACTGTCCAGCCTGGTCAGGCCGGGTGGCCGCCTGGCGCTGTCGGGCATCCTCGCCGAACAGGGCGAAGACGTCGCAGCAGCTTATGCCCGGGACTTCGAGCTGGACCCGATTGCCAATCGCGAAGGCTGGGTGCGTATCACTGGCCGTCGGCGCTAGAATGGACGCCTGCACAAACCGGATTGCCGCATGACCGACAGCTTCGTCACCCAGTGCCCGCATTGCCAAACCAGCTTTCGCGTAAGCCACGCCCAGTTGAGCGTAGCCCGTGGAGTGGTTCGCTGCGGCTCATGCCTGCAGGTGTTCAACGCCGCGCGGCAGTTGCTCGAGCAACGCACTGGCAATGAAGCCGTCGCCCCCAATGCGACAACACCGACCGAGACCTCCGCCCCCAGGGCGATCAGCCAGAAGCAATGGACGGCCGCCGAACTCGACCTGGACAATCTCGACCTCGACGAAGAACTCGCCAAGCTCGAACAACGGGAAATCCAGCCGACCAAGGAGTTCGGGCAAGAGCGCAAGCACAAGGAGGATTCGCTGAGCGCACGCAGGGATACGACCGACAGCGAGGAAGAACAATGGTCCGAAAGCCTGTTCAGCGGATCGGCTGCCGAGCGCGCAGAACCGATTGAGCCCGCTGAGCCTGCAGCCAACACAAACAGTAAACCGACAGCCCCGCCCGTCGAACCGCCCAAACCCGGCCGCACCGAGCCCTCACTGTCTTTTGAGCTGGCCGATCTTGACGACGAACCCACCGCGCCGCCTATGCGCCCGAGCCAGGAGCCGCTAGCGCACGAACACCACGAACGCTTGTCGGCAGCAGATGACGACGAAGAGCCGCTGGAGGCCGAACCAGCGAGCAAAAAACACGCACGCAGTGAGCCTGGCCTGCATGACGAGGTGCTGCAGGACCTGGCCGACGAACCGGTGCATCTTGATTGGCAAAAGCGCCGCTCCCCCTGGGGCAGACGCTTCTTCTGGGGATTATTGATTCTGCTCGGCGCCGCCGCACTGGCAGGCCAGTACATCGCCTACCATTTCGACGAGCTGGCCCGTCAGGACCAATACCGGCCATGGTTCCAGCAACTGTGCCCGGAAATCGGCTGCACAGTGCCGTCCAAGGTCGACATCGCGCGCATCAAGAGCAGTAATCTGGTGGTGCGCAGCCATCCGGATTTCAGTGGCGCACTGGTGGTCGATGCAATCATCTACAACCGCGCACAATTCTCTCAGCCCTTTCCGTTGCTGGAGTTACGCTTTGCCGACCTCAATGGGCACCTGATCGCCAGTCGGCGCTTCAAACCAAGCGAATACCTCAACGGCGAACTTGAAGGCCTGGCAGAAATGCCGCCACAGACGCCGATCCATATCGCTCTGGACATCCTTGACCCCGGCCCGAAAGCCGTCAACTACAGCCTGAGCTTCCATTCACCCGAATGAAACGCCGCAGTCAATTGGCGTAACTGCACATTGAAGACAGCTTTTTGACTCCCTCGCGTCGAGCCAAACCGCTGGCGATAACAGAATAACTGTTCAGAATTTATCCAATTCAGCCTTTATCCAGTCATCGAGAGCGGGTATCATGCCAACCCTTTTTCGAACTCTAATGATCCGGCCCCACAACAGGGAAGCCCTATGTCGGCGGTACGCATCGGTCCATATACATTGCCTAACGGCTTGATTCTCGCTCCCATGGCGGGCGTCACTGACCAGCCCTTTCGTCAGCTGTGCAAACGGTTGGGCGCAGGCCTTGTAGTCTCGGAAATGGTCACCAGCGACATGAGCTTGTGGAACAGTCGCAAATCGCGTCTGCGCATGATCCACGAAGGTGATCCCGAGCCACGCTCGGTACAGATCGCCGGCGGTGATGCACAGATGCTCGCGGATGCGGCCCGCGCCAACGTCGAGTTGGGTGCGCAGATTATTGATATCAACATGGGTTGTCCGGCGAAGAAGGTCTGCAACAAGGCTGCCGGCTCCGCGTTGCTGAAAGACGAAGATTTGGTGAGCGAGATCCTGCACGCCGTGGTGGCCGCAGTCGATGTACCGGTCACTTTGAAAATCCGCACCGGCTGGGACCGGGCGAACAAAAACGGCCTGACGGTGGCGAAGATCGCCGAGCAGGCAGGAATCACGGCGCTGGCAGTCCATGGCCGGACCCGCGCCGATCTGTACACCGGTGAAGCCGAGTACGACACCATTGCCGCGATCAAGCAGGCGGTGTCCATTCCGGTCTTCGCCAACGGCGATATCGACTCGGCCGAAAAAGCCCGGTACGTGCTCCAGGCGACCGGTGCCGATGGTCTGTTGATTGGCCGGGCCGCCCAAGGGCGACCATGGATTTTTCGTGAGATCGAGCATTTTCTGCGTACCGGCGAAACACTTCCGGCACCGGAGCTGTTCGAGGTGGAACGTATTCTGCTAGAGCATCTGGCCGCGCTGCATACCTTTTATGGGGATGTCATGGGCGTACGCATTGCTCGCAAGCATGTGGGCTGGTATCTCGCAACCCTGCCGGGCGCCAGGGAGTTCCGCGCCCACTTCAATCGTTTGGATGATACGGAAGCACAGCGCGCCAACGTTCGTGAGTTTTTCGCCGAGCGTTACAAGAGCCTGGTGACAGGGGACGGAGAAGGGGTGGCCGCATGACGATGATGAGCGAGACTTTAGTGAGTGGAACAACACCCGTGAGCGACAATGTAAATTTGAAACAGCACCTCAATACACCGAGCGAAGAGGGTCAGACCCTTCGCGGGAGTGTCGAGAAGGCGCTGCACAATTATTTCGCCCACCTTGAGGGCGCTGCCGTCACGGACGTGTACAACCTGGTGCTCTCCGAAGTCGAGGCGCCGTTGCTCGAAAGCGTGATGAACTACGTCAAGGGCAACCAGACCAAGGCCAGCGAGTTGCTCGGTCTGAACCGCGGCACCTTGCGCAAGAAACTCAAGCAGTACGATCTGCTGTAAGCATTCAATCAAACCAGAAAGGCGCCCGCGTAAGACCGGTCGCCTTTTTTGCTGACTCCTTTGCTTTTGATGGAAATTGAGATGACCGACCAGACTACCCGCCTGCCGATCCGCCGCGCCTTGATCAGCGTTTCCGACAAGACCGGGATCCTCGAATTCGCCCGTGAGCTGGAAGCCCTGGGCGTCGAGATCCTCTCCACCGGCGGTACGTTCAAGCTGCTGCAGGACAACGGCGTGGCCGCAGTAGAAGTCGCGGACTACACCGGCTTTGCAGAAATGATGGACGGTCGGGTCAAGACCCTGCACCCGAAAATCCACGGCGGCATCCTGGGTCGTCGCGGTATCGATGACGCTATCATGAGCGAGCACGGCATCAAGCCGATCGATCTGGTTGCCGTCAACCTCTACCCGTTCGAAGCCACTATCGCAAAGCCAGGTTGTGATCTGCCGACCGCGATCGAGAACATCGATATCGGCGGCCCGACCATGGTTCGTTCCGCGGCCAAGAACCACAAAGACGTGGCCATCGTGGTCAACGCCAGCGATTACGCCAATGTTCTGGAAAGCCTCAAGGCCGGCGGCCTGACCTACGCTCAGCGCTTCGACCTGATGCTCAAGGCTTTCGAGCACACCGCCGCCTACGACGGCATGATCGCCAACTACATGGGCACTGTGAACCAGACCGCCGAAACCCTCTCGACCTCCGGTCGCAGCGAATTCCCGCGCACCTTCAACAGCCAGTTCATCA
Organism: Pseudomonas sp. GW821-FHT07G10; assembly: GCF_059418545.1. Taxonomy (NCBI): domain Bacteria; kingdom Pseudomonadati; phylum Pseudomonadota; class Gammaproteobacteria; order Pseudomonadales; family Pseudomonadaceae; genus Pseudomonas; species Pseudomonas sp. GW821-FHT07G10. The sequence goes on along the minus strand of NZ_JBWKQB010000001.1, from coordinate 487,833 downwards.
AGGCCCAGGAAATGCGCTATGGCGAGAACCCGCACCAGAGCGCGGCGTTCTACGTAGAGGCCAAGCCGGCCGAAGTCGGCATCGCCACCGCGACCCAACTGCAAGGCAAGGAGCTGTCGTACAACAACGTGGCCGACACCGACGCTGCACTGGAGTGTGTGAAGAGCTTCGTCAAGCCAGCCTGCGTCATCGTCAAGCACGCCAACCCGTGCGGCGTGGCGGTCAGCCCGGACGCCGAAGGCGGTATCCGCCAGGCTTACGAACTGGCTTACGCGACGGACACCGAGTCGGCGTTCGGCGGCATCATCGCCTTCAACCGCGAGCTGGACGCTGAAACCGCCAAGGCCATCGTCGAGCGTCAATTCGTCGAAGTGATCATCGCTCCAAGCGTCACCGAAGAAGCTCGCGCCATCGTTGCCGCGAAAGCGAACGTGCGCCTGCTGACCTGCGGTCAGTGGTCGGCTGACCGCGTTCCGGCCTGGGACTACAAACGCGTCAACGGCGGTTTGCTGGTCCAGAGCCGCGATATCGGCATGATCGGCAGCGAAGACCTGAAAGTGGTGACCAAGCGCGCTCCGACCGAGCAGGAGATCAATGACCTGATCTTCGCCTGGAAAGTCGCCAAGTACGTCAAGTCCAATGCCATCGTGTATGCCAAGAACCGTCAGACCATCGGTGTCGGCGCTGGCCAGATGAGCCGCGTGAACTCCGCTCGCATCGCCGCGATCAAGGCTGAACACGCCGGGCTGCAAGTCCAGGGCGCGGTCATGGCCTCGGACGCCTTCTTCCCGTTCCGCGACGGTATCGATAACGCGGCCAAGGTCGGTATCACTGCCGTGATCCAGCCTGGCGGCTCGATGCGTGACAACGAAGTGATTGCCGCGGCCGACGAAGCGGGTATTGCGATGGTCTTTACGGGCATGCGCCACTTCCGTCATTAATCTGTTTGATCGTACCCACGCTCTGCGTGGGCACGCAGCCCGGGACGCTCCGCGTCCCACGGCATCGGACGCAGAGCGTCCGTAGAGGCACTCCCACGCAGAGCGTGGGAACGATCAGCTTCCCCCGAATTAGCGTCATCCGAGGTTTTTGAAATGAATGTTTTGATCATTGGCAGCGGTGGCCGTGAACACGCCCTGGCCTGGAAAGTGGCTCAGGATCCGCGTGTCGCAAAAGTATTCGTGGCCCCGGGCAACGCCGGCACCGCCATTGAAGCCAAGTGCGAGAACGTCGCTATCGACGTATTGGCCCTGGAGCAGCTGGCCGACTTCGCCGAGAAGAACGTTTCCCTGACCATCGTCGGTCCGGAAGTGCCGCTGGTCGCCGGTGTCGTGGATCTGTTCCGCGCCCGTGGCCTGGATTGCTTCGGCCCGACTGCCGGTGCCGCACAGCTGGAAGGTTCCAAAGCCTTCACCAAGGACTTCCTGGCCCGCCACAAGATTCCGACCGCCGACTACCAGAACTTCACCGAGATCGAGCCAGCCCTGGCTTATCTGCGTGAGAAAGGCGCACCGATCGTGATCAAGGCCGACGGCCTGGCCGCCGGCAAGGGCGTGATCGTCGCCATGACCCTGTCTGAAGCCGAAGACGCCGTACGTGACATGCTCGCCGGCAATGCTTTCGGCGAAGCCGGTTCCCGTGTGGTCATCGAGGAATTCCTCGACGGCGAAGAAGCCAGCTTCATCGTCATGGTCGACGGCAAGAACGTGCTGCCGATGGCCACCAGCCAGGACCACAAACGCGTCGGCGACGGCGACACTGGCCCGAACACCGGCGGCATGGGTGCCTACTCCCCTGCCCCGGTGGTCACCAGCGAAGTTCACCAACGCGTCATGGATCTGGTGATCTGGCCAACCGTGCGCGGCATGGCCGAGGAAGGCAACGTCTACACCGGCTTCCTCTATGCCGGTCTGATGATCGACAAGGCTGGCAATCCGAAAGTCATCGAGTTCAACTGCCGCTTCGGCGATCCGGAAACCCAACCGGTGATGCTGCGTCTGCAATCGAGCCTGGTGTTGCTGATCGAGGCTGCTCTGGCCCAGGCACTGGACAAGGTCGAAGCGCAATGGGATCCACGTCCAAGCGTGGGTGTCGTTCTGGCAGCCGGCGGCTATCCTGGTGATTACGCCAAAGGCGCGATCATTGAAGGTCTGGATGCAGCGGCCACACTGGAAGGCAAAGTCTTTCACGCTGGCACTGCACTGAAAGACGGTCAGGTCATCACCGCTGGCGGCCGAGTACTCTGCGCCACCGCTTTGGGCCAGAGCGTCGATGCGGCTCAACAGCAAGCTTACAGACTGGCGGCCAAAATCGATTGGCAAGGCTGCTTCTACCGCAAGGACATTGGCTACCGTGCCATTGCCCGCGAGCGTGGCGAAAATCAGGAATAAGCTATCCATTTGGATAGGCAAGGGCTTCTGGCCCTTGCCGTACTATTCCAGCCCCGCGCATAGTTATATTCTGGCATCAATCTACGAAGGGATTTCGCCGTGCGCTGGCTCAGGATTGCCATAGGCTTCACCGTCAGTCTGCTGACTCTGCTCTGTTTGCTACCGGTCCAGGCCGCGCAAGGCAGCGGTTGGGCGGTATTGCTTGACGAAACGGCCGATCTGCAACTGAGCGACATCCGTTCTGCCCGCTACACCAATCAATTCAGCCCGATCGAACTGAGTCACCTGACCGCTGCCGAGCCTGACGGCGCCTTATGGCTACGCTTCAAACTCCAGCCAGACAAACACGAGCAACTGCTGCGAATTTTCGCGCCTGATCTTGCTCACCTTAATTTATACGTGCTCGACGACGACAAGCTGATCGAGCAAGTGAACACCGGCAACGCTCAGCCGCAGGCCGAGAGACCGCTGCCCAGCAGCGACTACATCCTGCCGCTGCCACAAAGTCAAAAAGCCCTCGATGTCTACCTGCGACTGGTTTCCGAACACCAATTGCGCCCTTACATCACCCTGCAATCTGCAGTCATGAGCGCAGCAGATCAAGGCCAGCCCCTGATCTACGGCCTGCTGTTCGGCTGCCTGGCGATGCTGATCCTGCATAACCTGACCCGCTACGCCTACACGCGCTCCAGAAGCTGTATGTGGCTGGCCGCCTGCGAAGGTCTGTTGCTGCTGAGCCTGCTGCTTCTGCTCAATCTTGCTGGCCCATGGCTGTCGGACTGGCACGCCTTGCAAACGCCCGGCGCCTACCTGTCCTTGCTGCTGACCGCGCCTTGCGGCCTGATGTTCGCCTACCGATTCTTCGCTCCCCTTGGCCCACATCCGCTGAACAAACTGTTGCTGGGCGATATCCTTCTCATCACCTTGTGCGGCTTGCTGCTGCTCTTTGTCAACACACTGCCGCTGAACATCATGACCTATGCGCTGGTGGCTCTCGCCGGCCTGAGCATGCTGTTCGTCGCGGCTTATCACTGGCAGAAAGGCTACCGTCCGGCACGCCTGTTCGTTGTGGCCATGGTGATATTCAACATTGGCACCCTGATCATTCTGCCAGCACTTTTGGGGTTGACCCTGGTGGCTCCGCAAGGTCTGATCATGACGTTGCTCGGGTTCATCTGCATCAGCGGCCTGCTGATGAGCATCGCATTGAGCGAGCGTCAGCGCAGCATCACCGAAGCCCGCTTCAGCATCAGCCGCGACCTGGCCGCCAGCAATGCCGAGATCAACGCCAAGGCCGAGTTCCTGGCGAAAATCAGTCATGAGATCCGCACACCGATGAATGGTGTGCTGGGCATGACCGAGCTGCTGCTGGGCACACCACTGTCCGTCAAACAACGGGACTACGTGCAGACCATCCACAGCGCCGGCAACGAACTGCTCACCTTGATCAACGAGATTCTCGACATCTCCAGGCTCGAGTCCGGGCAAATCGAGCTGGACGATGTGCAGTTCGACCTCAACGCGCTGATCGAAGACTGCCTGAGTATTTTCCGGGCCAAGGCCGAGCAGCAAAACGTCGAGCTGATCAGTTTTATTCAGCCGCAAGTACCACGGGTGATCAGCGGTGACCCCACACGTCTGCGCCAGACGCTACTGAGTTTGCTGGAAAACGCGCTGAAGAAGACCGACGAGGGCGAAATCCTGATCGTCGTCGCCCTCGACGAACGCAGCCCCAAACCTCGGCTACGCATCGCAGTACAAGACAGCGGTGTTCCCATGGACACAAGCGAACGCGATGCCTTGCTGCATGCCGAGCTGCACAGCAAGAATTTTCTCTCCGCGACGCGCCTGGGTGGCAACCTGGGGCTGGTCATCGCCCGCCAGTTGATCCTGCTGATGCACGGTGAGTTCGGCATCAAAAGCGGCAATAATAGCGGCAGCACGCTGTGGCTGACCTTGCCCCTGGATCCGGAACGCCTCGAACACCCGACCTCCGATCTTGATGGCCCGCTGCAAGGTGCCCGAGTGTTGGTGGTGGATGACAACGACACCTGCCGCAAAGTCCTGGTGCAGCAATGCAGCGCATGGGGCCTGAACGTCAGCGCAGTCCCTTCCGGTAAGGAAGCGCTGGCCCTGCTGCGAACCAAGGCCCACCTGCGCGACTACTTCGACGTGGTCCTGCTCGATCAGAACATGCCTGGCATGACCGGTATGCAACTGGCCGCGAAGATCAAGGAAGACCCGAGCCTGAACCACGATATTCTGCTGATCATGCTCACCGGTATCAGCAACGCACCGAGCAAGATCATTGCGCGCAACTCCGGGATCAAACGCATCCTGGCCAAACCTGTCGCTGGCTACACCCTCAAGACTACGCTGGCCGACGAGTTGACCCAACGCAACAAAGGGCTCGTTATGCCCTATCACGCACCATCAGGCGTGCCTGTAGCGATCAAGGTGCCACACGATTTTCGTATCCTCGTCGCTGAAGACAACAGCATCTCGACCAAGGTGATTCGCGGCATGCTGGGCAAACTCAACCTGCAGCCGGACACCGCCAGCAACGGCGAAGAAGCCCTGCGCGCGATGAAGGCCCAACGTTACGATCTGGTGCTGATGGATTGTGAAATGCCAATCCTCGACGGTTTTTCCGCCACGCAACAATTGCGCGCCTGGGAAGTTGGCAATCAGCGCATGCGCACGCCGGTGGTAGCGCTTACCGCGCACATCCTGACCGAACACAAGGAGCGCGCTCGCCAGGCCGGCATGGACGGGCACATGGCCAAACCGGTCGAGCTGTCGCAACTGCGCGAGTTGGTCGAGCATTGGGTTGCGCAACGTGATTCGCACAATCAGCCAACGGCTCAAACCTCCTGAGCCGACAGACTGCACAACGCCTGATAGACTCTCCGTCGCCCTCCTTCGCCGCGAGCTCCAACCATGCTCCACGTGCTGTTCAGCGTTTACCTGAAGATGCTGGTGCTCTACAGCCCCTTCTTCGTTCTGTCCTGCTTCATCAGCCTGACCCGTGGCTATTCCAGTAAGGAACGTCGGCGTCTGGCCTGGAAAGTCGCCCTCGCGACCCTGGTCTCCAGCGTCTTGCTGTATCTGTTCGGACGGGTGATTTTCAGCGTGTTCGGCATCACCGTGGATGCCTTTCGCATCGGTGCCGGGAGCGTGCTGTTCATCTCGGCGCTGGGCATGGCTCAAGGCAAGTCGGCAGTGCAGACCGATAACGTGCAGCAGGACGTGACCATCGTCCCGCTGACCATTCCCCTGACAGTCGGCCCTGGCACTATTGGTGCTCTGCTGGTCATGGGCGTCAGCCAGCCGCACTGGGACGACAAACTCACCGCCATTCTCAGCATTGCCATAGCCAGCTTCACCGTCGGCGTCGTGCTCTACCTGTCGAACCGCATCGAACGCATTCTTGGCGATCAGGGTTTGCAAATCGTCAGTCGGTTGATGGGGCTGTTCGTGTGCGCGCTGGCAGCGCAGATTATCTTTACCGGGGTCAAAGGGTATCTGGTGCCGTAATGCTGATATGCATCAGGGCCTGGCCCTGATCCCCCTGGATTGAAGCTTCAACGTGTATCGGCTTTGGTCGCCATCAATTTTCCTGTGTGCCCCCAGCGATTATCGACAACAATTGCTGGTGAGGCTCAAGCAGCCTGGTCAATCGGTCTCGCTGCCTCGCAAATACTCGTTGTGAGAGTTCCAGCGAGCAATAGCTGACCGACAGGCCCGAGAAGAACCTGTCAGTGGAAAAAAGCTGATCAACTGCATTCAGCTCCACAACCTCTGAAGTCTCAAAATTCAGGAACAGCAAATTCATCGTCGAGCCGTGATTGCACAGAGCAACGAGTAGCCGGACCCCGGTGGTGAGTGCCCCACCCGTTTCAGAGGACGCGTGCCGTTGCGCCTTGACGGTGTGGTCACGCAAGGCCGGGAGTTCGGCCACTGCCTTGAGACCGTCGAGTACCGCAGCAACATTCGGTACTGGTAAATGGGTCGCCAGTTCCTTTTCAACAATTCCTGCCACAGAGAACTCGACAGAGGATTCCAGCTCATACGAACGGCTCTCCTGAGCATGAATTCTCCAGCCACAAACACCTAACGCCTTTATGAAACCCGCATACCACTCGGCATTCTCCGAGAATCCGGGATGATCTTTGTTGGCTCTGAGTTGAGCGGCCAGATTTGAATGTAAAACATCTTCTCTGAGCTGAGGATCCACCGCCCCCGAAAACACCAGCAATTCGCCAGCGCAGAGGCACACCTGTTTATCTTGAACGTCCATTTCAGTCATGCCCTTATCACTCTAAACCGGCATTAAAGCTCGAGAACTTCGGGCAACCGAGGCTCTCGGCTTACTTAGATCAGGTTCTCAAAGTAGCTTGCCCTGGCGCTATCGACATAATCCTGAATTTTAGTTCTGAATTTATTGTAGACACGCTGATTCAATCCGCGACGTCCCGCCGCACGATAAAGTTTTATGTCCTCACCGTAGTACTTAAAGAACAGAACTTTCGTGATACGCGACTTGGCCATCAAGTGCACACACGCTATCGCCATGCTGAGTTGACCATCGGCAGTCAGAATGCACGGGACAACCTGGAAATTGCTCGAGCGACTTTTCTTGCTCTTGGATTCAAACAGTTTTAACGCATTATCATTTTTTTCCAGTGCTTTGAATGCACCGGTTACCAGCCCCAAGAGCTGGAGTTTATCCGGCCCGGCGATGGCGGTAATGATTTGCAGGATAGCCTCATCCATCGTGAATTGTATTTCACGACTTTGAAACTCGGAAAAAGCGTGGCTTGCAGTACCCCAACCAGCCATCTCCAGCGCCTTGGCATATTCTTTAAACCACTGGGCAAGGTGTGTGTCCGGATCGAATCTCCTGCCCGCAACAAGTTGCGCAAACAGGATGCTGTCATCGAAGTCCTCGCGGTTCTGCGGCGTCAATTTACGATCGTAGGCGACAACACTCTCCCCAATGACAGCGGCACCATCCTGAGGAACGGCCTGTACTGCCAGGTTCCCCATGACAGAGCGCAGCCTGGCAAAGTGCCTGGTTCCATTAACAATAGGCCGCGACGTCTCCAGACTATTAAAATATTCAGCTCGCACGAGAAACTCTGGCGAGTTCAATTCGTCTATTTCGCTACTCATATCCAGCCCCTCCTTGAATTATGTTGGTCCGCATCCTGCGGACCTCTAAAATGATGAGAACAACGTTACCCTGTCGATTCGTCGTGCTTTTGGCACGTGACGGAGGTACAGCACTTGCTGCAGTCGAGTTGAATGCAGTTAGAAGGCACGGCAAGAATCAAATTGTCTTGCGCACCGGAGAGTCGGCTCAGCACTTTCTCACGCACGTTGTATTTTTCATAATCCACCTTATCCAGCTCTTGCTGTGAAAAATCGACACTGATTTTGCCAACAATGTGTTTACCCGAAAAACATTGATTAAACAGGTTGATATCGACAACCTCAGAAGTACTAAAATTGATATATACCGAACAGATAATGGGACCCTGTTCGATAAAACCTGCCTGCAGAGCGATAGTTGAAATCGCAGCTTTCCCGGGCGAACTGATTCCAGTCCGTACTGTACTTGTTACGTGCTCCCGAAATACCGTCTGAACCACCTCAGCACAGGGGAGCTGAGCAATGCGACTCGTCATATCCCCAACGCTCAGCCTTTGAGAACTGTTCAAACAACCCGGTAAGTGCACCTGAATCAGCTCTTGAAGCGTGATTATCGATTTTCTGTCCGGCTCGAAGGTTTCCGACCGGTAATGAGTACGACGCCACTTCGTCTGCACCATGGCCTTGGTATGAGCCCTGTACCACTTTTCAGGCTTATCAAATTTATCCACCTGAGAGTTTGCAAACAGCTGAGAAAAAAGCAGAGCGTTCAGCGCATCGTCCCTCCAGGAATCCGGCAAACCGTCCGAAGTCGACAGCAGATTTCCTGCAACCACCATCACATCATAATCAGCACTCATCGCGGAGCTCCCATAAGTCGTATTTTTTCCAAAAAAGGGTTACTCGTCGAGCAACCCAGTCGGGACTATTACTTATTGGAGTTTGGCTTTTTCGAAGAAGTCTTCCGAAGACCGATCCAGTACCGCGTGCATTAGGTCCTGATTTCGGAGGTGAACACGCATATTCAGCTCAACCATTGTGGCTACTTTTTTCATTTTAAGCCGGGACCACTTCCACTTCCAGAACCAGGCTCCACCCTGACTTGACCTGAGTTCGCAATCCATGGCCAGGAATAAAGTAATCACCGTACCGCCACGGGACTGTAAACACGGCACAATCCTGAACTCTCCCGTACTGCCCTTCTTGCTGGTGCTATCGAAAATTTGTATAAGCTTATCATCAGATTTTATCGTATTGAATACACTGCCCAGCAAGTCCAGCATTGCAGCAGCATTGGCCCCGGCAACGACCTTGACAATATCCAGGACAATGGACTCCATCGTGATGTTCGTCTGGGAAGTTGTATGGTCATCATATTTATAGGAGGTCATAGTCCAGCCGCAGTGCTTCATTGCCTCACGATAATGGGCATGCCACGCAATCGGCGTATTCTTGACATCCGCTTTTGTATCAGCATATCGCTCGGAAAAGTGAATACTGTCCATTGCAGCTTGTCTATTATTTTCCGAGACATTATCAGCAAACCCCATTACCGCGGGAGCATACTTGCCAAGGAGTAAATCCGAGTCTTCATTACCTTGTTTCACCAAGGGCATGTTCAGCGACCGAACCTGGGGACGTAAAGATTGTGGTGCAACTTTTGCGTCACGAAAAAAAGCCCTGCTTTCCTCAAGACTGGGAACGGCCACATCCATTTCAAATGTCATCATTAAATACTCATATCAGTTTGGGTTTCAGCTTTTTAGCTGGCCTCCTAAAGCTAGCGCCCAAACCCGACAACTTCCACACCAGACACTTGACAATATATTACGAGCACATACCCCAGACTCGACACATGAAAAAAGCGGCGACTGCAATACATTTTAAATAATTCAGCCGCAACTATAAATAACGAAACCAAGTCCAGCCAGGCGTGACTTATTCGTTCGACACATTACTCACTCCGCAAAGAAGCAACCCATACAGAAAGGCAGCCAATATAATCAAGAGCAATTAAACTTACAAGCGAACAAGACGAGTCTCACCCCACGTTCTGACTATTATTCAGAAGGGTGACAAACCAACCTGGGAAAAGGTTGTCAGCGCGCACAGGTTTTATCGTGTGCGCCTGACAGCCAATAGCGCCGAATTACAGCTAAGGTTTATCGCCATACCACCTTGGCGTATAGACCCACTCACCACCGTCTGCACGCGCAAATACGCAGGTGGTGGATGAGCCGATCAGCACCATGGTGCGCATGTCCACTTGATCGGGTGTCAGCTCGCCAAGGGTGGTCACTCGCAAGGTTTGACCAGGGCGACCGATATCACGCCCCAGCACCACTGGCGTTGCGCCCGTGCGGTGCTGCCCGACGATTTCCAGCGCCCGGCCAAGCTGCCACGGCCGTGAGCGGGAAATCGGATTGTAGAACGCCAGCGCCAGGTCGGCTTGCGCGGCCAGGTCCAGTCGCTTCTCGATGATGTCCCACGGCTTGAGGTTGTCCGACAGCGACAGCACGCAGAAGTCATGCCCCAGCGGTGCACCGGCTTGCGCGGCGGTGGCCAGGGAGGCGGAAACACCCGGCAGGATCTCCAGATCGACGCTGTGCCAGCTCGGTTCATTTGACTCATGCAGGGCTTCAAGCACCGCTGCGGCCATGGCGAACACACCCGGATCTCCCGATGAGACGACAACCACCGAGCGGCCTTGGGCGGCCAGTTCGAAGGCATGTCGGGCGCGCTGCATTTCTTCGCGGTTGTCGGTGCAGTGCAGCACTTGATCGGCGCGGAACGGCCCGGCCATGCGCACGTAAGTTTCATAACCGAGCACATCGTTGGCCTTGGCCAGCTCAGCCTTGACTGCCGGCACCATCAGTTCGGCAGCACCTGGACCTAGACCAATGACCGCAAGACGGCCACGGGCGCGACCGATCCGCAAAGGGTCCAGCGGTTGATTGGCGACGGCTATCGCAATGCCATTGCCGACACTCAGTGGCGGCAGCAGTTGCGGGACCGCGTGTTGCGCCAGCTCGCTGACACTGGCGGCAGCAGTTGCAAAACGCAGCGGCACATTCAATTGGAGAGCGGCTTCACGCAACTGAGGACTGGCCATTTCCGTGTCGGCCGCCAACAGGCACGCAACCGATTGAACGGCAATCTTTGATTCGTGCAGGGCCGCACCAATGGCTGTCGCCAGATCCGCCACACTGGCGCTCACCGCCACCAGCACACTGCGCGGGTAGATCAGCAGTTCATTGGCCGCGGGCTCACGCTCGGCACAACCGACATGGATCGCCAGCCGGGCGTGTTGATCTTCCGGCAGCTGCGCCTGGGCCAGCCAGGGAGCTGCGCCTTCGATACGCACGCTTTCACCCGCGAGCAGGTCCGAGACAAAGCGCTTGCCTGACTCCAGATCGCCCAAGGCATAGCCACTGGGTGGATTGAGCAGGCAGGTACCGAAGCGCAACTCACCGCTGGTGGTGATGGCGGCCGCGACACCCAATCCGGCCGCAATTTCTCGCGCAAGGACGTTCACCCCTCCCAGCCCGCCGAGTAACGGCACCACGGCACTGCCGTCTTCAGCGACGGCCAGTACCGGCGGCTCGGCGCCTTTTTCCAGTAGCAGCGGCGCCAGAGTCCGGATCACGATCCCGGCTGCGCACAAGGCGATGATCGGCGTGTCCTGCTGATAGAGCAGGCGCAAGGTTGCACCGAACTCGTGATAGGTCCGGTCGGCACCTTCAACCCGCTCGGCCAGGCCGTGGATCATGGCCTGCGGGTACAGCTGCTGGATCTTGCGCGCAGTGGCGAGGCTGCCATTGCCCAGAATGACAATTGCCGGTGCAGGACGAGTCATCAGCCTTGCCACCTTTCGCCGGGAACAATGATCAGCGAGAAGTACGGCGAGGACATTGGCTCAACCTGATCCAGTGGCACGATCTTCTGGTTGGCCATGGTTGCACGCTCGACATACAGCGCCCGATCCGCCAGCCCGAGTTCTTCCAGTATCTGACGAACCTTGGGGAAGTTGCGCCCCAGCTTCATGATGACCGCAGCATCTGCATCGGCCAAACGGCGCTTGAGGTCTTCGGCCGGCAACACGCCGGACAACACCGACAGGCTCTGATTGCGATAAACCAACGGCGCACCCAGCACCGAAGCGCCGCCGAGCATCGAGCACACACCCGGTATCACTTCGGCGTCGTAGCGTTCAGCAAGGCGATCATGCAAGTACATGTAAGAGCCGTAGAAAAACGGATCGCCTTCGCAGATCACCGCCACGTCGCGACCGGCATTCAGATGCTTGGCGACTTCCTCGCTGGCAGCGTCGTAGAAATCGCTGATCACTTGCTCGTAAGACAAAGGCGCGGGCAATGCTTCGGTGGTCACCGGATAGACCAGCGGCAGTAACGTCTGCGCGTCTTGCAGGTGGGCTTCGATGATGCCGAAGGCATTGCCCTTCTTGCCCTTGGCGACAAAGTACGCCACCACCGGCGATTCGCGCAGTAGCCGCAGGGCTTTAACCGTAATCAGCTCCGGGTCACCCGGGCCGACGCCCAGGCCAATCAAGCGTCCAGGTTGCTGCATCATTCGATCTCCGTAGCGAGGGCGTTGACAGCGGCGGCGGCCATGGCGCTGCCGCCCAGTCGGCCTTGCATGATCACAAAGGGCACGCCACGGCTATCAGCGGCGAGCATGGCCTTGGACTCGGCGGCGCCGACGAAGCCCACCGGAAAGCCGAGAATCAATGCCGGTTTCGGCGCGCCGGCATCGAGCATTTCCAGCAAATAGAACAACGCGGTCGGCGCGTTGCCGATCACCACCACACTGCCTTCCAGATACGGACGCCAGAGTTCCAGTGCGGCCGCTGAACGGGTGTTGCCCAACTCCCGCGCCAGGTCCGGCACACTCTCGTCGCGCAGGGTACAGATCACTTGATTGTTGGCTGGCAAACGCGCGCGGGTCACGCCCTCGGAGACCATTCGCGCATCGCAGAGAATCGGCGCACCGGCCGCCAGCGCATCACGCCCGGCCTTGCCCGCGCCAGGCGAGAATTGCAGACCATCGATTGCGTCGACCATGCCGCAGGCGTGGATCACCCGCACCGCGAGTTTTTCCAGGTCGGCCGGGATTCGGTCCAGGCGGGCCTCGGCGCGAATGATCGCGAACGAGTTGCGATAGATCTCCTGACCGTCGCGGATGTAATCAAGCATCAAGGTGGCTCCGTGGGCGGGCGTCGAGCAATGCGCCTGCCGCTTCAATGGTGAGGTTGCGCGCATGCAGGGCGCCGAAACCCGGCTGCCCTGCATCGCGAAAATAGAGGTCGTAACGGCTGGGGGCGACGGCCAATAGCGTGACGGGCGCAGTATGTGCGGCAGCGCAGGATCGCTGGCACCCCGACAAATGCACACTCGGTGCATTGCCCTGGCGCTGCAACAGCGCAGCCAGTTGCAGCGCATCACCCTTGGTGTCGGCCAAGCCCTTTGCGCAGCCGCTTGCGCCGGTGCAAGCGATCAACTGCGCCAGCGCATGATCGGCCGAACATAGCAAACCAAGTTGTTGCAGGCGCTGCGTCACTTCAGGCGCATGATCTGTGTCGATACCGGGTAGCAACAGGCTTTGCCAAGGGGTAAACCGCAGGCTGCCATCGCCAGACTCGCTGGCCAGCTGCGCGGCACCGCGCAGCATCGCCGGATCGAGGCGACCCAACGGAGTGACAGCGCCGACATAGACCCGGCCCGCTTCACGCTGTGGATAAGTGCCCAGATGCAACAGCTTCGGCGCGGGCGACCGTTGCCATTCGGCGATCGCGATCAATGGCACCCGCTTGGCCAACGCCCGCAAAAAGTTATCCACCGGAAGTTCCGTCAGCAGATGACGCATACGAGTCTGATCCGGGCGGGCCAGCTCAAGAAACAGCTCCAGCACCGCGACCACCAGTTCATGACCGTGGGCCAGCGGCACCGCGGCCAATGGTGGGTCTATCGGACAACCCGCCAAACCAAAGGCCAGCAGCAGTTCACCGTTCAACTCACCCGCCGACAGCCACAAGTCATGGGGATGTTCAAGCATCACCAGTGCTTCACCGCCATCGAGTTGCACGGCGAATTTGGCCGACAAATCGTGGAAACGTTCGTGGTTTTGCAGGGTGGCGAGAATCTGCCCGGCGAGCGGTCGCGTGTCGATCAGCATGTGCCGGTCGATCCCGGCGCTTGGGCTGAGCATCAGATTGCGTACGTCATCGCCGGCCGCCGTGGTCGGGCCGAGCCCTGCGGCGAGCAGACTGTCGATCAATGCCGTCTGCTCGCTGCCGATCCCGCGGATCTGCAGGTTGGCGCGGTTGGTCGCCTCGATCACGCCACCCGCGTAGCGCTCGGCCGCGTCGGCTACTGCGCAGGCTTGCGCCGCGCTGATCGAACCGCCAGCCAGTTTGATCCGGCAGATACCGCCGTCCGCTGCCTGGACGATACGCAGCAACCCCGGGCAAGCCGAGGGGCGCAGAGTCGTTATGAGCGGATTTGCAGGTGTTGGAGTGTTCAAGGATCAGCCCGTGGAAAAGCGCTTCGCGGTCGAAGGCGGCGTATTATGCCTGCTTTGATCAAGGGCATGAAAAGCCTGCTGGTCGGAACGCTGTTTTCTTGCGCAAACCCGATGGACCTCAAGCAAGGAGGCCATCCTGGTTAAAGTTGATGGCCTCTTGGGTCAGCGACCATCAACATAACGCACGGGCATTGTTCAATGCTATTTACCGGTCAACTGTAGCGAAACGCCAGGCTGTTTATAGCGTCAGCTCCTCGAAATAACCTGATGATCGGTCTGTAATTTTCTTTAGCATAGCCTCTCTTATTTCGAAAAAACGCTTTCGATCGAGGGTGAAATATCCATAGTGGTGCACCAGCGTGGTCTCCTGCTCCTCCCACTTTATAAATAGAAACTCCTCCGAAGTCTTGACAGAAACAAACCATGAATGACTCACTGCCATTGATAGTTGACCCTGGCCATTATCGGCACATGGCATCACCTGGAAACTTCGCCCTCCCGCTCTGGCACTCTTTGATGAGAACAGTTTCAATGCAGCCAGATTATTTTTCAAAGCATTGAATGCATCAACGGCTACGTTATACATGGCCCCACTGGATATTGGCTTCAAGACATCCAGAACGGACTGAGTGATTGGTCCGTAGAGCGTCGTCAAGTGGCTCTCAAGCATGACCGGGCGATCATGTATCCACCCTAAGTGCCAAAGCCCAAGCGTAAAATGCTGCAGCCATTCATACCACTGACTCTCTCGGTCATACTTCGTATCAGTATATTGTTCCAAATACAGTACGCAGTCCTGTACATCCTGTTGATCTTGCCGAGACACCCCGGAGGTGAACGACAGTAAAGCACTGCCCACCACGGCTGCACGCCCCCTGCCCGGCCCAGTCGAACCACGCGTCTTTTTATCGATCCAGGCGCGCGTCGAAGATCGGTGCACAGGAGGTAATTGTGCGGCGTTAATGAAGGCCAGTCGCGCCTCAAGACTCGCGGGGGCATCCATCGATGTTCTAATCATTTCATCGGTCCTTAAATATTGTATTTCATCCAGAGCATCCACAAAGCCTTCCGTACAGCATCCGAGTACACCATTATCTAAAAAGCAATTTTCGACACTGTTTATTAAACCTAGTCAAATGCAGATAAAAATCCAGACGCACGACTCACAAAGCCCAACTTTAAAAAAACAAAATAATTCAATTACTCATCCTTTCAAACAACACCCCATCAACAACACGCTCTTCACCCCATAGCTTGCCCGGAGAAAAGTCAGGCTTAAGGAACCGCTGAAAAAGACCTCCATACATGGAGACATACACACCTCACACGAACGGAGCGGTTGAGCCTCGATGAAACAGACATGCCGGCAAGTGTCAGCAGCCCCTGCGCGAGCACTTCCCGATTGAGATGGATCGGACGGGTTATACGAAAGTGCGCTATCGCGGACTTCTGAAAAACACCGCGCAACAGACCACACTATTGACTCTGTCAAACCTGTGGATGATGCGAAAGCGGCTGTTGGGTGCGGGACAGGCGCGTCTGCGATGCGCGAAGTGTGCCGAGAAAAGGCGCAGTCCAAGGAAAAGACATGAATTAACAACAGCCAATGCCCGTTTTTTGGCAGACCACCCATTTTTTGAGTCGCAAATGGAAGGGGCCTCGAAATATCGGTGGCTAATTCAGGTCGTCCTTAACCATCGGCAAAACATTCGCGTTATCCAGTTCATCCCGCGGTCATTCTGAGCACCTGTCGAACAGCGCAGGAAAAACCTATCGAAGCCGCGCTATCATTGCGCTTTGGTCCGAGGCCCAGCCAACCCGTGTCTCGGAGCCACTGTTTTTTTGTTTGAGGAATATGGATGGCGCCCTGGCTGACAGTAGTAGGAATCGGTGAAGACGGCTTCAGCGGTCTGGGCAAGAATGCTCGACACGCCCTGCTGGGCGCTTCACGGATTTTTGGCGGCCAGCGGCAACTGGACTTGTTGCCGGTTTGCATCCGTGGCGAGCGTCAACTGTGGCCCAGCCCGTTCTCCCTGGAACCGGTGCTGGCGCAGCGCGGCGAGCCCGTCTGCGTGTTGGCCAGCGGCGATCCAATGCTGTTTGGCGTCGGCGCCAGCCTGGCGCGGCAGGTGGCCAACGATGAGATGCAGGTTTTGTCCGCGCCGTCCTCCTACTCGTTGGCGGCCGCTCGACTGGGCTGGCCGCTGCAAGAGGTGGTGACGCTCTCGGTGGTCGCCCGCCCTGTGGCGGCCCTGGGCGCACAACTATTTAGCGGTATTCGATTGCTGGTACTGAGCAACGATGGCCAGAGCCCCGCGGCGATCGCCGCGCTGTTGCGTGAGCGGGGGTTCGGGCCGAGCCGGATCACGGTACTGGAACACTTGGCCGGACCTGCCGAACGACGCATCGAAGGTATTGCCAGCGACTGGAGCGAGCCGACCATCGCCGATCTGAATCTGGTCGCCATCGACTGCATCGCCGAACCCGGCACACCGCGCTTATCGCGACTCGCCGGGTTGCCGGATGCGGCCTTCAAACACGATGGGCAACTGACCAAGCGTGACGTTCGCGCCATCACCCTCGCCCGCCTGGCTCCGGTGCCAGGCGAGCTGCTGTGGGATGTCGGCGCCGGCAGCGGCTCGATCGGCATTGAATGGATGCGCGCTCATCCAGGCTGTCGCGCCTTGGCCATCGAGGCCGATGACGGCCGTCAGCAACTGATCGAACACAATCGTGATGCCCTCGGTGTCCCCGGCTTGCAATTGATTCGCGGCAGCGCGCCGCAAGCGCTGACAGGCCTGGAGCGACCGGATGCGATTTTCATTGGCGGCGGCGTCACCCGCGAGGGCGTGCTCGACACCTGCTGGGAGCAATTGAAACCCGGCGGCCGGCTGATCGCCAACGCCGTCACCCTGCAAAGCGAAATGACCTTGATGGCCTGGCGCGAACAGCATGGCGGTGAACTGACCCGCATTCATATCGCTCAGGCGCAGCCCTTGGGGGATTTCGATACCTGGCGCCAGGCGTTGCCGATTACCTTGCTGGAAGTAGTCAAGCCCGATGATGTGTGAAGTTCGAGTATGCCATCGCGGGCAAGTCGGATCGCCGCACCGCTCGCTCCTGCAAGGGAATTGCCAGCTCCATGCGTGACGAAACCGCCGAACAACCTGCGCCCCTGCGCAGCGGCCTGACTACCGGCAGTTGTGCCACCGCCACCAGCCTCGCTGCCGCCCGCTTGCTGCTCAGCGGTATCAGCCACGACGCAGTGGATATCACCCTGCCCAAAGGCAAGCACGTACAGATGCGCCTGGAGTTTTGTCGCCTGGCCGAAGACGGCGCCGAAGCCGGAACGATCAAGGATGCCGGCGATGATCCAGACGTCACCCACGGCGCGTTGCTGTATTCCCACGTACGCTTGAACGCCGAACCGGGTATACGTTTCAGCGCAGGCCTTGGCGTCGGCACAGTCACCCGGCCGGGGCTGGTACTGGGCGTCGGTGAACCGGCGATCAACCCGGTGCCACGCAAGATGATCACTGATCACCTGCTACAACTGGCGCAAGAGCGTAATTATGACGGCGGCTTTGAGGTCACGATCAACGTCGAGGGCGGCGAAGCCCTTGCACTGAAAACCATGAACCCACGGCTGGGTATCCTCGGCGGCCTGTCGATTCTCGGCACCAGCGGTATTGTCCGGCCGTTCTCCTGCGCGGCCTACATCGCCTCGATCCACCAGGGCATCGACGTCGCCAAAACCAATGGTTACACGCATATCGCCGCCTGTACCGGCAACGCCAGCGAAGACACCATGCGCCGCGTATACGACCTGCCTGAGATCGCCCTGATCGAAATGGGCGACTTTGTCGGTGCGGTGCTCAAGCATTTGCGCAAAGTGCCTGTGGATAAACTCAGCATTTGTGGTGGCTTTGGCAAAATCAGCAAACTCGCCGCCGGGCATATGGATTTGCACAGCCGTCATTCGAGCATTGACCTGCCGCAACTGGCGCAATGGGCGGCAGACGTCGGCGCCGATGACGCCTTGCAGCAAGCCATCGGCGAAGCCAATACCAGTCAACAAGCCTTGGCCATGGCCAGCGCTGTCGGAATCGCC
Organism: Pseudomonas sp. GW821-FHT07G10; assembly: GCF_059418545.1. Lineage (NCBI taxonomy): Bacteria > Pseudomonadati > Pseudomonadota > Gammaproteobacteria > Pseudomonadales > Pseudomonadaceae > Pseudomonas > Pseudomonas sp. GW821-FHT07G10. The sequence continues at coordinate 469,638 of NZ_JBWKQB010000001.1, read as the reverse complement.
CTTGGCGACGCGGTGTGCCAACACGCACTGGACTTCGCCCGCAGCGTGGTACCGGCGCAGGTTCAGGTCGAGGTGTTTGCCATCGATCGCCAGGGCGGCATCGTCGGCCATGCCGGAGCTTTTCAATGAAACGGTTACTGCTGCTCGGCGGCGTCACCGAAGCCTTGGCGATTGCCCGCACGCTGGGCCCGCAACATGTCTACAGCCTGGCGGGCATCGGCCGGGTGCCGACGGATTTGACCTGTCAGGTCAGGGTCGGTGGCTATGGCGGCGCGGCAGGTTTGGCGCAGTTCATCGAAGACGAAGGCATCGACTTGTTGCTCGACGCCACCCACCCCTATGCCGCACAAATCAGCCAGAACGCCGCGACCGCTGCGCAATTGAGCGGCATCCCCTGCTGGGCGCTGCGGCGACCGGCCTGGCAAGCACAGGCAGGTGATGACTGGCGGGAAGTCAGCGATTGGGCCGGGTTGGTTGAAGCGCTCAAGCCCTTCAAGCGCCCGCTGTTCACCCTGGGGCGCGAGCCGTTGCAGCATCTGGATGAAATCCCGGACGGACAGTTCTGGACTTTACGAGCACTCGACCCGTATCCCGGCAATCAGCGCTGCGAAGTGATCGGCGCCCGTGGGCCGTTTTTAATCGACGATGAGCGGGAGCTGTTCGAACGACGCCGGATTGATGTGCTGATCAGTAAAAACAGCGGCAGCAGCGCCACCGAACCCAAGCTGGAAGTGGCGCGCGAGCGTGGGGTACCGGTGTTGATATTGAAAAGGCCGGAAATGGTGAGGGTTGAGCGGGAGTTTGAGACTGTCGCCAATACGCTCGAGGCGCTGACGCAGCAAGGTTATCTGTTACCCCAGTAAACTTCTGTGCGGCAGTAATCATTGTGAGTGCTGCGCACTCGATCGCAGGCAAGCCAGTTCCCACATTGGACCGCGTCGATCACGACACCTGTGCCGAGCCACAACCGGTATTCGCCCAGGCATTACGAATCGAAGCCGCTACACTCTTTCGAATCGACGAGCCGGAAGTCGCGCGCAGACTTTTGTACCTGCTGGCCAAGGCACTGCGACACCAAACCGCACGCGGTCTTTTTACTTATCGCCCTTGATCAGGCTAAATACCTTGCTTGATCGTCCATCTCAACGGATCTGACCGATGTCCCGACAACGGCTTGCATTTGCCTGGATCGCCTGCTTTGCAGTGCTGTTCAACATGCTCGCCATGCCGATTTCCGGGACGATGCCCCAGGCTGCGAATCAGTCGCCTGCCGAGCAGTTGTTGTGGGGCAGCTTCTGCTCCTCGAACGGCACCAAACTGGTAGCGATTTCGCTGGGCACGCTTGAGCAAAAAGCACCACAAAACGACGATCACTCCAACATGCAGCATTGCTGGTGCTGTTCGGGTTCGGCACCGTTGGTGGCGTTACCGGGGCATATGTCGCAGCTGTATTTCGCTCGGTTCGAGTCCAATAGAAGCGTGCCGCCGCCCACCTTCGAAACGCCCACGCCGCGCCAGCAATGGCCGAACCTCAATCCCCGCGCCTCGCCTCTGGTCTGATTCCTTCTCGCAATTGATCTGCGTTTTGAATCGTTCAGGAGAACTGCCATGTTGAAACAATCCCTGGTGAAGCAGTCTTTGCTGCTTGCCGCTTTGCTGTTGCCCGCCTGCTTTGCCCATGCTCACGAATATGCTGCCGGCCAATTGCACATCGCTCATCCGTGGTCGCAGGAACTGCCACCCAATGCCCCGACCGTCGCAGCCTATTTCGTCATTCACAACAACGGCAAAACCGCCGACCGCCTGCTCGGCGTGGCCTCGCCGATCGCCGGCCTGGCCGAGCTGCACGAGCATGTGAAGCAGGGCGACCTGATGAAAATGCAGCAGGTGCCCAGCGTGGAAGTTCCTGCCGGTGGCGACATTACGTTCGCGCCGATGGCCTACCACGTGATGCTGCTGGAGCTCAAAGACCGCAGCTTGCTGAGCGAAGGAAAGCGCTTCCCAATGACCCTGCATTTTGAAAAATCAGGCGACGTAACCGTCGAGGTCGCGGTGCAGAAGCAAGCGCCCGCAGGCACTGAAGAGCATATGCACGCCCAGTAATCACAGCCCACAACACCTGTGAACGCCCTGCGCTCGCCAAGCGTCAGGCGATCAGTGCCGCATCATGATTCGTTGAGGGTCAAACGCGGTAGCTGGATCAGCTTGTTCGCCATGCTGATGATCTTTATCGGTCCGCTGATTTCCCAAGCGATGCCGATGGATCACGCCATGCCAATGAACATGTCGATGGACATGCGCATGGACGAGCCCGGCTGCCATGGCACTTCGAACCACGATGCCAAACCCGTCAAGGCGCCTGCCGAGCATCAAATGCTCTGGGAGAAGTGCGGGTATTGCAGCCTCCTGTTCAACTGCCCGGCGCTGCCCGGTAGCCTGTCGTTCGCGGCATTCGACACACCGCCGCCGACGAATTTCATCAACCCTTTCCCGCGTCTGGGCCATGCCCGGCAAGCAGTCTTCCCCGGCGCCCGAACCCGCGCCCCGCCCATCATCACGTAAACACCCACATTTCACATCACCCGGCCGACTGTAGAAAAGACAGCCGCAGGCTGCTGGCCGTGTTGTTTACGATTGATTGATGGAACCTTTATGTCCAGGTTTTCTACTGACACTCGCTTGCGCTCTGCTCAGGCACATTCTCTTCTTGCCCTGAACGAGCCAGGTCTTCGCCTCAAACAGGCCATAGCCGTCCTCCACGGCGCGCTGCTGACACCGCTGGTTTTGGCGGCCGAACAACCCGATGAACACACCCGACATACAAACGAACCGAGCCCGACGGTGATCACCGCCATTGCCCCCAGCTCACCGTTGACCATCATCACCAACCCGAAAGTTCCATGCCAACCAGTGCTGGCCAGCAGCGGCGTCGACAACCTGTTCGGCAAGCCATCAATGAACCGGGGCACACGCTCTGGACCAAGGTGGATATGAGTTTCTAAAAAGCTTCGCGGGCAAGCCTCGCGCCTACAGGGATCACATATTTGCGTAGGAGCGAGGCTTGCCCGCGATCGACTGCGAAGCAGTCGCAAAAAACATTAAAAGATCCATGCCAAAGCGGAGCGCTCCTGATGAGCCAACCTAAAGTGTCTTTCTACAACCTGGCCTGGCGCTGGCATTTCTATGCCGGGCTGTTCGTCGCGCCGTTCATGGTGATGCTGGCCCTGACCGGGATCATCTACCTGTTCAAACCCCAACTCGACCCGTTGATGTACGGCAACCTGCTGAACGTCCCGGCCGGTCATCAAACGCTTGGCGCCGATGAGCAACTTCGCCGTGTGCAGGTCGCTTATCCGCAGGGGCAGGTCAAGCAATACCTGCCGCCGGTCAACCCCGAACGTAGCGCACAGTTCGTGGTGCAAAACGACGGTCATGAACTGAACGTGTTCATCGATCCGTACCGCGGAGAAATCCTCGGTGACCAGGACGCCAGGAAAAACCTGCAAGCCATCGCCCGCGCCATTCATGGTGAGTTGATGATCGGCACCGTGGGTGATCGGCTGGTCGAGCTGTCTGCCGGCTGGGGCATCATGCTGGTGTTTTCCGGTCTGTACCTGTGGTGGCCGCGAGGCAAGTCATCGGCCGGCGTGTTATGGCCACGATTGAGCAATCGAGGGCGCTTGTTCTGGCGCGACTTGCATGCGGTGACCGGTTTCTGGGGCGCGGCGTTTCTGCTGGTGATGCTGCTCAGCGGCATGACCTGGACCGGTTTCTGGGGCAAGCAATACGCCGAGCTCTGGAACCGCTTCCCGGCGGCCATGTGGAACGAGGTGCCAAAGTCCGATCAAGAGGCTCGCAGCCTCAATACGGCGACGCGCCAGACCATACCGTGGGCAATGGAAAACACGCCGATGCCGATGTCCGGCGACCATGCCGAACACATGGCTCACACAGGCAGCCCAACCGCTGCGGCCGCGCCGACAATCTCGCTGCAAGAGGTGCAGAACATTGCCGTCCAGCGTCGGGTAGAGCCGGGCTATAGCATCACCTTCCCGACCACCGCCACCGGCGTTTTCACCATCGCTGTGTTCGCCGACGACCCACGTAACGACGCGACCCTGCATGTCGATCAATACACCGCCAGCGTGCTCGCCGATGTGCGGTGGCAGCACTACAGCAACGTCGCCCGCGCCACGGAGATGGGCGTGATGCTGCACGAAGGCAAGATGTTCGGAGCGTTCAATCAGATCGTGGTGCTGCTGGTGTGCCTGATGATTTTGCTCAGCGCGGTCAGCGGCGTGGTGATCTGGTGGAAGCGCCGCCCACAAGGTCGACTCGGTGTTCCGCCATTGCGCCACGACCTGGCGAAGTGGAAAACCGCGATGGTCATCATGTTCGCATTGGCGGTGGCATTTCCGTTGGTCGGGGCATCGTTGATCGCGGTGTGGATCCTGGACCGGATACTACTGTCGCGGCTGGCGGGGAAAGCTGAGCCGGCCTCATCTTCAAGCTGAAGACTGCGAGATATATGAAACGGCCTTGCAGGCTCTACAATGCCGGCCCGCAATGTTCCTCACATTTTCGCGGGCAAGCCTCGCTCCTGCGGTACAGCGTGATCCTGCAGGAGCAAGGGGGGGCGCCTGGCCCTTGCCCGCGATGGATTCAGCCTCAACGCAATTAATGAGTATTGAATGACCTCGCTGAACCTCACCAACCTGGCCTGGACCCCTCTGGGTCACGGCCATTGCCATCACCAGTTCCAACTGCGTGAGGCCTGCCTGCAGGTGTCGGCGGGTGAGTTCGTCGGTTTGATCGGACCCAACGGCAGCGGCAAAACCAGCCTGCTGCGCTGTGCCTATCGCTTCAGCAAACCGGAAAGCGGCGAGGTCAAACTCGAACATCACAATGTCTGGAAACAGTCGCCTCGCTGGTGCGCGCAGCGCATCGCGGTGGTGCTGCAAGAATTCCCCGATGCCTTTGGCCTGACCGTCGATGAAGTGGTCGCCATGGGCCGCACACCGCACAAAGGTCTGTTCGACGGCGACACCCTCGAAGATCGACGCATCTGTCAGCAAGCACTGGAATCAGTCGGCCTGCGGGGTTTCGAGGATCACGCCTTCGCCACCCTGTCGGGCGGCGAGAAGCAGCGGGTAATCCTCGCCCGCGCCCTGGCTCAGCAACCGCAACTGCTGATCCTCGACGAGCCGACCAACCACCTCGATCCGCGTTATCAGCTGGAGCTGTTACAACGGGTCAAACGCTTGCAGATCGGCACCCTCGCCAGCATCCATGACCTCAATCTCGCCGCGGCGTTTTGTGATCGGCTGTACGTCATCAACGGCGGGCGCATTGTCGCCAGCGGTACACCGCACGAAGTGCTGACCGTTCAGTTGCTGCGCGAAGTCTTCGGTGTCCAAGCCTTGATCGACCGACACCCGCTGTCCGGCTACCCACGAATTACCTGGATAACCCAACCATGATTTTGCGTTCCCTGCTGCGCGCCAGCCTGTCTGTCGCCTTGCTGTCAGGCACTGCCCAGGCATTCGCCGAAGCCACCCATTACCCGCTGACGATCCAGAGCTGCAACCGACAGGTAACCTTCAAAAAGGCACCCAGACACGCCCTCAGTCACGACATCAATATGACTCAAATGATGCTCGCGCTCGGCCTCAAACCGAGCATGGTCGGGTACAGCGGCATCAGTGGCTGGAAAGCCGTGACACCCCGGATGCAGAGCCTCCTCGACGGCTTGCCGGAACTGGCGAGCAAGTACCCGTCGGTGGAAACCCTGCTCAATGCCAATGTCGATTTCTTCTTTGCCGGTTGGGATTACGGTATGCGCGTGGGCGGTGACCTGACGCCGCAGACCCTCGGCCCGCTGGGAATTAATGTCTACGAACTGACCGAGTCCTGCGCCTTCGTGATGAAGCGTCCCCCCGCTACGCTGGAAGACACCTACAACGACCTGCGCAACCTCGGGAAAATTTTCGACGTGCAGGATCGCGCCAACCAGCTGATCGCCGACATGCAGGCGCAAGTCGCCGAGATCCAGAAGGACCTGCCAGCAGAAAAACCCAGAGTGTTCCTCTACGACAGCGGCGAGGACCGCGCCATGACGTCAGGTCGACTGGGCATGCCACAAGCACTGATCGACGCCGCCGGCGGGCGCAATATCCTTGATGACGTCGAGGCCAGCTGGACCCGGGTCAACTGGGAGAATGTGGTCGAGCGCAATCCGCAGGTGATCGTGATTGTCGACTATGGCGAAGTCAGCGCCGGGCAGAAGCAACAGTTCCTGGAAAACAACCCGGCACTGCAGTCGGTAGACGCGATCAGGAATCAGCGTTTCATCGTCATCCCCTACGTCCAGGCCACACCGGGCATCGATAACGTCGCGGCGATTGAAACCATGGCCAAGGGATTCCACGGCGAATGATCAGCCGTCGTTATGCCCTGCTGCTGATCGGTCTCGGCGCGCTGCTGTTGGTGTCCTGTGTGGTGTCGCTGGGTGCGGGTTCGGCGCGGGTACCGGTGGACGTGGTCTGGCGGATTCTACTGTACAAGGCGTTCGGTCTCGGCGAAGTGAGCTGGAGCGCCGGGCAGGAACACATCGTCTGGCTGATTCGCGTGCCGCGGATGTTGCTTGGTGCGCTGGTCGGCGCCGGCCTGGCGTTGATTGGCGCGGTGCTGCAAGCGGTGACCCGCAACCCGCTGGCCGACCCGCACCTGCTGGGCGTGACCTCCGGCGCCACCTTGGGCGCGGTGATCGTAGTGCTACATGTCGGCGAAATCGTCGGCCTGTTGACCCTGCCGATCGCCGCGTTCATCGGTGCACTGTTGAGCATGCTGGTGGTGCTGGCCATCGCCAATCGCAACGGTCGCCTGGACAGTGATCGATTACTGCTGTGTGGTGTCGCGGTGTCCTTCGTGATGATGGCAATCGCCAACCTGATGCTGTTTCTCGGCGATCACCGGGCAAGTTCAGCCGTGATGTTCTGGATGCTCGGCGGCCTCGGTCTGGCGCGCTGGGAACTGCTGGCGATTCCGGCCGCCAGCGTAGTGTCCGGGCTGGTGTTGCTGCTGGGCATGGCGCGCCCGCTGAACGCCTTGATGGCCGGCGAACAGACCGCTGTGACATTAGGTCTGAATGCCCGCAGCGTGCGCTTGCGGGTGTTTTTGATTGCCTCGCTGATGACCGGGGTATTGGTGTCCATCAGCGGCTCCATCGGCTTTGTCGGATTGATGGTGCCGCACATCGCCCGCCGATTGGTCGGCGCTGAACATCGGCGATTGCTGCCAGTGTGCGTGTTGCTCGGCAGTGTTTTTCTGGTGTGGGTCGACGTCGCCGCACGCACGCTGATCGCGCCTGAAGACTTGCCGATTGGCGTGGCCACTGCGGCGATTGGCGGGGTGTTTTTCATTGGTCTGATGCGCCGACGATAACCGCGGTCGAACGCCGCCCCCGGCAATGCAGGCACCAATGCGGCGCACACAAACGCACTGAGCACTTTTGTCGGCCCCGGCTTGGTGCGCACCACGCTTTGCAACCCTGCGTAATACGACATTTCCTTGCCTTTGCCCGACCGGGCACAACCCTTGCTAAAGCCCCTTCAGCGTCCGTATCTGCCAACCAAGAAAAAAACCTTAATATCATGGAGATCGCACAATGAAGCGTCGTAGCTTGATCAAGGCTTTCACTCTGTCGGCATCGATTGCCGCGATGGGTATGACCTGGAGCATCCAGGCCGCCGAGACCATCAAGGTCGGGATCCTGCACTCGTTGTCAGGGACCATGGCGATCTCTGAAACCTCGCTTAAAGACATGGCGCTGATGACCATTGACGAGATCAACGCCAAGGGCGGCGTCAACGGCAAGATGCTTGAGCCGGTGGTCGTGGACCCCGCCTCGAACTGGCCGCTGTTCGCCGAAAAGGGCCGGCAGCTGCTGACCCAGGACAAGGTCGCGGTGGTGTTCGGCTGCTGGACCTCGGTGTCGCGTAAATCGGTATTGCCGGTGTTCGAAGAGCTCAACGGCCTGCTGTTCTACCCGGTGCAATACGAAGGCGAAGAGATGTCGCCGAACGTCTTCTACACCGGTGCGGCGCCCAACCAGCAAGCGATCCCGGCGGTGGAGTACCTGATGAGCGAAGAAGGTGGCAGCGCCAAGCGCTACTTCCTGCTCGGTACCGACTACGTCTACCCGCGTACCACCAACAAAATCCTGCGCTCGTTCCTGCATTCCAAAGGCGTGGCGGACAAGGACATCGAAGAGGTCTACACCCCGTTCGGCCACAGCGATTACCAGACCATCGTCGCCAACATCAAAAAGTTCTCGGCCGGTGGCAAGACTGCGGTGATCTCCACGGTCAATGGCGACTCCAACGTGCCTTTCTATAAAGAGCTGGCCAACCAGGGTCTGAAAGCCACCGACGTCCCGGTCGTGGCGTTCTCGGTCGGCGAGGAAGAGCTGCGTGGCATCGACACCAAGCCGCTGGTGGGCAACCTCGCCGCGTGGAACTACTTCGAATCGGTGGAGAACCCGGTCAACAAAAAATTCGTCGCCGACTGGAAAGCCTACGCCAGGAAACACAACCTGCCGGGCGCGGATAAAGCCGTAACCAACGACCCGATGGAAGCCACGTACGTCGGCATCCACATGTGGGCGCAAGCGGCGCAGAAAGCCAAATCCACGGACGTCGACAAGGTTCGTGAAGCCCTCGCCGGCCAGACCTTCGCCGCGCCGTCGGGTTACACCCTGACCATGGACAAGACCAACCACCACCTGCACAAGCCGGTGATGATCGGCGAGATTCAAGCTGACGGTCAGTTCTCGGTGGTCTGGCAGACCGAAGGCCCGATCCGCGCCGAGCCCTGGAGCCCGTTCATTCCGGGTAACGACAAGAAGCCGGATTATGCGGTGAAGAGCAATTAAGCACTGATCGTTCCCACGCTCCGCGTGGGAATGCATCCCGTGACGCTCTGCGTCACTTCCAAAGCGGACGCGGAGCGTCCGTGGCGGCATTCCCACGCGGAGCGTGGGAACGATCAATAGGACACTGCTATGCCCACTGCCCTCTACCGCTTCATCCTCGCCCTCACGCTGCTATTGCCGATGGCTACATACGCCGGCGACGCCGAAGACTTCGTCGCTGCCAATCCCGTGCAGCAAGCCAAACTGCTGGAAGACTGGGCCGCGCAGCCCGATCCGGCTCGTGTCGAACTGATCAACGCCTTGCAGCAAGGCCAACTGACCCTCGACGGCGAAGCCAAAACCTTGCGCCTGAATAACCGCCTGCGGGGTCTGATCGACACCGTGCAAGCCAGCCAGCAACTGCTCGCCGCTGACGCCAAGGTGCGTCTGGCCGCTGCGCAGCAACTGCAAAAAAGCGCCAAACCGGCGCAATTGAAATTTCTGGAGCAACAACTCGCCAGCGAAAAAGACGAAGGCGTTCACGCGGCCCTGAGCCTGGCTCTGGCCAACCTGCAACTGGTGGACAGCGATCCAGTCGTGCGTTTGGCGGCCGTGCGGCTGCTCGGCGAAACCGGCGACCCGCTGGCCCGCACTCGCCTTGAAGGCTTGCTGGATCCGGGCGTCGAAGCCGATGGAGCCGTTCGCACCGCCGCCGAAACCAGTCTGGCTCAGGTCAAACGCAAACTGATGATCGGAGAGATGCTCGGTCAGGCCTTCAGCGGTATGTCTCTGGGTTCGATCCTGCTGCTCGCGGCGCTGGGACTTGCGATCACCTTCGGTCTGCTGGGTGTCATCAATATGGCCCACGGCGAGATGCTGATGCTCGGCGCCTACTCCACGTATGTAGTGCAGTTGTTATTCCAGCGTTTCCTGCCCCAAGCCATCGAGTTCTATCCATTGGTCGCGCTGCCGGTGGCGTTTTTTGTGACGGCGGGGATCGGCATGATTCTCGAGCGCACGGTCATTCGACACCTCTACGGCCGTCCGTTGGAAACCCTGCTGGCGACCTGGGGCATCAGCCTGATGCTGATCCAGTTGGTGCGTTTGCTGTTCGGGGCGCAGAACGTCGAAGTCGCCAACCCGGCCTGGCTCTCCGGCGGCATTCAAGTGCTGCCGAACCTGGTGCTGCCATACAACCGCATTGTGATCATCGCGTTCGCCCTGTTCGTTGTAGTGCTGACCTGGCTGTTGCTGAACAAGACTCGCCTGGGCCTGAACGTGCGCGCCGTGACCCAGAACCGCAACATGGCCGCTTGCTGCGGCGTGCCCACCGGGCGTGTCGACATGCTCGCCTTTGGCCTGGGCTCCGGTATCGCCGGGCTTGGTGGCGTCGCCCTGAGCCAGGTCGGCAACGTCGGCCCGGACCTGGGCCAGAGCTACATTATCGATTCGTTCCTGGTGGTGGTACTCGGCGGTGTCGGCCAGTTGGCCGGTAGCGTGCTGGCGGCCTTCGGCCTGGGCATCGCCAACAAGATTCTCGAACCACAAATCGGTGCCGTGCTCGGCAAGATCCTGATCCTCGCGCTGATCATTCTGTTTATCCAGAAACGCCCGCAAGGACTCTTTGCACTGAAAGGACGGGTGATCGACTGATGAACCAGCCTCTGATGCTCACGGCGACCAAAAAAGCCGGGCCCAAAGTCACTCTGATCGTCGGCAGTTTGGTGCTCGCGCTGTTGCTGGCCTTGCCGCTGCTTTCACTGTTGTCGGCGGACAATCCGCTGCACGTTTCGGCTTATACCCTGACCCTGGTGGGCAAGATTCTTTGCTACGCGATTGTCGCGTTGGCGCTGGATCTGGTCTGGGGTTACGCCGGGTTGCTGTCACTGGGTCACGGCCTGTTCTTCGCCCTCGGCGGCTACGCCATGGGCATGTACTTGATGCGCCAGGCCTCGGGCGACGAGCTACCGGCGTTCATGACCTTTCTGTCGTGGACCGAATTGCCCTGGTACTGGACCGGCACCAGCCACTTTCTCTGGGCCATGTGCCTGGTGGTGTTGGCGCCGGGTTTGCTCGCGCTGGTGTTCGGCTTCTTCGCCTTCCGCTCGCGGATCAAGGGCGTGTATTTCTCGATCATGACCCAGGCCCTGACCTTCGCCGGGATGCTGCTGTTCTTTCGCAACGAAACCGGTTTTGGCGGCAATAACGGCTTCACCAACTTCCGCAGCATTCTCGGTTTCGGCATCACCGAACCGAACACCCGGGCGGTGCTGTTTGTGGCCACGGTGCTGTTGCTGGTAGCCAGCCTGTTCATCGGCTGGCGTCTGGCGCAAAGCAAGTTCGGCCGTGTGCTGACCGCTCTGCGCGACGCAGAAAACCGCCTGATGTTTTGCGGCTATGACCCGCGCGGCTTCAAGCTGTTTGTCTGGGTGTTGAGCGCAGTGTTGTGCGGTCTGGCCGGTGCGTTGTATGTGCCGCAAGTGGGGATCATCAACCCCGGCGAAATGTCGCCGACCAACTCCATCGAAGCGGCAGTGTGGGTCGCCCTCGGCGGGCGCGGCACGTTGATCGGACCGCTGCTCGGCGCCGGTGTGGTCAACGGTATGAAGAGCTGGTTCACCGTGGCCTTCCCCGAGTACTGGCTGTTCTTCCTTGGCGCGCTGTTTATCGTCGTGACCCTGTATCTGCCCAAGGGTGTGATCGGGCTGCTGAAAAAAAGAGGTGAACAATGAGAGTCACTGCGACGACTGAATTCATGCTCGAACCGGTGTTTTTCCCACCGGAGCCCAATAAGGACGCCGGCACCAGCCGCGATGCGATTGGCCTCGGCCAGCGCGCCGGCCCCGGTCTGAACACTCGCCACGGCACCATCCTGACTCTGGAAGACATTAGCGTCAGCTTCGATGGCTTCAAGGCGCTGAATGACTTGAACCTGTACATCGGCGTCGGCGAATTGCGCTGCATCATCGGTCCCAACGGTGCCGGTAAAACGACGCTGATGGATGTGATCACCGGCAAGACCCGTCCCAGCCACGGCAAGGCCTGGTTCGGTGAAACCCTGGACCTGACGCAGATGAGCGAAGTGCAGATCGCCCAATCCGGGATCGGTCGCAAGTTCCAGAAACCTACCGTGTTCGAAGCCTTGAGCGTGTTCGAGAACCTTGAGCTGGCGCAGAAAACCGACAAATCGGTATGGGCCAGCCTGCGGGCCAAACTCAATGGCGAGCAACAAGACCGCATTGCCGAAGTCCTGGAAACCATTCGCCTGACGGCGTCGGTCAGTCGCCCGGCGGGTTTGCTGTCCCACGGGCAAAAGCAGTTTCTGGAAATCGGCATGCTGCTGATGCAAGACCCGCAACTGCTACTGCTCGACGAGCCGGTGGCGGGCATGACCGACGCCGAAACCGAATTCACCGCCGAGCTGTTCAAGAGTCTGGCCGGCAAGCATTCGCTGATGGTGGTGGAGCACGACATGGGCTTCGTCGGCTCGATTGCCGACCACGTCACCGTGTTGCACCAGGGGAGTGTGCTGGCCGAAGGGTCGCTGGAGCAGGTGCAGGACAATGAACGGGTGATTGAGGTTTATCTCGGGCGTTGAAGCACGTGCCCCAACCGTAGCAGCTGCCGAAGGCTGCGTTCGAGGGCGAAGCACTCGTAATTCGGCAACGGCGATACACCTGACAAAACGCGATTGCAGGCTCTACGACCGCTACGCGGCCGAACGCAGGCTGCGCCAGTTGCTACGAAGAGCAGAATTTCGAAAGGATGAGAACATGCTACAAGTCGACAAGCTGCACCAGTATTACGGCGGTAGCCACATCCTGCGGGGTCTGTCGTTTGACGTGAAAGTCGGTGAGGTCACCTGCCTGCTGGGGCGTAACGGCGTCGGCAAGACCACGCTACTCAAATGCCTGATGGGGCTGCTGCCGGCAAAAGAAGGCGCGGTGAACTGGGAAGGCAAAGCCATCACCGGTTACAAGCCGCACCAGCGGGTGCATGCAGGAATCGCCTACGTGCCGCAAGGCCGGGAGATTTTCGGCCGACTGACAGTGGAAGAAAACCTGCTGATGGGCCTGTCCCGTTTCCCGGGTTCCGAAGCCAGGGAAGTCCCGGCGTTTATCTATGAGCTATTCCCGGTGCTGCTGCAGATGAAGCAACGTCGCGGCGGCGACTTGTCCGGTGGTCAGCAACAACAGCTGGCCATCGGCCGCGCCCTGGCCAGTCGTCCGCGACTGCTGATTCTCGATGAACCCACCGAAGGCATTCAGCCGTCGGTGATCAAGGAGATCGGTGCGGTGATCAAAAAACTCGCGGCACGCGGCGACATGGCAATTTTGCTGGTGGAGCAGTTCTACGATTTCGCAGCCGAACTGGCCGATCAATACCTGGTGATGTCCCGGGGAGAGATCGTCCAGCAAGGCCGTGGAGAAAATATGGAAACCGAAGGTGTGCGCGGGCTGGTTACGATCTAACCTGTAGCGTCCTGACGATAAGCACTGATCATGAACCTTCCTGCCCACACCGCTCTGTTCACCCCCAGCTGGCACGCCGAGCTGGAGCTCGGCTATGCCCGATCCGGCGACAGCACGCGTCCCGTCCAGCGCCGGCACAAAGGCCCGCTGCGGGTGCAAAAGCATCTGTATGCCGAAGGCCCGCAAGTCTGCCAGCACATTATCGTCCACCCGCCGGGCGGGATTGCCGGCGGTGACCGGCTGGACATCAACGTCCATGTTGGCGCCGATGCCTGGTCCCAGTTGACCAGCCCCGGTGCGGCCAAGTGGTATCGCGCCGCAGGGCCGGCTTACCAGAAGCTGGACTTTCACGTCGAAGCGGGCGCAACGCTGGAATGGCTGCCACAGGAAACCATTATCTTCAGCGCCGCCCAGGCCGAACTCAGCACCTCTATCGAGCTTGAAGGTGATGCCCGGTTGTTCTATTGGGATGTGGTGGCGCTGGGTCGTCCGGCCAGTGGCGAGCGCTTCGATGCCGGGCATTTTCAATCGCAACTGGATATCCGCCGCGACGGTCGGTTGCTCTGGCATGAACGCCAGCGCATTGTCGGTGATGACGGCTTGCTCGATTCGCCGATCGGGCTCGACGGGCAACCGGTGTTTGCAACGTTGCTCGTGACCGGTGAAATCGACAGCGAGCTGCTGGCGGCCTGCCGCTCGTTGCCCAACCCGGTCAGGGGTGACCTGACGCAATTGCCCGGGCTGCTGGTAGCCCGTTGTCTGGCCAGTGAAGCCCTGCAGGCGCGAGGCTGGTTGATTGATTTGTGGCGGTTGCTCAGGCCCGCACTGCTCGGCCGTGAAGCTGTGCCACCGAGGATCTGGAGCACATAAACACTTCATCCCCTGTAGGAGCGAGCTTGCTCGCGATAAGCGTTAACAATAACGCGGTCAACTTGAATGACTGCGCTGCCTTGGCGTTTTTCGCGAGCAAGCTCGCTCCTACAGGGGTCACGCATACCTTTTAAACTGCCTGATAACGGACTTCGAACGATGGACCTGACCCCACGCGAAAAAGACAAGCTGCTGATCTTCACCGCCGGCCTTGTGGCCGAGCGACGGCTGGCCCGCGGCGTGAAGCTAAACTATCCGGAAGCCATGGCCTATATCTCCGCGGCGCTGCTCGAAGGCGCCCGTGACGGTCGGACTGTGGCCGAGTTGATGCACTACGGCACCACCCTGCTCAGCCGTGAACAGGTAATGGAGGGCATCGCGGAAATGATCCCGGAAATCCAGGTCGAAGCGACCTTCCCCGACGGCACCAAACTGGTCACCGTCCACCAACCCATCGCCTGAGGCTGTGCCATGACTTACAGCATTCGTGACGCGCAGCATGCCGATCTGCCGGCGATCCGTGACATCTATAACGACGCCGTGCTCAACACCACGGCGATCTGGAACGAACAGGCCGTCGACCTCGGTAACCGCCAGGCCTGGTTCAGTGCCCGGCAGTCTCAGGGTTATCCGATTCTGGTGATTGTCGACGGTGACAACAGCGTACTCGGCTACGCTTCGTTTGGTGACTGGCGGCCCTTCGATGGCTTCCGGCACACCGTTGAACACTCGGTTTACGTACGCAGCGACCAGCGCGGCAACGGCCTCGGCCCACGGCTGATGGCGGCATTGATCGAGCGTGCCAAAGACTGCAACAAACACGTGATGGTCGCCGCTATCGAGAGTGGCAACGCCGCCTCGATCCGACTGCACGAACGAGTCGGTTTCATCACCACCGGGCAGATGCCACAAGTGGGCACCAAGTTCGGTCGCTGGCTCGACCTGACCTTCATGCAATTGACCCTCAACCCAGGCGCGGAGCCGCCAGTCGCCAACAAGGAGTGATACCCGATGAACGCTGCCCAACTGCGTCGAGTCCATGCCGAAAGCTTTGCGCACTACCGCCAGGGTTTGATTGAACTGTTGCTCGATTGCGTGGGTAACGGCGCGTCGATCAGCTTCATGGCGGATCTGGATGCCAGCCAGGCACGGGCCTACTACGACGAGGTCCAGGCAGAGCTCGAACAAGGCAGCCGCCTGCTCTGGGTGGTGGTCCATGAAGAACAGGTGCTGGCCACTGTGCAACTGAGCCTGTGCCAAAAGGCCAATGGCCTGAACCGCGCCGAAGTACAAAAACTGCAGGTGCGCAGTCACACCCGTCGCCGCGGCCTTGGTCAGCAGTTGATGCAGGCGCTGGAGCAGACAGCGGTGCAGTACAAGCGCGGCATGCTGTATCTGGACACTGAGGCCGGATCAGCGGCCGAAGCCCTATACCAATCCCTGGGTTACGTCCGCGTCGGCGAAATACCGGACTACGCCTGCCGTCCGAACGGTCAATACCACCCCACCGCCATCTATTACAAAATCCTCCGTGGAGTGAACCCATGATCCCTGGCGAATATCAGATCCAGCCCGGCGACATCGAACTCAATGCCGGGCGCCGCACCTTGAGCCTGAGCGTTGCCAACAGCGGTGACCGGCCGATCCAGGTCGGTTCGCACTATCATTTTTTCGAAACCAATGACGCCCTGACCTTCGACCGCGCCGCCAGCCGCGGCATGCGCCTGAATATCCCGGCCGGCACCGCCGTGCGCTTCGAGCCGGGGCAGAGCCGAGACATCGAACTCGTGGACCTGGCCGGGCATCGCCGGGTGTTCGGGTTTGCCGGACGGATAATGGGTGATCTGGATTGACTTTTTTAAATGATCGCCCACGTTCCCGCGTGGGAATGCATCCCGTGACGCTCCGCGTCACATAACGGCGGACGCAGAGCGTCCATGGCGGCATTCCCACGCAGAGCGTGGGAACGATCATTGAATTCCAAGGCAAGCACATGAAAATTTCTAAACAAGCCTACGCCGACATGTTCGGCCCCACCGTGGGTGACAAGGTCCGTCTGGCCGACACCGAGCTGTGGATCGAGGTGGAAAAAGACTTCACCACCTACGGTGACGAAGTGAAGTTCGGTGGTGGCAAGGTGATCCGCGACGGTATGGGCCAGGGTCAACTGCTGGCTCGCGACGTGGTCGACACGCTGATCACCAACGCGTTGATCATCGACCACTGGGGCATCGTCAAAGCCGACGTCGGCCTCAAGGACGGGCGCATCGCCGCCATCGGCAAGGCCGGCAACCCGGACATCCAGCCCAATGTGACCATCGCGATCGGCGCCAGCACCGAAGTGATCGCCGGTGAAGGCATGATCCTCACCGCCGGCGGTATCGACACCCACATCCACTTCATCTGCCCACAGCAGATCGAAGAAGCGCTGATGAGCGGCGTCACTACCATGATCGGTGGCGGCACCGGCCCTGCCACCGGCACCAATGCCACCACCTGCACCTCCGGCCCTTGGCACCTGGCGCGCATGCTGCAGGCCGCCGACGCCTTCCCGATGAACATCGGTTTCACCGGCAAAGGCAACGCCAGCCTGCCGGAGCCGCTGATCGAACAGGTCAAGGCCGGGGCCATCGGGCTCAAGCTGCATGAAGACTGGGGTACGACACCGGCAGCCATCGACAACTGCCTGAGCGTCGCCGACCAGTATGACGTGCAGGTGGCGATCCACACCGACACCCTGAACGAATCCGGCTTCGTCGAAACCACCCTCGCCGCGTTCAAGGGCCGGACCATCCACACCTACCACACCGAAGGTGCGGGCGGCGGCCACGCTCCGGACATCATCAAGGCCTGCGGTTTTCCAAACGTGCTGCCAAGCTCGACCAACCCGACCCGACCGTTCACCCGCAACACCATCGACGAACACCTGGACATGCTGATGGTTTGCCATCACCTGGACCCAAGTATCGCCGAGGACGTGGCCTTCGCCGAAAGCCGTATCCGCCGCGAGACGATTGCTGCTGAAGACATCCTGCACGACCTCGGTGCATTCTCGATGATCAGCTCCGACAGCCAGGCCATGGGCCGTGTCGGTGAAGTCATCACCCGCACCTGGCAGACCGCCGACAAAATGAAAAAGCAGCGCGGCCCACTGCCGGGTGACGTTGAGGGCAACGACAATTTCCGCGTCAAACGCTACATCGCCAAATACACCATCAACCCGGCGATCACACATGGCATCAGCCACGAAGTAGGTTCAATCGAAGTGGGTAAATGGGCGGACCTGGTGCTCTGGCGCCCGGCATTCTTTGGCGTCAAACCGACCTTGATCCTCAAGGGCGGGGCGATTGCCGCCAGCCTGATGGGCGACGCCAATGCCTCGATCCCCACCCCTCAACCGGTGCATTACCGCCCGATGTTTGCCAGTTATGGTGGCTCACTGCATGCCACCAGCCTGACCTTTATCAGCCAGGCGGCACAGGAGGCTGGCATCCCGGAATCATTGGGTCTGAAGAAGAAAATCGCTGTGGTCAAAGGTTGCCGCGAGGTGCAGAAAACCGACCTGATCCATAACGATTACCTGCCGAACATCGACGTCGATCCGCAGACTTATCAGGTCAAGGCTGATGGCATTTTGCTCTGGTGTGAGCCAGCAGATGTGTTGCCAATGGCGCAGCGCTACTTTCTGTTTTGATCCTCGGTTGTATGGCAGAAGAACCCGGTGGTCGGATCGATTCGGCCCCCTCGGGCCTTGCAGGCCCGAGGGGGCCGAACCGATCTTTTTTACTCGAACGCAAAGGCGCTATGATGCAAGACCTTCCAGCGCTCACTGCCCGGGGCCATCGACCATGCGTCTCTCCGAATTCATCGTGCAACACATGGATCGTATCGTCGATGAATGGGAGCAATTTGCCAACGCCATCGCACCTGACGCTGACCCAATGGATCGGACAGTCCTGCGCGATCATGCAAAGTCGATCCTGCTGGCCGCGTCACGCGACATGCAGACCGCACAGACCGCCAGCGAACAAGCCGCCAAGGCCATGGGCGAAGGTCCGCAGAAAACCCCGAGCCTGAATAAAGCCGCGGCCAGCCACGGCGAGCTCAGGCACAACGTGGGGTTTGATCTGGTGCAGATGACCTCGGAGTTCCGGCATTTGCGCGCCTGCGTGATTCGTCTGTGGGTAGGTGGCCTGAACTCGCCGGAACTGGCCTACTTTCAGGACATGATCCGCTTCAACGAAGCCATCGACGAAGCACTGGCCGAATCCACCGCCGCTTACGCCGAGCAGGTCAATCGTTCACGGGATATCTTCCTGGCCATCCTCGGCCATGACCTGCGTGCCCCATTGCAGGCGGTCAGCATGTCCGCCGAAATGCTGGTGCGTAAAGCCCGACTGGATACCGATGCGCTCGGTTATGTCTCAAACATCAAAAGCGGCGCGCGGCACATGGGGGCGATGGTCAGCGATCTGCTGGAACTGGTGCGCAGCCGTCTAGGCAGTAGCCTGCCGGTCGAACCCGCAGCCATGGACCTGGCCAGCGCCGCCAGGGCCGCCATGGACGAAGCCTGTGCCGGCCAGCCGGCCTGCACGCCGGTCCTGACCATTGAGGGCGATACCCAAGGCGTATGGGACCGCGGGCGGATCGATCAAATGCTGCAGAACCTGATCGGCAATGCCCTGCAGCACGGCGCCAACAGCCACGTTGTGACCTTGACCATCAGCGGTCACGAAGACAGCGTGACACTGACCATGCACAACTATGGCGCGCCGATACCCGAGGACGCCATCGCCACCATCTTCGACCCGCTGGTGCGCAGCGCCAGCGAGGAACTGGCAGGCCCGTCGACCAGCCTTGGCCTGGGCCTGTTCATCGTCAAGGAAGTGGTCTTTGCCCATCAGGGCACGATCGAAGTCAGCTCGAGCGAAGCGGATGGCACGACGTTTACGGTGGTATTGCCCAAGAAGATGTAAAGGCAAAGATTTTTTTGGTGGTAAACGACACCCCCGTTTATTCCACCACCAGTCGCCCCAACCGCTGTTTGAGCATCTGATTCTCTGCCCGCAGTTGCTGGACCTCCTCAAGCAGGTCCAGGGCCAGGGCGACCCCTTCCCATTCGAGTTCAAGATCCCGACGCAGCTTGATCGCACGTTTGGCCACAGCCACTTCGTAGTCGGTAAAACGCCAATTCCCGGGCCCGTTACCCTGAGGTTCGAGGATGCCGTGTTCGACGATTTCGATCACGTAGGCAGCCGACAAGTCAGTCACCTCACAGAATTCTTCCATGTCCAGTTGAACGATCAGGGTACTGCGCATGATCAGTTACTCCAGTGTTCTCTCGGGTCAAAAGCGGCTTTTTGCGCCAGTTCCTGCCACAACGCCTTGATCGCGTCGTTGCTGTGTTTGGGCATGACCGCTTTCAATTGCACGAACAGATACCCGCGGTGGCCAGCCTTGTTCAGCAGACCATGGCCTTTGGCTCGCATGCGTTGGCCGTTCTGGCTGCCGGCCGGAACCTTCAGATGGATCTTGCCGGTCAGGGTCGGCACCGCGACTTCAGTGCCCAGCGCCAGCTCCCAAGGGGCCAGCGGCAGGGTGACGATCAGGTTTTCACCTTCGACATCGAATTTGGGATGTGGCGCGAAACGGATGGTCAGGTACAAGTCGCCATTGGTCCCCCCGCCCACACCCGGTGCCCCCTGGCCTTTGAGGCGGATGCGCTCGCCGTCGGTCACGCCGGCCGGGATCTTCACGTTCAGGCTTTTGCTGGTGTTGCTGACGTGCTGACCGGCGGCGTTGTACTGCGGCACCTGAAAGCTGACCTTCTTCGACTCGGTCGACAGGGTCTCTTCCAGAAAAATCGGCAACTCCATTTCCACATCCTGCCCTCTACGACCGGTGCTACGACCTGATTGTCCGCCACCAAAACCACTGCCACGCGAGCCGAAGATCGAACTGAAAAAGTCCGAAAAATCGCCGGTGTCCTGCCCGTAACCACCTGCACCTGCGCCACCACGTCTCTGCCAACCCGGCGGGCCCTGGAACGGCTGGCCATGCTGGCCATATTTGCGCAGATCATCGTATTCGGCGCGCTTGTCGGCACTTTTCAGCGCCTCATACGCCTCGGACGCGTCCTTGAACTTGCTCTCGGCGTCCCTTTCCTTGCTGACGTCGGGGTGGTATTTACGTGCCAGTTTGCGGTACGCGGCCTTGATCGCCTTGTCGTCCGCAGTCGGCTCCACACCGAGAATCTTGTAATAGTCTTTGAAGTCCATCGAGGCAATCACCATCCGTTATCGATATCACGCAGCCAGGCACAGCATGCTCTCTTTGGCAGCGTTTGGATTGACCGATCTCGATCTTGTGACCGAGCGGTGCATCAGAAGTTTATCGGCAGCCGGCGCACCTGTTTTGAGCGTTCTGAGGCTACCAGGCCCATGCCTGCAAGTTTGGGGGTGAAGGATAGTCTTTCAAGTCTGCTTAATCGCGTGATTTAGCGGATAGTCGGCCTACGATTCTTCGCCGCGCTGACATACACTGCGCGGCCGTTTTTTAACCGGAACTCGAAAGACATGAAAAACGCATCTCCAGCCCGTGCCTGCGGCATCGACTTCGGCACGTCCAACTCTACTGTCGGCTGGCTGCGTCCCGGCATGGAAACGCTTATCGCGCTGGAGGACGACAAGATCACCCTTCCATCGGTGGTCTTCTTCAACATCGAGGAACGCCGCCCGGTCTACGGTCGGCTGGCGTTGCACGAATACCTGGAAGGCTACGAAGGCCGGTTGATGCGCTCGCTCAAGAGCCTGCTGGGCTCCAAGCTGATCAAGCACGACACCAGCGTGCTTGGCACGGCCATGCCATTCAAGGATCTGCTCGGGCTGTTCATCGGTCAGTTGAAGAAACGCGCCGAGGCGACCGCCGGTCATGAATTCGAAGAAGTCGTGCTCGGCCGGCCGGTGTTTTTTGTTGACGATGATCCGATGGCCGACCAAGAGGCTGAAAACACGCTGGTGGACGTGGCTCGTGCTATCGGCTTCAAGGACGTGTCCTTTCAGTACGAACCGATTGCCGCGGCCTTCGACTATGAGTCGACCATTGAGCGCGAAGAGCTGGTGCTGATCGTCGACATCGGCGGTGGTACTTCGGACTTCTCGCTGGTGCGTTTGTCCCCGGAGCGCCGCGCTATGGACCAGCGCCACGATGACATCCTCGCTACCGGCGGTGTGCATGTGGGCGGGACTGACTTCGACAAGCAGTTGAGCCTGCAAGGCGTAATGCCACTGTTCGGTTACGGCAGCCGGATGAAGAGCCAGGCCTACATGCCCACCAGCCACCACATGAACCTGGCGACCTGGCACACGATCAACTCGGTGTATTCGCAGAAATCCCAGCTCGCCTTGGGCAGCATGCGCTACGACATCGAAGACACCGGTGGCATCGACCGTCTGTTCAAGCTGATAGAACAGCGCGCCGGGCACTGGCTGGCGATGGAAGTGGAAGAAACCAAGATCCAGCTGACCCACGCCGAAAGCCGCCATGTGCCGCTTGATCGCATCGAGCCTGGTTTGAGCGTGGAGTTGAGCCGGGTGCTGTTCGAGTCGGCCATCGACAATCAGCTCGAACGCATCCGCAACAGCGTTACCAGCTTGCTGAGCGATGCCGATGTGCGCGTCGATCAGGTCGACACGGTGTTCTTCACCGGCGGTTCGAGTGGCATCCCGGCCCTGCGCCAGAGCGTCTCGGCGATGCTGCCGAACGCGCGGCATGTTGAAGGGAATATCTTCGGCAGCATCGGCAGCGGTCTGGCGATCGAAGCCATGAAGCGGTACGGCTGCTGAGTCCTGCCTGCAGATCGTTCCCACGCTCTGCGCGGGAACGATCTGCATCAACAACCTGCGGCCTAAACCAACCCCACCTGTTTCAACTCACTCTTCAAATACGCGTAATAAATCGGCCCTGCCACCACTCCCGGCAGGCCGAACGCGGCTTCGAACACCAGCATTGCCAGCAGTAACTCCCAGGACTTGGCACTGATCTGCCCGCCGACGATCCGCGCGTTGAGGAAGTATTCCAGCTTGTGGATAAAAATCAGATAACCCAGCGCTGCCACTGCCACCCAAATCGACAGCGACAATCCGACGATAGTGATCAACGTATTCGACATCAGATTACCGATGACCGGTAGCAGGCCGAGCAGGAAAGTCAGCACGATCAGGGTTTTGGTCAGCGGCAATTTGATCCCGAACATCGGCAGGATCAGTGCAAGGAAGACTGCAGTGAACGTCGTGTTGAGCAGGGAAATCTTGATCTGCGCGAAGACGATATTGCGAAACGCCTGTACCAAAAGGTGCAGCCGATCGAACAACGCCGCCGCCAGCGGTTTGCGGTTGGTGAGGTCCGGCGCCCGCTGCAAGGCGATGATTGCACCGAGCACCATGCCGATCAGCAGTGTCACGAACATGTGCGCCGCGTCCTTGCCAACCAATTGCAGATCGCTCAGGTGCTTGGTCACCCAGTCGCCGATGGCCACCCGGAACTCGGCCGCGCTGGCCGGTAAATAGGCGTCGATAAACGGCGGCAGTTGCCCGCGAGCCTTGTCCACCACGCCCATGAATTTGTCCAGGGAAGCCCCGGGATTCTCCGCTTCATGCAGCAGGAAGCTTATCGCCCCGGCAAAAATCAGCGTCAGTACGCTGACCACCAGGGTGCCGAGCAACGCCACCGCCAACCAGCGCGCCCGTCGCCCTTCGATCAACCGTTGCAGTTGCGGGGTAAGCATGTTGACCAGTTCGAACACCAGCAAACCGGCGAGCAGACTCGGCAACAAGCGCAGCGGCAAGATCAACAACAAGCCGCCAAAAATGATCACCCAACTGAAGAACAATAGATGACGCTGAGAAAACGTTGGCATACAGCCTCAAAACGAACGGCGTTAAAGGATTGGCAGTCTGCCAGCGTTCAGACGCTGAAGCGAGCGCAAGGATATCTGTAGTAGCAGCGGGGACGCCTGGCCCCCCTGCTACTACGATGAGAGCCCGGGTTATTTTTTCTTCAGGCAATCACTCATGAAGGTTTTGCGTGCATCGCCTTTAAGCGCCTGAGTAGCGGCCGTGGCGTTGCAGGTTTTCATCTTCTCTTGTTGAGGCGTCATTGGTTTGGCTGCTTGTGCCGCTGGCGCGGCTTTCAGGCACGTGCTTATAAAGGCTTTGCGCTCGTCGCCTTTGAGGGTTTTCGCGGTGGCATCGGCGTTACAAGTGGCCATCTTGTTCTGTTGGGCAGTGGCGGCAAAGCCTTGGGAACAGATCAGCAAACCCACCATCAACAAAGGGATACGCAGCATCTTCATGGAGTTTTCTCCTTGTTACCGCGCCAAGGGGCACGGCCTCTTTCGCAGTGTAGACAACCGCTGTTACGCCTTCACTGAATCTGTAGGTGAGTCCGACGATTATGCTCCAGAGGACAGCCGGCCTGGCGCTGGAACATCGCGATTAACGATAACGCGGTCAGTCTCAAGAAACGCGACTACACACCCGCCATCTTCAACCTCTGTGCATGCTCGACAAACAACCGAATCGGCTCGGCGCCTTTGCCCACCAGTCCCAGTGACTGGTTGACGATGTCGAAGTGATCCAGCGGATACTCATCGCCAATCACTGTGCCCAGGTGGGAGCTGTAGCGCCCGACCATGCCATCGCAGTGCCCGGCTTCGCGGACGAAGGTTTTGGCAAATAACCGGCAGCTGCGGTTAGTGCCGTCGAACAGGTTGCACCCGCGATCAGTCTTGCCCGGCTGCAAGGTCCCGGACCAGGAGTAATAGCGCACACCGTTGACCACTTCAGCGCCGTGCCCGCCCCACGTGTCGGGCAAACCCTGGGGGTATTGGCGGTTGAACAACGCCACGCCCTCGGTGGTCAGCGATTGGTGGGAGGCCTGGATATCCACCGGCAATTTCGGCCCGCGATAGCCGGTTTCCAGCAGGCTCATCAACGCCGCGATCAGCCACAGCGCAAAGCTCAGCAGGCGCCCGCGAGGACTGTCCGAGGGGTAATGGATGTGCAGGTAATCCGCCAACTCTGATCCATGATTCGGACCCGCCACCGAGGTCACCGAGGCCACCCAGTCCGGGCGTTTGGCTGCGGCGTAACGCGCCGTCAACGAACCCTGGCTGTGGCCGATCAAATTGACTTTGGCGGCACCGGTCTCGCGCAAAATCGCTTCGATGCGCATCAACAGCTGCTCACCGCGCACCTCACTGGAGTTGAGCGGCGAGACTTGCACTGCGATCACCGTCGCCCCGCCACGGCGCAGGGCCGAAATAATTCCGTACCAGTATGGGTAGAGCAACAAGCGGATAAACCCCAACATCCCCGGGACCAACACCAAGGGATAACGCGTGGCGGATTCTTGCGGCATGGACGAACGTTCCTGACCTGACCTGAGCCTCCCATCCTAGACGTAATGGCTGGGGAATGAGCCAGCATCGGCAGCCTCGATGACAAGCCCATGACGCTATTTCAACCCGGCCACCCCGATAGCGGTCCAGGTCGGGTCAGCGATGCTCACGGGCAACTTGCGATGGCGTCATGGCAGATGCCATCAAAATCACTTGCTCGACTTGACCATCACCGGTGCCGTACCCGCCTTCATCTGTGCCAGCAGCGGCGCACATTGATTCGGCTCTCCACCGCTTGGCGCCACCAGGGCCAGCAGCCCCGCAGCAGGCCCGGCAATCACCCCCAACGCCACCATCCCGGCACCGCGCAACATCAAGGGCACCGCTTTCACACCGGCATCCGGCTTGATGAAGGGACCGCGCACATACAGCGGCGAACGTAGCGAGAACAGGCGCATGCCCTTGGAATCCGGGGTGATCGTCAAGTCCAGCTGCTCGCTGGCCATGTTGGCTGTGCCGTCGATGTAGATGATCGCGTTCTCGGTATCGAACACAAACAGGCGGGTCGTGGCCAACCCGGTCTTGATGTCGAAGTCAGCCGCCGCACAGTTGATCTTCACTTCCTTGTCGCCAAACATCTTCCCGACCACGTAATTGCCGACATTGAGCCCGGCAATTTCCATCAGGCTGCGGCTAATGGCGCCATCGTTGATCAGCATTTTCAGATCACCATTGGCGGTCCCCAGCAACGCCGCCACCGAGTTGCCGCGACCCGCGATGTCAGCATCACCGTTGAGCTCGCCAAAACTGGTTTTCATCGGTTCGAAGGTCGGGAACAGTTGCTTGAGTTTGAAATTACGTGCCGTCAGTTTCGCCCGCCCTTGCAGCGGTTCCGTGCGGCCATCAAGACGAATCTGCGCATCCAGCTTGCCGCCGGCCACGCCAAAACGCAGAGGCTCAAGGCTCAGCTGACCGTCATTGAGAATCAGGTGAGTGTAGAGATCAGTGAAGGGCAGCCCGGCGCTATGGACAATGCGTTTGCCAGTAAACTCGACATCCGCATCCATATCGCGCCAACGCTCGGTACGAAATTCTTCGACCGGCAGCACTTTGGTGGCCGGTTGCTTGCTTTCACCCCCTCGGGCCTTTTGTTTGGTGTTCGAATCGGCGCCAATCAGTGGTGCGAGGTCAGCAAACAGCAGTTGCTCGGAGATCAGTGCACCGCTGAGTCTGGGCCGCGGATTACTGGCGACATAGGCCAGATTGCCGTGAATGTCGCTGCTGCCGATCTTGCCGTTGAATTCCTCATAACGAAACGAAGCGCCATCCGCCTCACGCAGGTTGGCGATCAGGTGACCATCGGTTGCATAGGCCGACGAATCCGGCAATGTCACGCCGGTCAGGGGATAGAGGTTAGCCAGGCTGCTGCCGGCCAGCTTCAGACGCAAATCCAGCGCGCCGAGATTGAGCGGGTCAGTCAGGGTGCCGGCCAGCTCGACGCGGGTGTCTGCGATCTTGACCCGGGCTTGCAGCGGGAATGGCTTGGCAGCGTCCTGCAACGCCAGCAGACCACCGATCTTGCCGGTACCTGCAAGTTTTTGGTCGTGGTATTGGCCTTCAACCTTCAAGGCAAACGCGTAATCCTGTGGCGTAGAGCCCTTCTCAAGTGCCTTTTTCGCCGCCATATCGCCGACGATGTCACTGAACGGGATCGGCTTGCCCAGCGGATCGATCAGCAGGTCGAGCCGGGTTTTCAGGCTTTGATCGTCGAAGGTGATGTGGCCCTTGTCGAAACCGATGGCGCCAATCTCCACCACCCAGCGGGAGGGTTCGGCGTTCGGGTCTTTCGGGGCGAACCGGAAGGTCCAGTTGGCACGGCCATCGGCCAGGCGTTCCAGAGTGGCATTGGGCTCCGTGAGATCAATGCGCGGGATCACCACCCGCCGGGTCAGCAACCCCAGCGGCGAGATACGCAGTTCGACACGCTTGAGGTTGATCATCTGCGCAGTCTTCGACCAGTCCGGGTTGCCCAGGGTCAGATCTTCAGCCACCACATGCGGCCACGGAATCAGGGCCCGCCAGCCGCCCTCGTCGGGCTCGCGCTGCCAGATCACCGACAGATTGCCGTTGATGGCGAAGGCGCGGTGCAGCTCTTCAGAGACTTTGCTGTTGATTGGCGGCTTGATCCGGTTCCAGTCAAAGAGGCCGATGATCAGAACCAGTATGGTCAGCAGAACAATGAGACTGGCGACCGTCCAGACGAGAATTTTACGAGTGCGCGTCATTGCACAGGGCTCCTGATTACGGCTGAGCGCCCCAATTGCGACGCACGTGTGAAGCGGCAGATCTGGAATCGACCCGCAGTGGAAACTACGACTGGCAAACGGTGCGCAGGTTTAACCCTTAAGGTCAATTTATCAAGCGCAAACATCGACAAATTTCTGACCATAAAGACAGCTTTCAATTACTGAACCTGCACTTTTGCAAGGCGAAAGCGGATCGAAAATACCCACTCCAGTGCAAAAGCTTCCGCCTGAGGCGCCCGGTCTAGAGCCTTTTCTCCAAACAATCAATTCTGTTGATTATTACCATTGCCCTTATGAACTTTTATATCGATTTAGCAAGAGTAGCATTGCCTCCGTACCCACTTTATCGCCCTCCCAAGGAGCAACCCATCATGAAACGCCAATTACTGCTTAGTCTGACTCTCTCGGTCCTGGCCGCCAATGCGTTCGCCCTGCCAGCCGCCGAGCAAGCCACGCCTCAGGTGAAAGACAGCCACAGTCACTCGGTTTTCACTCAGACTGTCGCTGAAGGTGGTTCTGACCGTTTGATCGAACGTAACAAAGTCGCCGCCGATGGCTTTGAGCGTACTCCACAAGGCCAAACCGTTGCTGAAGGTGGTCGTGATCGTCTGGAACAAAAAGGTCTGGTTGAAGATGGCTACAACCGCACTCCTCAAGGTCAAACCGTAGCCGAAGGCGGCGCTGATCGCCTGGCCGAACGTCATCAAGCCGTGAGCTAAGCCTGTGCTCGCCCTGGAAAAAAGCCCGATCCCTGGATCGGGCTTTGACTGTGTATAAGTAGCACCTCCCACGCCTCGCCCCTTCTATACTTCGACTCAAGTTCGACGCCGACAAAGTTGATTTGCTAGAGTGCGCCGCTGTCCTTGACCGGAAATCCGCCGCCCGATGCTGCCCCGCGCCGAACAGAAACAACAAACCCGCAACGCCCTGATGGACGCTGCTCGCCACCTGATGGAGTGCGGCCGAGGATTCGGCAGCCTGAGCCTGCGTGAAGTGGCAAAAACCGCCGGGATTGTACCCACAGGTTTCTACCGACACTTTGCCGATATGGATCAGCTGGGTCTGGTGCTGGTAAGCGAAGTCGGTCAGACCTTCCGCGCCACCATCCGCCTGGTGCGACACAATGAGTTCGTCATGGGTGGCATCATCGATGCTTCGGTACGGATTTTTCTCGATGTCGTCGCGGCCAATCGCTCGCAATTTCTGTTTCTCGCCCGCGAACAATATGGTGGCTCGCTGCCAGTGCGCCAAGCGATCGCCGCCCTGCGGGAAAACATCAGCTCGGACCTGGCCGCAGACCTGAGCTTGATGCCCAAATTGCAGCACCTCGATGTCGCCGGCCTGACGGTCATGGCCGATTTGATCGTCAAAAGCGTGTTCGCCACCCTGCCGGACATCATCGACCCACCCGCCGAAGCCCTGCCCGAACACCTCACGCCACAGGCCAAGATTACCCAGCAACTGCGCTTTATCTTTATTGGCCTCAAGCATTGGCAGGGGTTGGGGAGTACAGAGTAGGTTGATCCTTTTAGATCGTTCCCATGCTCCGCGTGGGAACGATCATCACATCGCTTCAAGATGGTGCAAAAACTCCCTGGCCGCACCAAAGTTATCCACGCCCTCCCAAATCCTGCGCACCTTTTTCTAGCGCAAACTACACTGCGACAGACATTTCCCACATCTCGCCCGATTGGCAAGCCCCTTGCTCTAACCTGAGCATTGTCCATTGCTGGAAGCCTTCCGATGCTGGTGATTCATCGCAGAATCGACCCTCAACCCCTCTGGGCCGCCGAACTGCACCTGAATTTCGAGGCCCGCAGCAAAAGCCGTCTGCGCTGTTTCAGTGCCGAAGGTGAAGACGTCGGGCTGTTTTTGGAGCGCGGTCAGCCACCGTTGCATGACGGCGAGTTCCTCCAATCCGAGGACGGTCGTATCGTTCGCGTCTGCGCTCGCCCCGAGCAACTGCTGCATGTCACCTGCGCCAATGCCTTCGAACTGACCCGCGCCGCCTATCACCTGGGTAATCGGCACGTCGCCCTGCAAGTCGGCGATGGCTGGTTGCGCCTGCTCGACGACTACGTGCTCAAAGCCATGCTCGAACAGCTTGGCGCCCATACCGAAACCCTCGAAGCGCCATTCCAGCCGGAACACGGTGCCTATGGCGGCGGCCATCACCACTCCCGGCACGGCGACGAGGATTTCAACTACCCGCCGCGCCTGCACCAGTTCGGCGTGCGTACATGAACCCTGCCTGGGCCTTGCTGCGCCTGGCCAGTCCGCAGCTGCCGATTGGCGGCTACAGCTACTCCCAAGGACTGGAAATGGCCGTGGAGCAAGCGCGAGTGATTGACCCGCAAAGTGCCCGACGCTGGATCAGTGACCAGTTGCTGCTCAATCTGGCGCGTTTTGAAGCACCGCTACTGCTCGCCCATTGCAACGCCGCGGCGAATGAAGACTGGGCAGAACTGCTGCAACTGTGCGAACAACACCGTGCCAGTCGCGAGACCCGTGAGTTGCACCAGGAAAGTCGGCAGATGGGCTATTCCCTGCAACAACTGCTTAATGGCTTGCCGGAACTGGACGGCCCTGCCCGGGATTTTCTCGCACAACGCCCCGAGCCCCACCTGGCCCTCGGCTGGGCACTGGCCGCCAGAGCCTGGCAGATCAGCCCGCAGGACGCGCTGGCCGCCTGGCTCTGGAGCTGGCTGGAAAACCAATTGGCAGTGCTGATGAAGACCATGCCGCTCGGCCAGCAAGCCGCCCAACGCCTGACCAGCGAACTGCTGCCGCTGCTGCAACAGGCCCAGCAAAACGCGTCGAACATCGCTCCTCATCATTACGGCAGCGCCGCTTTCGGCCTGTCCCTGGCATGCATGGCCCATGAGCGCCAGTACAGCCGTCTATTCCGTTCCTAGGAGAAACACATGAACGCACAACCGTTGCGCGTTGGTATCGGCGGCCCGGTCGGTTCCGGCAAGACCGCGCTGACTCTGGCCCTGTGTCTGGCCCTGCGCGAGCGCTACAACCTGGCAGTGGTTACCAACGATATCTACACCCGCGAAGATGCTGACTTTCTGGTGCGTAACGAGGCACTGGCCCCGGAGCGGATCATCGGCGTGGAAACCGGCGGCTGCCCGCACACGGCGATTCGTGAGGATGCCTCGATCAACCTGGAGGCGGTCGATCAACTCAACCGGCGCTTCCCGGGCCTGGACCTGATTCTCGTGGAGTCCGGTGGAGACAACCTGTCGGCAACCTTCAGCCCGGAACTGTCCGACCTGACCATCTATGTGATCGATGTCTCGGCCGGCGACAAGCTGCCACGCAAGGGCGGCCCGGGGATCTGCAAATCCGACCTGCTGGTAATCAACAAGATCGACCTGGCACCGCTGGTGGGCGCTTCGCTGGAGATGATGGACAGCGACACCAAACGCATGCGTGGCGATAAGCCGTTCGTCTTCAGCAACCAGAAAACCGGCCTCGGACTGGAGGCGATCATTGCCTTTATCGAACGCCAGGGGCTGCTGACCGCGGCCTGATGCCCTTATTAAAAAAGAACACCAACAAGGAAAGTGTAATTGATGACACTCAAACGTATTCTCGGTGCCCTCGCGCTGTTACTCACCCCGGCCCTGGCCTTCGCCCACCCCGGCCATGGCGACAACGGCTTGATCGCGGGTATCAGCCACCCGATTGGCGGCCTCGATCACCTGCTGGCGATGCTCGCCGTCGGCCTGTGGGCCGCACAACAGCAAGGCGCCGCACGCTGGGCACTGCCATGCACCTTTGTCGGCACCCTGCTGATCGGCGGCATGCTCGGCTTTGAGGGGCTGCACCTGCCGGCGCTGGAAAGCGCGATCGCGGCTTCCGTGCTGGCGTTGGGTCTGGCCGTGGCACTGACGGTACGGCCCCCGTTGAGCCTGGCGATTGGCGCAACGGCACTGTTTGCACTGTTTCACGGCGTGGCCCATGGCCTGGAGCTGCCGGACATGTCCAGCCCCTGGACCTATGCCGCTGGGTTTGTTGCCGCCACCGCGGCGCTGCATGCCGCCGGTTACGCCCTGGTGCGCGTGTTGCCGCAAGCGGCTGCGCCATTGGTTCGCCTGGCAGGTGCGGCATCGGCGGCCACTGGCGTCTGGTTGTTGGCAGGCTGATTGTTCTATCGTCTGGGCGGGCCTCATCGCGAGCAAGCTCGGCTCCTACAGGTGATTTGTCGTCCGACGCAAATCCTGTAGGAGCCGAGCTTGCTCGCGATGGCGGTCTGAAAGACACAGCCGCTCTCAAGGCGACCTCTCTGCTACCATGTCGCGCAAACACCTCTGCCGTGACGACGCCAGCCGATGCCCGATGTTTCCAGCTCCGCCTCCCAGCCTGAATTAACCGCCCTGTTCGCTGCCGTGCAGCAGCACTTCCATGAGCTAATCGTGCCGCTCTGGCAAGGTCCCGGCTGGAATGCAGAACTGGCGCTGCCTTACGAGGCGCTGGACGCCGAACATCATCCATTGCCGCCACAACGCTACCGGGCCATGGCTTGCGCGCGTCAGTTGTATCTATTCTCAAACCTGATCGGCGAGCCCCGCGTTCCCGCCGCCCAGGACCGTGCTGCGGCATTGTTTCGCTCATTGCAGCGGCATTTCCATGATGCCGAGCACGGTGGCTGGTTCTACAGTATCGACGCCCATGGCGCGCCGCTGGACAAGCGCAAAGACCTCTACACCCACGCATTCATCATCTTCGCCTGCGCCCATTACTGGGCCAGGGTTCGCGAGCCGCTGGTGGAGTCGGTGCTCAACGCTGCTCTGGAAGTCGTTGCCGAGCGCTTCGCCACGCACGAGGGGTTGTATGAGGCCAGTCTCGATCGAGACTGGTCATCGCTCAAGTCAGGGCCGTTGCAGAACCCGTTGATGCACCTGGCTGAAGCCTTCCTCGCCACGCTGTCGGTTCGCGAGGACGCCACTGTGCAAGCGGCCCTCGGCACGCTGTGCGATGCCATGCAAAGACACTTCATCGACCGTCAGCACGGGGTGATGATGGAGAAACCACTGGGGGCTGAGGATAACTGGTTCGAACCGGGACATCAGTTTGAATGGTTCTTCCTGCTCGAATCTTCCCCATTGCTCAAAGGCACGCCGCTGCACGCCTCGCTGGAGCGCGCCTTCACCTACGCCGAACAGGTCGGTGTCGACCCGCAAACCGGCACCGTCAGCGGCATGCTGGATATCGACGGGACCGTTCGCGACGGCACCCAACGCATCTGGGCACAAGCTGAATACTTGCGGGCGCTGACGTTGCGACCTGAAAGCCAGGCACTGCTGCAGCGCCAACTGGTCGTGCTGCAACAGCGTTTTCTGCATGCCAGTGGCTGGTATGAGTGCCTGGATGCAACAGGCACCGTCAGCCGCAGGGATATGCCGTCGACCACGCCTTATCATCTGGCGACCTGCTATCGCGGACTGGCTGACGCATGATCGTTGCTACGCTCCCGCGTGGGAATGCAGCCCGTGACGCTCTGCGTCACAATCTGGAGCGGACGCGGAGCGTCCAGTGAGGTATTCCCACGCAGAGCGTGGGAACGATCTGACTCATTGTTACCCCTTTGCCCCGCGCTCAATGGCGAAACCACTCCAGGTCTGGCTCACCGGCATCAGCTCAAGGCTGTTGATGTTGATATGGGCCGGGGTGTTGAGGACCCAGAAAATCGTTTCGGCGATGTCCTGCGGCTGGATCGCTTCGGCGCCGGCGTAAGTAGCGTCATAACGAGCCTGATCACCGGCAAAGCGCACCAGTGAAAACTCGCTCTCGCACAGGCCAGGCTCAATGTTGGTCACCCGTACACCGGTGCCTTGCAGGTCGCAGCGCAGGTTCAAGGAGAACTGTTTGACGAAAGCTTTGCTCGCGCCGTAGACGTGGCTGCCCGGGTACGGATAGTTACCGGCGATCGAGCCAAGGTTGATGATCCCGGCGCCGCGACCGTGGGCGATCAAGCGTGGCAGCAACAGGCGAGTGCTGTACATCAGGCCTTTGATGTTGGTATCGACCATGGTGTCCCAGTCGTCCAGATCACACTTGGGTGCCGGGTCGACGCCCAGGGCCAGGCCAGCGTTGTTGATCAGCCCGCGCAGCTTGCTGAAGGACGGCGGCAAATTGGCAATCGCCTCCTCCATGGCCTTGCGATCGCGCACATCGAGCACCACGCCATGCACTTCAGTCTGCCTGGAGAGCTCGGCGCACAAGGCATTCAGACGCTCCTCACGACGACCTGTCAGCACCAGTGACCAACCGGCCTCGGCAAACCGACGGGCACAGGCTTCACCAAAACCGGAAGTCGCGCCGGTAATAAACAGGGTGGATGTCATCGTGTTCTCCTTGTTCGGCTTCAAGCAGCCATTGGAATAGAAATTCACCTTGCAGCATGCCCGGCTGGCGTCGTAGCGGCAACCGGGTCTTATCCGATCGCATCACTGGGCTCGCGCGCACTGGATCTGCGAGAAACTGCCACCACTGAGGGTGACGACAGTGGCGCTGGTCTTTTCGATCTCGCTGGGCGGTGTCAGGTGCAATTCCTTGATTGCGTTTTGCTGGTTCTCCCAGAGAATCTTCTTGTAACTCACGTAACCCGTGGCTTCGCCGCCGCCCGTGACCATCCGAACCGAGCTGCCGCCGGGGCGATAATAAAGCGTGGTACTCGCCCCCGTGCAGACGTAGACATTGTCCTTTTGCGGCGTAGGTATCAGACCCGCGGACACACCACCAATCAGGCTGTACAGCAGTCCGCTGAGCAGGAAAATCCCACCGAGCCCCGCCAGCACCGTCACTGCCCCACTATAGGCGCCGAATAATCGACCAGGCAGCCGCGGCGCCAGATCGGCTGCCTCGTTGGTGCAGACCTCCAGCACAGGTGCGACGGGTTGCGATTGGGCGTCAGTAACGGCAACCTCGCACGCGACTTCCGGCAGCGCAACCGGCTCGCTGAGCGGGCTGTCAGACTCCACCTGCCGCACTGGCGAGGGCAAGGCCCGCAGCCTGGGTGCCGGCTTGGGCAGCCGGGCGCGCTGGCGGCGGATAATGCGCGCCTGGACCAGCACGAAGATCGCACACAGCAGCGGCACCACCTGATTGAGCGCAGGCGATTGGCTATTGACCCAGCCGACGACCACCGGATCGGAGACCGCGATATCCCCCGCGACATAACCCAGCAATGCACCGCCGATCGAGACCAGAAACGGCTGACGCTCAAGCAGCCGGGTGATCTGCAGGCTGCCGAACATCAACAGCGGCACGCTCAACAGCAATCCCAGCACCAGATAGAAGACACTGCCCTGAGCCACGGCTGCCAGCCCGACCACATTGTCCATGCTCATGACCAGATCCGCAGTCAACACGGTCACCACCGCGCCACTCAGCGTCGACAGAGAGCTGTCCGCCAGATTGCCCTCCTCGTCCGGCTCCTCTCCGGTCAATAGTCGAATCGCAATCACCAGCAACAGCACCGCGCCGACCAGCTTGAGCCAGGGTACCAACAGCAACCAGCCGGCCAGCGTGGTCAGCAGCACCCGCAGGACAATAGCGCCACTGGTGCCGATCATCACTGCCCGTCTCACCTGATGCGGCGGTAGCCCGCGACAGGCCAGCGCAATCACCAATGCATTGTCGCCGGACAGTATCAGGTCCAGCAGGAACACCTGAAAAGTCATGCCCAGCGCGTGCAGCGCACCTTCAAATAACATGGAGCGGTTTCCCGACAAGAGAATGCGTCATGGGAACATCGTCCCAGCGAACCGCGCACCCGGCATACAGCCCGAGCGCCAGCAAGAACAACAACAGCAACATGAATGGAATCTGCGATCTGCCGCAAGGTCGCTCATGGCTATCGCTACCTGGCGCTGGTCGCTGCCGGCCCGCTGCGAAATTGCTTGAGAAATTCGGCGTCCGGCGTCAACACCAGCATCGGCTGGCTGTC
The DNA here is from genome assembly GCF_059418545.1 of Pseudomonas sp. GW821-FHT07G10. Classification (NCBI taxonomy): domain Bacteria; kingdom Pseudomonadati; phylum Pseudomonadota; class Gammaproteobacteria; order Pseudomonadales; family Pseudomonadaceae; genus Pseudomonas; species Pseudomonas sp. GW821-FHT07G10. The sequence goes on along the minus strand of NZ_JBWKQB010000001.1, from coordinate 434,720 downwards.
GGCCATTGACTGACGGTAGGTCTGCAGCGAGCGGTACAACTTATAGAATTCAGGGTCCTTGCTGAAGGCCGCGGAGAGGATCTGGTTGGCATCGGCATCCGCCTCTCCATGGGTGATCGCCGACTGGCGCTGGACCTCGGACAACAGCACCGTGCGATCACGGTCGGCTTTGGCCTGGATCTGCTGCGCCCATTCAAAACCTTGCGCGCGTAGCTCCTTGGCTTCGCGTTGACGCTCGGATTTCATCCGGTCGTAGATCGCCTGGCTGGCCTCCAGTGGCAGGTCGGCACGGTGCAGGCGCACTTCAGTCACCTCGATGCCGAGCGCCCGGGCCTTGTCCGCAACGTCCTTTTCGATGGTCGCAACTTCCTGCTGACGGGCCGGCGACAACAACGAGCGCAGCGAGATCTCGCCCAGCTTACGCCGTAGCGAAGAGCTGACCATTTGCGTCAGTTGTGCATTGGCTTGATCCAGCGTCCCCACTGTCTGATAAAACCTGAGCGGATCGTTGATGCGAAAGCGGGTGTAGGTCTCGACCTCAATGCGCTTCTGATCGCCCAGAATGACCTGCTCGGCAGGGGAAGCGAGGGTTTGCAGGCGGCTGTCGTAGAACACCAGCGAATCGCTGAACGGCACTTTGAACTTCAGCCCCGGCTCCCCGGCCACCCCCATGGGGGCGCCAAAACGAATGATCAGTGCCTGTTGCGACTCGTCGACCACATACACTGACGCGGCCAAGGCCCAGAGCACGGCAGCGCCCATTGCCACGGCCAGCCATTTGAGCTTGAGGTTCATGGTCGGGCGTCCTTGTGCACAGGTTTTCCCTGATCGCTGAGCGGCATGTAGGGCACCACACCAGACATGCCCTTTCCAGAGGAGTCGATGACGACCCTGGAGGCTTTTTTCAGGACTTCATCCATGCTCTCCATGTAAAGACGCCAGGCGGTGACATCTTTGGATTGCACATAGCTGTTGTAGACCGAGAGAAAACGCTTTGCCTCCCCCTCGGCCAGGTTGCCGACCTGGGCCTTGTAGGCCTCGGCATCCTGGGTGATGCGCGCCGCATCGCCGCGAGCACGGGGAATCACGTCGTTGGCATAGGCTTCGGCTTCGTTGCGCGCGCGCTCCTGGTCGGCGCGGGCACGCTGCACGTCGTTGAAGGCATCAATCACCTGCGGCGGCGGGTCGACCCGTTGCAACTGGACCTGAGTGATAAGGATCCCGGCCTGCTCGCGGTCCAGCAACTGTTGCAGCAGCTCGCGGGTTTCATCGGCAATCTGTGCGCGCTTGTCGGACATCACCGACTGAATCGGCGTACGCCCGATGACTTCGCGCAGGGCACTTTCGGCTGCGACCTTCACCGACCGCTCCGGGTCACTGATTTTGAACAGATAGAATCGCGCGTCCTTGATCCGCCAGAACACCGTGCAATCAGCCTCGACGATGTTCTCGTCGCCAGTCAGCATCTGCTTGTCGCGCGAACCAGTATTGGCGGAGGTCTGTGCGCTGCCACCGCTGCCTAACTGCAGCTGATTGACCTGGGTAATTTTGGGCAGCAGTACCGTTTCAACGGGATAGGGCAAGTGATAATGCAGCCCTGATTCGGTGGTCTGCTGCCAGCGGCCGAACCGCAGCACGATACCTTGCTCGTCCGGCTGAACCTTGTAGATACCGGAGGTGATCCAGGCCAGCAAAATCAGCCCGCCGATCAACACCAGCCCGCGCCCGCCGAGGTCCAGCAGAGCCACGTTATAGGTGATTCGCTCGCGTAGCCTGGCCATCGGGCTGGCGGGCTCGACCGGAACAGAAGCGGGACTATCGGTCATGCAGTTGCTCCAGGTCGTCAAGCGACACGCGCCCATTCGCAGGGGCGCCAAGGCGCGCAGAATACCTGAACCGATAACCGTCGTCATGAGGGTTCGGCCAGAGCCCCTGTACAAAAAACACTCACTTATTTCCAGGCCTTGTCAGCTCTGCCTCGCAGCCATATACACGCACCTTATCCACAGGCCGATCCACAGTCTTTGGGGGCAAGTCGAAAAGCCGCCAGGCCTTTATCCACAAGGCTTTGAGCGCCAATATGGAAGTTTTTTGCTTGACCTGTGCCCCCTGCCTATGTAGCACGCCAAAAACGTGGCACCGGGTGTAACCATCAAGGATGGTGCCAGGCCAGTAACTACGCCGCCTTGCCGAGTCTTTCCAGAGTTTAACCACAGACTTATCCACAGGCTGCAACACGCTTTTTCGGCCCTCTTCTGTGACAATAAAAAGGTTGACATCCCCCATTCAGAGCTACGTAAAAACCATTGATCAAAAAACAACCGCATCACTACAAGCCACGCCAATCAAGGCTTACAGCCAGCTACTCCCACGTTACCCACAGCCAGTTCCACAGCAACCGGGGACAAGTCAAAACCGTGACAAAACAACTATTTGCAGCGGCTTTATGTCGCGCTTTAGCAGGTTATAAATATTGTTTTCCACAATTTCTCGATAGAGCACCGCGATCCTTGTGGGAGCGGGCTTGCTCGCGATGACGGCGGCATGTTCAGCATTGAGGTGACTGACAGATCGCTATCGTGAGCAAGCCCGCTCCCACAAGGGATTGGTGTCGTTTTGCAGACCGAAAAAAGCCCCGGCGATTGCTCGCCGGGGCTGGGTCCTGCAACGGAGAACTCAGTGACCGCCTAGATAAGCGTTGCGCACCTCTTCGTTGACCAACAGTTCCTCGCCGGTGCCGGTCAAGCGAATTTTACCGTTGACCATCACGTACGCCCGATCCGACAACTTCAGCGCATGGTTGGCGTTCTGTTCCACCAGGAAGATAGTCATCCCGGAGGCCGCCAGTTCACGCAGGGTATGGAAGATCTGCTTTACGATGATTGGCGCCAGCCCCAGCGACGGTTCATCGAGCAGCAGCAACTTGGGTCGACTCATGAGTGCCCGAGCGATAGCCAGCATTTGCTGTTCGCCGCCGGACATGGTCATGGCGCGCTGATTGCGACGCTCCTTGAGTCGCGGAAACATCTCGAACATGCGCTGCATGTCTTCGGTTGCGAACTTGTCGCCGATGGGGATGGTGCCCATCAACAGGTTTTCCTCGACAGTCATGTCGGGGAACACCCGCCGCCCTTCCGGCGACTGCGCAATGCCGTTGGAGGCGATGTAGTGCGATGACTTGTGCGTGATGTCGACGCCGCGATAGATGATCTGCCCGCTGCTGGCCCGCGGCTGACCGAAGATCGACATCAGCAGCGTCGACTTGCCGGCACCGTTGGAGCCGATCAGGCTGACGGTTTCACCTTCGTTGATGTGCAACGATACTTTTTTCAGGGCCTGGATAGGCCCGTAAAACACTTCGATCTCTTTCAGTTCGAGGATCGGTTCGTTCATACCAACTCCTCTTCATCAGCACCCAGGTACGCAGCAATCACTTTCGGATCGTTGCGGATCTGGTCCGGACCACCTTCGGCAATCACGTTGCCGTGATCAAGTACCACGATGTAATCGGAAATACTCATGACCATGCCCATGTCGTGTTCGATCAGCACCACGGTCAGGTCGTGTTCGTCGCGCAGTAACCGAATCATCTTGCTCAGGGCTTCGGTTTCCTGCGGGTTGAGACCGGCAGCCGGTTCGTCCAGGCAAATGATCTGCGGCCGCGTGCACATGGCCCGGGCGATTTCCAGACGCCGTTGTTGGCCGTAGGACAGTTCCCCGGCCAAACGGTTGGCACAATCCACCAGGTCCACCACTTCCAGCCAATAGAATGCATGGTCCAGCGCGTCGCTTTCGGCTTTGCGGTAACCCTTGGTATTGAGAATCCCCGCCACCAGGTTGCGATTGACCCACATATGCTGGGCCACCAACAGGTTTTCCAATACCGACATTTCCCGGAACAGACGAATGTTCTGGAAGGTGCGCGCCAAACCCGCGCGATTGATCAGGTGCGTGCCACCGAACATTTTGTAGAACAGACGACTGCCAAAGGTTTTTGGCGAGACGAAATCGGTCGCCTTGAACGGTTCACCCAGCAGCTTGATCACATTGGTGCTGGTGCCCCGGCTGTTGAGCTGGATGTGCCCGCCCGTGGCCTTGTAAAACCCGGTCAGGCAGTTGAACACCGTGGTCTTGCCCGCGCCGTTGGGGCCAATCAGGGCAGAGATCGAGTTGCGTTTGATCTTCAGGCTGACATCACTCAGGGCTTTGATACCGCCAAAGTGCATCATCAGGTTGTCTACCGAGAGAATGACTTCATCGTTCATGGCGCCACTCCTTTACGTGGGGTCACACCGGTACGGCTGATACGAATCAGGCCACGCGGTTTCCAGATCATCATCAGCACCATAAGGACGCCGAACAGCAATACGCGGTATTCCGCGAAGCCGCGCAGCAGTTCCGGGGCGACGGTCAGCACGAACGCGGCGATCACCACACCGACGGTCGAACCCATACCGCCAAGCACGACAATGGCGAGGATCAAGGCCGATTCGAAGAACGAGAACGAGGTCGGGTTGACGAAGCCTTGATAGCTGGCGAAAAACACACCGGCCAGACCGGCAGTGGAAGCCCCCAGGGTAAAGGCCGACAGCTTGACCAGTACGTGGTTGAGACCCATGGCGCGGCAAGCGATTTCATCTTCGCGCAAGGCTTCCCAGGCACGCCCGACCGGCATGCGGGTCAGACGATGCTTGATGTACAGCACCAGCATCACGACGAGAAACAGCACGCCATAGATGAGCATGAACTTTACGTTCGGATTGTATTCAGTCCCGAAGAATTCATGGAAGGGTATCCCGCCATCCTTCGCCACACGCCCGAACTCAATACCGAAAACCGACGGTGATGGCACCGGCATACCGTTAGGCCCGCCCGTGAAGGACAGCCAGTTGGTCAGTATCAGGCGAATGATTTCACCGAAGCCCAGGGTCACGATCGCCAGGTAGTCGCCGTGCATGCGCAAGACCGGGAAGCCGAGTATGCATCCGGCCAGCGCCGCCATGAGTGCCGACAGCGGCAACATGGTCCAGAAGCCCAGGCCAAGGTAGTGATAACCCAGTGCCAGCCCATAGGCGCCGATGGCATAGAACGCCACATAACCCAGGTCGAGCAGACCTGCCAGACCGACCACGATGTTCAGGCCAAGGCCCAGCAACACGTAGATCAGTCCCAGGATCACCACTGTCAGCAGGTACTTGTCGGCGAAGATCGGAAACACGATAGCGATCACGATCAAACCCGGGATGATCAAACGCAGCCGCGACTTGTAATCAGGCGGCAGCACATGCACGCCTGAGCCGATGACTTCGAAGCTTTGCTGTACCTTCACGCCCTTGGCGGTCTGCAGGAACAGGCTCAAGACAAGACGCCCGATCATCACCGCCCCGACCATCCAGGCCACACGCGTCGGCTGCAGGTTGTAGCTATAACCTTCAAGCACTACGCCCACGATCGGGCCGAAGACAATCAGGGCAATCAACCCGGCCAGAACGGTGTCGATCAGGCTTTTTTTGATATCGATAGGTTTGTTATTAGCGTCGGACATACTTACACCTTCGCCACGAGTGGGCGACCCAACAGGCCTTGAGGACGGAAAATCAGGATCAGTACCAGCAGCGAGAAGCTGAAGACGTCCTTGTAGTCAGAGTTGATCACGCCGGAAAACAGCGACTCGGAGATGCCGAGAATGATCCCGCCAAGCATGGCGCCAGGCAGCGAACCAATCCCCCCGAGCACCGCAGCGGTGAAGGCCTTGATGCCGATCACGAAGCCTGCGTAGAAATCGAAGGTGCCGTAGTTCACCGTGATCAGGACACCGGCCAGCGCAGCCATGGCGGCACCGATGATGAACACGTAGGAGATCACCCGATCAGTGTTTATCCCGAGGATCGAGGCCATCTTGCGGTCTTGTTGAGTCGCACGACACATGCGCCCCAACTTGGTGTACTTGATGATGTAGGTCAGCAGGGCCATCCCGACAAACGCTGCAACCAGAATAAAGATCTTGGTGTAGGTGATCTGCACAAAACCAGTACCGATCTCGAATCTCAGTCCACCGCTCAACAGCGTAGGAATACCCTGTTGCCGTGAGCCCTGAGCGATCTGTGCGTAGTTCTGCAGGATCAGAGAAACGCCGATAGCACTGATCAGCGGTGCCAGTCGGGTGGAGTTGCGCAGCGGTTTGTAAGCGATGCGTTCGATGACCCAGCCATACACACCGGTCACAAAGACAGTGAACAGCAAGGTGCCCAGGATCAACAACGGAAAGGATTCGACACCAAACCAGGACAGTAGAGCCAGGCTGATCGCCGCGAGGTACGCGGAAATCATATAAACCTCGCCGTGGGCGAAGTTGATCATACCGATGATGCCGTAGACCATTGTGTAGCCGATGGCGATCAGGCCGTAGACCGACCCGAGGGTCAGACCGTTGATAACTTGTTGCAGGAAAATACCGTCCATCATGCACTCTCACTAACTTGAGAGGCCACCGCGAACCCGGTGTCGATGAGCCCTTGTGAGGCGCACCTGGCCGGGTTCATGTGGCTCAGAAGAAAAATACCGGGTCGGCACGATTGCAGAACCCATTACCAAAGCCGGGCCTGCGCCCCACGACTGATATCGAGAGACCCAGGCCTGGCGATGCGCTTATCTCACTTCTGTGTTTCCAGCTGGTGGTATTTGCCCGCAGCGTCCCACTTGTAAACCACGTAGTCGGAGACTTTCAGGTCGCCCTTGCTATCCCATTCCTTCTTGCCCATCACGGTCTCCACCGGGTGCGCTTTCAGCCATTTGCTGGCTTCTTCACCTTTGTTCGACTTGGCGCCGTTGAAGCCGGCAGCCAGGGCTTGCACCGTGGCGTAGGCGTACAGGGTGTAGCCTTCAGGCTCGTAACCGGACTTGCGGAAGGTATCCACGACAGCCTTGCTGTCTGGAATCAGACGCGGGTCAGCGCCAAAGGTCATGTACACGCCATCGACGAACGGAGCACCACCGGCAGTGGTGACCATTTCGTCAGTCACGATGCCGTCATCGGACATGAACTTGACGTCTTTCAGACCTTGCTCGCGCAGTTGGTGAACCAGTGGGCCGGCTTCCGGGTGCAGGCCGCCGAAGTAAAGGACATCAGCTCCTACCGAACGGACTTTGGTGATCAGTGCGCTGAAGTCTTTCTCGCCACGGGTCAAGCCTTCTTCAAGAACCGGTTTCACGCCACGCGCGGTCAACTGCTTGGCAGTCGCGTCCGCCAGGCCTTTACCGTAGGTGTCCTTGTCGTTGATGACAGCAACTTTCTTGCCTTTCAGGACGTCGACGATGTAGTTACCCGCGACGATACCTTGCTGGTCATCACGCCCGCACAAACGCAACATGGCAGGCAGGCCGCGCTCGGTGACCGCCGGGTTGGTAGAACCCGGAGTGATTGCGATGATGCCTGCGTCGGAATAGACCTCGGAAGCAGGGATGGTCGACGACGAGCAGAAGTGCCCGACAACGCCGATAACCTTGTCCTGCACCATCTTGTTCGCGACAGCTACGGCCTGTTTCGGTTCGCAGGCGTCATCGCCCTGGACCAGCACAATTTTTTCGCCGTTGATGCCGCCCTGGGCGTTGATTGCATCCGCCGCAGCTTGCGCGCCTTTCATGTATTGCAAGCCGAAGGAAGCGTTAGCACCGGTCATCGGACCTGCCACACCAATTTTGACATCCGCCTGAACAAACGAAGAAACACCCAATGCAGTAGCGACTGCGAGTGCCAGAAAACCTTTCCTGTAAAACGTCTGCGACATGTGATGGTGCTCCTGAGGTTTTTTAGTTAGCACAGCAACTTCAGCGGAAGCTTTGATTCAGCTACAAGCGCAGAGCAAGGGCCGTGCCATAGGTTTTTTATTCTGAAAAAAGTCGCTCTTATATTGTTATTTCGACTGTTTCGAGCCCTTTTTCATTGGGCGTGCAACCGTCTAAACCGCGAGAGGTGAAACCTTTATTTTTAAAAGGCGCAACCAACAAGTGCCATCATTGCAACCAAGACACTTAATGACGTGCAACCACCCTGTAACAACCTGCGTCACCGAAGTGCACACTGTCGGTGCGAGACTGCTACAACCCGCACCACTACAGGCTAGCCGCTTCGCTGAAAAGCGCCGCATCCAGCACCGGATTTCGACAATCAGATAACGATCCGCAAGCACTGGCCCGCGTGATACAGGGAGAAGCCCGCCTCGTACAAACAGCTGCGCAGCCCAACCCCTGCCAGTGGCTGCATGGGTGCGAAGGGAATCGGCAAGGCTTGAGGATTTCCGTTACACAGGTAATCGGCGAAGGCTTTGCCAACCACGCTGCCGGTGGTTACGCCGCGACCGTTATAGCCGGTGACTGCCACTAAACCGGGCGCCGGTTCGAACAAGCGCATCAAATGATCGGGCGTAAAGGCGATGCAACCGGTCCAGGTGTATTCCCATTCCACTGGTTTGAGGTAAGGGAAGTAATGCTGCTGAACCCGATCGGCCCAGGATTTCAGGAACCAGGCCGGTTTCTGATTGCCATTCCCCAGACTGCCCAGCAACAGGCGCCCGTCGGCATCCCGACGAATGCTGCTCAGTACCTGCCGGGTATCCCAGGAGCCCTGGCCGCCGGGCAGAATCTGTTGCGCCGCGTCCTCGGTCAGCGGTTTTGAGGCCACTTGATAGTAATAACCGGGGAAGAAGTTACGCCGCAGCTCGGTCCAGTCGCCTTCGGTGTAGGCGTTGGAGGCAATGACGACTTTCTCGGCCAGCACCGAACCCTGTGCAGTCTGCACCGACCAGCGCTGGCCCTGACGCTCAAGCCGAGTGACCGGCGAATGGTCGAACAGCTGACCACCCAGACCGACCGCAGCCTTGGCCAGACCGCTGGTATAGGCCATTGGATTGAGCGTGCCAGCACGCCGGTCAAGCAAGGCGGCGGCGATTTTTTTTGTGCCGGTGGCAGCTTCGCAGGCAGCCCCCGTCAACAACTCCACCGGGGCACCGCGACGCTTCCATTGTTCTTCACGACTGCGCAGATCCGCTTCGCCGCGGGCGTTGTGGGCCATGTGCAGCGTGCCCTCGCGGCGCAACTGGCAATCGATGTTGTATTTGTCGATCAGGCTGAACACCAGTGATGGCGCCGCGCCGAGCATATGGTTGAGCTGACTGCCGATCGCTTCACCGAAACCGGCTTCAATCTCGTCCGGGGGAATCCACATCCCGGCATTCACCAGCCCAACGTTACGTCCCGAACCGCCATGGCCGGCGCGATGGGCCTCCAGCACACAGACGCTTTTGCCCTGTTCAAGCAAATGCACCGCTGCCGACAAACCGGTGAAACCGGCGCCGATCACACAGACATCCACCGTCACTTCGCCTTTGAGCGCGGCGTTGTCAGGCCTTTGCGGCGTCAGTATTTCCCACAGACATTCTTCGCGTAACGGCATTGCCAGACTCCGAAAATGAAACCTAACCAACCCTCGTTGATCGTTCCCACGCTCTGCGTTGGAATGCCTCACTGGACGCTCCGCGTCCGCTTCGGCCGTGACGCAGAGCGTCACTGGCTGCATTCCCACGCGGGAGCGTGGGAACGATCATCATCAAACAATCGACTCAGTCGAAAGTAATGCCTTGGGCCAACGGCAATTCCAGCGAGTAGTTGACGGTATTGGTCTGGCGGCGCATGTAACCGCGCCATGCATCGGAGCCGGACTCACGGCCGCCACCGGTTTCTTTCTCACCGCCAAAGGCGCCGCCGATTTCCGCGCCGCTCGGGCCGATGTTGACGTTGGCGATACCACAGTCGCTGCCCACCGCGGACATGAACTGTTCGGCCTCACGCACGTCCGTGGTGAAGATGCACGACGACAGGCCTTGTGGCACGGCGTTGTTCAAGCGCAGCGCATCGGCGAATTCCTTGTAACCCACCACGTACAGAATCGGCGCAAAGGTTTCAGTGCAGACTACATCGCTCTGCTCCGGCATTTCGACGATGGCCGGAGACACGTAGTAGGCGTTGGGGAATTTGTCTTCCAGTTGGCGCTTGCCACCGAATACCCGGCCGCCTTCACTCAGCGCCTGCTCCAGTGCGTCCTGCATGTTCTCGAAACTGTGTTTGTCGATCAGCGGACCGACCAGGTTGCCTTCCAGCGGATGACCGATGCGCACTTTGGAGTAAGCGGCTTTCAGGCGGCTAACGATCTCGTCCTTGACCGACTCATGTGCGATCAAGCGACGCAGGGTGGTGCAACGCTGACCGGCAGTACCGACCGCGCTGAACAGAATCGCCCGCACGGCCATGTCGAGGTCGGCGCTTGGGCCCAGGATCATCGCGTTGTTACCGCCCAGCTCAAGAATGCTGCGGGCGAAACGGGCAGCGACTTTCGGTGCCACTTCGCGGCCCATGCGGGTGCTGCCGGTGGCACTGATCAAGGCCACACGCGGATCATCGACCAACGCTTCACCGGCATCGCGACCGCCGATGATCACTTGGCTGAGGTATTCCGGTGCATCACTGAAGTTCTTCAGCACGCGCTCGAACAGCGCCTGGCAAGCCAGTGCGGTCAGCGGGGTCTTCTCCGACGGTTTCCAGATCACCGCGTTGCCGCAGACCAGCGCCAGCGTGGTGTTCCAGGCCCAGACCGCGACCGGAAAGTTGAACGCGCTGATCACCCCGATCACCCCCAGCGGATGCCAGGTTTCGCGCATGTGGTGGCCCGGGCGCTCGGAAGCGATGGTCAAACCATACAGTTGGCGAGACAGACCTACGGCGAAGTCGCAGATGTCGATCATTTCCTGCACTTCACCCAGGCCTTCCTGAGTGATCTTGCCGGCCTCCCAGGACACCAGCTCACCGAGATCGGCCTTGTACTCACGCAAAATATCGCCCAACTGGCGCACCAGCTCGCCACGACGCGGCGCCGGTACCTTGCGCCAGAGCTCGAACGCATGCTCTGCGCGACTGACCTGCTGCTCGACTTCGGCGGCGCCTTCCCAGTTCACGGAGGCAATCAGGCTGCCGTCGATCGGCGTATGAACGGGCTGTTTACCGGTTTGATACAAGGCCGGGTTTACACCTAGACGATCAAGCAATGCGGCAACCATGGGTTACTCCTTAAACATGAAAAACAGAATTTTCGTAGCCCGTAAAGGCGACTACTCAGACCTGTATTTGTAGCTGGCCCGAGACTTGCCAACAAACGACCTTTAGGCGAGATATCATTCCGTTTATTCATGCTGCATCGGCATAGCAGCGCTGAGACAAGAACAAGGGACCATCCCATGCTGAATAAACGCTATCTGCCATCGATCACCGCATTGCAGTGCTTCGAAGCAGTCACCCGTCACCTGAGCTTCACCCGCGCCGCCGAAGAGTTGAACCTGACCCAGAGTGCGGTCAGCAAACAGGTCGCGCAGCTCGAGGAGCTGCTCCAGCACCTGCTGTTTCGGCGCGTCCGTCGACGCCTGCAAATGACCCCGGCCGGTGATCTGTATCTGGTTGAAGTACGCAAAATCCTCACCCAAGTCGAGATGTCGACCCATTACCTGCGCTCCTACGGCGGTGAAACCGAAGTCCTGCGGGTCTCGACGCCATCGACCTTCGGCGCACGCTGGCTGGTGCCGCGGCTCAAGGGCTGGCGCCTGCGTCATCCGCATATCCATCTGGACCTGTGCAACGAGCAGGAAGCCGACGACCTGCTGCAAGGCCGCAGCGATCTGGCCTTCTACTTTGGCCAGGGCTCGCGACCCGGCACCGAATGCCTGAAGCTGTTCGGCGAAGAGCTTGTGCCAGTGTGCGCGCCGGGCAGCCTGCCGGACAAACCGTTTACGGATCCGACGCAACTCAGCGAACTGGTGCTACTGCAAAATGCCTCCCGGCCCCAGGCCTGGCATGACTGGTTCGATAGCCAGGGTTACCAGACCGAACACAGCTATCACGGCCCGCGCTTCGAAACCTTTTATATGTGCATCCGCGCCGCCCAGGTCGGCTGCGGCGTGGCGTTGTTGCCGCGGTTTCTGGTGGAGGAAGAGCTGGCCGACGGCAAACTGGTCATCCCGTGGCAACACGCAATGCCCAGCAAGGACGCCTATTACCTGGCCTACCCGGAGCATTCGGCGGAAGTGCCCAAGGTCCGGGATTTTGTGCGCTGGATGCTGGAGCAAATCGAAAGTCCGCAGGCGTCTTAAAAAACACTGGCAAAGCGGGCCGCTGATATGCGCCACTAGCCCTATTCATTGAAATAGCTGAAATACCGCGGCGCAAGCGGCGACCAGTCTGGAGATTCCCGTTATGAGCGAGAGTGTGTTTGCCGATCGCATCGTGCAGAACCTGCTCGACACCGACTTCTACAAGCTGACCATGATGCAGGCGGTGCTGCACAACTACCCCAACGTTGAAGTCGAATGGGAGTTTCGCTGCCGTAACAGCGAGGATCTGCGCCCCTATCTGGCGGAGATTCGATTTCAGATCGAGCGTCTCACCGAATTGAGCCTGAGCGCCGATCAATTGAGTTTTCTGGAACACATCAGCTTCCTGAAACCGGACTTTCTGCGTTTTCTCGGCTTGTTCCGCGTCAATCTGCGCTACGTCCACACCGGCATCGAAAATGGTGAGTTATTCATCCGCCTGCGCGGTCCGTGGCTGCATGTCATCCTCCTGGAAGTGCCACTGCTGGCGATTGTCAGCGAAGTACGTAACCGTTATCGCTACCGCGAAATTGTCCTGGAACAGGCCCGCGAGCAGCTGTACCGCAAGTTCGACTGGCTGACAGCCAATGCCAGCGCCGATGAACTGGCACACCTGCAAGTCGCCGACTTCGGCACCCGTCGGCGCTTCTCGTATCGGGTCCAGGAAGAAGTGGTCAACGTGCTCAAGCACGACTTCCCGGGGCGATTCGTCGGTACCAGTAACGTGCACCTGTCTCGCGAACTGGACATGAAGCCGCTGGGCACCATGGCCCACGAATGGATCATGGCCCACCAGCAACTCGGCCCACGGCTGATCGACAGCCAGATCGCTGCGCTCGATTGCTGGGTTCGCGAATATCGAGGCCTGCTGGGGATCGCCCTGACCGATTGCATCACCACCGATGCCTTCCTGAGCGACTTCGATCTGTACTTCGCCAAGCTGTTCGACGGCTTGCGCCACGATTCCGGCGACCCGATCCTCTGGGCCGAAAAAGCCATCGCTCACTACCACAAGCTGGGTATCGAGCCGATGAGCAAGACGTTGGTGTTCTCCGACAGCCTGACACTGCCCAGGTGCCTGGAGATATTTCGCGCGCTGCGTGGCCGGATCAATGTCAGCTTCGGTATCGGCACCAACCTGACGTGCGATATTCCCGGTGTCGAACCGATGAACATCGTGCTTAAAATGACCGCCTGCAATGGTGAGCCCGTCGCGAAAATCTCCGATGAAGCGGCCAAGAGCCATTGCAAAGACCCGAATTTTGTCGCCTATTTGCGCCACGTTTTCAAAGTACCTGCCGCCCCATTTGGCATATCAAGCAAGGAGTGAATCATGCAAGCCGTACAGCGTGAGATTGCTGAACAGCTCAAGGTCCAACCGCCCTTTACCGATCACGCCGCCCTCGAGGCGGAAATCGCCCGGCGGATCACCTTTATCCAGGACTGCCTGCTCAATTCCGGGCTCAAGACCCTGGTGCTGGGCATCAGTGGCGGCGTCGACTCCCTGACCGCCGGTCTTTTGGCCCAGCGCGCGGCGCGCGAGCTGCGCGAACGCACAGGTGACAATAACTACCGTTTCATCGCGGTGCGCCTGCCCTATGGCATCCAGTTTGACGAGCACGACGCCCAGGCGTCGGTGGACTTCATCGCACCGGACGAGCGCCACACGGTCAATATCGGCCCGGCAGTCAAGGCCCTGGCCAGCGAAGTCGCGGCCTTTGAAGGCAAGCACGCGGTCTCGGTGGATTTCGTCCTGGGCAATACCAAGGCGCGGATGCGCATGGTCGCGCAGTACACTATCGCCGGCGCGGCTCAGGGTCTGGTAATCGGGACTGACCACGCGGCGGAAGCAGTGATGGGCTTCTTCACCAAGTTCGGCGACGGTGCCTGCGATCTCGCACCACTGAGCGGGCTGGTGAAAAATCAGGTTCGGGCCATCGCTCGATACTTCGGCGCGCCGGAGTCACTGGTGGAGAAAATCCCGACCGCCGACCTGGAAGACCTATCGCCCGGCAAACCGGACGAGGCCTCCCACGGCGTGACCTATGCCGAGATCGATGCCTTCCTGCATGGCCAGCCGGTGCGTGAAGAGGCGTTCAAGATCATCTGCGATACGTACAACAAAACCCATCACAAGCGTGTGATGCCGTTCGCGCCGTAAACCGCAAACCGCAAACCGCAAGATCGTTCCCACGCTCTGCGTGGGAATGCAGCCGTGACGCTGCGCGTCACAGAATCGGACGCAGAACGTCCAGTGAGGCATTCCCACGCAGAGCGTGGGGACGATCATTGATTCCTCGATTGCCAAGCACAAAAAAAAACGTCCCTCAGGGACGCTTTTTTATGCTCGCGATGTGATCACTTCAGGACAACAGCGCCTTTCATCATCGAGTTATGACCCGGGAACGAGCAGAAGAACTGGTAGCTTTCGCCCGCGGTCAGTTTCGAGACGTCGAAAGTCGCCGAATCTTTCTCGCCAGCGCCAATGATTTTGGTGTGGGCGATGATGCGCTCGTCACCTTCCTTCAGGTAGTTCTTGTCGATACCGGCGGCCATGCCGTCGGTGGCGATGCCGGCCATGTCTGCAGTTTTGCTCAGTACCCAGTTATGACCCATGACGTTCTTCGGCAGGCTGCCGGAATGCGCCAGGTTGACGGTGAAGGTCTTGCAGCTCTTGTCGATGGTGATTTCCTTGGTGTTGTAGGACATCTGATCGGTGGAGTCGACATCGACCTTGCACTCTGCAGCCATCAATTGGCTGCTAGCCAGTGTCAGCAGGGAAACCGCAACGAGTTTGGCAAACATGGTGAATCTCCAAGGCAGGGTTAGGAAAAAAGACGCATGGAGTGAAGATTGCCTGAAATTGGCGCAAGTTCCTATGACCTGAATCAAGAAATTGTATACAACTTTCGGGCTATTACACTCATTGAAACAATCAACCGGCCAGACGCCAGGCAGCACCCTATGATCAGGTCGTCATCCCCATCCGGAGCGCCTGTCATGCACCTTAGTAGCCTTTTTCGCATTTTGCTTGCCGCTTACGCCTGCGGTGCCAGCGGCACCTATGAAAAGCCGCAACGCGAGGTTTAAAGCTTGGAGAGCCACCAGCCAGCCATTACTCTGAGGTCGTCACTGACCTTGGAGTAAGGCATGTCTTTAGCGTCTGTTTGTGTATTTTGTGGTGCCAGTACCGGCAACAATCCGGCCTACCGTGAAGCAGCCGTGGCCTTGGGTCGCGAGTTGGCCAAACGCAAGCTGACCCTGGTCTATGGCGGCGGTGCCGTTGGCTTGATGGGCATCGTCGCCGATGCTGCAATGGCAGCCGGCGGTGAAGTGATAGGGATCATTCCACAAAGCCTCAAGAACTCGGAAATCGGTCACGAAGGCCTGAGCCGCCTGGAAGTGGTCGACGGCATGCATGCGCGCAAAGCCCGTATGGCTGAGTTGAGCGACGCCTTTATCGCGCTGCCCGGCGGCTTGGGCACCCTGGAAGAAATGTTTGAAGTCTGGACCTGGGGCCAACTGGGTTACCACGGCAAGCCGCTGGGCCTGCTGGAAGTGAACGGTTTTTACGAGAAACTCACCGGTTTTCTTGATCATGTCGTCGGCGAAGGCTTCGTTCGCGACCATCACCGTGCCATGCTGCAAGTGAGCGAATCGCCGCAAGAGTTGCTGGATGTACTGGATGCGTGGAAACCTTTGGTGCCGCCAAAATGGGTCGGGCAAAAACCCAGCTAACCCTTGAGCCCTGTTTAAAGGCAGAATACGCGCCGCTCAACCTCACCTTCGACCCCAGAGGATCGCCCATGGCTAAACCTAATTACTCGTTCGCCAAACGTCAGAGAGACTTGGCCAAAGAGCAGAAGAAAGAGGAAAAGCTTCAACGCAAGAAAGCTACAGCTGAAGAAGAAGCAGCCGCCCTGAACCCGGATGCAGAAGGTGAAGTGGTTGCCAATGATGTTGAAGCACCGAAAGATCAGGCTCCTGACGCCTGAGTCCCTCCAGGCCCGATGATCTGATCAGGCCCTCCGGATCTGTGTCCAGGGTCAGCAGTTACGCTGCTGACCCTCACAGTCCCACACTCCAATTGCACAATCCCCGTAGCACAAACCACCCGGCATTGATCGGTCGCGAACCTGTGGCACGGGATTTTGATCGTTCCCACCCAGAGCGTAGGAACGATCTATACATTGCGTTCATCCAACGGCATTACCGTCACCCGAACCTCAGGATCATGGCTGCCGCCCCCCAGAATCACCCCGCGCAGCGGCGATACATCGGAAAAGTCCCGACCCCAGGCCAGAGTGATGTGCTCCAGTGCTGGCTGCACGTTGTTGGTCGGATCAAAGTCGACCCAGCCCAGCACCGGACAAAACACCGAAACCCAGGCGTGGGACGCATCCGCCCCGATCAGGCGCGGTTGGCCAGGCGGTGGCTGGGTCAGCAGGTAGCCGCTGATATAACGCGCCGCCAGCCCACGGGAACGCAGGCACGCAAGCATCAAGTGCGCAAAGTCCTGACACACCCCACGCCGACGCTCCAGCACTTCCACCAGCGGCGTTGCGACCTGGGTCGCCTCGGCGTCGAAGGTGAACTCGCTGAAAATCTTCTCCATCAGCGCCTGAACGCCCAGCAACAACGGCCGGCCGAGAGGGAAACAGCTCTCGGAAAACTCGACGAAGCTGCTCTTCAAATGCACGTAAGGCGATTCGAAGCGATAACGGCAGGCTTCCAGCAGCACTGGGGAAATCGGCTGGCTGCTGTAAGTCAGCGCACTACGGGTCGCATCCCAAGCCAGTGACTGGTTGAAATCCAGCGCGGGCCTGGCCAGCACCTCGACCGTGAGCCGGGCATTGACCTGCAGCTCATCGTGGGGCCGTTCGAAGGCCAGCCGGGTCAACGGGTTACCGAACACATCCTGCTCGTCGCGACGCGAGCTCGGCTCCGGGCTGATCAGCAGTTGTTGTTCGGTGCAACGTTGCCAGGCACAGGGTCGCGGCCATAGGTGAGCAAGCTGCTGGGCCAGCGACACCGGGCTGTCGTAGTGGTAGTGAGTATCGTGGAGAATCTGGTAATGGGCGCTCATCAGACGGACACCGTTTGCTGGCTGACATCATCGACGTGGGCAAAATGCCGCAACGCCAGGCGGTCGGACACTTGCCCGCTGACATCGGCGACTTCTTGCAGCAGGTCCGCCAGGCCATCAAGGGCGGCGCGCACACTGGCCTCGCCGAACAGGGCGTTTTCCAGGCAGCCCAGGTCAACGCGCGCCAAACGCTCGACCAGTTCAACGAGCCCGGTTTCTCGCGGCACGCCAAAGTCGTCGTTCAAACGCTTGAGGGTTCGCATCACCAGCTTCAACTGGAACAACACTGCGTGGGGGTTCTGTTCATCAAGCAGCAACAGATCGAGCACGGGGATCAACTGCGCCACCGCCAGGTAGCGCGAGCGATAGGTGATGCTACTGTTGCCCAGCTCCAGCAGCCATTCCAGACCCGCCTGATCAAACGCCGCCGTACCGCGCAGGAACGCCGCCAGGCTGCTGCTGAGGAACTGCAGTCGTTCAAGTCGACGGCCAATCATCAAAAAGCGCCAGCCTTCGTCGCGGGTCATGTCGTCCAGGGCAAACCCGGACAGCGCCGCCAGCGACATCACCAAGCGGTTGAGAAAATCCAGTAACTCGCCAAAATCCGGTTCGTCTGTTTCCAGCGCCATGGCTTCGCGTTGCAGTTCCACCAGCGCTTGCCAGTTTTCCCGCGAGAGTTTGCCGCGCACTTGCGAGGCCGCCCACTGCAAGCGCTGCAAGTTGGAGCGCAGGCTGAACGACCAGTCGTCACCGAGCAACGCCGCCAACAACCGCTCAGGCAACTCGCCTTCGTCCGGCAACAGCATCAGGCTCTCGCCAAGATCGACCGCGGCCTGCAACGCCTGCGGGTCATCACCGTCGACATACCGCGCCAGCATGATCCGCAGCAGACGGGCACTGTCGTCGCAACGCTCGCAATAGCGGCCGAACCAGAACAGGTTTTCCACCACTCGCGAAGGCAAGTACGGATCGCGGCGCACCAGATCATGCACGCCGATGGTCCGCTGGGTCTTCCAATGCTCGCCATTGGGCGCACGCTCACCCAACACCCAGGTGTCCTTGCTCGCACCGCCGCGCTGCATTGACACCACCTCGGCGTCAGCCTCGGCCGCCACCCGGGTCAAACCACCGGGCAGCACGCGATAGCCGCCGGCACTGGCCACCGCATACACCCGCATGCCAATGGCGCGCGGCTGCAACTGGCCGTCTTCGGCCTGCCAGATCGGCGCCTGGGACAGCTGCGCCAACTCCTGCGCGACATAGGCGTACGGCCGAGCCTGCATGCGTTCGGCCAAGTCCTGGCGCTGTTCATCGCTCAGGTCGCGACCGAACACCGGAGCAAAACTTTGTGAGGGAAAGGCCGGTTTGATCAGCAGCTCCGGCAACTTCTCCAGCGCCTCAGCCAACACGGGCGCCTCACCGCACCACCAGGTGGCGATGGACGGCAGGATCAGTTCTTCACCGAACAGGAATTGATTGATCCGTGGCAGAAACCCCAGCAATCCCGGCGATTCCAGCACCCCGCTGCCCAAGGCATTGGCCACCAGCACCCGGCCTTGGCGCACGGCCTCGAGCAGGCCCGGAACACCGAGGGCCGAGTCGGTGCGCAGTTCCAGCGGGTCGCAGAAGTCATCGTCGAGCCGACGCATGATGGCGTGCACCCGACGCAGACCGCTCAGCGTCTTCAGATAGACCGTGGCGTTGCGTACGGTCAAATCACCGCCCTCGACCAATGGGTAACCGAGCTGGCGTGCCAGATACAGATGTTCGAAATAACTTTCGTTGAAACGCCCCGGCGTGAGCAGCACCACCAACGGCGCTTCATCATCACTCG
The DNA here is from genome assembly GCF_059418545.1 of Pseudomonas sp. GW821-FHT07G10. Lineage (NCBI taxonomy): Bacteria > Pseudomonadati > Pseudomonadota > Gammaproteobacteria > Pseudomonadales > Pseudomonadaceae > Pseudomonas > Pseudomonas sp. GW821-FHT07G10. The sequence continues at coordinate 415,609 of NZ_JBWKQB010000001.1, read as the reverse complement.
GTGCCTGGCGAGCCAGGGTTTCCTGCAAGGTGCGGAAAAACCCGGCCAGATGCTGCACCTGCAAATCGCGGTACAGCTCTGGAAAGGCTCGCGAGACGATGGTGCGATTTTCCAGCGCATAACCGGCACCCGACGGTGCTTGAGTCCGGTCAGCCGTCACCCACCAACGTCCGTCGGGAGTGCGCGCCAGGTCCACGGCGTACAGATGCAGAAAGGCCCCGTCAGGCGGCTGAATGCCCTGACAAGGCCAGAGGAAATTGTTGTGACCGAAGACCAGCTCGGCCGGCAGCAGCCCTTCAGCGATCAATCGTTGCGGGCCGTACAGATCCGCCAACACTGCATTGAGCAAGCGCGCCCGCTGAGCAATGCCGGCGGCGAGCTGCTGCCACTCATCGGCGGCAATCACATTGGGCAGCAAATCCAGCTCCCACGGGCGATCAGCGCCCTTGGGGTCGGCGTAGACGTTGTAGGTGACGCCATTTTCCTGGATCTGCCGGGCCAGCAGCGCCTGACGCTGAACCAGTTGCGCCGGTGTACTGCGCTGCAATTGGTCGAACAGCCGCCGCCAGTGCGCACGCACGGCGCCACTGTCGTCGAGCATTTCGTGATAAGTGCCCGCCGTCAGCGGGTAGCGGTCAAGCAGGTCAGGCATGGAAAGCTCGGCAGACAGCAAGGAAAAGTCAGATTAGCGCAGACAGATGACGCCCGGATATGCGAAAAATCCGGGCGTCGTGTCTGCTTTAGAAACGTCGCAAATCGAGCGTCATCGGCAGCTCATCGTTGATCGTCAGGGTCGGTACCGGCAAGGTGCCAGGGCTGTGGCCAAGGCGGAAGAAACGCGCCATCCGCCGGCTCTCGGCCTCATTAGCGTTTACCGGCAAGCTGTCGTAGTTGCGCCCGCCCGGATGGGCGACGTGGTACTGACAGCCACCCAGCGAGCGTTGCATCCAGGTATCGAGCAGGTCGAACACCAGCGGCGCATGCACCGGGATGGTCGGTTGCAGGCAGTTGGCCGGCTGCCAGGCGCGGAAACGCACGCCAGCGACGAACTCGCCGACCCGCCCGGTCGGTTGCAGTGGCACCGGGATGCCGTTACAGGTCAACACATAGCGCTGCGGCGGCAAGCCGCTGAGCTTGACCTGCAAGCGCTCCAGCGACGAATCGACATAACGTACCGTGCCTCCGGCCGCGCCCTCTTCACCCAGTACATGCCATGGCTCGAGGGCTTGACGCAGTTCCAGCTCGATGCCGCTGACGGTGTAATCGCCGACCTTCGGAAAACGAAACTCCAGATGCGCGGCGAACCACTCGGCGCGCACCGCATAGCCGGCGGCGTTCAGATCAACGATGACGTCGGCGAAATCCTGTTCGATAAAGTGTGGCAACAGGAAGCGGTCATGCAGTTCCGTGCCCCAACGGGCCAGCTTGGCCGGCGCATAAGGCTCACGCCAGAACCGCGCCACCAGCGCTCGCAGCAGCAGTTGCTGGGCCAGGCTCATGCGCGCATGGGGCGGCATTTCGAACGCCCGCAACTCCAGTAGCCCAAGGCGGCCAGTAGCACCATCGGGTGAATACAGTTTGTCGATGCAGAACTCGGCGCGGTGGGTGTTACCAGTGACGTCGATCAGCAGGTTGCGCAGCAAGCGGTCGACCAGCCATGGCGGACACTCTTCACCCGGCTCGGGCATCTGCGCAAAGGCGATCTCCAGCTCATACAACGCGTCGTTACGCGCTTCGTCCACACGCGGCGCCTGGGACGTCGGGCCGATAAACAACCCGGAGAACAGGTAGGACAGCGACGGGTGGTTATGCCAGTAGCTGATCAGGCTGCGCAGCAAGTCCGGGCGACGTAGAAATGGTGAGTCGGCCGGTGTCGCGCCACCGAGTACGAAATGGTTACCGCCGCCGGTGCCAGTGTGGCGGCCGTCGATCATGAACTTCTCGGTGGACAGTCGCGTCTGCCGCGCCTCTTCATAGAGAAACTCGGTGCGCTCCACCAACTCGTCCCAACTGGCGGAGGGCTGCACGTTGACCTCGATCACACCCGGGTCCGGCGTAATGCGGAAGTTGCTCAGACGCGGATCGCTCGGCGGCTCATAGCCTTCCAGCAACACCGGGCAATGCAGCTCCTCGGCGGTCGCCTCGATGGCACTGACCAGCTCCAGATAGTCTTCGACCCGCTCCAGCGGTGGCATGAACAGATACAGGCACCCTTCCCGCGCCTGGGCGCAAAACGCGGTGCGGGTCAGCCAGTCAGCAGACTCATCGATTTTTGGTATGCGCTCATCGCTCAGCGCCGGATCGCCATGATCCTGCAGCTGCGCGGTATCGGGCAGCCGGGGCAAGTCCTGATTCGGATCGGTGGGATGCACAAACGGATATTCCGCTGCCGTCACCCAAGGCTGCGAGGCCAGTGGCAAGCGATAGCCCAGCGGCGAATCACCCGGCACCAGTCGGCAATGGTTTTCACGCAAGTACCAACGACCGCTCTGCCATTGATCACCCTTGGCAGTGCGCGCCAGCGGCAGGACCTGGCCGATAACCTTATCCAGGCCCTGGCTGAAGACTTTATGCAGGCGGGCACGTTCGAGCTCGTCGCCCAGGCGTGAGTCTTCGGCGCTCACATTCAGCGGCAAGGCGCCTTCACGCCAGAGGTAATAGAAATTGTCTTCGTAGGCCGGAAACACGAAGCGTGTCGGCAGTTTCAAGCGCTCGGCCACACTCGCCAGAAAACGCCCGGCCAGCTCACCATCAGCACCATAGTCTTGCTGTTCATCGGCAATCAGCGCGCTGTTGTGCCAGATCGGCACGCCATCGCGGCGCCAATAGCAATTGAGCGACCAGCGCGGCAGTTGTTCGCCGGGGTACCATTTGCCCTGCCCGAAATGCACCAGCCCCTTGGGCGCGTAGTGTTTGCGCATCCGCTGGAACAGCTCAGCGGACAACCTGCGCTTATCCGGCCCCAGCGCCGCAGTGTTCCATTCAGCGCCATCCGGATCGTCGATCGAAACGAAGGTCGGCTCGCCGCCCATGGTCAGGCGTACATCACCCTCGAGCAGGTCAGCATCGATCTGCCGACCCAATGCCTGGATCGCCAGCCACTGGTCTTCGGTGTAGGGCTTGGTGACCCGCGGGGCCTCCCAAATCCTTTCCACTGACATTTCGTGGGTAAATTCGCACTCGCACGGCTCGACCAAGCCACTGATCGGCGCGGCAGAGGACGGATCGGGGCTACAGGCCAACGGGATATGCCCTTCACCGGCAAACAGCCCTGACGTCGCGTCCAGGCCGATCCAGCCAGCACCGGGCAAGTACACCTCGCACCAGGCATGCAGGTCGGTGAAATCCACCTCAGTGCCAGATGGCCCGTCGAGGGCTTTGACGTCGGCGGTCAGTTGAATCAGGTAACCGGAGACAAACCGCGCTGCAAGGCCGAGGTTGCGCAGCAATTGCACCAGCAACCAGGCCGAGTCGCGGCAGGAACCGGAGGCGTTCTCAAGGGTTTGCTCGGGCGTCTGCACACCCGGCTCCATGCGAATCAGGTAGCCGATGTCTTCGCTCAAACGCTGATTCAGCGCAACCAGAAAGTCGACGCTGGGCAGCGGCGTGCGGTCGATGCCGCCCAGATATGCCTTGAACTTCGGTGTCAGCGGCAGCGTTTCCAGGTACGGTGCCAGCTCACGCTGTTCGTCAGCAGCGTAGGAAAAAGGAATCTTTTCCGCATAAGGCTCAAGGAAGAAATCGAATGGATTAAACACCGCCATCTCGGCCAACAGATCGACCTCGATCCGCAGCTCATTGGTTTTCTCCGGGAACACCAGTCGCGCCAGGTAATTACCCTGGGGATCTTGTTGCCAGTTGATGAAGTGCTGCTCCGGCAGAACCTTAAGCGCATACGACAGAATCCGCGTGCGGCTGTGGGCCGCCGGACGCAGGCGAACGATCTGCGGGCCGAGTTCGACCGCGCGGTCGTATCGGTAATGCGTGACATGGTGCAATGCGACATGAATCGACACGGCGTGCCTCCTGCGAGCCTGGACATAAATGAAAGCGCGCAAGACTTATGCCATTCAGACAAGTCGGGCGCTTTCATCGGTTGCTCAGGGCAGTACAGCACCAAAATCGGGCGAGGGGAGATTTTGCATTGGAGCGCTTGCACATAATTGTGGCGCTCCCACGCTTCTGCGTTGATCGTTCCCACGCTCTGCGTGGGAATGCAGCCCGTGACGCTCCGCGTCACTGGGAGCGGAGCGTCCCAAGAGGCATTCCTTTGCGGCGCGTGGGAACGATCAGCAAAACGCCAGCCCGAAGGCTGGCGTTTTCTTTACCGCTGGCTGCGCTTAGCGCGGTACGACCGGCTTGCGCTCAGGCTTCTTGCCTTTGCCTTTGGCCGCGTCCATACGCTCCTTGGCTGCCTGTTTGTTACGGGCAAATGCCGCCGCCTTCGCCTGCTCACGCTTGTCCCACGGGTTGCCGCCGTCACTGGCACGCGGTGGCAAACCGGTGTGCTGGGTCAGGATTTTAGTGGTCGTGTCCTTGGCCACTTTATGGCTACCGGCCGGTGTCGAGTTCTTGCGACGGGCGCTCTGGTAGCTGTCGGTCGCCGGCTGATGCAGTGGAATCAGCTGATTCTTGCCCGGCCCGATCAGGTCGGCGCGGCCCATGCGGGTCAGTGCTTCACGCAGCATCGGCCAGCCTTTCGGATCGTGGTAGCGCAAGAACGCCTTGTGCAGACGACGCTGCTCTTCGCTCTTGACGATGGTCACGCCGTCACTCTTGTAGGTGACCTTGCGCAGCGGGTTCTTGCCCGAATGGTACATGGCCGTGGCGGTGGCCATCGGCGACGGGTAGAACGCCTGCACCTGGTCGGCACGGAAGCCGTTGCCCTTGAGCCACAGGGCCAGGTTCATCATGTCTTCGTCGGTGGTGCCCGGGTGGGCGGCGATGAAGTACGGAATCAGGTACTGCTCTTTCCCGGCTTCCTTGGAGTACTTCTCGAACATGCGCTTGAACTTGTCATAGCTGCCGATGCCCGGCTTCATCATCTGATTGAGCGGACCTTCCTCGGTGTGTTCCGGGGCGATCTTCAGGTAACCGCCGACGTGGTGGGTCACCAGCTCTTTGACGTATTCCGGCGACTCGACCGCGAGGTCGTAGCGCAGGCCGGAAGCGATCAGGATCTTCTTCACACCCGGCAAGGCACGGGCACTGCGATACAACTGGATCAGCGACGAGTGGTCGGTGTTCAGGTTCGGGCAAATGCCTGGGAACACGCACGACGGCTTGCGGCACGCGGATTCGATTTCCGGAGTCTTGCAGGCGATGCGGTACATGTTCGCGGTCGGGCCGCCGAGGTCGGAAATGACGCCGGTGAAGCCTGGGACCTTGTCGCGGATCTCTTCGATTTCGCGAATGATCGACTCTTCGGAACGGTTCTGGATGATCCGGCCTTCGTGCTCGGTGATCGAGCAGAAGGTACAGCCGCCAAAGCAGCCGCGCATGATGTTCACCGAGAAACGGATCATGTCGTAGGCCGGGATCTTCTCCTTGCCATACGCCGGGTGCGGAATACGTGCGTAAGGCATGCCAAACACGTAGTCCATCTCTTCGGTGGTCATCGGAATCGGCGGCGGGTTGAACCAGACGTCCACCTCGCCGTGCTTCTGAACCAGCGCGCGGGCATTGCCCGGGTTGGTTTCCAGGTGCAGCACGCGGTTGGCGTGGGCGTACAGAACAGCGTCGCCACGGACCTTTTCTACCGACGGCAGACGGATCACGGTTTTGTCGCGGGTCATCCGCGGGCTCGCCAGGATCTGCACGACCTTGGCTTCTTCCGGATCTTCAACCGGACCCTTTTCCTGCTCGATGGCGCAGGCCTGGGTGTCTTGCGTGTTGACGTACGGGTTAATGATCTTGTCGATCTTGCCCGGACGGTCAATGCGCGTGGAGTCGACTTCGTACCAGCCTTGCGGCGTGTCACGACGAATGAACGCGGTGCCGCGCACGTCGGTGATGTCTTCGATCTTGTGACCGTAGGACAGACGCTGGGCGACTTCGACGATCGCTCGCTCGGCGTTGCCGTACAGCAGAATGTCGGCGCAGGCATCGATCAGGATCGAGTTGCGCACCCGGTCCTGCCAGTAATCGTAGTGGGCGATGCGGCGCAGGGAAGCTTCGATGCCACCGAGAACAATCGGCACATTCTTGTAGGCTTCCTTGCAGCGCTGGCTGTAAACCAGGCTCGCGCGATCCGGACGTTTGCCCGCCATGCCACCGGGGGTGTAGGCGTCATCGGAACGGATTTTCTTGTCGGCGGTGTAGCGGTTGATCATCGAGTCCATGTTGCCGGCCGCGACACCGAAGAACAGGTTCGGCTCGCCGAGCTTCATGAAGTCGTCTTTGGACTGCCAGTTTGGCTGGGCAATGATCCCGACGCGAAAGCCCTGGGACTCCAGCAGCCGGCCGATGATTGCCATGCCAAACGACGGATGGTCGACGTAAGCATCACCAGTGACGATGATGATGTCGCAGGAGTCCCAGCCAAGCTGATCCATCTCCTCCCTGCTCATCGGCAGGAATGGCGCCGGTCCGAAACATTCGGCCCAGTACTTGGGATAGTCAAATAACGGCTTGGCTGCTTGCATGTCGATGACCGGTGTTGAGATGAAAAATCGCGGGCGCGGAATATAGCACAAATTTTGACCAATTCCGACGGCTATGGTCGGAAATTGGTGGCAACTACTTCACGGGCATTTGTGTGTAGGAGCGAGCTTGCTCGCGATGGACGTTAACGATAACGCGTGTTTTCTAAATAAACACGCCGCCCTTGAGTCCATCGCGAGCAAGCTCGCTCCTACAGGGCATTGGGGCAACCCCCTCGCCACAGGGTTATTCGTCTTCGAAATTGTAACTGCCTGGCGCGAGGTTTTCGAAACGGGTGTATTTGCCGATGAACGCCAGGCGAGTGGTACCAATCGGGCCGTTACGCTGTTTGCCGATGATGATTTCAGCAATGCCTTTGTGCTCGGTTTCCGGGTGATACACCTCGTCCCGGTAGACGAACATGATGACGTCGGCATCCTGCTCGATCGCTCCGGATTCCCGCAAGTCGGAGTTGATCGGGCGCTTGTTCGGTCGCTGCTCCAGGGAACGGTTGAGCTGAGACAGCGCAACTACCGGGCAGTTGAATTCCTTGGCCAACGCTTTCAACGAGCGGGAAATCTCGGAAATCTCGTTGGTCCGGTTGTCACCGCCGGAGCCTGGAATCTGCATCAATTGCAGGTAGTCGATCATGATCAAGCCAACCTCGCCATGCTCACGCACCAGTCGCCGAGTACGCGCACGCATCTCCGAGGGGCTGATGCCGGCGGTGTCATCGATGAACAACTTGCGATCGTTGAGCAGGTTGACTGCCGAGGTCAGGCGCGGCCAGTCATCGTCTTCCAGGCGACCGGCACGGACCTTGGTCTGGTCAATCCGACCCAGGGACGAAAGCATACGCATGATCAGCGATTCGCCTGGCATCTCCAGCGAGTAGACCAATACAGCCTTCTCGCTGCGCAGTACGGCGTTTTCCACCAGGTTCATGGCAAAGGTGGTCTTACCCATGGATGGACGGCCGGCGACGATGATCAGGTCGGCCGGCTGCAGGCCGCTGGTCATCCCGTCGAGATCGGTATAACCGGTGGACAGGCCAGTGATGGCGTTGTCGGTATTGAACAGCGTATCGATACGATCGATGGCCTTGGTCAACAGGTCGTTGACGCTGACCGGGCCGCCGGTTTTCGGCCGCGCTTCGGCGATCTGGAAGATCTGCCGTTCGGCCTCGTCAAGAATCTCTTCGGCGGTACGCCCTTCCGGGTTGAAGGCGCTGTCGGCGATTTCGGTGCTGATGGCGATCAGCTGACGCAAGGTGGCCCGCTGCCGGACGATCTGCGCATAGGCCTTGATGTTAGCGACCGACGGCGTGTTCTTCGCCAACTCGCCCAAGTAGCCGAGGCCGCCGACCTGGGAGCTTTGACCTTCCTTGTCCAGCTGTTCGGACAGGGTCACCACGTCGATTGGTGAGTTCTGATCCGCCAGTTTGGCAATTGCCCGGAAGATCAGGCGGTGGTCATGTCGATAGAAATCGCCGTCGGAGACTTGATCGAGCACGCGTTCCCAGGCGTTGTTGTCCAGCATCAGACCACCGAGCACAGCCTGTTCGGCCTCGATGGAATGCGGCGGCACCTTCAGGGCTGCGGTTTGCAGATCGTATTGCTCAGGAGCGGAGATATCGTTCATGGCCACTTGGAATCAGGAAAGGTTTTATAACCAGAGACAATCAGGATCAGCAGAAAGACAAAGGGCACGACCTGTAAACAGGATCGTGCCCGATGTTACCGGCAAGCACCCAAGGGTACCAGCCGATCAAGTGCTGCTTAAGCTGCTACCACGACAACGCGTACGGTGGCTTCAACTTCAGCGTGCAGGTGCACGGCTACGTCGAATTCGCCTACGTTGCGGATGGTGCCGTTCGGCAGACGAACTTCGCTTTTTGCAACTTCAACGCCAGAGGCGGTCAGTGCATCAGCGATGTCGTGGGTGCCGATCGAACCGAACAGCTTGCCTTCGTCACCGGCGGTGGCAGTGATGGTCACTTCCAGCTCAGCCAGTTGGGCAGCGCGGCTTTCAGCCGAAGCTTTCTTGTCTGCAGCCAGTTTTTCCAGCTCGGCACGACGCTCTTCGAACGCAGCCAGGTTGGCAGCGGTCGCAGCGGTAGCTTTGCCGTAAGGCAGCAGGTAGTTACGGCCGTAACCAGCCTTAACGTTCACTTTGTCGCCCAGGTTGCCCAGGTTGGCGACTTTTTCCAGAAGGATCAGTTGCATGTGGAAATCCTCTTAACTTTTAACCTTCACCGTTCGCGCTATCGGCGTCTTTCGGCGCCAAACGACCGCGAAAATCAATCAGGCTGTCGACAATGGCCAACACCACGAGCAACGGATAGATCAGCTGCATAAACAGCAACAGCGTTACGTACAACCCCACCAGCCAAAACCTGGCCAGTCGCTTTTTAGTCACCAGCCCATGAATCAGGGCCAGCCCGGCGAACACCAGCGGTACGCTGCACAACGGCGTCAACATGGCCATCTGGTTACCGAAGTTCGGCCCCAGTAGCATGCACGCCAGCAGCAACATCGCCGGCCCCAGCGGGATACGGATGGCGCGAAATTCGCGACCAAAACCACCGGGGTTGTACAACAACGCCTGCCAGTAGCGCCCGACAATCAGGCTCAGCACACTGACGATTTGCAACAAGGCTGCTATCAGGCCGGTCAGGACCGGTGCAATCAGTGACGCCAGACGCGCTCGCTCTTCTACCGAAAACTTCTGGTAGAGATCTCCAAGCGCCAGCGGCAGGATTTTTACCAACTCCTGCGCCAGGCTTTCGATCTGAGGGCGGAATGCCGCACCCAACACCACTGAAAACACCAGTCCCATCGCTATGCTGACCAGCAGCACACGGTTCCAGGACTCGCTTGCGCGCAAAACCAACGCAAGGCCCGACGACCCGAGCAACACCATAAGTGCGCGTGGATCATCAGAATATAGCCACCAGATCAACGCTGGCAGCAGTCCAAGAGCAAGGACGCCAATGGCATCCCTGACTCCGCGCCGCAGGAGCACAAGACTTCCCGCGGCAGCACCCAACCAATACAACAACGGCAATGCTGCACATCCAGCCACTACCAGAGTGGCCTGCATGCGACCGCGCATGATGAACTCAGCTAAGGCGCGCATGCATTCAATCCCTTACTACGTGTCGACTGCCCGGTCTCAGCGGCCGTGGCTGTCGGTGTAGGCCAGCAGGGCCAGGAAGCGGGCGCGCTTGATAGCGGTGGCCAGCTGACGCTGATAACGAGCTTTGGTACCGGTGATGCGGCTTGGAACGATTTTGCCGGTCTCGGATACATAAGCTTTCAGAGTGTTGAGATCTTTGTAATCGATCTCTTTCACGTCTTCAGCGGTGAAGCGGCAGAATTTACGACGACGGAAGAAACGTGCCATGTAATTGGCTCCTCAAAAGGTCCGTGGATTACTCGTCAGCGTTATCGCTGTTGTCGCTGTCATCACCATCAACGCCATCGGCGCTGTCGGAGTGCTCAGGACGGTCGCGACGCTCACGGCGCTCACTGCGGTTTTCTTCAGCCTTGAGCATCTCGGATTGGCCGGTAACGGCTTCTTCGCGACGGATGACCAGGTTACGGATCACTGCATCGTTGTAGCGGAAGTTGTCTTCCAGCTCGGCCAGGGCCTTGCCAGTGCACTCAACGTTCAGCATCACGTAGTGAGCCTTGTGAACATTGTTGATTGCGTAGGCCAGTTGACGACGGCCCCAATCTTCCAGACGGTGGATTTTGCCGCCGTCTTCTTCGATCAGCTTGGTGTAACGCTCAACCATGCCGCCGACTTGCTCGCTTTGATCCGGGTGGACCAAAAAGATGATTTCGTAATGACGCATGAATGCTCCTTACGGGTTGTAGCCTGCCGCTCAAAAGCGGTCAGACAAGGAGTGAATGACACTTGTGTGTCTTGCCAGAGGTCGACACATGTGTGCCTGCCGTCACAGCAAGGGGCGCAATTGTAGAGAAGGGGCGTAAGAGGCGCAAGGCAATTGGTGATTATTTGAACAATCATCGCGACATGATCGTTCCTACGCTCTGCGTGGTAACGCCGCGATGGACGCTCCGCGTCCGCTTGAGAGTGACGCGGAGCGTCACGGGATGCATTCCCACGCGGAGCGTGGGAACGATCAATCAATGAAACTACAGCAGGATCAGGACTTTTTGGCGGCCGCTGCGGCTTTGACGCTGCGCTGGCGCTGAGCCTCGAACAGGCAAACGCCGGTGGCCACGGAAACGTTGAGACTGCTGACGCTGCCGGCCATTGGCAGGCGCACCAGGTAGTCGCAATGTTCACGGGTCAGGCGCCGCATGCCCTTGCCTTCCGCCCCCATGATGAGGATGGTCGGCCCCGTCAGGTCTTGCTGATACAGGTCCTGCTCGGCCTCACCCGCGGTACCGACGACCCACAGGCCGCGCTGCTGGAGTTTCTCCAGAGTACGCGCCAGGTTGGTCACCGCCACCAACGGAATCACTTCCGCGGCGCCACAGGCGACTTTTCGTACAGTCGGGGTCAGGGTGGCTGACTTGTCCTTCGGAACGATCACCGCCAACGCACCGGCCGCATCAGCAGAACGCAGGCAAGCACCGAGGTTGTGCGGATCGGTTACGCCATCGAGCACCAGCAGCAGCGGCGCACCTTCGGTACGGTCGAGCAGCTCGTCGAGCATTGCCTCGCCCCAGACCTGGCTTGGACTGACGTCCGCCACCACGCCCTGGTGCACGCCTTCAACCCAGGCGTCCAGCTCACGACGCTCGGCCTGACCGACCGCAACGCGGTTTTCATTGGCCAGCTCGATCAGCGTCTGAACGCGCGGATCGCTGCGGCCTTCGGCCAACCAGATCTGCTTGACGCGTTTAGGGTGATGACGCAGCAACGCTTCTACGGCATGTACGCCGTAGATTTTTTCCAACTGACTCATGACTTGGCCTTAGGTTTACGCGCCCCGCCGCTTTTGGCTGGAGCCGAGCCCGCTTTCGGCGGGCCTTTACGGTGTTTACTCGGTTTGGCTGGCTTGCCCGTCGAGCTGGTTGATCCCGACCTTCCGGACTTTCCCTCAGACGCCGCTTTACCGCCGCTTTTCGCTTCGTTCAGCAACGCCTGCTTCATTTCACGACTTTTGCGCAACTCGGCGTTTTTCGCCGCAGCATCGCTTGGACGGTAAGCTTCGCTGGATTTCTTGTCCGCCGCGGTACGCCGCCCGGTCTTGGCCGCTGCCGGCTCAGGAACAGGTTTCGCCGCAGGCACATCAACACCCGCTGTACGTTTCTTGCGACCGATCGGCGCGCTGATGGTTTTTTCGGCCATCTCGAAGTCGATTTTGCGCTCGTCCAGATCAACCCGCATGACCCGCACTTCGACGGTATCGCCCAAGCGGAAGCTGCGACCGGTACGCTCACCGGCCAGGCGATGGTGCACAGGATCGAAGTGGTAGTAGTCACCCGGCAAGGCGGTGACGTGAACCAGACCCTCGACATAAATATCGGTCAGCTCAACGAACAGACCAAAACCTGTCACGGCAGTAATCACACCCGGGAACGACTCACCAACGCGATCTTTCATGAACTCGCACTTGAGCCAGTTCACAACGTCACGAGTGGCTTCGTCGGCACGGCGCTCGCTCATGGAGCATTGCTCGCCGAGTTGCTCCAGCGCCGCTTCGTCGTACGGATAGATGCGCGCTTTCGGAATGGTCATCGCCCCGGCACGTTTGACGTGCGGGGTGTTCTGCTTGGAATGGATGACACTGCGAATCGCCCGGTGCGTGAGCAAGTCCGGGTAACGACGAATCGGCGAAGTGAAGTGGGTATAAGCTTCGTAATTCAGGCCGAAGTGCCCCTGGTTATCGGCGCTATAAACCGCCTGGCTCAACGAACGCAGCATGACGGTCTGGATCAGATGGAAATCCGGACGATCCTTGATACCGGCGAGCAACGCCTGGTAATCCTTCGGCGACGGACCGTCTTTGCCTTTATGCAGCGACAGGCCAAGCTCACCCAGAAACGCGCGAAGCTTTTCCAGACGCTCCGGCGGCGGACCATCGTGAACCCGGTACAGCGCAGGAATTTCGTGCTTCTTCAGGAACTCGGCGGTGGCCACGTTGGCCGCCAGCATGCACTCCTCGATCAGCTTGTGCGCATCGTTACGAGTGGTCGGAGTGATTTCAGCGATTTTACGCCCGGAGCCGAAGATGATTCGGGTCTCCTGGGTTTCAAAGTCGATCGCTCCACGGACATGCCGTGCGCCGAGCAACACTTTGTACAGCGCATACAACTGCTTGAGGTGCGGCACGACATCCGCGTATTCGCTACGCAGCTGTTTGGCTTCGCTGGTTTTCGGCTGTTCGAGGATCGTGCTGACCTTGTTGTAGGTCAGACGAGCCTGGGAGTGGATCACCGCTTCGTAGAACTGGTAATCGGTCATTTCGCCGGTTTTCGAGATGGTCATCTCGCACACCATGGCCAGACGGTCGACTTTCGGGTTCAGCGAGCACAGGCCGTTGGACAACTGCTCCGGCAGCATCGGTACAACGCGCTCGGGGAAGTACACCGAGTTGCCGCGTACCTGCGACTCGGCATCCAGCGCCGAACCGATCTTCACATAGCTGGAAACGTCGGCGATGGCCACGTACAACTTCCAGCCACCGGAGAACAGGCGCAGCTTGCCAGGCTTGGTTTCGCAATAGACCGCATCATCGAAGTCGCGCGCATCTTCGCCGTCGATGGTGACGAACGGCAGATGGCGCAGATCGATGCGCTTCTCTTTGTCTTTCTCTTCGACTTGCGGCTTGAGCTTGGCGGCCTCTTTGAGCACCGCTTCAGGCCAGACGTGAGGAATGTCATAAGTACGCAGCGCGACGTCGATTTCCATGCCTGGCGCCATGTAGTTGCCCACTACCTCGATCACGTCACCTTGCGGCTGGAAGCGTGGCGTTGGCCAGTGAGTGACCTTCACTTCGACGAACTGACCGACTTTGGCGCCGGCATTGCGGCCCGGCGTGACCAGCACTTCTTGCTGAATCTTCGGGTTGTCGGCAACGACGAAGCCGATGCCGCCTTCTTCGAAGTACCGGCCAACGATACTTTCGTGGGCACGGGAAACCACTTCGACGATCATGCCTTCACGGCGACCACGACGGTCCAGGCCGGAAACCCGGGCCAGCGCACGGTCACCGTCGAACACCAGACGCATTTGTGCCGGGCTCATGAACAGATCGTCACTGCCGTCGTCCGGGACCAGGAAGCCAAAACCGTCTCGGTGACCGCTGATGCGACCGAGGATCAGGTCGAGCTTGTCCACCGGTGCGTAAGTGCCCCGGCGGGTATAAATCAGCTGAGCATCGCGCTCCATGGCGCGCAGGCGGCGACGCAGGGCTTCGAGCTGGTCTTCTGTGGTCAGACCAAACTCTTCGACCAACTGCTCGCGGTTAGCCGGCGAACCTCGATCAGCAAGATGCTGAAGGATCAATTCGCGGCTAGGAATAGGGTTTTCATATTTTTCCGCTTCACGAGCGGCCTCGGGATCGAGGGACTGCCAATCGGCCATTAGAGAGTTTTCACCTTGTCTATATGCGGGTTAGTTTGGCATACACGTATTGAAACGGGAAATTTCAGGCTCCGACAGCACTTGAAAAGCTCTTTGCCAAGCATAGAAAGCTCACCTGAGTGCCGCTCGCGAAATTTTCCAAGTATTTTTAATAACAGGGGTTTACAGTTAAAACCGTGGTCCGTATAGTGCGCGCCATCGACGACGACAGACGTTGTCGATACTGCCCAGATGGTGAAAAAATTGGTAGACACGCCAGCTTCAGGTGCTGGTGACCGCAAGGTCGTGGAAGTTCGAGTCTTCTTCTGGGCACCAATTTAGAGCTGGAGATTACATCAATCTTCAGGCTCCCACAAAAACCCGCGAAAGCGGGTTTTTGCATTTCAGGCGTTTGATTTATTAAAACCAAAACAGGGGTTTACAGATCAAAACGCTCTACGTATAGTGCGCTCCATCAACGGCGTACAACGCTGCTGATACTGCCCAGATGGTGAAATTGGTAGACACGCCAGCTTCAGGTGCTGGTGACCGCAAGGTCGTGGAAGTTCGAGTCTTCTTCTGGGCACCAATTCAAACTTCAGAGCATCGCTTTGAAGCTTCACAAAAACCCGCGAAAGCGGGTTTTTGCGTTTCTGGCTTTCGAATCTGCGCAGCCTGCGCGCCTTCGGTAAGGTCTACAGCAACAACATGGTGGCCTTGAAAGCTGTGGAGAATGGCGAAGTCGCCAGCGTCCTGGTCAACAACTACTACTGGTTCGCCCTGCAGAGAGAAAAAGGCCAGCTCGACTCCAAGCTGCACTACTTCACTGGCGGCGATGTCGGCAGGCTGATCACCGTCTCCAGCGCAGCAGTGCTCAAGTCCAGCAAACACCCGAAAGAAGCCCAGCTATTCCTTGCGTTCATGGCAGGCAAAGAAGGCCAGCGCGTCATCTCCCAGACTTCAGCAGAATACCCGCTGCGCAAGGGCATGGAGTCGGACCGCGGCCTGAAACCCTTCAACCAGCTGCAACCACCAAACGTCACCCCGGCCGACCTCGGCAACGCCGAACAAGCGCTGGATCTGGAACGTGACGTTGGCCTGAACTGATGAGCGCATCGCTTGCCGCCTCCGCAAACCGCGGGGGTTCTGTGCCACGGCGCAAACGACCATCAATCTGGCTGCTGTTACCAGTGCTGCTGTTAGTGGTGCTGAGCCTGCTGCCGATGCTGTCTGCGGTATTGCTCGCGCTTTGTCTTGTGCTGTTGTGGCTGGAATTGCGGGTTCGCGGCAAGGATGCCAGTGCGGCGCAGCGATATGCCGGGATCGCCCCGGTCACCGAACGCAGCGGCAAGAAAAAAGTCGTCCACTGGCGCTATCAATGCGCAACTTTTTTGCGCCAGACGTTTGTTGAATGGGCTGCCCACAGCATCAATCAATCGGTGTGGGCAGAGGCGTATCATCGCCAACAAAGGGCCAAAGGCAGCTCTTACCAAGCGGCCCTCAGGGCACTGGCGTTCAAGTGGATCAGGATCGTTTATCGGTGCTGGAAAACCAGCACCGTGTACGACGAAAACGTTTATCTACAGGCCTTGCTTCGGCACGGCTCGCCTTTGATCAGCGAGCCGGACACAGCAAAGCCATGTTGACGGAAAGGCTCAGGGCGTGATGGCGATGGAACAGGCAACATCTATGCCCTGAACTGCCCCAGACTCGCCTTCAGTTGCGCCGCCAGACCGTCCAGCACCTTGCCGCTGGCGGTTGTCTCCACCACCGCCTGAGCCGCGCGCTCTGCCTGGGCATGGATGGTTTCGACCCGCCCACGTACCGCGTGCGCACCTTTCGCCTGATGAGCCGCCGCCTGGGTAGCCAAACCAATCGCCGCATGGACCTGCTCAACCGAGGACTGCACCGACTGCTGCAAGCGCGCACTGTCACGCAACACCAGCAAGCCTTCGCTGGCCTGACGACCCGCCTGACCAATCGCCGCTACCGCTTCGCGCGCCCCCTGCTGCAAGGCACCAATATGCGCCTGGATGTCGCCGGTTGAGCTTTGAGTCTTACTCGCCAGCGCCCGCACCTCATCGGCCACCACCGCAAAACCGCGCCCGGTTTCGCCGGCGCGCGCCGCTTCAATGGCCGCGTTCAGCGCCAGCAGGTTGGTCTGTTCGGCAATTCCGTGAATCACCGTCAGCACCACTTCAATCTGCTCGCTTTGTTGCGCCAGTCGCTCGATCACTTTGGCGCCGGTATCCACCTGCCCGGCCAATGCCTCGATCAAGCTTCCGACCTGCGCCGATGTACGGGTGTTCTCGTCGGTCGCCTGACGGATATCCACCACCTGCTTCAAAGCCGCCTGCATGGCATGACTTTCGGCCTGGGCCTCATCAGCCATTTGCGACAACGCACGCAGGCTCTCCGCGACTTCGTCCCGCTGCGCCGTTGCTGCCGCATCGGCACCGGCATTGCGCAGGGTCATGGCGCCAATCTCGACACCCGTGCGCTGCGCTACATCGCCCGCCTCGCGGACAATCGGCTGCAACTTATCCACAAAGCGGTTGACCGCCGCAGCCATGTCGCCGATCTCGTCCTTGCTGTTGAGCTGGACGCGCTTGGTCAAATCACCCTCACCGGCTGCCAAATCATTCAGCGCCGCGATCAATAGATGCAACCGGTTGACCACCCGACGTCCCAGCACCACCGCCAGCAACAGCAAGACACCAAACCCGACCAATGCCAGGCCCATGCCGATCCGCCAGCGCAACGTTGCTGCAGCCTCCTGCACGGTGCTGGTGGTGTTGTCCTTCATCTGCGAGGCGGTGGTTTGCGCCGACTGCAAGCGCCCACGCATAGCGGTTGCGCTATCAGCCGCTGCGCCCTTGAGACTATCGCCAACCAATTGATCACTGCTGGCAATCAAGGCCGAGAAGCGTTTATCCAAAGCCGCCAGATCAGTCTCTACCGAAGCCGTGGAGACCCCCATCAATACCTTGCCGATTTCCACGCCATTGGGACTGATCGAGGCTTCGAGGTAGTAGACCGAAGAATCGTGCTTCGCCGCATCCAGCACTTTATCCATCGCCCGCTCGCCCTGGCCTTTCTCCAGAAGGGCCTTGTTGATCGGGTTTTCCCGATTCATATAGCGAGTCAGGTGCTGGCCGGTGGCGTCGTCATACACCACGAACAGCACGTTGGGATTGCGCTGGGCACGTCGGGCGAATTCGGAAAGGGTCGGGACATCGTTGTCCCACATCGCGCGCGGAGCCACAGAGGCAAGAAGCTGGGCCATATCATTGGCCGAGTCCTTCAGATCCTTTTCCAGTGCAGCACGCAGTTGCGACTGCTCATCCTTCAGTCGCGAGGACAGACCCGCGGTCAGGCGCTGACGGGTACTGGTGGAAAGACTGTCGAGGCTCGACGTGACTTCACGCCCCGCCTGCTCGAGCTCGCCAGACAGTTTCTGGCTATCGACACCCAGTCGGGTACCGAGATCAGCTTCCAATGCGGTCACCGTACTCCGAGTCAGAGCAACAGCCACCAGCACCTGCACCAAAAGGGCGATACCAAGGGTAACGAACACAGGCCGCAGTAAACGGCTTTGTAACAGTGAGAGAACGGCCGACACAGGAAATCCCTCTACGTTGACGCCATTAAATTGATGGCACCCTGGAAAGGATAATCACAGCAAAGGTCGTGCCGTCCAACAGACAGAAACGACAAAGGACCCTATAAAGGGTCCTTTGCGTTTTACATCAACGACTTATTAAGCGAACGGATGACGCAGAACGATGGTCTCATTGCGGTCCGGCCCCGTCGAAATAATGTCGATCGGCGCGCCAACCAACTCTTCGACGCGCTTGATGTAAGCACGAGCAGCCGCTGGCAGCTCTTCCAGGGTCTTGGCACCCAGGGTCGACTCGGTCCAGCCCGGCATTTGTTCGTACACCGGCTCCAGGCCGATGTAGCTGTCGGCGTCGGTCGGTGCGTCGATCACTGCACCATCCTGGTTCTTGTAGCCCACGCAGATATTGATGGTCTCAAGACCGTCGAGCACGTCGAGCTTGGTCAGGCACAGGCCGGAGATGCTGTTTACGTCGATGGCGCGACGCAGGATCACGGCATCGAACCAGCCGCAACGACGAGCACGGCCGGTGGTAGCGCCGAACTCGTGGCCACGCTTGGCCAGGAACGCACCAACGTCATCGAACAGCTCGGTCGGGAATGGACCCGAACCCACGCGAGTGGTGTAAGCCTTGGTGATGCCCAGAATGTAATCCAGGTACATCGGACCAAAACCCGAACCGGTAGCGATGCCGCCGGCCGTGGTGTTGGAACTGGTGACGTACGGGTAGGTACCATGGTCGATGTCCAGCAGCGAGCCCTGGGCACCTTCGAACATGATGTCCTTGCCGGCGCGACGCAGGTCGTGCAGCTCGGCCGTCACGTCCAGCATCATCGGCTTGAGCAGCTCGGCGTATTCCATGCACTCGTCGAGTGTCTTCTGGAAGTCGATCGCCGGCTCTTTGTAGTAATTGACCAGTACGAAGTTGTGGTAATCCAGCAACTCACCCAGCTTCGCGGCGAAACGCTCGCGATGGAACAGGTCACCGATACGCAGGCCGCGACGTGCAACCTTGTCTTCATAAGCCGGGCCGATGCCGCGACCGGTAGTACCGATCTTGAGCTCGCCACGGGCTTTTTCACGGGCCTGGTCCAGCGCCACGTGGTAGGACAGGATCAGCGGGCAGGACGGGCTGATACGCAGGCGCTCGCGCACCGGTACACCTTTCTCTTCCAGCTTGATGATTTCACGCAGCAAGGCGTCAGGTGCAACCACCACGCCGTTACCGATCAGGCATTGCACACCTTCGCGCAGTACGCCCGAGGGGATCAGGTGCAAGACGGTTTTCTCGCCGTCGATCACCAGCGTGTGACCGGCGTTGTGGCCACCCTGATAGCGCACTACGGCGGCAGCATGTTCGGTCAGCAGATCAACGATCTTGCCTTTGCCCTCATCACCCCATTGGGTGCCCAGGACTACGACATTCTTACCCATAACACTTGTCCTCATTCGCGCAAACTTGGTGCCGGCAGCGGCCGGCAGGAAAACTCAAGAGGCCAGCGGCAATACTTGCCAAAGCCCGTTCTGCAGAATCAATTGCCGGTCGCAGTCCGCTTCACGGGCGGCGGCCAAAGGTTGCCCAGGCAACGCCTGAACGACACGCTGACCCTCACTGCGCAACTGGCAAACCTGCTGCCAGAGTGCCGCGTCCGTACTGTCAGGCATCCAGATACCGCCAGACGGTAGCTCGACTTCAGCACGCCCCAGGGTCACCAGGGTTTTCAAATCGGTAGAGAAGCCAGTCGCCGGACGGGCACGACCGAAGTCGGCGCCAATATCGTCATAACGACCGCCCTGAGCGATGGACTGGCCAACACCCGGTACGAATACTGCGAACACCACACCGGTGTGGTAGTGATAACCGCGCAACTCACCCAGGTCGAAGTAAAGCGGCAACTCCGGGAAGCGCGCGGACAAACGCTCGGCAATCGCCAGCAAGTCATCCAGCGCAGCCAGAACAGGAGCCGGCGCATTGGCCAGACGCTCACGGGCAGCCGCCAACACTTCACGGCCGCCACACAAATCGACCAACGCCCGCAGCATGCCCGACAGATCGGCAGGCAGGCCTTCGGTCAAGGTAATGACCTCATCGATCGCCTTGCGCTGCAAAGCGTCGAACAACTGTTGCTCCACTTCACCGGACAAACCGGCGGCACGGGCCAGACCACGATAGATACCCACATGGCCAAGATCCATGTGCACATCCGGCACATCGGCCAGTTGCAGCATCGCCAGCATCAAGCTGATGACTTCAACGTCGCTGCTTGGACTCGCATCGCCGTACAACTCGGCGCCCAGTTGAATCGGGCTGCGCGAGGACGACAAGGCACGCGGCTGCGCATGCAGAACACTACCGGCATAGCATAGGCGGCTCGGACCTTCGCGACGCAAGGTATGCGCGTCGATACGCGCCACTTGCGGGGTGATGTCGGCGCGAAAGCCCATCTGCCGGCCCGACTGCGGGTCGATCACCTTGAAGGTCCGCAGATCGAGATCCTGGCCTGCTCCAGTCAGCAAAGATTCCAGATATTCGATGTGCGGGGTGACGACGAACTCATAGCCCCAGCTCTGGAACAGATCCAACACCTGACGACGCGCTACTTCAATACGCGCCGCTTCCGGCGGAAGTACTTCTTCGATGCCATCTGGCAGCAGCCAGCGGTCTACCGTTGCCATTACGCCATTCCCCTATGATCCGGGCGGCACGCTTCTGGGCGAGCCTTGAGTAAAGCAGAAAGTATTGCATCCGACGCAAACCCAGTCGGACAACAGCCTGAAACCCAGGCTACACAGCACTTTCCTCGAAAAATCTTGCCAAGTTCTCAAGCGAACTTCAGCCAATCAAACGTGCAGACGCAAAAAAGCCGGGAATTTCCCGGCTGCCGCATCATACACTCGTTTTCCCAAAGGATCACCCCGCCAAGCGCATTAGCCGCTCGGCGGGGCGCCCCATCAAGGCTTGGCTTTTTCCAGAAAACGGAAGAAGTCGCTGTTTGGGTCCAGAACCATGACGTCGGATTTGTTCGTGAAGCTTTCACGGTAGGCACGCAGGCTACGGTAGAACGCGTAGAACTCCTGATCCTGACCATAGGCCTTGGCGTAAATCGAAGCGGCCTGGGCATCGCCATCACCGCGAGCCTCTTCCGACTCACGATAAGCCTCGGCCAGCAACACGCGACGCTGACGATCGGCGTCGGCACGAATGCCTTCTGCCAGCTCGTTACCTTTGGCGCGATGCTCGCGAGCTTCACGCTCACGCTCGGTGCTCATACGCTCGAACACGCTGCGGTTCACTTCCTTCGGCAGATCGATGGCCTTGACCCGAACATCGATAACTTCGATGCCCAGCTCTTTTTCCGCCATTTTATTGAGCGAAGCAGTGATGTCCGCCATCAGCGCATCGCGCTCACCGGAAACCACTTCATGCAGGGTGCGTTTACCGAACTGGTCACGCAGGCCCGATTCCAGACGACGCGAGAGTCGCTCATCAGCAATCTGCTTGAGGCCGGATGTCGCGGTGTAGAAGCGCTCGGCATCTTTCACGCGCCACTTGGCGTAGGCATCGACCATGACGGCTTTCTTTTCCAGCGTCAGGAAGCGCTGCGTCGGTGCATCAAGCGTCATCAAGCGCGCATCGAACTTGCGCACCTGGTTGACGTAAGGCACTTTCACATGCAGGCCCGGCTGAACATCAGTCTGAACCACGCGACCGAACTGCAGCAGCACCGCACGCTCTGTCTGAGCCACGATGTAGAAGCAGTTCCAGGCAGCGATAGCCACGATGACGCCGACAATAAGGGCGATCAGCGATTTATTGCTCATCAGCGACTCTCCCTGGTACGCGTTTGCTGTTGCTGCGAATCCGCTGCGCTGCGCGGGCTCACATCGCTGTTGCCAACTGCTGCCGCGCCCACTGCCGGTGCAGTGCCGCTACGACCGCTTTCGATCATCTTGTCCAGCGGCAGATAAAGCAGGTTGCTCTGCCCGTTCTTGTTACCGGTCACAAGCACCTTGCTGGTGTTGCTGAAGACTTCCTGCATGGTGTCCAGGTACAGACGCTGACGGGTGACCTCAGGGGCCTTGCGGTACTCGGCCACCAGTTTGGTGAAGCGATCGGCCTCACCCTTGGCGCGAGAGACGGTCTCGTCGCGGTAACCATTGGCATCCTCGAGGATCCGCTGGGCCTGGCCACGAGCTTCCGGCACCACGCCGTTGGCGTAGGTCTCAGCCTGGTTGCGCGAACGCTGCTCATCTTCACGAGCGCGGATCACGTCATCGAAGGCTTCCTGGACTTCACGGGGAGCGGCAGCGCTCTGAACGTTGACCTGAGTGACGGTGATACCGGTGCGATAGGTATCGAGGAAGCGTTGCAGACGCTCCTTGATTTCGCTGGCCATCAACTCACGCCCCTCGGTCAGCACCTGGTCCATCGCGGTGGAACCCACCACATGGCGCAGGGCACTCTCGGTCGCGTGTTGCAGGCTGATTTCCGGCTGATCGACGTTCAGCACGAAGTCCTGCAGGTTGCTGATCTTGTACTGCACGGTCAGCGGCACTTCGACGATGTTTTCGTCTTCAGTCAGCATTTGACCCTGCTTGGTATAGGCACGCTCACGCGTGACGTTTTCCATGTACTTGCGATCGATCGGCGGGAAGTAAATGTTCAGACCCGGGCCGACGGTTTCATAGTACTTGCCGAAGCGCAGCACCACGGCCTGCTCCTGCTCGTCTACGACATAAACCGCGCTGTACAGCCAGATGGCCGCCAGCACGACAAGGCCGATACCAAGCAAGCCGTAACCTCCGCCCTTGCTTGAACCACCGCCATCGTCACCACGTTTCTTGCTACCACCGAACAACCCATTCAGGCTTTCCTGTAGCTTACGGAAGGCCTCGTCGAGATCTGGCGGCCCCTTGCGGTCGCCATTATTTCGGCGCTTACCACCCCAAGGATCCTGATTATTCGAGTTGCCACCCGGCTCATTCCAAGCCATAGCGCTCTCCATCTGATAAAGCAAAGACGCGCCCGCGGCGCGCCGACCAATGCTACAGAATGCCTGCTACAGCGGCACAACCGCTTTTTCAGGCTTTTATTGCAAAGTGTGTTGCTCGATGAACTCCAGCGGTTGCATTCCTTCGCGACTCACCAGTCGATTCAACTCGACCCGTGGCAAGCGAACAGCCAGTAAACTGATGCCTTCTTCATCGTGTTCTTCTTTCTGTACTGCGCCTAAAGCGAAGAACTGAGCACGCAGTCGAGCAAAACGCTGGGGCAAGCGCAAGGTGCCGACGAACAAATCGTTGCCGAGCAATTCTGCGACAGCCTGCTTGAGCAGATCCAGTCCCTGACCGTCCCGGGCCGACAACCAGACCCGCTGCGGCTTGCCGTCTGCATCGCGCTGGATCTGCGGCTCCACACCCTCAAGCAAATCGAGTTTGTTATAGACCTCCAGGATCGGCAAGTCTTGAGCACCGATCTCGCCGAGCACCACCATGACCTGCTCAATCTGAGCCATACGCTCGGGCTCATGGGCGTCGATCACGTGCAACAACAGGTCGGAGTTGCTCGACTCCTCCAGCGTAGCTCGAAACGCCTCGACCAGTTTATGCGGCAAATGGCGGATAAAACCCACGGTATCGGCCAGCACGATGGGACCGAGGTCTTCGAGCTCGAGGCGGCGCAGGGTCGGGTCGAGAGTGGCGAATAGCTGGTTGGCCGCGAAGACGTCGGAGTCGGTCACCGAGTTGAACAGCGTCGATTTGCCGGCGTTGGTATAACCCACCAGTGAAACCGTCGGAATGTCAGCACGCTTGCGGCCACGACGCGATTGCTCACGCTGGCTGCGAACCTTTTCCAGACGCCCCTTGATCTGCCGCAGGCGAATCCGCAGAAGACGCCGGTCTGTCTCGAGCTGGGTTTCACCCGGGCCACGCAGACCGATACCGCCTTTCTGCCGTTCAAGGTGAGTCCAGCCACGAACCAGCCGCGTACTCATGTAATCAAGCTGGGCCAGTTCTACCTGGAGCTTGCCTTCATGGGTGCGTGCGCGTTGGGCGAAGATATCGAGAATCAGACCCGTGCGGTCAATCACGCGACACTCGAAAACACGTTCGAGGTTACGTTCCTGACTGGGTGTGAGGATGTGATTGAAAATCACCAGATCTACCTGTTCGGCTTTGACCAGGTCGCGTAACTCTTCGACCTTGCCGCTGCCAATCAGGTATTTGGCGGTTGGCCGATTACGCGGCACGTTAAAAAACGCGACGGTCTCGGCGCCGGCCGATATTGCCAACTCCTGAAACTCCTGCGGATCTTCGCGCGCCTCAGGGTCCTGACCATCCAAGTGAACGAGAATTGCCCGCTCACCACCACCGTGGCGCTCAAAGAACAAAGGAGACTCCTATCAGGCGTTACCTGGCTCAGCGTCACCCTGTTCGGTTTCGGTTGCGCTAGGCAAGCGAATTGGACGAACCGGAACCACTGTCGAGATAGCGTGTTTGTAAACCATCTGGCTGACGGTATTTTTCAGCAAAATCACGAACTGGTCGAAGGACTCGATCTGACCTTGCAGTTTGATCCCGTTGACCAGATAAATGGAAACCCCAACTTTCTCTTTACGTAAAGTATTCAAGTAAGGGTCTTGTAGCGAATGCCCTTTTGACATGTGCCGCACTCCTTTAAGGATCAATAATAAAAAAATTAGAAAACAGATGGCTTTTGGCCGCCACTCCCCCAAAGGATAGACGGCAATTGCAAGGACTCAGCTCAATATGGAGACCGTTCCCAAGTATTTCAAGGCGCGTGGCAGATTGTCGCAATCCAGACTGTCCAGCCAATGCAGGTCAGCCCAGCTGCGTAGCCAGGTGAACTGGCGCTTCGCCAATTGGCGCGTGGCAATGATGCCGCGCTCCTGCATCTCGGCTGACGTCAGCTTGCCATCCAGGTGATCCCAGACTTGTCGATAGCCTACAGCACGTATAGACGGCAACCCGGCATGCAGGTCACTTCTTGAACGCAGAGCTACGACCTCGTCAATGAATCCCTGTTCCAACATTTGTGTAAATCTTTGTGCAATACGCTCGTGCAGTACCTGACGGTTCGCCGGAGCGATGGCCAAGTTTGCGACAGTATAGGGCAATTGTCCGCGTCCCGAAGCGGCTGCTTCAGTACTTTGCGCAGATTGTCGCTGCCGATGGGCCGTCATGCTCAGGCCGCTGACTCGATAAACCTCCAGCGCCCGACTCAGTCGTTGCGGATCATTGGGATGGATTCTCGCCGCAGATTCCGGGTCGATCACCGCCAGTTGGTCGTGCAGGGCTTGCCAGCCAAGGCGTGCAGCCTCCTCCTCGATTTCTGCGCGCACGTGCGGATCGGCCGCCGGCATATCCGCCAGACCTTCGAGCAAAGCCTTGTAATAGAGCATTGTCCCGCCCACCAACAGCGGAATGTTGCCGCGTGCGGTGATGTCCGCCATCGCGGCCAGGGCGTCGGTACGGAAATCAGCCGCTGAATAGCTCTGCGCCGGGTCGAGAATATCGATCAACCGATGGGGAAACTCGGCCAACAGCTCTTTCGAAGGCTTGGCGGTGCCGATATCCATGCCGCGGTAGACCAGCGCCGAATCGACGCTGATCAACTCGCAGGGCAATACTTTGGTCAACTCGATGGCCAGATCGGTCTTGCCCGCAGCAGTCGGGCCCATCAGAAATATGGCTGGAGGGAGCTGGCTCATCAACGACCGCGCAAGAACAGTTTGTCCAGATCGTCCAGACCCAATTGGGTCCAGGTCGGTCGGCCATGGTTACATTGACCGCTGCGTTCGGTGTTTTCCATGTCGCGCAGCAGACCGTTCATTTCCGGCAAGGCCAGGCGTCGATTGGCGCGAATCGCGCCGTGGCAGGCCATGGTCCCGAGCAATTCATTGAGA
The DNA here is from genome assembly GCF_059418545.1 of Pseudomonas sp. GW821-FHT07G10. Lineage (NCBI taxonomy): Bacteria > Pseudomonadati > Pseudomonadota > Gammaproteobacteria > Pseudomonadales > Pseudomonadaceae > Pseudomonas > Pseudomonas sp. GW821-FHT07G10. The sequence goes on along the minus strand of NZ_JBWKQB010000001.1, from coordinate 389,875 downwards.
TGCGCCTGAATCCGGTCACTGGTGCCGTATTCCATCAGGTCTGCCAGGACGTCATGAACCAGACGGTTGGCTTCGGCCTGCTTGAGCAGTGCCGGGATTTGCCGGATTGCCAGGGTTTCCGGGCCCAGACGCTGTAATTCGAAGCCCAGACGCTGGAACCAGTTGCCATGTTCTTCAGCGCAATCGGCTTCGCGCTGGCTGACCGCAATCGACTCAGGCACCAGCAATGGCTGGCCACTCAGGCCTTCGCTGGCCATCGCGACTTTCAGCCGCTCGTACATGATCCGCTCATGGGCCGCGTGCATGTCCACCAGCACCAGGCCCTGGGCGTTTTCCGAGAGGATATAGATGCCTTTAAGCTGCGCCAGCGCATACCCCAAAGGCGGGATATCACCCTGGCCGTCCGGCAGCGACACTGCCGCGTTTTCCGGCAAGGGCGCAAAAAACTCGCGATAAGCGCTCTGGGCTTCGGCGGCCGGCAACGCCGATTGAGGCCTCGGCGTGTATTGGTATTGATAACCCGCCCCGGCGCCTGAGCCCGGCGCATTGAATGTCGGTTGAGGCCGGGGTTGTTCCAGCAACAGATTGGCAGCCAGACTCATTTCGCCCTGCGGTCCGAACTCGCCGGCCTCGATTCCGCTTGGCCGGACAATGCCGGTGGCAGCGGCTGGGGCGGCCAGATGATCCTCCGGACGCACGTCGCCCAAGGCGCGGTGCAAGGTGCCATACAGGAAGTCATGCACCATGCGCCCGTCACGGAAACGCACTTCGTGCTTGGTCGGGTGCACGTTGACGTCCACTACCGCCGGGTCGACTTCAAAAAACAGCACAAAGGTCGGGTGCCGACCGTTGAACAGCACATCCCGGTAAGCCTGACGCACCGCATGGGCCACAAGCTTGTCGCGCACGGCGCGGCCGTTGACGTAGAAATACTGCAAATCCGCCTGGCTTCGGGAGAACGTCGGCAACCCGACCCAACCCCACAGGCGCAGACCGTTGCGTTCGACCTCGATCGGCAGCGCCTGCTCGAGGAATCCGGCACCGCAAACCGCTGCCACACGCCGGGCGCGAGCCGCGTCGTCATGGGCTTCGTGCAGACTGAGGATGCTCTTGCCGTTATGGCGCAAATGGAACGCCACGTCGAAACGCGCCAGCGCCAGACGCTTGATCACTTCTTGCAGGTGATCGAACTCGGTTTTCTCGGCCTTGAGGAATTTACGCCGCGCCGGGGTGTTGAAAAACAGATCGCGCACTTCCACCGAAGTACCCACTGGATGGGCCGCCGGCTGGACGCGGGGCGCCATGTCACGACCTTCGGTCTCGACTTGCCAGGCCTGGTCGGCATCGCGGGTACGGGAGGTCAGGGTCAGGCGCGCTACCGAACTGATGGACGCCAGCGCTTCACCACGGAACCCCAGGCTCATCACGCGCTCGAGATCCTCCAGGTCGCGGATCTTGCTGGTGGCATGTCGCGCCAGGGCCAACGGCAGGTCATCCGAAGAGATGCCACTGCCATCGTCACGCACGCGCAACAGTTTGACCCCGGCTTGCTCGACATCGACATCGATACGTTTGGCACCGGAGTCCAGGCTGTTTTCCAGCAATTCCTTGATCACTGACGCCGGGCGCTCGACGACCTCGCCAGCGGCGATCTGGTTCGCCAACCGCGGGCTGAGCAGCTCAATACGCGCGCGATTGCTCAGCATCTCACTCATTCCTTGGCCGCCAGTTCAGTGCCCGGAATGGTCAGGGTCTGACCGACTTTCAGTTCATCGCTCTGCAGATTGTTGACGCTGCGCAGGGTGGCGGCCGAAACCTGATAGCGCACGGCAATCATCGCTAGCGTTTCACCCGGACTCACCCGGTGATCACGTGGCCCTTGGGCAATTTTTCCAGAATCACGCAGCCAGGCGATGTAAGTGCCAGGTGGCGGATTCTGCTGGAAGAACTGGCGAACACCGCTGCTGATAGAGCGGGCCAGCGCTTGCTGATGGTTGGACGCGGCCAGTTTCGAGGCTTCGTTGGCGTTGGAAATAAATCCGGTTTCTACCAGGATCGACGGGATATCCGGAGATTTGAGCACCATGAACCCGGCCTGCTCGACGCGCTGCTTGTGCAACGGAGTAACCCGGCCAATGTTGCTCAGGACCTTCTGGCCGACGTTCAGGCTTGAGGTCAACGAGGCGGTCATCGACAGGTCGAGCAACACACCGGCCAACATCCGGTCCTTGTCATCGAGACTGACATTACCGGCACCGCCGATCAGGTCGGAGCGGTTTTCACTGTCGGCCAGCCAACGAGCGGTCTCGGAGGTGGCGCCGCGCTCGGACAAGGCAAACACCGAAGCACCGAAGGCGGCGGCTGACGGCGCCGCATCGGCATGGATCGAAACGAACAGATCCGCGCCCTTCTTGCGGGCAATCTCGGTACGTCCGCGCAACGGAATGAAATAGTCACCGGTACGGGTCAGCTCGGCACGGAAGCCTTTCATGCCGCTGACCTGACGCTGCAACTCCCTGGCGATCGCCAGCACCACGTCTTTTTCCTTCTGACCACGGGAGCCGGAAGCACCCGGGTCCTCACCACCGTGACCGGCATCGATCACCACAATGATGTCGCGCTTGCCGGCCGGCGCAGGTGGAAGCTTGATGGAAGGCTCGACCGGGGTCACTGGCACCGCAGGCACGGTGGCAACATTGGTCGGCGGCGGGGTCGGTGCAGCATCAGCAGCGTTGTCGAACAGATCGACCACCAGCCGGTTGCCGTACTGCGCATTGGGCGCCAGGATGAAGCTTTTCGGCGTGACGGCTTTTTTCAGGTCGATGACCACCCGCAGGTCGGTCGGCGTACGCTGGGCCGAGCGCATGGAGGTTATCGGGGTGTTGGCGGTGGAGACATTCAGCGGGCCGCCAAGCGTCGCGCCATTGATGTCGATCACCAGGCGATCTGGCGCCGTCAGGGTAAAAACGCTGTGCTGGACCGGACCGGACAGGTCAAACACCAGTCGGGTGTTATCCGGTGCGCGCCACAGGCGTACGCTACGGACCTGTGTGGCAGCCACAGCGTCGACGGCCAGTGCCGTAAGCAATAGTCCTACGACAGCAACCAACGCGCGAAAGCGCATACCTAACCCCATCATTTATTTGAATTCCAATGCCAAAGCGGCACACCACAACTCGCCACGCGAGCCTTGGGGCAACAAACTCAGCGAACGTCCGCTGTTATGCGGGCTAATGGTAATGGTCAGGTCGGGCTTTGGCAAAAAGCCTGCACCACGCTGGGGCCATTCGATCAGACACAGTGCATCGCCTTCGAAGTAATCACGGATACCGAGATATTCCAGCTCCTCCGGATCGACCAGTCGATAGAGGTCGAAATGAAAAGCCCGAACCTCGCCGATCTCATAGGGTTCAACCAGGGTAAAGGTCGGACTCTTGACCGCCCCCATATGCCCCAGGCCACGGATGATGCCCCGCGACAAGGTGGTTTTCCCCGCCCCCAGATCACCGTCCAGGAAGATCACCCCAAGTCCTTGGGTGACTTGAGCGATACACGCCCCCAACTTGATCATGGCTTCTTCATCGGCCAGATACAGCGTTACTTCAGACACGGTGATTGCTCCTCCAGCAACTGACGAATGGCTGGAATCAAATCACTGGCCGCCAGCCCCCGGCCCAATTTGCCTTGACGCTCGCCAGCGCTGGCGTGCAGCCAGACCGCCAGACAGGCTGCATCGTAAGCCTCCATGCCCTGAGCCAGCAGCGCGCCGACCAATCCGGCCAGCACATCCCCCAGACCAGCCGTCGCCATTGCCGGATGGCCACGATCACACAGCGCCAGGCGACCGTCCGGGCTGGCAATCAGACTGCCGGCACCTTTGAGAATGATCACCGCCGAGTATTTCTTGCTCAATTGGCGCGCAACAGTAAGACGATCTGCCTGAACGGCCGCTGTCGAAAGCCCCAACAGACGCGCCGCTTCGCCCGGATGCGGAGTTATCACGCAGCCCCTTGGCAATTCCAGCCCACCCTTGGCCAGCAGGTTCAGTGCATCGGCATCCCAGACTTGCGGCAATGGCGCATTGGCCGCCGCCGACAACAGACTCCGCCCCCAGGCAGCCTGCCCCAACCCCGGGCCAACCACCAATACCGATGCCCGCTCAAGCAGCCCCATCAGTTGGTTGGCAGAATGTGTAGCCACCGTCATGACTTCCGGTAGCCGCGCCAGGGCTGCCGGCACGTGCTCGCTGCGGGTCGCCACTGAAACCAGGCCCGCGCCACTGCGCAGGGCACTTTCAGCACTTAATAAGATGGCACCGCCTAGACCCCGGTCGCCGCCGATCAACAATACATGGCCGAACTGACCTTTATGGGCGCTCGGCGAGCGCGCAGAAAGCTGCGGCAAGTTGCCAGGCCCGAGGTGCTGAACGTCGGGTAAATCGTGTTTTGTCTGCGGCATGCGTCTTCGGGCTCCGATGTCTGGCAGAATTATACGCACCTCAGCCCCGGTTTCTCTCGTCTCATGCCTGCTATTACTGTCGACCTTCCCGCCCTCGCCCAATCAATCAAGGATTGGGGTCGCGAGTTGGGCTTTCAACAAGTTGGCATCAGCGGCCTGGACCTGGCCGAGCATGAGCAGCACCTGCAGCGCTGGCTCGACGCCGGGTATCACGGCGAAATGGACTACATGGGTGCCCATGGCAGCAAACGCTCCCATCCCGAGGAGTTGGTGCCGGGTACGCTGCGGGTGGTTTCGTTGCGCATGGACTACCTGCCGGGTGATACCCATATGGCTCAGCGCCTGGCTCAGCCGGAAAAAGCCTATGTCTCGCGGTATGCCTTGGGTCGCGATTACCACAAGCTGATCCGCAAACGCGTGCAGCAGTTGGCAGAGCGTATCCAGAAGGTCATCGGCCCGTTCGGCTATCGCGCCTTCGTCGACAGCGCTCCGGTGCTGGAAAAAGCCATCGCCGAACAGGCGGGGCTCGGCTGGATCGGTAAAAACACCCTGGTGCTCAACCGCAAGGCCGGCAGCTATTTCTTTCTCAGCGAGCTGTTTGTCGACTTGCCGCTACCAGTAGACCCACCCCACGCCACTGAGCACTGTGGTCGCTGCACTGCTTGCCTGGACATATGCCCGACCAATGCCTTCGTCGGCCCATATGTACTGGACGCTCGACGCTGCATCTCCTACCTGACCATCGAACTGAAAACCGCTATCCCCGAGGATTTGCGGCCATTGATCGGCAATCGGGTGTTTGGCTGTGATGACTGCCAGATCGTCTGCCCGTGGAACCGCTTCGCCCGCCCTTCGGGAGAAGGCGACTTCAAGCCCCGGCACAATCTGGACAATGCCCAGTTGGCCGAGTTGTTTATGTGGGATGAAGACAAGTTCCTCAGCAGCACTGAAGGCTCACCGTTGCGGCGAGCCGGTTATGAGCGCTGGCTGCGCAATCTGGCAGTGGGGCTTGGAAATGCACCCTCAAGCATTCCGGTGCTGGAAGCGTTGAAGGCGCGGCGCGATTACCCCTCAGAACTGGTGCGCGAGCATGTGGAGTGGGCGCTCAAGCAGCACGCCAACCGTCAGTGCTCGTCGTTGTAGACGAACTTCGGCATTTCCCAGTGAAAGCGGATCGCCAACAAGCGCAACAAGAATCCGCCGAACAAGGTAATCAGAATCGCCTGCTCAGCCGGCAATTGCAGGTAGACGCAGAACAGATAGCACCACGCAGCAGCGAACGAGACGCTGGCATAGAGTTCGCGGCGGAAGATCAATGGAATGTCGTTGCAGAAGATGTCCCGCAAAATGCCGCCGAACACCCCGGTGATCACCCCGCTGACCGAGGCCACCAGCATACCGTGGCCCATTTCCAGGGCGATCATGCAGCCGATCAGGGTGAAAGCCACCAAACCTGCGGCGTCAAGCACCAGGAACAGTGAGCGCAGGTGGCGCATCCACTGCGCGATAAAGATCGTCACCAGCGCCGCGATCGAGGTCAGTACCAGGTATTCAGGGTGTTTGACCCAGGTCAGAGGGTAATGACCCAGCAGTACGTCGCGCACCGAACCGCCACCGAGCGCCGTCACGCAGGCGATCAGCACCACACCGAACCAATCCATGCCGCGACGACCGGCAGACAAGGCTCCCGTCATGGCTTCGGTGGTAATGGCAATCAGGTAAAGCATCAGCAACATGGTGGCGATCCGAGCAGGAGGGCGCGCAGTCTAACCAGTTGGCGTGAGCACCAAAAGAGGGCGCAAGCGTATTCATTCGGATAGCCCGCGTCGCCTTCATCGCGGGCAAGCCTCGCTCCTACAAGATTGGCATCGAACCGCAATGGCGTGCCCGACACCTGGCTTGTAGGAGCGAGGCTTGCCCGCGAAGAGGTCAGACCCGATACCGCCAAACCGATCAGAACTTGATGAAGTTCTTGCGGTAATGCTGCAACTCGGCGATCGACTCGCGGATGTCGTCCAGCGCAAGGTGGGTGCTGCCCTTCTTGAAGCTGTCGCGCACATCAGGAGCCCAGCGTGCGGCCAGTTCTTTCAAGGTCGACACATCAAGATTGCGGTAATGGAAGTAGCTTTCCAGTGCTTTCATATGGGTATAAAGGAAGCGGCGATCCTGACAGATGCTGTTGCCACAGATCGGCGACTTGCCCTTGGGTACCCACTTCTCCAGAAAGGCGATGGTCTGTGCTTCGGCTTCGGCCATGCTGATGCTGCTTTCGCGAACCCGTTGAGTCAGCCCGGAGCCGCCGTGTTGACGGGTATTCCACTCATCCATGCCGGCGAGGATTTCGTCGCTATGGTGGATGGCGATGACCGGGCCCTCAGCCAAGGTATTGAGATTACTGTCAGTGACGATGGTTGCCATCTCGATGATGACGTCGGTGTCAGGGTTCAGACCGGTCATTTCCAGATCGATCCAAATCAGATTCTGCGGGTTTTGCATATGTCGGCTCCTCGGCGTAGTTGCGCAGTTTAGCCTAGCCCGTAGGCAGGGCGTGCTAAACTCGCGGCCGTTTTACCTAACCGACGCCTTATCGACACGGAACACCCATGGCCAAACGCCAGCTCAATCGTCGCCAAAACTGGCGCATCGAAAAGATTCAAGGCGAACGCGCCGCCCGCGCCGCCAAACGCGAATCCTCTGCCGTGGAAGCACTCGAGGGCGGCGATCTTGGCCCCGAACAAACCGGGCTGGTGATCGCGCACTTCGGTGTGCAGGTCGAGGTCGAAGCCCGCGACGGCGAACTGGCCGGCCAGGTATTCCGCTGCCACTTGCGCGCCAACCTGCCCGCGCTGGTCACCGGCGATCAGGTGGTCTGGCGTGCCGGCAACCAGGGTATCGGGGTGATCGTTGCGCAGTTGCCGCGCAACACCGAACTCTGTCGCCCGGACAGTCGCGGCCAGCTCAAGCCCGTCGCGGCCAACGTCGACATGATCGTGATCGTCTTCGCCCCGCTGCCCGAACCCCACGCCAACCTGATCGACCGTTATCTGGTGGCTGCCGAGCATGCCGGCATTCGCCCGCTGTTGCTGCTGAACAAGGCTGATCTGATCGATGAGCAAAATGCTCCGGCGCTGAATGCCTTGCTGGCGGTCTATCGACAGCTGGGTTATCCGCTGCTGGAAGTGTCTGCCCACCACGGCGACGGCATGGAGCAGTTGCAAGTTCAACTGGACGGCCGTATCAGCGTGTTCGTCGGCCAGTCCGGCGTCGGCAAATCCTCGCTGGTGAACAGCCTGCTACCGGAAGTCGAAGCCCGGGTCGGCCCGTTGTCCGAACTCTCCGGCCAAGGCACCCACACCACCACCACTGCGCGGCTGTTCCACTTCCCGGGCGGCGGCGAACTGATCGACTCCCCGGGGATTCGTGAATTCGGTCTGGGCCATGTCAGCCGCGCCGACGTCGAAGCAGGCTTCATCGAGTTCAACGATCTGATCGGCACCTGCCGCTTCCGTGACTGCAAGCATGACCGCGAGCCTGGTTGCGCGCTGCTCAAGGCACTGGAAGATGGCCGCGTGCAACAACAGCGAATGAACAGCTACCGCTCGATCATCGCCAGCCTGCCGGAAACCAGCTATTAATAAGTAGCAACCGGCAGAGACAAAAAAGCCGCGATCATCTTGATCGTTCCCACGCTCTGCGTGGGAATGCCGCCCCGGACGCTCTGCGTCCGCTGTAGAGGTGACGCAGAGCGTCACAGGATGCATTCCCACGCGGGAGCGTGGGAACGATCAATTAATAAGTAGCAATCGGCAGAGACAAGAAAGCCGCGATCATCGCGGCTTTTTTGTGGGTCACTGCTTCGCTGGCTCAGCGGCTTTACCCGCCCCGCCTGCTTTCGGTGGACTGTCCTCAAACAGGTTCAGTCTCTCCCGAAGCTCATGGGCCGGCAGCGGCTGCTTGTCCGCCGGCAGAGCGTTCGGGTCGGCGGCCGCGCCTGGCACTTCACCTGGTGCGCCCTGCCCTGGTGTCGGCGCTGGCGCAGGCTCGGCACCTTGCTCGCCCTCGATGGCGCGCTGGGCTTTCTTGGTCAGCACGACGATATCGATCCGCCGGTTGACCGGATTGAACGGATGTTCACGGTCAAACAATGCCGACGAGGCGAAGCCCACCACCCTGGCCACTTGCGTATCCGGATAACCACCGGCAACCAGCGCCCGGCGCGCAGCGTTGGCACGGTTGGCCGACAGTTCCCAGTTACCAAAGTCGCCGGTGCCGGTGTAGGGTTTGGCATCGGTGTGACCGCTGACGCTGATCTTGTTCGGCACCGCTTTGATGGTGTCCGCCATGGCCAACAGGATGTCTTCGAAATACGGCTTCAGACGCGCACTGCCGGAGTCGAACATCGGCCGGTTCTCGGCGTCCATGATCTGGATGCGCAAACCGTCCGGGGTGATTTCGAAGAGAATCTGATCCTTGAATTTCTGCAGCTGCGGGCTCTCTTCAACCTTTTTCTGCAATTCTTGCAGCAGCAGCTCGAGACGTTCCTGCTCGACCTTTTCGGCCATGTTTTCGACTTGATCGGTGTCGATGATGACCTTGTCCGGCTGCGGCTGCGACTTGACCTCTGGGTTGATGGTCTTTTCCGGCGCCAGCTGCGGCGAACCACCCAGGTCAATAATGAACGGCGTACCGCTCTCGGAAAAACCGATCGGGTCCTTGAAGTAACCGGCGATGGCAATCTTCTGTTCCGGGGTCGCCGTGGACAACAGCCACAACACCAGGAAGAACGCCATCATCGCCGTCGCGAAGTCAGCGAAGGCGATTTTCCAGGCGCCTCCGTGATGTCCGCCGGCGTGGCGCTTGACGCGCTTGATGATAATCGGTTGATTATTTTCCATGACTTAGCGACCGCGAACCGCTTGTTCCAGCTCTGCGAAGCTAGGACGGTGCGCCGGGTACAGAACCTTGCGCCCGAACTCCACTGCCAGCGACGGCGGCATGCCGGAGGCCGAAGCCACCAGTGAAGCCTTGATGGCCTCGTAGACGTTCAGTTCTTCCTTGGCGTCGTGGGCCAGCGAATGAGCCAGCGGGCCGAAGAAGCCGTAGGCCGCGAGAATACCGAAGAAGGTACCGACCAGCGCCGCACCGACGTGCATGCCGATGGCTTTCTGGTCACCTTCGCCGAGAGAGGCCATGGTCACCACGATACCCAATACCGCCGCGACGATACCGAAGCCGGGCATGGCATCGGCGATACCGTTGACCGCGTGAGAAGGATGCTCCAGATCTTCTTTCAGGCTGAACAATTCCATGTCGAACAAGCCTTCAAGCTCATGGGGGGCCATGTTGCCGGAGGACATGATGCGCAAGTAATCACAGATGTACGCGGTCATGCGTTGATCTTTGAGCACGGCCGGGTACTTGGCGAAGATCGGGCTGGCGGCTGCATCTTCGATGTCGCTTTCAATCGCCATCATGCCTTCGCGACGGCTCTTGTTGAGGATCTCGTAGATCAGGCCCAGCACCTCCAGATAGAAGGTGTGAGTGAAACGCGAACTGAACATCCTCAGGGCTTTCTTGAGGACATGCAGCGTCATGTAACCGGGGTTGGCCTGGAGGAATGCGCCGAAGGCTGCACCACCAATGATCATGACCTCGAAAGGCTGAATCAGGGCGGCAATTTTGCCGTGGGAGAGTACGTATCCGCCGAGCACGCTCGCGAATACGACAATGATGCCGATGATTTTAGCCATAGTAGGAGAGTACTTATTGAGTCGGGTTCAAGGTCATATTCGGAAGTTAATAAAACTCTTCTTCTACTTATCGGCAAAACTGCGCCAGACTATAGCCCGATAAGGCGAAAAGCCAGTTTGCCCCCTTCTGGGCGTGTTAATTGTGAATGATGATCGCGCCCAGCCATGGTTAATGAAACGACAGTCCCAACTGCAAAACCCAAGACCCTCGAAAGCTGGATAAAGCTCCTCGACGCCGTGTCTTTGCCGGTGCCGCAAACCAGCCATGACCGGGTGTGCAAAGCCATCGCCGATAACCGCAGTTCGATGCGCGATATCGCCGAGCTCATGCAAGAAAGTCCCGCACTGGCCCTCAGCGTAATTCGCGAAGCCAACCGCCACACCCACGGCAACATGACCGAGCCGGCCGAAAACCTTGAGATCGCGATCAATCGCCTCGGTTTGAAGCGCACCGAAGCATTGCTCGCGCGCCTGCCAGCCTTGCCCCAGGAAGCAATCCCTATAGCGTTGCGGCAATTGCAACTGATCAGCCAGCACGCCACACAACAGGCCAACGGCCTGTTCGCCAGCCGCCTGGCGCGTCTTTGGCAGGACATCCATTGGGGCAGTTTGCTGTTCCTTTCGCCGCTCTGGCCATTGACGCTGACGCATCCGCAATTGCTGGAAGAGTGGGAGCTGAGGGTGATTCACAAGGGCGAGTCAGCGCGCAAGGTCGAACAGCAATTGTTCGGTGTGCGCCTGCTGGAATTGTGCCTGGCGCTTGTCGAAGTCTGGCGCTTGCCGGTCTGGGTTGCGCAGGGCTATCGCGTGTTGATCAACGAGCAGCGGGAATTGGTCAAGGTTCTGCACATCGCCCGTGACAGCGATCACCCTTTGCGTCAGCAACAGCGACTGGACGCCGACCCTGCCTTGCGCCGCTGGCTGAATCAGCCGGCCAACACCGTGCTGCTGGCCAACGGCCTGGCGCTGTCGGCTCAGCATGCCTGGGACAGTCCGCACAATGTGCGCTGGCAGTACTTGACCGGCCTTTATCTGCAAGTACCGATGGACGAACTTCAGCAGCAACTGCACCAGCAAGCCGCACAGAGTGCACGCAACCATACAATGCCCGACCTCTGGCACCCGGCCCAAGCGATGCTCTGGCCCTGGAACACACGCCGCATTCATCGCGCCCTGCTGCCGGCAGCACCGCCCTCGGCCGAAGACCTGGTGATGTGGCGCAAACACTGCACGCAATTGCTGGTAGAGCCGAGCCGATTCAACAACGCGATGCACCTGATCACCTTGGCCCGCGATGCGCTGGTGGCCTGCGGGATGCGCCGGGTGATGCTGTTGATGGCGGACCGTAGCCTGAGTAGCCTGCGGGTCCATCAGATTGCCGGCCTGCCCGAAGAGTCGGCCGCTCTGAACCTGCAGGTCAGCCAAAGCTCCGTGCTGCAACGCCTGCTGGCAAAACCGGCACAAATTCGTCTGACACCGGCCAGCAACGCACAATTTTCGGCACTGCTGCCCAACAGCCTGCGCAGCCAGTTCGGCGGCGAGCATCTATTGTTGCGCTCTCTGAGCAGTAACGGCCGGGTGGTGATGCTGTTAGTGGCCGACCAGGGCGGTGGCCCGTTCTCGGAAATCACTGTGCAGGCCTTCGGAAAAACCGCACAGTGCATCGAAAAGGCCCTGCACAGCTTTACCAACCGCGGTACCTGACGCTTGCGCTACAATCCTCCCTTTTTTGCTCTGGAGACCTCACATGCCTGATTTCTCTGGCTTGCCGTTGGTGATCGAACCCGGCGACCTGCTCGCCCGCCTCGACGCCCGCGAACTGATCCTGGTCGACCTGACCAGCAGTGCCCGCTACGCAGAGGGACATATTCCCGGCGCACGCTTCGTCGATCCTAAACGTACTCAGCTTGGACAGGCGCCTGCGCCGGGCCTGTTGCCGACACAGGCCGCTCTTGAAGCGTTGTTCGGTGAACTGGGACACAACCCCGATGCGGTCTACGTGGTCTATGACGACGAAGGCGGCGGTTGGGCCGGGCGCTTTATCTGGCTGCTGGATGTCATCGGCCACAGCCACTACCACTATGTCGACGGCGGCCTGCAGGCCTGGCTGACAGAAGGTTTGCCAATGTCGATCCAGGTCCCGACTGCGGTGGGTGGCCCAGTCGCCCTGACCCTGCACGACGAACCCACCGCCACCCGCGAATACCTGCAAAGCCGTTTGGGCGCTGCCGACCTGGCGATCTGGGATGCGCGCGGCCCACTGGAATACTCCGGCGAAAAAGTCCTCGCGGCCAAAGGCGGGCATATCCCCGGCGCGGTCAATTTTGAATGGACGGCCGGCATGGATCAGGCGCGCAACCTGCGCATCCGCAAGGACATGCCGCAGATCCTCGAAAAGCTCGGCATCACCAAAGACAAAGAAGTGATCACCCACTGCCAGACTCACCATCGCTCTGGCTTCACCTATCTGGTGGCCAAGGCGCTCGGTTATCCGCGAGTCAAAGGCTACGCCGGCTCCTGGGGCGAATGGGGCAACCACCCCGACACGCCTGTAGAGATTTAAGGTTTTTAAGGACAGTTAATGAAAAAGCGTTTGTTTATCCTCAGCCAGTACTTGCTGCCCCATCACCTGCTTTCGCGCCTGGCCGGCTGCATTGCCGAATGCCGCGTGCGCTGGTTCAAGAATGCCTTCACCGCCTGGTTCGCCAAGCGTTATCAGGTAGACATGTCCCAAGCGCTGGTCGAAGACCTGACCGCTTACGAACACTTCAACGCCTTCTTCACCCGCGCCCTGAAAGAGGGTGCACGACCACTGGACCAGACGCCGGGCGCGATCCTCAGCCCGGCGGACGGTGCGGTCAGCCAGCTTGGCCCGATCGAACACGGTCGCGTATTCCAGGCCAAAGGCCACAGCTTCAGCGTGCTGGAGCTGCTCGGCGGTGATGCCGCTGCAGCCGCGCCGTTCATGGGCGGCGATTTCGCCACTATTTACCTGTCGCCCAAGGACTACCACCGCGTGCACATGCCACTGGCCGGTACCCTGCGCGAGATGGTTTACATCCCGGGCCGGATTTTCTCGGTCAACCAGACCACTGCCGAAAATGTCCCGGAACTGTTCGCCCGCAACGAGCGCGTGGCGTGCATATTCGATACCGAGCGCGGGCCGATGGCCGTGGTATTGGTGGGGGCGATGATTGTCGCTTCGGTTGAAACGGTCTGGGCCGGGCTGGTGACGCCGCCCAAGCGCGAGCTGAAAACCGTACGTTACGACGAAGCCGCACGTGCGCCGATCCATCTGGAGAAAGGCGCTGAACTGGGACGCTTCAAACTCGGTTCTACCGCCGTCGTATTGTTCGGGCCGGATCAGGTGAAATGGGCTGAAGGGCTGGTTGCCGGTTCGCCAGTACAGATGGGGCAAGGCATGGCTTTGCCTGAGGCGTAAGCGCTTTCCCCCCTGGTTTTTCGCCCCACGAGCGTTCGTGGAGGCGAAAAAGGCGATGGCCAGCACCTTTGTCGCCGCTTCGCGGGCAAGCCTCGCTCCTACCTTGTAGAAGCGAGGCTTGCCCGCGATATAGGCGCTCTGTCAATCTCAGAGTTGCCCGTCGCGATCTCTGAAACCAAGCAAATACAGCACCCCATCCAGCCCCAAGGTCGAGATCGCCTGCTTGGCCGATTGCTTGACCAGCGGCTTGGCACGGAACGCTACACCAAGACCGGCAATCGCCAGCATCGGCAAGTCGTTGGCACCGTCGCCAACAGCGATGGTCTGCTCCAGGCGCAAGCCTTCCTTGTGGGCCAGTTCGCGCAGCAAGTCAGCCTTGCGCTGAGCGTCCACGATCGGCTCGACCGCAACACCCGTCACCTTGCCATCGACCACTTCCAGTTCGTTGGCGAACACGTAATCAATGCCCAATTTCGCTTGTAACTGCTTGGCGAAGTAAGTGAAGCCGCCGGAGAGGATTGCCGTCCTGTAGCCCAGACGTTTGAGCTCGGCGAACAGCGTTTCAGCCCCTTCGGTCAACCGCAGCGAAGCGCCGATCGAATCCAGCACGTTGACATCCAGCCCCTTGAGCAAGGCCAGGCGCTCCTTGAAACTGGCACGGAAGTCCAGCTCGCCGGCCATTGCCCGCTCGGTGATCTCGGCTACCCGGTCACCGACACCGGCGGCCTTGGCCAACTCGTCGATGACTTCCGCTTCGATCAGGGTCGAGTCCATATCGAACACCGCCAAACGACGGTTGCGACGGAACAGTGAATCTTCCTGGAAGGCGATGTCGACGTTCAGCTCTTGCGCCACGCTGAGGAACTCGGCGCGCAATGCTTGCGGGTCAGCGGCTTCGCCGCGAACAGAGAACTCGATGCAGCCCTTGCCTTTGTCCGCCGGAGTGTCCAGCGGCATCCTCCCGGACAGACGATCGATGTGATCGATGTTCAAACCGTATTTGGCAGTGATCGAACTGACTCGCTGCAGCTGTTCGGCGGTCACCTTGCGGGTCAATAACGTCACGATGTGACGCTTCTTGCCCTGGCCACCCACCCATTGCTGGTAATCTTCTTCGGACACCGGAGTGAACCGCACTTGCTGATCCAGCTTGTAAGCGGTGAATAGGATGTCTTTGAGTACCGAAGAACCTTGCTCGGTACTCGGTATTTCAACCAGGATGCCGAACGACAGAGTGTCGTGGATCACCGCCTGACCAATGTCGAGAATGTTCACACCACCCTGCGCCAAAACGCCAGTAATGGCCGCAGTCAGACCCGGACGGTCGACACCAGTGATGTTTATCAGGACGATTTCGCGCAAGGCGCACCCCCGCAGGTGGAAAAAAACCGCATTCTACCCACATTCAGTGACCATCGGGCACAGCCAGCGCTTTGCCGGTCTAGGGCCTGTCGCTATACTGCGCCTCAACTTCACGGACAAAAGAGCCGAGCTCAGTGAACCGGCCTACGCCAGTTAAAACCGATAACTTCTTTCTGCTGATCTTCCGGGCACTGCGCCACCGCCGTGTACCGATCGCATTGCGCATTGCCAGCCATAACGTGATCCTCGTCGCCTTGGCCCTGGTGATCTATGCCTGCGTGATGGGTCTGCAGTTCAAACAGGCGATGCACGAGCAGGCGGATGCCCTCGGCCAGAGCCTGACCACCCAGACCGCCACTTCAGCGACCGAACTGCTGGTGTCCAACGACATCCTCAGCCTCAACGTGCTGCTGAACAACCTGACCAAGAACCCGTTGGTGGCCCACGCTGCAATCTATAGCGTGGACAACCGGATTCTTGCCGAGGCTGGCCAGCGACCGAAAAACGGTCTGCTGGGTGAGGCTGAAGGCCTGTATCAGACCAAGATCACCTTCCAGGACGTGACCGCCGGCCACCTGCGAATCAGCCTCGATATGCAGCAGTTCCAGCAGCCGATGACCATCAGCCTGCAAAGCATGGGCATCCTCAGCGCGATTCTGCTGGCACTCTCCCTGGCCTTGAGTTTGCGCCTGGGTCGGCATATCTCCACACCTCTGATGCAATTGCGTGTCTGGTTACGGGATATTGACGAACATACCCCGGCGACACAGCGTCAGGATGAAATCGGTGACCTGGCCCGTCAGCTCCACGCCAATTTCGCGCCTGAGAAAGTCGAACCTGAACCGTTGCCTGAAGTGGACTACGACGACAGCGATTACGACGAAGCCGAAGAGGCCGAGCCGGTGTTCGAGGTGCGCAATCTGCGCGACCCGAGCTTCGACGAAACCGCACCAGTCGCCGCGCCCAAGCCAGCGCCACGGCATATTGTCAGCACCGAAGAAGACGATCTGGACGAGGACGACCCGTTCGCCGACCTGCGTGACCACTCTGTAGCGACTGCGCCTAAACAGGTGCCAAAACCGGTTACCCCTTCACAGCCACGGCACAGCGCAGTCCTTGCTGTGCAACTTGGCGCACAGGATCAACTGCGTCGCCTGCCCCGCGCGCGTCTGACGGAGCTGCTTGAGCGCTATCGCGACTGCCTTGACCAGGCGGCTTCGCTGTACCAGAGCGAACTGCACACCCTGAACGACGGCAGCACACTGATGCTGTTCCACAGCGAAGACAGCGGCGACGATTACCTGACCAACGCTATCTGCTGTGGCGAGCTGCTCAGGGCACTGGGCCATGCACTGCAAATCGAAGTCGCGGACAGCGGCATCACCTTGCAACTGCAGCTTGGACTGACTCTGGGTGACGGACTCTTCGCCCTGAGCCAGATTGATCTGCTGCTGACCGAAACAGCCCAGGACGCCCTCGCCCTGTCCCAACACAGCCGCAACCTGCTGCTGGTGGAACGCAAGATCAGCGATGACGTGCTGATCCGCCAGCGCGCACGTATTCGGCCCATCGCCAGCCCCGAAGGCGCTTGCTGCGTAGAGCGTCTGATGGAGCCTTATCCATCGATGCTCGAACGGCAACTGGCGCGGATGCATGAGACTCGAGCCAAGAGCTGAGTCAGGTAGAGCACCAGGCAAAAGCCCGCAGACGAGTAATCGCTGCGGGCTTTTTTATTGATCAGGAGAGCGGCGGCACAGGGCTCTCGCGTAGCAGTTGCCGAAGGCTACGCATGAATATCTGTGCGTCCTGGGGTATGCAAAAACAACAAAGCCCGCATCTATGCGGGCTTTTGTTTTGTAGCAAACACCTTAGAACCGAAACATTTCCATATCCGTACGGACCGGCGAGGCCATCGGGATCTTCGGCTGTCTCTCTTGTTCGGCCGGCTTCACCTGCACAGGTGCAGATTTGCGCGGCGCATCAGCTACAGGCGGCTGATTGGCCAGCGGCTTGAGCGCCGCCGACAGTTGCTCGGCCAGGCGCTGCAGCAATACACCTTGGGCCTGAACCTGAGAGGCTGTGCTGCCAGCATGCTGTTCCTGCAAGTGAATGATGCGGTTGTCGCGAACCTGGCCACGACGATCGATCAAACGCCATTGAGCATCGAGAATCGCTGGCTGCGAAACACCCGAATCCAGACGGGTGATCGATAACAGCACCTGAACATCCGGCGTGAAACCGAGGGTTGCCGGGGCCAGCACTACGCGCTGGCTGTCCAGATACCCGGCCACTTGCCTGAGCAGAAGCTGATTGATGTCGGAGGACAGGCTACCCGCCCAACGGCCGTCGGTCGCCGCTTGCAGGCTGCCATCAGGCTGGCGTTGCAACAGGCTTTCGCGTTGCAGGTAATCGGCTACCAGCACCGGGCCAAGCAATACCGCCATACCAGCGCTTTGTGCTGGTTGAGTTGGAGTTCCGCTGTCCAACTGATACAGCGACACCGGCTGGTGTACGCTGCAACCCGCCAGGCCAAGTAAGCCTGCGAGCAAAAGAATAAAAGGAAGGCGCAGAGCAATCATCATCCCATCCAAGTGGCAGCCATAAGGCGAACCACAGTGTAAATACTCAAAAACCTGAAGAACGCTCAGCCACGCCAGCGCTTGAAAGGGCATATCATCCGTGAATATGCGCCGCGACTCCAGCGTTGTAACGTCGATCTACGGGTTAAATCGCAGATCGAGCGCTCTAGACAGCCTAATTGAGAGTTTCTACCAACAGCGCATCCACCCGCTGGAAGCCACGCGGCAATTTGTTACCACGGCGTCCACGCTCACCTTTGTAGTGTTCCAGGTCGTCGGCTTTCAGCGACAAGGTGCGTTTTCCTGCCTGCAGTACCAGCGTCGCGCCATCCGGTAGAACCGCGATGTCGGTAACATATTCCTCACGGCTGGCCACACGCTCACCGGAAATCCCGATGATCTTGTTGCCCTTGCCTTTGCCCAGTTGTGGCAGATCGCTGATCTTGAAGATCAGCAAACGACCTTCAGTCGTTACCGAGGCCAGCCAGTTCTGCTCACGATCACTGACCGGGCGCGGCAGCATCACTTTGGCATTGTTCGGCAGGCTCAGCAACGCCTTGCCTGCTTTGTTCTTGGCCTGCAGGTCTTCACCCTTGACCACAAAACCGTAGCCGGCATCGGAAGCGATGACGTACAGCGCATCATCTTCGGGCAGCAGCACACATTCGAAACTCGCTCCAGGCGGTGGCGTCAGACGACCGGTCAGCGGCTCGCCCTGGCCCCGCGCCGATGGCAGGGTGTGGGCCGCCACTGAATAACTGCGTCCGGTGGAGTCAATAAACACCGCGAACTGGTTGGAACGTCCGGCGGCCGAGGTTTTGAAACCATCCCCGGCTTTATAGGAAAGCCCGGTGGCGTCGATATCATGACCCTTGGCGCAACGCACCCAGCCTTTTTCCGACAGGACGATGGTGACCGGCTCGGTCGGCATCAGTTCGTTTTCCGACAACGCCTTGGCTTCGGCACGGGAAACGATCGGCGAGCGGCGGTTATCGCCATAGGTTTCGGCGTCGTTGATCAGCTCAGTGCGCACCAGCTTTTTCAGCTTGGTTTCGCTGCCGAGCAAAGCCAGCAGCTTTGCTTGCTCCTTGAGCAGTTCATCCTGCTCGGAACGCAGCTTCATTTCTTCCAGCCGCGCCAACTGACGCAAGCGGGTGTCGAGAATGTAGTCGGCCTGGATTTCACTCAGGGCGAAACGCTCGATCAGCCTGGCTTTTGGATGCTCCTCGGTACGGATGATGTGAATCACTTCATCCAGGTTGAGGTAAGCGACCAACAAACCGTCCAACAGGTGCAAACGACGCTCAACCTTGTCCAGACGAAACTGCAAGCGACGGCGTACGGTGTTAACGCGAAATTCCAGCCATTCGACCAGCAAGGTCCGCAGGTTCTTCAGCTGCGGCTTGCCGTCCAGACCAATGATATTGACGTTGACCCGGTAGCTGGACTCCAGCTCGGTGGTGGCGAACAGATGTTGCATCAGCTCGTCGAGATCAATCCGGTTGGAGCGCGGGATAATCACGATGCGGCACGGGTTCTCGTGGTCCGACTCATCACGCAGGTCAGCGACCATCGGCAGCTTTTTAGCCTGCATCTGTGCCGCAATCTGCTCCAGGACCTTGGCGCCCGAGACTTGATGCGGTAGCGCGGTGACGATGATGTCGCCGTCCTCGATGCGATATACAGCGCGCATACGCACCGAACCACGGCCGGTTTCATAGATTTTCAGCAGGTCGGCGCGCGGCGTGATGATTTCCGCTTCAGTCGGATAGTCCGGGCCCTGGATGTGCTCACAGAGCTGCTCGACCGTGGCCTTTGGCTCATCCAGCAAACGTACGCAGGCCGCCGCGACCTCCCGCAGATTATGCGGCGGCACGTCGGTGGCCATGCCCACGGCGATGCCGGTGGTGCCGTTGAGCAGAATATTCGGCAAGCGGGCCGGCAACACCAGAGGTTCGTCCAGGGTACCGTCGAAGTTCGGCCCCCAGTCCGCGGTGCCTTGGCCCAATTCGCTGAGCAACACTTCGGAGTAACGCGACAGCCGCGCCTCGGTGTAACGCATGGCAGCGAAGGACTTGGGATCATCCGGCGCCCCCCAGTTACCCTGGCCGTCCACCAGCGTGTAACGATAGCTGAACGGTTGTGCCATCAGCACCATGGCTTCGTAGCAGGCCGAGTCGCCATGGGGGTGAAATTTACCGAGCACGTCACCCACGGTCCGTGCGGACTTCTTGTGCTTGGAGTCAGCGTCCAGCCCCAGCTCACTCATGGCGTAGACGATACGCCGCTGTACCGGCTTCAGGCCGTCGCCGATATGCGGCAAGGCACGGTCCATGATCACGTACATGGAGTAGTTGAGGTAGGCATTTTCGGTGAAGTCAGCCAGCGATCGGCGCTCTACGCCATCTAAGCTGTCTGCAAGGATGTCACTCATGCGGGCCTCATCAATTCGTTGTCTGGCGCAGCAGCAAGGTGCCGCCACGCTGGGTAAATTCAAGTTTTTTCAGGGCGCTCATGCCCAGCAGCACTTGCTCGCCGCTCAGGCCTGGCGCCACCAGGGCACGGACATCGCGCAAGACGATATCGCCCAATTGCAGGCTATCAAGACGGGTTCGATACCCCTCGCTGCGACCATTGGCGGTGCTCAAGGTCACCGGTGCACCTTTTTCCAGACCAAGGCGCTCGGCCAGTCCGGACGGAATCGACACATCGGTCGCCCCGGTATCGAGCATGAAATCCACCGGCTGGCCGTTGATCTGGCCGCTGGCAACAAAATGCCCTTGGCCGTTGCCGACCAGTTTCACTTCGATATAACCCTTGCCTTGTTGCGAGGTGACGACAGCATTGGGGTTTTCCTGACGCTGTTCCCACTGCCCGAAAAACCGCGTCGCCAAAAACAGTCCAGCTCCCCAGGCCAGCACCAACAGCACGCGTCCGACTCGTTTGCCGGGCGGTTGCTGACTCATGGTTTGGCGCTCCAGCCATCGGCCGGCGCGGCAAAGCGCCAGACAATCGGTCGTTTCTCGCCATCGGCACGGGTAAAGCTGCCGTTGTCGACGCCGATCCAGGCGCCGTCATCGTCGATGGTCAAGGCTTCTGCCAAGCCGTATCTGGTTTTGTAACGCCGACTGTCGGTCAATGCGTCATTGGCGAACGACCAGCAGCGCTCGATCTCGCCGGTAGCCGGCGTACGTCGACAAATACGATAAGCCATGCGCTCAAGGGTAAACAGCTTGTCCTTGTAGAACACCAGGTCGGAAAAGTCTTTTTGTTGCCCGCCAGTCGCTTTGACCTGAGGTGGCGGTTGTTCAAGCCCGCCTTCGCTCATCACTACACAATTGCTGTCGCAATCCCAGACCGTCTGCTGCTTATGCACCACCAGCAGACCACGGCGCTCGCGCTCGGCCGCCAGCCATAACAGGTTGCCGGCCGGATTGATGGCAATGCCTTCGAACACTGCATTGAAATGCAGCAGCATGCCGCTGGCACGCGCCTGGCGAACCATCAGCGGCGAGACTTTCAACCACGCGGGTGCACCACCCACCGGCGGTACCTGCAGAACGGCTGCATGGGCCTCGCTGACCACATAGCGATTACCGGCACTGTCGCAGGTGATACCTTCGAAATCCAGATTGCCGCCACGTAACGGAGCGACCGCCCAGGTACGCATGCGCAGCCCCCAGGGCAGCCCGCTGTCCGGCACTGGCGGCACGTCGATGCGCACCGTTTCGGCCTGCCAGACGGTTTCGCGGGTATCGAGCCGATAGATCTGATTATCGTCGCGATCAGAAACCGTCCATAGCTCTGTACCGCACTGCGCCAGCCCGGAGAGGTTGCCGCCGTGCATGCCTTCGACCGGATGCTCGGCGAGCATCTTCAGTTCAGGCAGGGGCGCAGCCCCAACCGAGGCCGCCAACAACAGAAACGCCAGGGCGAAGCCGCTCCGCATCAAGCCAGAACCTCGGCCAGGTTGCCTTTGGACTCCAGCCAGGACTTGCGATCGCCGGCGCGTTTTTTCGCCAGCAGCATGTCCATCATTTCCGAGGTGGCGGCGAAATCATCCAGGGTCAGCTGGACCAGACGCCGGGTGTTCGGGTCCATCGTGGTTTCGCGTAGCTGCGGCGGGTTCATTTCACCCAGACCTTTGAATCGGGTGACCTGCGGTTTGCCGCGCTTCTTCTCGGCCACCAGGCGATCGAGAATGCCATCGCGCTCGGCTTCATCCAGCGCGTAGTAAATCTCTTTGCCGAGGTCAATCCGATACAGCGGCGGCATCGCGACGTAGACGTGACCGGCATCCACCAACGGGCGGAAATGCTGGACGAACAGTGCACAGAGCAAGGTCGCAATGTGCAGACCGTCGGAGTCGGCGTCGGCGAGGATGCAGATTTTGCCGTAGCGCAGCTGGCTGATGTCCGCCGCCCCCGGATCGACACCAATGGCCACGGCAATGTTGTGCACTTCCTGGCTGGCGAGCACTTCGCTGCCGTCAACTTCCCAGGTGTTCAAGATCTTCCCGCGCAACGGCAGGATCGCCTGGAACTCTTTATCTCGCGCCTGTTTGGCCGAACCACCGGCGGAATCACCTTCCACCAAAAACAGTTCGGAACGCATCGGGTCCTGCCCGGCACAGTCCGCCAGCTTGCCCGGCAGCGCCGGCCCTTGAGTGATGCGTTTGCGCTCGACCTTCTTGCTGGCCTTGAGGCGACGGCCGGCGTTGTTGATCGCCAGCTCGGCCAGTTGCATACCCAGCTCGGGGTGCTCATTGAGCCACAGGCTGAACGCGTCCTTGACCACGCCAGAGACGAACGCCGCCGCCTCGCGAGAGGACAGGCGCTCTTTGGTCTGACCGGAGAATTGCGGTTCCTGCATCTTCATCGACAAGACGAAAGCGATCCGCTCCCAGACGTCTTCCGGCGCCAGTTTCACGCCACGCGGCAGCAGGCTGCGGAATTCGCAGAACTCGCGCATCGCGTCCAGCAACCCCTGACGCAGGCCGTTGACGTGAGTACCGCCCTGAGCGGTCGGAATCAGGTTGACGTAGCTTTCCTGCACGCTGTCGCCGCCTTCCGGCAACCACAGCAGGGCCCAGTCCACCGCTTCTTTATTACCGGCGAGACTGCCACAGAACGGCTCGTCCGGCAGACGCTCGAACTCGGTGACCGCGTCCACCAGGTAGGAGCGCAGCCCGTCTTCGTAATGCCACTCGACTTTCTCGCCTGTAGCCTTGTCTTCAAAACTGACCAGCAGGCCCGGGCACAAAACGGCCTTGGCCTTGAGTACGTGCTTGAGGCGGCTGACGGAGAATTTGGGTGAATCGAAGTACTTCGGATCCGGGGCAAAGTACACACTGGTGCCGGTGTTGCGCTTGCCAACGGTGCCGATCACTTCCAGATCGGTGGCTTTGTAGCCATCGGCAAAGGTCATCTGGTACTCGTTGCCATCACGCTTGACGCGCACCCGGACTTGAGTCGACAGGGCGTTGACCACAGAAATACCCACGCCGTGCAAACCGCCGGAGAACTGGTAGTTCTTGTTGGAAAACTTGCCACCCGCATGGAGCTTGGTGAGGATCAGCTCGACACCCGACACACCTTCTTCCGGGTGAATGTCCACCGGCATGCCCCGGCCGTCATCGCTGACTTCCAGGGAGTGATCGGCGTGCAGGATCACCTGCACCGATTTCGCATGCCCGGCCAGCGCTTCGTCGACGCTGTTGTCGATGACTTCCTGCGCAAGGTGGTTCGGCCGACTGGTGTCGGTGTACATGCCCGGGCGTTTACGCACCGGGTCGAGGCCCGAGAGGACTTCGATGGCGTCTGCGTTATAAGAGCTAGCGCTGGGAGTGGCCATGGGGTCTCGTCGTTAGTCGTTCAATGAAAATAGGGGCCAGGGATTTCACAGTGCGGTGAAATCGATCGCCTGATACTGATCTGCGCCGATGCCGGCAAAACTCAACAGGGCCGGTAACTGCCCGGCAAAACCCTGAAAACCATGGTCGCCGCCAGCCTGGATACGCAAGGCACAGGCTCGGTAATACTGCTGGGCGAGGCGATAGTCCAGGGTCTCGTCACCTGTCTGCAACCAGACTCGAAACCGCACCGGGTCCTGGGGCGCCGGCACTTCCAGTTCGGCCAGGGCCGTTATATGGTCGTGGGTCAATTCCCAGGTTTCATCGGTATACAGGTTTTTCTGACTGCCCAGGTATCCGTCGAACATCCGATGGGGGCTGACGGCGGGGTTGATCAACAAGGCTTTGAGGCCATGGCGCTCGGCAAGGTGAGTCGCATAGTAGCCGCCGAGGGAGCTGCCGACCAGCAGTGGTCGACCAAGTTCGGCAATCGCCCGCTCCAGCTGGCCAATCGCCTCACGCGGGTGGTGATGCAGGGCTGGCACCTGCAATTGTTCACTCAAGCCAAGACTGTCCATCACGCTGATCAACTGACAGGCCTTTTTCGACGCGGGCGCGCTGTTGAAACCGTGGATATACAGGATCGAACCGGACATGCGAGCTCCCGCTATGCATCAGCCAAAGATGGGGGGCAGTTTACAGGGACTGGCGTGGATTGACTTGCTCTGAGATGTATCTGGCTCTCGTGGCAGCTGGCGAAGCCTGCGTTCGAGGCCGAAGGACTCGCTAGCCCGATGCCCCCCCGACTTCTCTGAAGATCCGCGTCGTCAGGTTTTACGACTGCTGCGCCCGAACGCGGACCGAGCCGAACGCAGGCTTCGCCAGCTGCTACAACGTCAGTACCCCTTGCCGCCATAGTCGACCTGGAAATCGAAGCCGGTCACCCGCTCAACCCCGGTTTCCAGCCGTCCGTCCGACAACAAACGCAACCAGCGATAGCCCGGCGCGAGGTCATCGACCTTGAAATCTTCGCTGCCGGGTTCGAACTGGATGCAAGTCGACGGCGAAGCCAGAAGACGCACGTCATTGCGCCGCTGATCGATTTCCTGGTGTACATGCCCCCAAAGCACTGCGCGAACCTGAGGGAAACGGTCAAGTACCGCAAATAGCGCCTCAGGATTGCGCAGACCGATCGGCGCCATCCAGGCGCAACCGATGGAAACCGGGTGATGGTGAAAACACACCAGATGATGGCGCTCTGGAGCTTCGCTCAAGGATCGGGCGAGCAACTGCAACTGCTCATCCTGTAAATACCCCGGTACCGAGCCCGGCACTGCGGAGTCCAGCAGGGTAATCCGCCAGTTGCCGATATCCACCACGGATTCGAGCAACTGGCTCTGGGTGGCCGCCTCGGCCATCAACAGGGGCTCATCGTGATTGCCGGGTATCCAGCGCGCTGGCGCGGCGATCTGGCCGGTCATCTGACGAAATTGCCGGTAAGACTCCAGCGTACCGTCCTGGGACAGGTCGCCACTGGCGATCATCAAATCGATTCGCGGTTGTTGCGCCAATACCAGCTCGATGACCTTTTGCAGGCTCTCGCGGGTATTCATGCCCAATAACGTCCCTTCTGCGTCGGCGAACAGATGGCTGTCAGAGAGCTGCACCAGCAACACGGAATCGGTGGTGGGCAGAGTGGATACGCTCGGCAAGGCATTCTCCCAGGGCGTGATCACGAAATTGGATGAATAGCGCAATTATGCTGGGGAAACCGAAAAGGGGAAACCTGCGAAGCGGACGCAGTTCACATCTATCGCACAGCTTCGAACTCATGGCCGCAGGCCAGGCAATGGCTCAACCACTCGCCGAGGAACACATTGAGCTGGGCCTTCTCGTCCGGCTGGTGCATGAACGCATTGGGGTATGGATAAATGCCGCGAAAGCGCCGGGCATTTTCGGCACTGATGACTTCGGCCATGCGCGCGTCGTGATAGACCTGAACTTCCAGTTGCGGGATCGGCAGCCATGGCAGGCTGTGTTCCTGGCGCACTCGCAAAGTAGTGGTGTAAGGGCAGGCCTGGAGCACTTCCAGCGCCAGCACGCCGAGCATCTGGTCGCCCTGGGTGACGGCAATCCGCCGTGCGACAGGCTGGTTACGCATGTCCGGCAACAGTCGCATCAAGCGAGCGTAATTCGCCTCACAGGAGGCTTGCAGCCCGACCAGGTCGACCCGGTAGCGATCGCGTAACTTGTTTACGACCATAACCCCCTCACTTCAACGCGGTTCAAAGCCAGCCATTGCAGGGCAATGATGCTTGCCGCGTTGGAAATCAGTCCGTCGCGCACGGCTTGCAGGGCATCTTCGAACGCCCAGACCGTCACCCGGATATCTTCTGCTTCTTCCTCCAGCCCATGTAAGCCGCCGGCCCCAGTACTATTACAACGCCCCAGAAACAGGTGTACGTATTCGGTGCTGCCACCTGGCGACGGAAAATATTTGATCATCGGCCAGAGTGCGGAGAACGTAAGCCCAGCTTCCTCCTGCGCTTCGCGGTGAGCAACTGCTTCCGGTTGCTCTTGCTTGTCGATCAGACCAGCTACCAGCTCGATCAGCCATGGATTGGCCGTCTTGCCCAGTGCACCGACGCGAAATTGCTCGATCAACACCACTTCATCGCGCTGCGGATCGTAAGGCAGCACACAGACTGCATCGTGGCGAACAAAGACTTCACGACTGATCTCACGACCCATACCGCCGGCAAACAGCTCATGGCGCAGATGTACGCGATCAAGCTGATAAAAGCCTTGAAAGCATTTCTCGCGCCGAACGATATCGACGGTTGTCGGAGTGGCGTTGGCAAAGTCAGTCATATCAATCCTAATTCCTGCAGTCCGATCCGAGGCTCCCCCTCGACTTCGCGCCATCCTAACGCGCTCTCGCCTGTTGATGCAGCTCCTTTCCAGTCGCCGGGATAGACGGCTGACTACAAACCAACTCTAATTAGCGTAGGTCGTAATGACGGTCACGCAGTCATTCAACGCCAACACGACCTCGCGGCGAACTGACTGCTCCGCTGACAGTCGAAGCCGGTAACTTTTGCCTTTCTCTGGTTTATGAAGGACGCTCATGTCGCTGCTTAAAATCGCCTCCATGGCCTGTATCGCCCTGACTCTGGGTGCATGTCAAAGCCTGTTTCAGCCCAACTATCGGGCACCGCTGGAAACCAAACGCGACGCTCAAGAGCAGATCAAACCAGGCTGTAACACCCCGGATTGCCCGCTGGTGAACATCGATACGCTGCAGTTCCCTGCCGAGCCGCAACTGGACGGCATCATTGAAAAGCGCCTGCTGCAATTGACCCGCACCTCGCCGGATGCACCGGTCCCGGCGTCGCTGAACGCTTACCGGGAGCAGTTCCTGCGTGAATCCGATAGCCGCCACGGCAGCTATTTACAGGCCAAGGTACGTGAGCAGCATGACGGCTTGGTGATCATCGAATTATCCAGCTATCTGGACACTGGCGATGTCCAGGGTCAGCCGGGACGTGGCTTCATCAACTATTCGCGCCAGCAGCACAAGGTGCTGAATCTGTCGGATATGTTGCTGCCGGGGCAGGAAGAGGCGTTCTGGAAGGCCGTGCAGGTGGCTCACAACAGCTGGCTGATCAACACCAGGCTGGATCAGGAGCCTGAGTTTGTGAAAAGCTGGCCATTCCAGAAAACTCCGCATGTGGCACTGACCAACGGCGGGGTGATCCTCAAGTACGAGGTGTCCACCATTGCGCCTTATGCACTGGGCCACATCGAACTGAATATCCCCTACCCGCGCCTGAGCGGCATTCTCAAGCCTGAGCTGTTTCCCGGCCGAAGCTGAAAGCCCGGCCCAGCACGAACTGCAACAGCCCTGCCAGTACCAGTGACGGCAGGGTTGCGCCGATCTGGGGATAGAGATTGGCCAGCAGGTGATAGGTGCTCACCCCGCCCAACCAGGCCAACAGTGCCGGCCAGCGCAACGCTGATGACACCAGCTGTGCACTGCGCTTGCGCAGAATGAAATGATCCACCAGCACCACACCGAACAGCGGCGCGAATACCGAGCCGATCAATAGCAGGAAGTTCTGGTACTGCGCCAACGGCGCGAAGCACGCGATCAGCGTGCAGATGACGCCGATAGACAACGCCAGATGTTCGACTTTCAAGCGCAACAGAATCCCGCTGGACACCGCTGCCGAGTGAATGTCTGCGAAGGCGTTTTCTGACTCGTCCAGCAGAATCAGCAGCAGCGGAATCCCCAGGCCAGCACCGGCCAGCGCCAGCAACAAGGCATTCACTTCACCGCTCGGCGCGAACGCCAGGGTGTAGGCAACACCCAGGCTCATCAGCCAGAAGTTACCGATAAAGAACCCCAGCGCCGTGCCACCGAACACGCTTTTGGCGCGCTTGCCAAAGCGCGAGTAGTCGGCAATCAACGGCAGCCAGGACAGCGGCATGGCAATGGCGATGTCGAAACCCACTGCAAACGGCAGCGAACCGTCACCGGCCTGAGCCCACAACGCGGCCAGATCGGCCTTGGCAAACAGGTTCCAGGTCAACCAGGTGCAGGCCGCCAGCAGCAACCAGATACCCCATTTGCGCAGGATCTGCCGCACAAAGGTCAGTGGCCCGCTCACCGCAAGCAAGGTCGCCAAGGCTCCGAACGCCAAGGTCCAGAGCAACGGATTAGCCAACAGGCTGCCGTCGCTGAAAGCCCGCGCACCGAGCAGGCTGGCAGCATCGCGCATGACGATGATTTCGAACGATCCCCAACCGATCAGTTGCAGCAGGTTCAACACCGCCGGCAGGCTCGCACCGCGAGTGCCAAGGCTGAGCTTGAGTGCGGCCATGGACGACAGACCCGTGTCGCTGCCGATCACGCCAACCGCGGCCAGCAGCAGAACGCCTACCGCGGTGCCCAGAAAAATCGCCAGTAACGAACCGGACAGGCCCAGGCCTGGTGCAAGCAAAGCGCCGGTCTGCAAGACCATCAGGCCGATGCCGAGGGAAAACCACAGGGAAAACAGATCACGCGCGCCGAACACGCGTTGCGCCAGAGGCACAGCGCGATCAGGAGAATAGGTGCTGATTGGAATGCTCAAGGGTGTTATCTCAGAGGAAATATGTGCGTTTGATCGTTCCCACGCTCTGCGTGGGAACACAGCCTATGACGCTGCGCGTCATTGCCGAAGCGGACGCAGAGCGTCCCGTGAGGCATTCCCACGCTGGAGCGTGGGAACGATCATGGCTACTGGATCAAACTTTTTTGTACAGCTGACTGCCTTCTTTCTTGAATCGCTCGGACTGTTCTGCCATGCCTTGCGCCACATCTACATCGACCGCTTCAATCCGCTGGTTGGCTGCGTATTCGCGGACTTCCTGGGTGATTTTCATCGAGCAGAATTTCGGCCCGCACATGGAGCAGAAATGCGCGACCTTGGCCGAATCCTTCGGCAGGGTTTCATCGTGGTACGAACGAGCGGTGTCCGGATCCAGACCGAGGTTGAACTGGTCTTCCCAACGGAACTCGAAACGCGCCTTGCTCAAGGCGTTGTCACGGATCTGCGCGCCCGGATGTCCCTTGGCCAAGTCCGCCGCATGGGCCGCGATCTTGTAAGTAATGATCCCGGTCTTCACGTCATCCTTGTTCGGCAGGCCCAAGTGTTCCTTCGGCGTGACGTAGCAGAGCATGGCGCAACCGAACCAGCCGATCATCGCCGCACCGATACCGGAGGTGATGTGGTCGTAACCCGGAGCGATGTCGGTGGTCAGCGGGCCGAGGGTGTAGAACGGCGCCTCGTCGCAGCACTCCAGCTGCTTGTCCATGTTCTCCTTGATCAACTGCATCGGCACGTGGCCCGGGCCTTCGATCATGCACTGCACGTCGTGCTTCCAGGCGATTTTGGTCAGCTCGCCGAGGGTTTCCAGCTCACCGAACTGCGCTTCGTCGTTGGCGTCGGCAATCGAGCCCGGACGCAGGCCGTCGCCCAGCGAGAAGCTGACGTCGTAGGCCTTCATGATTTCGCAGATTTCGTCGAAATGGGTGTAGAGGAAATTCTCTTTGTGATGCGCCAGGCACCACTTGGCCATGATCGAGCCGCCACGGGAGACGATCCCGGTGACGCGCTTGGCGGTCATCGGCACGTAGCGCAGCAACACGCCAGCGTGGATGGTGAAGTAGTCGACGCCCTGCTCGGCCTGTTCGATCAGCGTGTCGCGGAACAGCTCCCAGGTCAGGTCCTCGGCCACGCCGTTGACCTTCTCAAGCGCCTGGTAGATCGGAACGGTACCGATCGGCACTGGCGAATTACGGATGATCCACTCGCGGGTTTCGTGAATGTGCTTGCCGGTGGACAAGTCCATGACGGTGTCTGAACCCCAGCGAATGCCCCAGGTCAGTTTCGCCACTTCTTCTTCGATGGACGAACCCAATGCGCTGTTGCCGATGTTGCCGTTGATCTTCACCAGGAAGTTACGGCCGATGATCATCGGTTCCAGTTCGACGTGGTTGATGTTGGCCGGGATGATCGCGCGGCCGCGGGCGATTTCTTCACGTACGAATTCGGCGGTGATTTCTTTCGGGATACTGGCGCCGAAGCTGTGGCCGGCGTGTTGCTGGGTCAACAGACCGGCAGCGCGCGCTTCCTGCAGCTTCATGTTTTCGCGGATGGCGACGTATTCCATCTCGGCGGTGATGATGCCTTTGCGGGCGTAGTGCATCTGGCTGACGTTGGCACCCGCCTTGGCGCGGCGCGGGTTGTTGACGTGGGCAAAACGCAACTTGGTCAGTTCCGGGTCGGCGAGGCGTTCCTGGCCGAAGTTGGAGCTCAGACCGGCCAGACGCTCGGTATCGCCACGGTCGTCGATCCAGGCGGAACGCACATCGCCCAGCCCCTTGCGCACGTCGATGACGACATTGGGGTCGGTGTACGGACCGGAGGTGTCATAAACGGTGACCGGCGCGTTGATTTCGCCACCGAAGTCGGTAGGCGTCACGTCCAGAGTGATTTCACGCATCGGCACGCGAATGTCCGGGCGCGAGCCCTGAACATAGATTTTTTGCGAGCGGGTAAAGGGCTGAACCGACTGTTCATCGACCTTGGCCGACTCACTCAGGTTGGTGGCGTTTTTTGATTTTGTACTCATCACGGGCTCTCCAGACAACATCCAGGCAGTGGATTTTTGTCGGAGCGAACCTGTAACGAATGGACGCACCTGTCGCCGAAAAAACTAGCGGATGGTGCTGTGCTCAGTGCTCAAGGGGTGTTCGATTGTCGAACAACATCCCGGACGAAGCACAAGAGGACTCGCCGCAGGACGAGAAATCTTGTTCCCTACGCAGGCGCTAACCTGATCAGGTTCAACGGGATCCGGAATTATCCGATCTCAGCCTCATAACAAGGCACCCCGACAAGAACCCGGTCAGTCTAGACAGAACTCATCCAGAACGCCAATACCGGTGTAAACAGCGTGATGAATGGCGCAATTACAGGATTGTTGCCACAAGCCTGCACAACTACACTCGCTACGCGGCACCCCGGCCTTGACGCTCTGCACTGCGCGCCGTAGCCTTGGCGTTTAAATTATTGTCGTAATATTCACTCTAGGGATCGCCTCATGCTGCGCAAACTCTCACTGGCCCTCGCCGTGTCTTGTGCGTCCAATGGAATGGCCTGGGCAGCAGAAGCGCCCTTAACGACCAAAACCGATCTGGTCAGCGTCTACCAGGAAGCGGTGAACAACAACGCCGACATCGCTGCCGCCCGCGCTGATTACAATGCACGCAAGGAAGTCGTTCCCCAGGCCCGTGCCGGCCTGCTGCCAAACCTCTCGGCCGACGCCAGCGTGACTGACGTGCGCACGCAATTCGACCAGCCGGCCACCACCGCCAACCGCAGCGCCCACGTCTATCAGGCGACCCTGGCCCAGCCGCTGTTCCGCGCCGACCGCTGGTTCCAGTTGCAAGCCGCAGAAGCGGTCAACGAACAGGCATCGCTGCAACTCTCGGCGACCGAACAGAACCTGATCCTGCAAAGTGCCGAGAACTACTTCGCCGTGCTGCGCGCCCAGGACAACCTGGCCTCGACCAAGGCCGAAGAAGCTGCTTTCAAGCGCCAACTCGATCAATCCAACGAGCGCTTTGATGTCGGCCTCTCGGACAAGACCGACGTCCTGCAGTCGCAAGCCAGCTACGACACCGCCCGCGCCAACCGGATTCTTGCCCAGCGCCAGGTGGAAGATGCCTTCGAAGCGCTGATCACCCTGACCAACCGCCAGTACAACTCGATTCAAGGCATCGTTCACACCCTGCCAGTGCTGGCACCGACGCCGAACGATGCCAAGGCCTGGGTCGACACCGCCGCCAGACAGAACCTCAATCTGCTGGCCAGCAACTACGCGGTCAGCGCAGCCGAGGAGACCCTCAAACAGCGCAAGGCCGGTCATGCGCCAACACTGGACGCTGTTGCGCAGTACAAGAAAGGCGACAACGACGCCCTCGGTTTCAGCAACCCGACCTTTGGCCAACCATTCGGTGGCAACGTCGAGCAACGCTCCGTCGGTCTGCAACTCAATATTCCGTTGTACAGCGGCGGCCTGACCAGTTCGCAGGTTCGCGAGTCCTATTCGCGACTGAGCCAGACTGAACAGCAACGTGAAGCCCTGCGCCGGCAAGTGGTGGAGAACACGCGCAACCTGCACCGGGCAGTAAATACCGACGTCGAGCAGGTGCAGGCACGCCGTCAGTCGATCATCTCCAACCAGAGCGCAGTGCAAGCCACGGAAATCGGCTATCAGGTGGGAACGCGCAATATCCTCGACGTGCTGGACGCTCAGCGCCAGCTCTACACCTCGGTACGCAATTACAACAACACGCGCTACGACTACATCCTCGACAACCTGCGCCTGAAACAGGCGGCCGGGACGTTGAACCCTGGGGATTTGCAGGATCTGTCGCGCTACCTGAAAGCCGACTACAACCCGGACAAAGACTTCCTGCCACCGGACCTGGCCAAGGCCGCACAGGAGCAGCTCAAGGCTAATCCCGGGTATTGATTTTTTGCGGCGGGAGCCGAGCGGGCTTTTTGTGGCGATGCTCGGCCCTAGTGCATCAACCGCCCCAACCCATCCAGCAAGCGCTTTAGCGCTCCTTGATTGGCGTGCATCACCTTGAGTCCCGCCTCAGCCATCTTCTGCGCATCGTGCGGTAACTCGAACAGCCGCTGTACCGCTACCGCCAAACCTTGCGCATCATCTACTTCCTGCAACGCTCCGGCCTCTCGCAACAGCGCCGCGATTTCGAGGAAGTTGAACAAGTGCGGGCCGCTCAGCACCGGTTTGGCCAGCGCGGCCGGCTCCAGCAGGTTATGCCCGCCGCTGGCCACCAGGCTGCCGCCGACAAAGGCACTGTCTGCCAGCGCATAGAGAAACAGCAGCTCGCCCATGGTGTCACCGAGCAACACGGAGGTGTTCGCGGTGACGGGTTCAGACGAGGAGCGGCGTACGGTAGTAAAACCCTGTCGCTGACACAACTCGAACACCGGGTTGAACCTTTCCGGATGACGCGGCACCAGAATCAGCAACGCATCCGGATGGCTGGCGAGCAACTGTCGATGGGCCGCCAGCACCACCTCATCCTCACCTTCGTGGGTACTTGCGGCGATCCACACCGGACGTTCCATGGCTTGCCATTGGCGACGCAAGTCGGTGGCGCGCGCCAGCAATTGCGGATTGATGCTCAGATCGAACTTGATAGAGCCGGTCACCTCGACCGTGTCAGGCCGCGCACCAAGATCACGAAAACGCTGCGCCTCAGCCTCGGTCTGCACCGCGAACCAGCTCATTTCGCCAAGCATCGGCTGAGTCAGCTTTGCAAAACGGCCATAGCCCCTGGCCGAACGCTGCGATAACCGTGCATTGGCCAGCGCCACGGGAATCCCGCGTTTGGCGCACTGATGAATATGATTGGGCCAGAGCTCGGTTTCCATGATCACCGCCAGTTTCGGCTGGACCCGTTCGAGAAACCGCGCCGCAGCACACGGCAAGTCGTAAGACAGATAGCAGTGTTGAATTCGCGGTTCGCCAGCGAACATCTCGCTGATCCGCTGCGAGCCAGTCGGGGTCATGCAGGTCACGGTGATTGGCAACTGTGGGTAACGTTCGAGCAAGCCTCGGATCATCGGTGCGGCGGCAATGCTTTCGCCTACGGAAACCGCGTGCACCCAGATCCCGCCCGGCTGCAGGGCTGGCAAACCAATGGAAAAGCGTTCGCCAATTCGCTTGGCGTAGGCCGGCGCCTTGCGCGCCCTTAGCCACAGACGCAACGCCACCAATGGCAGCCCGAGATAAAACAGCAAGGTGTATAGAGTTCTATTCATGGCGGCGGAGTTTATCGGTTTTTTAGCCGATCGCCTGCAAGTGCACGGCAAAACGTTCCGCCAGCCAGCGTGCGGCCGGACCAAGGGGCTCGTCGCGGCGCCAGACCAGCTCCACCACCAGCGCCGGCGGGGTCCATTCGCTGACCAGCTCGACCATCTGCCCCTGATACGCCGGGTACTGCACCACGTGCCGCGGTAACCAGGCCCAGCCCAGACCGCGCATCAGCCATTCGGCCATCACGTAGAAACTGTCGGCGCGCCAGACCTGCGGGCTGACCTGCTCGCCGCCTGGATATCCGCTCAACTGCGGGGCAATCAGCAATTGCCGATGCCGGGCCAACTGTTGGCGATTGACGTGCTTCTCGTTCGCCAGCGGGTGCCCGACCGCACACACGGTGACCATCTCAACGCTACCCAGAGCCCGACGCTCAAGGGCTTCGGGCATGTGCTCGTGGTGAAACAGCAAACCCAGGTCGGCGCGCCGCTCAACCAGCTTGCGCGCCACGTCACCTTGAGCACCGCTGGCCAGTTGTACTTCAACGCCGGGAAAACGCTCGGCCAACGCCTCAAGACTGTTGAGCACTGGCTGAAAAGGCATCGCTTCGTCCTGGGCCAGGCGCAAACGCGCTTCCTGACCGCGCATCAGCGCCAGTGCCCGGCCATTGAGGCGTTCGCACTGGCGCAAGACTTCCCGCGCCTCTTCCAGCAACGCACTGCCGGCCTCGGTCAGACGCGGCTGGCGGCCACTGCTGCGTTCGAACAGGCTTACGCCCAGATCCGCTTCCAGCATCGCAATCGAACTGCTGACCGCCGACTGTGCCTTGCGCTGGTCGCGAGCCACCGCAGAAAACGAGCGTTGCTCGGCAACGCTGACAAACAGCCGCATCTGCTCCAGATTCCACTGAATGCTCATCACTCAACCCATCTTCAAATCAGATAGGCAATGACTTTACCCCATCTCCACAATCTCTAGAATGCCGACCTCATCAAGCAGGCCAAAACACGAGGAATCGCCCATGAACGCTTACTACTACCTGGCCATCGCCATCTGCGCCGAAGTGATCGCCACTGTTTCGATGAAAGCGGTCAAAGGCCTCAGCACTCCGCTCCCCCTGCTGTTGATCATCGTCGGTTATGGCATCGCCTTCTGGATGCTGACCCTGGTGGTGCGCAGCATCCCGGTCGGGGTGACCTACGCGATCTGGGCCGGCATGGGCATCGTGATGGTCAGCATCGCGGCGCTGTTTATCTACGGGCAAAAACTCGACATCCCGGCAGTCGTCGGCATGGGAATGATCGTTCTGGGGGTGGTGGTGATCCAGCTATTCTCGAAAACTGCCGGGCATTGAAAAAGCAGCAACGCTACGCAGTTTCGTAGCCGCTGCCGAAGGCTGCGTCCGGCTGGCAGCAGTCGAAAATGGCTTGGAATTCGGTCTACCAGCAACACCGGATTGCCCTGATTGCGACCGTTTCACGGCCGGACGCAGCCTTCGGCAGCTGCTACAGGGGGATCCGGTGAATATGAATCTGTATACTGCGCCCCTAGTCTGAACACTGAGGTCGCCGCATGCCATCCGTTATTTCCACCGACGTTCTGATTGTCGGCGCCGGGATTGCCGGCCTCTGGCTGAACGCGCGCCTGCGTCGCCAGGGCTTTTCGACTGTGCTGGTGGAAAGCGCCAGCCTCGGCGGCGGGCAAAGCGTGAAGTCTCAAGGGATCATTCACGGCGGCGCCAAGTACGCGTTGCACGGCGCGCTGACCGGCGCATCTGAAGCCATCGCCGACATGCCACGCCGCTGGCGCGAAGCCTTGGCGGGTACCGGCGAGCTGGACCTGTCCGGTGTACGCCTGCTCTCCGAAGCCCACTATCTGTGGTCCCCCGGCACGATTGCCGGCAACCTCACCAGTTTTTTCGCCAGTAAAGCCGTGCGCGGCAGGGTCGATCAGGTCAAGGGCGATCAACTGCCGCCAGCGCTGCAAGACCGCCGCTTCAAGGGCAAGGTCTATCGGCTGGCGGAGTTGGTGGTCGACGTGCCGAGTGTTATCGAGCGCCTGGCCCAATTGGCCGGTGACGGCCTGCTGGCCGGTCAGACAATCGAGCCTCTTGTGGAAAACGGCGAACTGGTCGGACTGCGGGTCGATCGGCGGGAAATCCGCGCGCAACGCATTGTCCTCAGTGCTGGAGCCGGCAATGCCGACTTGCTCACGGCTTTGGGTCTGAGCCAGCCGGCGATGCAACGTCGGCCATTACACATGATCATCGTCAAAGGCCCGACCCTCAAACCTCTGTACGCCCACTGCCTGGGTGGCGGGCCGAAGCCGCGAATCACTGTCACCACGCACCCGGCGGCCGATGGCCAGTGGGTCTGGTATCTGGGTGGTGATATCGCCGAAGCCGAAGGCGTCGCCCGTGAACCGGCTGCGCAAATCGCTGCGGCGCAGAAAGAGCTCGGCAATCTGCTGCCGTGGGTCGACCTGAGCCAGGCGCAATGGGCGACCTTGCGGGTTGATCGGGCCGAGCCGGCGCAATCGGGCCTGACCCGTCCAGACAACGCCTTCCTCGCCGAACAGGATCGTCTGTTGGTGGGCTGGCCTACCAAACTGGCTTTGGCGCCGGACTTCGCCGATCGCGTCCTGGCCGCGCTGGACCGCGATGGCATTCAGCCAAGCCACGCGGCGGCCTTGCCCGAACTGCCGAAGCCGCCGATGGCACAGGCCGTCTGGGAGCAGCTGTTGCCATGAGCCAGGCCACCTTGCACGACCTGCATCGCCCACTTGGCAGCACCGGCCTGCTGGTCTCGCCGCTGGGCCTGGGCACCGTCAAACTGGGTCGCGACCAAGGGGTGAAGTATCCCAATGGGTTCCAGATTCCCGACGATGACGAAGCACGAATGCTGCTCAAACTGGCTCGCGACCTGGGTATCAACCTGATCGACACCGCCCCGGCCTATGGCCGCAGTGAAGAGCGACTCGGCCCGTTGCTGCGCGGCCAGCGGCAAGAGTGGGTGATTGTCAGCAAGGTCGGCGAGGAGTTTTCCGACGGCCTGTCGCACCACGATTTCAGCGCCGAACACACGCGTTTCTCGGTCGAGCGTAGCCTGCAACGCCTGGAAACCGATTTCATCGATCTGGTGCTGGTGCACTCGGACGGCAACGATCTGGCCATTCTCAACGACAGCGAGGTCTACCAGACCCTGGCCGAGCTCAAGCGTGAAGGCAAAATTCATGGCTTCGGCTTTTCCGGCAAGACCGTCGAAGGTGGTTTGAAGGCTCTGGAGCAAGGCGATTGCGCCATGGTCACCTACAATCTCAACGAACAGGCTGAGCGGCCGGTCATCGACTATGCTGCCGCACACGGCAAAGGCATTCTGGTGAAAAAGGCTTTGGCCAGCGGTCATGTCTGTTTGAGCCCGGGTGTTGACCCGGTCCGCGCCAGCTTCCAATTGCTGTTTGAGCATCCCGGTGTTGCCAGTGCTATTGTCGGGACCATTAATCCGCTGCACCTCGCCCACAATGCGGCGACTGTCGCGCAGGTTTTGCGCAGAAACTGACGCCGCCGCCGCGGCCGCCCCCGACGCAGGAAGGAGCTGAGATGCCGCGCACGCTCATTAGAAAGAACCCCAGCAACTTCAAAACCCTGCCGTTGATCGTCGAAGCGACTCCCGAAGGCCTGAGCTATCAGAGTATCGGGATGCCGCTGAATTTTTCGCAAACCCTGCAGCGTCGTCGCCCGGTCATGGTCGCTGACGCCCAGCGTTTTTCTCTCGAACTGGCCAACCTCGGGGTATCGGTTCGTCTGACCCTGCATTGGCAGAATCGAGATTACTGGGTTTTGGTTCGCCAACGACGTCAGGACCGTGGTGATGTCGTGCTCAAGCTGATCTCCGGTTATGTACCGGCCCACGAATTGAACCTGCCGCTGCACACCGCGATTCAGGAGATCGCTGAAGAGTGCCTGCTGGAAACGCCTGAAGGCTGGCTCAGCGGGCGCTTCAACGACACCTGGCTGCCGGCGCCTTATTCGACTGCCCTGCATTACCGCGAAGCCCTGCCCTTTCGTCTGACGCCATTCTCCGGCGCGGCGCGGCCGGTGCGTTGCGCCAATATGCAACTGATCGAACGCCCAAGAGCCTACGTACATCTGCCCACGGCTTCGCTGCAGTTGATTTACGACTTGCGTCTGGATGTTCCGAAAGAAGCCAAATCACTGAGCCTGTTCCACGTCGATGAGCGTCTGGAGGGTGATCAACTGGTCGCTCGCCTGGACCGCAAACGGCCTGACCTTTATCTGATGCCGCTTGAGGATG
The DNA here is from genome assembly GCF_059418545.1 of Pseudomonas sp. GW821-FHT07G10. Lineage (NCBI taxonomy): Bacteria > Pseudomonadati > Pseudomonadota > Gammaproteobacteria > Pseudomonadales > Pseudomonadaceae > Pseudomonas > Pseudomonas sp. GW821-FHT07G10. The sequence continues at coordinate 351,716 of NZ_JBWKQB010000001.1, read as the reverse complement.
GCGAGCCCTTGGCCGAGCTCTATACCTTGAAAAAGGGTCATCTATACGCGGCCAGCACTCGTGGCCTGTATCTGGCAGAAAGCTTTGCCCGGCAGGACGGCTGGCTGGTGCGCGATGAGCGGATTCGCTGGAAGGACTGGCTCAAGCAGCAAGGCTTGAACCACCCGGCGAATGATTCAGGCTTCAAACGCCTGACCGGCAAGGCGCGGCAGCTGCTGAAGAAGATCGTACCCAGGAGCGTTGCACGCTAACCTGTGGCGAGGGGGCTTACCCCCTCGCCACAATGACCGCGCAGCTTCAGTTATTACGAATCTTCTCGACGATCGCCGTGGTCGAGCTGTTTTCAACCAGCCCCAGCACTTTCACCGTGCCGCCATAAGCGCTGACGATGTCCGCGCCCACAACCTGGTCGATACCGTAATCGCCACCCTTGACCAGCACATCCGGCTTGACCTGAGCCAGCAGATTTTCAGGTGTACCCTCAGGGAAGCTGATGACCCAGTCCACCGCGCCCAGACCGGCCAATACCGCCATGCGCCGGTCGACACTGTTGATCGGTCGACCCGGCCCTTTCAGGCGGCTGACCGAAGCATCGTCATTGACCGCAACGATCAAGCGATCGCCTTGCGCCCGAGCTTGCTCCAGATAGGTCACATGTCCGGCATGCAGGATGTCAAAGCAACCGTTGGTGAAGACGATCTTCTCTTTATGCGCGCGCGCATCGTCGATCGCCAGCAACAACTGGTCGAGGCTCAACACACCACGCTCGGAGCCTTCCTCGCGCTGGATGGCGCGACGCAGTTCAGGCGCACTGATCGCCGCCGTACCCAACTTGCCGACTACGATACCCGCCGCCAGATTGGCCAGAGCCACGGCATGCGGCAACTCTTCACCGGCAGCGATAGCTGCTGCCAAGGTGGAAATCACGGTGTCGCCGGCACCCGTCACGTCGAACACTTCACGAGCACGAGCCGGCAAATGCAACGCCGGTTGATCGGGGCGCAACAGCGTCATGCCGTGTTCGCCACGGGTTACCAGCAAGGCACCCAGCTGGAGGTCGTGCATCAATTTGGCGCCCTTGGTCACCAACTCATGCTCATCGGCGCAACCACCAACGATGGTTTCGAACTCACTGAGGTTGGGTGTGATCAGACTGGCACCGCGATAGATCGAAAAGTCTTTGCCTTTTGGATCAGCCAACACCGGAATGCCACGCGCGCGCGCAGCCTGGATCAGCACCTGATGATTTCTCAACGCGCCTTTGCCGTAGTCGGACAGCACCAGCACTTTGATACCTTCAAGCAGCTCGTTGACCTCGGCAGCCAATGCCAGCGCATCGGTGGCGAAGGGTTCTTCGAAGTCGATCCGCAGCAGTTGCTGGTGACGACTCATGACCCGCAGCTTGACGATGGTTGGCTGGTGGGGGATGCGCTGGAACAGCGCCCGCACACCTGCACCACGCAGACTGTTGGCCAGGCTATCGGCGGCCTCGTCATCACCGGTCACACCGACCAGGGAAGCGGGTGCGCCGAGAGCGGCAATGTTCAAGGCAACGTTGGCGGCACCGCCCGGGCGGTCCTCGATTTGCTCGACCTTGACCACCGGCACCGGCGCCTCAGGGGAAATCCGTGAGGTACCACCATGCCAGTAACGGTCGAGCATGACATCGCCGACCACCAAGACAGGGGCTTGATCGAATCGCGGCATGGACAACTTCATGGAGCAACCCACATACAGAATGAACAGGGGCGCGATATTAACACAGGGTGAACGCTACCTAGTTCGACGGCTTCAATAGGCTTGAATCACACGAAAAACCTGCTCATTTTTTGAGCAGAGCATCCATCACACCCTGGATTGCATCCGACAGTTCCACCTCGTCGGTATTGATCTCGCAGTCAGCCTGCTGCGGTGCTTCATAAGGGCTGTCGAGGCCGGTGAAGTCCTTGAGCCGCCCTTGCAGCGCTGCTTGATACAGTCCTTTTGGGTCACGCCGGGCGCAGATATCGAACGGTGTGCTCACATACACCTCAAGAAATTCATCCGGGCCGAACAAGGCGCGGGCCGCCGCACGATCGGCGCGAAACGGTGAAATCGCCGAGACAATCACAATCAACCCGGCGTCGACCATCAACCGCGCCACTTCGGCAATGCGCCGGATATTTTCCTTGCGCGCCTCGGGGCTCATGCCCAGGTCATTGCATAGTCCATTGCGCACGTTATCGCCGTCGAGCACAAAGGTGTGCAGACCACGCTCATTGAGCTGCAGCTCAAGGGCATTGGCCAGGGTCGACTTGCCAGCACCGGACAGCCCCGTCAGCCAGACACAACGCGGCTGCTGATTCTTGAGTGCCGCCCGGGCGGTTGGCGACAGTGACATTGCATAGGGGCGGATCTGCGGAGGTTGCTCGTAGATAAACGACGATTTATTCATAGCCGAGCATCTCATAGTCACGCTGGTAGACCCGACGCACCAGACGGCGAGTGCGTGCCGAGCAAAAATCACGAGCGGGCGTCGATTGGCGATGCTGGGAGCGATTCAGATGGGGTAATGGCGAGACACCACCAAAATGCTCGCACAACAGTTGAAAGTCACGATCCAGGTGTTCCTGATAACCCACGAAATCCATCGCCATATGCCCCATGGAGTCGACCAGGAAGTCGGTCTGGGCGGCGAAATGCAGCTGCTTCTTGATATTATCTGGATGCAGCCAGCGACCAATAAAATCATCGAAGTCACGGTAATGACTGACCAGCGTCTGGGCCAGTCGGTCGCGCCGCCCCAGGTCGTTGCAACGCAGGAAAGCGTAGGCCGAATAGGCCCGCTCCAAAGGGTCACGAACAAAGGCGAATTTGAAACTACGGGAAAACTGCTCGGGAAATTGCTGTTCGTACCAATACAGCGGCAAATGCCCCGGCATCCAGCCGTCGAATAGCGCGGAGCAAACGCTGCTCCCTGCACACTTGGGGACGTGAATGAACACACAGGAGCGCTGCTGGAAAGCCTGAGGGAAGCGCACATTGGCCGACATCGACTTGTTCACGACTTGCCGATCCACAACCGACAAACGCCCCAGCAAAAACGCTCGTTGCTGTTTGGGTAATAACTTCCATAAGAAGCGCTGCAACATTCCGGTACCCACGCGAGGCGGATAGCCACCCCGAAGCCAATGATTCATGCTAGAACCGTAGCAGGTGAAATGCGGAAATTTATTTAGACATAGTCAAGAATGTAAGGATCTGGATACAAACGCCCTGAGCGCGTTGCACGCCGAGGCGGTTCAGGGTGAGCATGGCTCACCCTGAAGTGGGTATCAGGCGATATCTTGCGGTGCGGGCGCATCGAGGCCCAGTGCATTCAATCGAGCGTAATAGCCATTCTTCGCCAGGAGCTCGGAATGGGTACCGCGCTCGACAATCCGGCCCTGATCCATGACCAGGATCAGGTCGGCTTTTTCAATGGTCGACAAACGGTGGGCTATCACCAGCGTCGTACGGCCTTTCATCACCTGATCCAGAGCTGCCTGAATATGCCGCTCGGATTCGGTATCAAGGGCTGACGTCGCCTCGTCGAGAATCAACAGCGGGGCGTTTTTCAACAGCGCCCGGGCAATTGCAAGACGCTGACGCTGGCCGCCGGACAACAGCACACCGTTCTCTCCCACCTGGGTGTCCAGGCCTTGAGGCAACTGCGCGATGAAGTCCATGGCATAGGCATCCGTCGCTGCCTTCTCGATATCTTCGCGGGGAGCACCAGCGAGGTCTCCGTAGGCAATGTTGTTGGCCACAGTGTCACTGAACAAGGTGACATGCTGCGTCACTTGAGCGATATGCCGACGCAGGTTCAGCAGCTTGTACTGCTCGACCTCAGTCCCATCGAGAAGAATCTCGCCTTTATCGTGGTGATAGAAACGCGGAATCAGATTGGCCAGAGTCGACTTGCCACTCCCTGAACGGCCAACCAGGGCGACCATTTGCCCCGGGTCGACAGAAAAACTGATGTCATCGAGCACCTGACGGTCGGTACCCGGGTAGGTGAAGCTGAGGTGACTCACCTCGAGTCGCCCCGTGACAGAGTCACGCTCGACACTGCCTTTGTCGATTTCGGGCTCCACATCCAATTGCTCGAAAATGCTCTCGGCACCGGCAACGCCCTTCTGGATCGTCGAACTGACTTCCGAAAGCTGACGAATCGGTTTAGGCAGCAAGCCGGCAAGGGTGATGTACGCCACCATGTCGCCCGCCGACGCATCACCGCGCAGAGCCAACACCAGGAACATCAGCACTGCCATGGCGGTGTAGATCACCAGCTGCAGCATCGGCGTGTAGATGGCGCTGGTACGGGTCATGCGCAGTTGCTTGTCGGTGTTGCTCTGACTCGCGCGTTCGAAACGGTCGCGCTCGTAGATTTCACCGCCGAAGCTGCGGACCACGCGATAACCCTGGATGGTCTCGGAGGCCACATGGGTCACGTCGCCCATCGCCACCTGGATCTTCTTGCTCTGCTTGCGGAACTTGGAGCTGGCGCGACTCACCATGAACGCAATCAGCGGCAGGATGGCAACCATCACCAGTGTCAGACGCCAGTTCATGATCAGCAGGGAGATAAACAGGAATACAACCGTCATGCCCTCCCGGAACACGACCTTGATCGCATCTGTCGCCGCTCCCGTAACCATGGTCACGTTGAACGTGATGCGTGAAATCAGATGCCCGGAGTTGTGCTTATCGAAGTAACGATTCGGCAGCACCAGCAGGTTGTTGAACAGCTGCACGCGCAAATCATGAACCAGGCCCAGCGAGACCCTGGCCAGGAAGAAGTTGCCCAGGAATGAACCGGCACCCTGCCACGCGGCGATCAGAATGATCAGCAAGGGGACTGCATGCATCAATTGCAGATCGCGCAGATAGGGGATCGAGGGGAACAACGCGGCCTCGGGATTGGACAGGCCATCGACGAAATACTTGAGCACGTAGCCAAGCATCGGCTGAGTCGAGGCGAAAATCAGGAAGCCGACAATACTCAGCATGAACAGGCCGATGTAAGGCCGCACATAACCGAGGAGTCGGAAGTAGATTTTCAAGCTCGAAGGGCTTGCGGAGAGACTGGAGTCGGTCATATCACGCGAAGTTTTCAAAAAAAGGATGCTGACTTTATCACAGCTTCCTCCGGTCTCAGCCGGGATCGTTCGAACCGGGGGCTCGGTGGCAATATTCCGGCGGACCAGGGTAGATAGATGCGCTAGTATTATCGGCCCTTAATCGGAATACAGTTCATCATGCCATCCAGCAGGATCAACACCAACGCGGCCCGGGTTTTCGATTTCATCTGCCTGTGGGTGCTGCCTCTCGGCTTTTTTCTTTTGCTTTGCGGGCTGTTTTTTCTGCCTGCGCGCGGTACCCACCAAAAGCTGTTTTACGGCCTGGTGAGCGCCCCCGCCCTGATCGCCCTGTGCATACGCCCCAGCGAACTGAAGATCATCCTGAGAGAGCCGCTGGTTCAGGCATTCCTGCTTTTTTCCGGCTGGGCGCTGCTGTCGCTGAACTGGAGCCCTACGCAAGCCAGCCTGATAAGCCTGGCAAAACCACCGCTGTATATTTTCATGCTCTTTGCTGGCGCCAGCCTCCTGCTGCGCTACCGCGCTGAAAGCCTCAAGCCCGTCCTGCTGGCCGCGGCCCTGATTGCTTTGGCCGCCAGCGTGTTCGATCTTTATATTTTCCTGTCGCACTATGCACCGGGCGATCGGATGATCGGCGGGGGCGCCTTTGACAACCCCTTGCTCAGCTCCCACCTGTTCGGTTTTTTCTGCACTTACTGGTTTTTTCTGGGCATGACCGTGCGCAACCCGAAGCTGCTGCTCGGCATTGCCCCAGCCTTTCTGATCATGTTCGCGGCCGCCCTGGCAACCAGTTCCAGAACGCCTCTGGTTGCCATCGCCATGGCAGGCCTCTGGCTGGCATTCATTTGCTGGAACCGTCGTTCGCTGTTGCTGCTGGCCATCATGGGCGTCACTGCCGCAAGCGTGCTGGCCGCTTTCCCGGAGATGATCCTGGCCCGCGGCGACTCCTACCGCTTCGAAATCTGGAGACAGGCGCTGCATCTGATCGCTGATGCGCCCTGGATTGGCCATGGCTATGACGCGACCCTGAGCATCGATCCGGGGGTTGGGTATGCCTTCAGCGAACCCCATAACTTTGCCTTGGGCGTACTCTTCTATGTCGGCATCATCGGGCTCCTGCCCTGGCTGGCCATGCAGCTTCGAGGGCTGTTCGACTGCTGGCGCCAGCGCTCGCAACCGCTGTTTATCCTGGCGTCGACCCTGATGGTATTCGGTATAGGGGCCAGCCTGACAGAGGGTGGCGATATCCTCTACACCCCCAGGGAGCATTGGTTCCTGCTGTGGATTCCGCTGGCACTGATGGCCGCGCTGAGCATTGCGCAGCGTACCAATCGTCTGTCGAGGCTTGCGGTTCGCAGCCTCGCTGCCGACGACGCTCAACGCATGACAGCCAACGCTCAGGTGGTCGAAGAAGACGGCCTTGGTCCCAAAGTCCTCAAGCTCGAGGATGGCAGTTTTCTGAAGCTGTTCCGTGCCCGCAACTGGTATACCTATGGCAGCTTCTACCCCTATTCCGAGCGCTTCGCCGAAAACAGCCAGCGCCTGGCCCGTGCAGGCCTGAACACCCCACCGATCCTCGAGCTGTACCACATGCCCAATGGCAGCAGCGCCGTACGCTATCTGCCCCTGTCAGGCAGAACCCTGCGCCAGGTGCTGCAAGGCATGCCCAGCGTGAGCGTTCGCCAGGCACTGGTGCAACGTTTCGGGAGTTTTCTGGCAGAACTGCACGAACACGGGGTCTATTTCCGCTCATTGCACCTTGGCAACGTTCTTTTGCTGGAGGACGGCGGGTTCGGCCTGATCGATCTGGCGGACTTGCGCCTCCTGCCCTCGTCCTTGAACCTGGAGCTTCGTCGACGCAACCTGCGCCATATGCAGCGTTACACGCAAGACCGCTGCTGGCTGTTCGATGCGCACTTTACCAATCTGCTTCAGGGCTACGCCACCCTGGCACCGGACAACGCAGTCAAATGCATGCACAAGCAAGTGCACGCCCTTGGCTTGGCGAGCTGATTGAACCTGAGGTGCCTCCTCGCTACTGCCGGCACACTATCCGAACAGGCCGTAGCGAAGGCGCGCAGCCAGCCGGCCCAGGAGTTGTCGGGTCTTGAGCTTGGGCTTGCGTACCACCTGCTCGATATCACTCATGACCATCAGGCTCTGCCGGGCCAGCAGGGGCCGCACAAGGAACGCGCAGGTCGTGGGCAGGAGACTCTCCGAGTAATACCAGTCAAGCGGCAGCCCGCTGAGCGGGGCCTCCTGCAGGATCCGATCATAGAGCTCTGCCCTGACCACGTAGGCATGAGCCAGGCGCACCCGGTTGACCGCCACCAGGTTGGCTGAAACATTGCGCGCCTGCCCGCCCTTCTTCAGCGTGCCCCCCAGGTACAGCATGGTCCAATCCTGTGACGACAACTGTGCTGGCACCCGACGCAGGACCGCAGGCGCATAGGACTCAAACTCGCAATCGTCCTCCAGGACCAGCACCTGCGGCCAACCGCGAGCCTTGGCCATGGCAATCACGGCAAGATGGCTGCGCATGCAGGCCCAGGTAGCGCGCAACTTGTGTTCAAACCTGTCGCTGTCGCCATCGACGCGAAGCAGAAATTCGCGCAGTTGCGGCGAAGGCGGGTCATCGTCCAGCCGATGCATCGATACCGCACTGAAGCGCTCGGCCTGCAGCCCCAGACTGTGCAAGTGTGCCTGTATGCGGGCCCAGCGATCTTTCCTGCTGTCGAGATTGATAACGCAGGCATGTGCAAAAGGCCAAATCATTTCCGTTCACCACCGCAACCGTGATTATTAATGTGCATGGCCTGACTCGCGGCCCCTACTGAACGGTGCCGTCAAGCACCTGAGAGGGCACAGGTTCTGCCTGCAGCAGACCGACCAACAACCCGATGGTGGTGTTCAATCCGTCTACCCCGTGCGCCAGGTGAAACTCGGCGAAATGCCGGGCCCGCTCCAGGCACTGCGAATAGTTGTCCCGGACCCAGGCTACCCGCTCGGCCAGCTCTGCAGCCGTGGTGACACGCTCGCCCAGGAAGCGCTCCTGGGAAAAAATGTCGTGATGTTCACCGGCATTGACATAAATGACCGGACGTCGCGCCAGCGCTGCCTCGATAACCGCGTTAGACATGATGTTCACCACGACCGAAGCCTGCTCCAGCGCTGCGGCCAGACCGACTCCACGGTCCAGGACCTGCACGTTGGGCAATGCAGCGGCGGCGCCGTGCCAAAACGGCACATGGCTACGCGGATGCGCCTTGATCAGCATCCGGTACTCCGGGTGCTGCGCCGCCCAGTCGCGCAACAGGGCGTAGGTTCGCTGGTAACCGCGCTCCTTCTCTTTGTCCGGACCGACGCCCAGGACCAGCAGCACCTGTCGCTCGGGGTCGGGCGCCGGCAGGTCGTAGGCAACGTCAATCATGTGCGAGCCGGACAGTACCGCATTCGAACTGCCGAAGCGCAGCGGGCGGGACTGCAGGGCCTCCAGCGAACTGCGACCGAACATGAAGTAGTAATCGTAGTCGTTCATGCCCAGACGTCTCGAAGACTCGACCGTGGTCGCGTGCGCCAGGTGCACCAGCAGGCAATGGCGCCGGTTCAGCGCCAGGCGCAGGAAAGGCGCATACAGGCTGCCGTTACGGTCGTTGAGCAGAATCTTCGGCTGGTGGTGGGCCACCAGCCACTCGGCATGCGCGGCATAGCCAAAATAGCGCAGTGGCACCGACTGCTGCGGATGCTTGAGCAGACGCTGGGCAAGAATGGTCTCTGGCACCTGCAGCGCGGTTTCCACCAGTGAGTGACCATTAGCGCGCAGGGCCGCAATCAGCAGTTTCTTGCGCTGCAAGGCAATGACTTTGGATGCCGACTGCAGCAACAGGAAATCGCAGGGCTCGGCCACAACCTCGGCCGCCAGGCGCGCCTGCGCCCTCCAACCGAACAACCAGTCTGCGCAAGCGTCCCGGCCAAAGCGCAAGAGGCTGCCCAGCCAGGAATGACGCTCGCGCAACCGCCGCCAGCGATAGCGGTCCAGGGCATGAGCCTTGTCGGCCCAACTGTCGCCGGAAACATCCAGGATCATGCCAACCTCAATACACAGCAGCCGTAGTACGTCGACAAGCGAGCCCCGATGACCATGGCTGTAGCCAGCTTGCCGTCGATGCTCAGGGTCTCGGACAAGGCATGACCGAGGGCGCCGGCAAAAAATGGCGGACTGCAATGCTTACAAAATGTGTCGAAATTGAGCAATGCCCACACTCCCCTGACTCACCGTTGAGAGGCATAGGCAAGAAAGCTCTGAATATTCTCAGAGCAGAGCTTGCCAACCATCTCGGTTATCTCGGCCTGCGGCCAATCCCACCAGGCGGTCTCCAGCAACTGGGCGCGTACGTCTTCGGAAAAGCGCCACTTGAGAACTTGCGCAGGGTTACCGCCAACCACCGAGTACGGTTCAACATCCCTGGAAACCACTGCGCCCGCGGCCACAATGGCACCATGCCCAATGGTCACACCGGAAAGGATGGTGCAGTTGGAACAGAGCCAGACATCACTGCCAATCACCACATCGCCACGGCTGAAGGCATAGCCCTTGATGTACTCGGCCTCAGGCAGCATTGCAGGGAACGGGTAAGTGGTGACCCACTCGGCGCGGTGATGCCCCCCCAGGAATATCTGCACACCTTCGGCTATCGAGCAGTAGGCGCCAATGCTCAACGTCGAGCCTTCCTGCCAGTCGTGTACCAGCGGCAAGCCGTAGCTCCCCGTGCCGAACGCGAAACCCGGGTAACGCTGGCGAAAGCGCGCCCCTCCCCGCTCGATCCTGGGCAGCTTGCGAATGGCGCGCCTGGCCCGTTTAGCGAAAAAATCCTGAATCCACCCCACCCTGGTTCCTCCGCCGCTATTTGGCACTTGAACGAATACCCAGCGCGCTTTTCACGGCGTAACCCGCCCAGCGCATCAGGCCTCGAAAGGTTTTACGGGTCCACCACTTGAACGGGATAGTGGCCAATAATTCTCGCGCCAGAACAGTGTCGCGGTTGGCGGTTTTAAGAAACATCGAGTTGAGCGCCTTGTACTTCACGGCTTCATACTCGGGGTGATCGCTGAACAAGGCGAACGTGCGCAGAATGTTGTCAATCATGAAGCGGTTGTTCTTATAGGTATTGGTCTCGTGTTTGCGGTAACGTGCCATCACCACACCCAACCCATCGATGTAATACCCGGCCCGGGTGATCTTCAACTCGATCAGCAGGTCCTCCAGGCGGATGCTCGGATCGAACCCACCCACCTTTTCCAGCGCCTGGCGACGAATCAACAGGGTGGGGGCCGGTGGATAGGGCTTGCGCTCCAGGAACATGTCGTCGAAATCCAGACGACGAAACGGCACATCCCGTCGCTGACGATGCTCCGGAAACAACTTACCGTTCGAATCGATCAACTCGATATTGCCGGCACAGATGCCCACTTCGGGCTTGTCCGCCATGTGCGCCACCTGAATCGCAATGCGATCGGGCATCATGATGTCATCGGAGCCAAAAGGGGCAATGAACTCGCCCTTGGAACGCGCGATGGCGTCGTTGAGGGTGTTGGTCAATCCCTGGTTTTTCTGGACCCGGAAATCGAAACCGTGTTCGGCCTGCAACCGGGTTATCCGCTCGACGCTGTCGTCCGTGGAGCCATCGTCGACAACCAGCAATTCAATGGGACTATAGGTCTGCGCCAGTACGCTGAGGATACTTTCCTCAATGTAGGGGCCATGGTTGTAGGAGGCGATAATCACCGTAACCAGCGGAGAGTGACTCGTCATGCTTGCTCCTTGCCCGCCTGGCGCAGCCCGGACTGAATAAGATCCAGGTACTCCTGACGGAACACGTCGATATCGTGCTGTTCTCGCAGATAACGGTAGGCCTGCTCACCTTTGGTTTTGAGGTCCTCGTCCGAAAGCCCCAGATACGTATCCAGCGCCCTGACAAGAGACGGGACATCCGCAGGCTCGACGGCAAGACCGCCAGCGCCCTGAACAAGCGGAAGCATGGCCGGTACACTCGAGGCAATCACCGGCAAATGGCCGCTCATGCCTTCGAGTAACGCCAGGCCCAATCCCTCGGCCAACGAGGGCATGGTCCAGATATCGAACGCGCGAACATACTGCAGAGCGTTTTCCTTGAACCCCAAAAGATGCGCACGACCGCCCAGACCCAATCGCTCAATCTCACAGCTCAAACGCGCTTCTTCACGACCGGCGCCGATGATCGCCAGTTGCGTCTGGGGATATTTGTCTTTAAGCGCGGCAAAAGCCTGCAATAAATAGGTATGCCCTTTAACCGGCACCAAACGCCCAAGCGCGCCGATCAAGCGTACCGACGGATCAATCCCCAACAATTCGCGCGAACGCTCACGCGAGTGCTGCAAGCTTTCAGCCTGCTCGATATCAATGGCATTGGTAATTGCAAAGGTATTGCGGTCAGTGAAGCCGCAATCACAATCCAGCAAGTACTGTTTGACGGCCGGCGACACGCCGACAAAACGCCAGTGGCCGTCGACGAGGCTTTGGGTCTGTCGCCGCCGGTAAAAACGGTCGTACTCGCCGAAGCCATGAGAAATACCGATACACAACGGTATTTTCAGCCAGCGATTGAGTTGCAGCAGCATGTTCACCGGCTTGAAGCGGTTGCAAATGACCACATCAAACTTTTCTTTTCGGCAAAACTGATACAACCGCCACATGGCTCGCAGGCGCATTCCCTTCAGGGACTTGTCGGTAAATTCGAAATAGACCGAGCGATCGGCACGGCTCACTGCCTCACCCTGCCCCGGCCGGCCGCGCAAAAACGCCGCGGTCACTTCATAGCGCTCTACCGGCAGGGCTTTGACGATCTGCTCCGCAAGGTCGGCAAAATCGTGTGCTTTAACGTTGTAGTCCGGCTGCAGCTGCAGGACCTTGGAACGCTGACTCATAGCTCATCCCCGATCAAAACCTATTGCATCAATGACCCAGGCCGACTCGGCAGCCAATCCTTTTACGTGCTCAGAATCGGGGTCAGCCAACCCTGACCACTCATTGCGTTTCCAGCAAACGAAGTGGAAATACGGAAACGAGCGATCGCCATCACGATCATTGGTCAGCTGACCGTCACGCCAATACCAGAGTTTGGGGAAACGATCGCTGCCATCATGCCACTTGATAACCCCGCCAGGCGTGCTGAACGCTTCGGTAAACTCACTCCGTCGCCGCCACGGATTGAACTTGCCGACCAGCTTGAAAAACGGCTTGGGAAAGTTCTTGCGCCAAAGGAAGATCCGGCTGAACGCTCCTTCATCCAGAGCATGGTGCTGCTGATCGGTAAACCGTTTTTGCCAGTTCTCGATCCGCATGAAGCACTCACGTTGGCGAGCGGTATTGCGCATCAGGCACAGGTGCCCGGCGACCCGCCGCTCATGGGTCGAAAACAGGTCATAACCGGCCAATCGCTCAGCCGTGAAGTAGCGACGCAGGTCACCATACACCAGATCAATATCGCCGAAAGCCCAGAAATCATAACCCGCCAGGCGATCGACATGGATATGGCCGAGCGCTGGTTTGATGTCACAGAGTTTGTAAGCCGCATCAGGCGAAAAATCGATATTCAAGCGTCGCGATACCAATTGGCAGTATTCGCTGAAACCGATGCTCTCGATTTTTACGTTGTCTGGCAGGTTCTGCGGACTACCGCAGTCACTGAACAACAGCCAGTCGATATCCGCATTGCGCCGGCAGCTTTCGAGAAAGAACGGCATCCAGAACGGCCAGCGACCGAAATAAGGAATAATGAAAAGAATGCGGGGGCACGGATTAATCACAGAGGGCTCACTACAGAGAAGAGAATACGAGGCGATGCTATACCCGTGCGGCTTTATTCATGCTTCAAAAACCATAACAGCTCATGACGTCTGACAGACTTGCGAAAAAACTCGTTCTCTCCAAAAGGCGACGGCGCTCTGCCAGCCAGAAGCCACTGTATCGAGCGGCGCAAACGACGCTTGAACGGCAGTCGCGGTTGCAGGTCATGCATCATCCCCAACGCCATGGCTTTATCGCGCTGCTGCGCGACAGACAAAGGCAATGAGTACGGCTGCAGTACTTGCGTCGAGTCAAACACCGGCGGCAAGGCGATGCCGGCACCTGAGTCGCCCATCGGCCAGCGATCATTGTCATGCAGGTGGTTGGCATACCCAAGCAAGGTTGTAGGCTGCCAGTCCAGCCCCTGCAACGCTTCCAGCACCGCAGCCTGAGCGCAGCGGTGGTCCGGGTGCGGGTCCAGCGAGGGGTGCGGCAGCACAATGACTTGCGGGCGAGCCTTGAGCAGCAACTCGCGTAAATCGGCCAGCAGATTATTCCAGGTCGGTGCGCCGTCGCTGTCGCCGGGCAGGGAGAACGGGTTCAATTGGCGGAACAGCCGGGTATCGCTCAAGTCCGCTTCCCGGGAGGCCATTGGCTGATCCGGCGCAGCCTGCATGGCGGCCAGTTGCAAGCAGAAATACCCCAACTGCACGCAATGTGCCTCGGGTACCCCCGCCCAGCGCGGCACGGCAATGCTGTCCCAGGCACGCAAGCGGCCCTTGATTCGCGCCGCATCGACAGGGTTCAGCCCCATCTGTTGATAGTGTTCAGCTTCGATCTCACCAGCCGTCATAGTGACGATCCAGGCTTCATCGGCCTGGCTGTACAAACCGAAGGCAGCCAGTTCGGCATCATCGGCGTGAGGCGCAATGACCATCACCCGTTGACGGCGGTAGTCGGGATACCGAAATGACCACAGCGTCGGCTCACCGAGCAGTCGGCAAAAGCGTCCGCGAAGGCGCAACTCGCCGCTCGTCAGAGGTCCGGCCAAGCCACTGAGATTGAGGTAGCGCACGCCATTCACGCCGCGTTCGAAGGTCTGTCGGTCCGGGCTCTGGGTACCCGTCATTTCAACGGCCGGGTCCAGGAAACGCCCCAGCCAGCGACTCTTGACCTGGATCGCCAACACCAGGGTTTCGTCGCCAGTCAGGCTCGATGATTCGTCCAGAAGTACGCGCCCACCGTCGAGGCGGACCTTGAGCTTTTTGCTGTCAGCCGGGAAGCCGTAGTCGTAATCATCTTTGACCGAGTAGAACAGATGGTCGGCGAACCATGCCTCGTGGGCCACCCAGGCCAGCACGCCGAGCAACAACGGCAGCCACCAGGCCACCAGCAGACCAATCGCGATCAACAGCACCAGACCGATCAGCAAGCCGATACGCTTGTTGCGCCGATGGCGCTTGAGCAATTGCTGCTTGCGACTCATACCTTGGCTCATACCTCGAACACCGGCACAGGGTTGCACCAGCGGTCCTTGTATTCCCGGTCAGCGCGACCGAAGGAGAAACGCAGCGGCTTGCCGATCGCCCGGGCGTGCTCCCAGGCACTTTGGGTGTTGAGGAAACTCAGCACACTCCCCGGACTGAACTCGCGGGTCTCGGGGTCGACGCCACCGTTGATGTACTCGACACTGATCCACTCGGGAGCTTCGACGCGGTAGACCAGTTGAATCGCAATCGGCGCATCGTTGAGGAAAATCACCGAACCGATCAGCAGTTCGCGCAGCAGCTCGACCACCTCTGCCATACGCTCGGCGCCAGTGGCCGGGAAGCCCCAGCGACGCTGGAACAGGTCGCAATAGATAGCCGCCAGCTCGCGACTTGAAAACTCGCTGACCGGTCGCACCACCCCGCCTGCCTCTTCCAGCAAACGCAGTTCGCGACGCTGGTTGTAGCGGAATTTTTTCGACAGATCTTCAGGGGTGCGGGCCATGGCCAACTGCTCGGCCTGCACTTTGAGAGAGACAAAACGGCCTTCATTCAGGGCCGAGAGATAGCGCCCGCGATGACGCAGAGGAACCTGCGCATCGGCGGCAGCCGGGAGGATCAGCTCAGCATTGCCAAGGTCAAACAAGCCTTTCTTGCCGCTGCGCTTGAGCACGTCCTTGGACAGGGCCAGATCACGACCCCAGGTCGGAATCGCGGCTTTGAGCTCACCGTTTTGCTCCCAGGCCAGATAGCGCACCGGGATATCGGCCAACCGCGCCAGGCGCTCAACCACCAACGGATGAGTCGCGACGCTGCCGCCGAAGCGTTGCCAGGCATCGGTGTAAGTCGACGCATCGACAACGACCCAGCCGCGTTCACGCCAGCCTTTAAATCGGTTGAGCATCAAACCCTCGCGGTCAGGTCGATAACGTGGGGCAAACGCCAGAACGCTTCACCCACCGCCCGATCCGAGAAGCTCTCACGCAAGCGATCGAGCATCAGCTCGGCGCAGACCTGACGCTGCTCGTCGTTCATATTGGCCAGACGCTGCAGTCCTTGGGCCATGTGCTCGGCATCGCCCAATGGAAAAAGAATGCCCACGCCTTCGACCACCTCCCTGGCGCCACCGCAAGCGGTCGCCAGCAAGGGCACGCCGGCAGCCATGGCTTCCAACAGCACCATACCGAACGGTTCATGGTCAGAGCTCAGGGCAAACACATCAAATGCGCGGAAATAGTGCCGGGCCTCTGGCACCTGGCCAAGGAACAACACGCGATCACCGATGCCCAGCTCGCGGGCCAGCGCTTTGAGGTCCTGCTCCAGGCGACCGGCACCAAGGATCGCCAGTTGGCTGTTCACCGGCAAACCTGGCAACGCGGCAGCAAACCCCCGCAACAGCGTGGCCTGATCCTTGTCCGGGTGCAACCGTCCGACGTTGCCGACAATCCAGGCATCCGGCGACAGGCCCAGCGCATTACGAGCCTCAATGGCCGGCAACTGGCTGGCCTGCAAGGCCTCGATATCGATGCGGTTGTAGAGCGTCTGAATCCGCTCGGTCGGCCAGTTCGGCAGGCAACGACGCATGTCATCACGTACCGCGTCGGACACCCCAAGCAGGCTCAGGCGCTTGCGGAAAACATGCGCAAACAGCTTGCGGGTACGCCGCTGGTAATCACCAAACGCGTGGTGCACGCCGATCACCGGCAACGCGGTACCCAGCAAGGCGATATAGATCGGTTTGAAACGATGAGCGATGCAGAAACTGAAGTTACGCGACGCGGCAATCTTGCGCAGATCGCCAATCGCGCCCAGCTTCAGGCCACGAATGGCCTTGGAGCTGTATTCCATGAACAGCACCTCGTCAGAGGCGCAGCCCGCGGCGACCTCGGCATCGGCAACCCCGGTCAGGAACACCGTGGTCACCCGATAGCCGGTCCCCGCGAACAGACTGGCGTATTGCCGGGCACAGTCCAGGAACGGCCCGTCATAGCCGTGACAGAACTGCAGAACATGACGCTCAGCCGAGCGAGTCATAAGCGTCCACGCCGTCTTTGACCACAAGGATGTCTTCCATGATCAGATACTGCAGATCGGAACCGAAGAACATGTTCAGAGCGTCGGTCGGAGAGCAGATCATCGGCTCACCACGGCGGTTCAGCGAAGTGTTCAGCGACACACCGTTACCGGTCAGCACTTCCAGTGCTTTCATCATGTCGTAGTAGCGCGGGTTGTACTCGCGCTTGAGCACCTGCGCCCGGGACGTGCCGTCTTCGTGAACCACTTCCGGCACGCGGGTTTTCCATTCCTCAGACACTTCAAAGGTAAAGGTCATGAACGGCGCCGGGTGATCGATCTTGATCATCTGCGGGGCGACGGTGTCGAGCATCGACGGGCAGAAAGGCCTCCAGCGCTCGCGGAATTTGATCTGATGGTTGATCCGGTCAGCCACGCCAGTGGCACTCGGGCAACCGATGATCGAACGACCGCCCAATGCACGCGGACCGAACTCCATGCGCCCCTGGAACCAGGCCACCGGGTTACCGTCGACCATGATTTTGGCGATGCGCTCCGGGGTGTTGTCGATCTGACGCCAAGCCGGCTTGCTCGGGTGACGGGCACAGGCGGCGATCACGTCTTCGTTGCTGTAGGACGGGCCAAGATAGACGTGTTCCATCTTCTCTACCGGTACACCACGGGCATGGGAAACGTAGGCTGCCGCGCCGACCGCAGTACCGGCATCGCCGGACGCTGGCTGCACGAACAGCTCTTTGATGTCATCGCGGGCGATGATCTTCTGGTTCAGCTTGACGTTCAGCGCACAGCCGCCGGCGAAGGCCAGCTTGCCGGTTTCCTTGAGGACGTCGCCCAGGTAATGGTCGATCATCTGCAACGCCAGTTTCTCGAACAGCGCTTGCATGCTCGCGGCGTAGTGGATGTAAGGTTCGTCAGCGATGTCGCCTTCGCGTTTCGGGCCCAACCACTCGATCAGCTTCGGTGAGAAGTAGAAGCCCTTGCCCTTCTCTTTATAGCGCCGCAGGCCGATGACGTTGGCGTACTCGGTGTTGATCACCAGTTCGCCGTTTTCAAAACTGGCCAGACGCGAGAAATCGTACTTGCCGGCATCGCCATATGGCGCCATACCCATGACCTTGAATTCGCCGTCGAGCATCTCGAAGCCGAGGAATTCAGTGATTGCGCCATACAGGCCGCCGAGGGAGTCCGGATCGAAGAACTCTTTGATCTTGTGGATCTTGCCGTTTTCGCCGTAACCGAAGAAGGTCGTGGCGTACTCACCCTTGCCGTCGATCCCCAGGATCGCGGTTTTCTCTTTGAAACCGGAGCAGTGGTAAGCGCTGGAGGCGTGAGCCAAGTGGTGTTCGACCGGTTCGATCTTGATTTTCTTCGGGTCGAAACCCAGTTGCTCAAGGCACCAGACGATCTTGTTGCGATAACGCTTGTAACGGCGGTTGCCCATCAGGATCGCGTCGAGGGCACGGTCCGGGGCGTACCAATAGCGCTTGGCATAGTGCCAGCGAGCCTTGCCGAACAGGCTGATCGGGGCGAACGGAATGGCCACCACATCAACGTCGGAAGGCTTGATACCGGCCTGTTCCAGACAGAACTTTGCCGATTCATAGGGCATGCGGTTCTTTGCATGTTTATCGCGTACGAAGCGCTCTTCTTCAGCCGCGGCAACCAGCTTGCCGTCGATGTACAGGGCTGCGGAAGGATCATGGCTAAGGGCGCCGGACAGGCCAAGGATCGTCAATGCCACAGGGGTCTAGCCTCTTTAGTCTGCATGCAGGCGGCGGGCGCCTGAGAAAAATGTGTCCTCGCAAAGCGGCGAGAAACAGCTAAAGGGCGGGATTATAGCGTAAAGATGGCGGGAATGACCCTGCGGTTATCAGCCCCCTGAAGATGACCTTGGGCGACAGCGTTTCGCCTTCGCTCATCCGCGACCTGTCCTCCAGTAAATTTTGATATTGCCATCTGTGCTCTGCCGGTAAATCGTATACGGCAAGAAAACCGTGTCGAAGACACCCGACAGGGTCAAATCCAATAATATGACTGGCACAAGGATGCCCGTTGGATCCGGTGGCGCATTCAATATACAAAAATCATAAGCCAGACCGCTGTAGATACGTGGGATCGACTGACAGTAGGTTTTTTGCTTCCTGAGATCACGGGCCGCCTCTGCATCATCTTGCAGCACTGTGTTGACGGTCCCACAGCCAGCCAAAGCCAGTGAGAAAACACCGAGCGAAACAGCCATTTTATTAGTCAAAACCTGCCCTCCGAGAACGTCAGGCAAGCTAGCACCACGGTTGTTTACGTTACAGGTCACGACCTCCCCGGATCGCGTAGGAAAATTCATAACGATTTGTCACCTATGACATACAAAAGCCCTTACAAGGCGGGCTTCTAAATTCAGGTGTCCATTGAGGCATTCTCGCGCGGGAGCATTGATCGTTCCCACGCGAGGGAACAATCAATCAACCGTCTTGGGCAACCGCTGATCAATCACTTGATACAGTGCACTGCCCTCAGGCCAATTGCGCATGAACCGTGCGCGATCCCGGGCGTAGGCCGGGGCGAAGCTGCTGGCCGAGTGGTGCTGACACATTGAGTCCAGATCGATCAACGCCCAACGGTCGTGATGCCAGAACAGGTTATGGCCCTTGAAGTCACCGTGACTGATACGTTCGCGGATCAGCTCGGCGAACAAGTCATCCAGCGCCTGCAACTCGACCTGCGGCGCGTCACCGCTTTCAACAAACGGCGCAAAGCGCTCGATGATGTCCGGCCCGGGCAAGTACTCGGTGATCAAGTAGGCACGGCTGCGCAGCCAGAGAAAACGCCGTTCCAGTAACGCCAGCGGCTTGGGTGTGGCAATCCCCAGGAACGTCAGGCGATTGCCTTCACGCCATGAATGCCAGGCCCGGCTCGGGCGCCAAAAGCGCTTGAGCCAATGGGTGAAGCCCTTGATGTTGTAGCGCTTGATCACCAGCGAACGACCAGCCACCTCGACCCGCCCGACACTCGCGGCGCCGCCGGTTTTGTACAGGTGGCCCTGGTCGAGCAAGGCATCGGCCTGATCCAGCACTGACAGCATCGCCGACTCTTCCTCGCGACGAATCGCCCGCAAGACGAACGCACTACGCTGCACGCTGAACAGCGAGCAGTCACGACCAACCTTGTTGAGGATGTCTTTCAGGCGCCAGCTGCGTACTTTACTCACCTGTTTTTGCAGGGCTTCCAGCGGCAAGGCGTGTTCGCTATTGCTCAACAGATAATGCACCAGCAACTCTTCGGTGAACGGTTCAAAAGCCTTTGGCAGCTGCGCAAAGAAGACACCGAGGTTTTCCAGGACTTTTTGCCGAGACAGCGGCCTGCCCGCTTGCTCGACGCAGATCCCTGCACCGTCGATCAAATACAGCTGCCCCTGGTACCGCAGCAGGTTGTCCAGATGCAAGTCTTCCTGCCACAAGCCTTTGCTGTGCAGCTGAGCAATGACCGCCAACGCCTCAGCCAGAACCGCTTGTTGCTCATCAGCCAACACCGGGAGCGCGTCGACGCGCTTCCAGGCATCACCCAGACTTTCAGCACTTTCGAGAAAATCAAACAGCAACCAGCCGCCTTCGCCTTCCTTCAGGCCATCGGCCAATAGCAACGGCGTGGTCATGTCCTGGGCGGCGAGCAAGCGCACGCCGTCCAGCTCACGCTGGAAATGCCGGGCCGCCTTGCGACCCACCAACAATTTGGCCAGGACCGGCCGCCCACGCCAAACGCCTACACCGACATAACGCTGCCCCGGCAACACTCGCAACAAGCTGAGCAATTGTAACTGGGCCGGGCCGGCAGCATCCGCCAGTTCCAGACTCAGCGGCAGGCTTGGTGTGCGGCCGGCATTCTTCAATTCGGACAAACGCATCAATGGGTCTCCTTGTGGCTGCGCCGCGCGGTCAGATGCCGAACCCAGGCATCAATCATAGGACTGCTCAAAGGCTGATCCAGTTGAGTGGCAAGCAAGCTCCAGCTTCAAGTCCGCCATCAGAGAGCATCTCCGTACCGCTGTTTACGCTCGTAAAGCTTGCCAGCCTTGCCTTCCAGTCGCGCGAGCAATGGCGCTTCGTCCCGCAGAATCTGCCGCAACGGCTGCTGAAAGTAGCCCTTGAGAAAACGCAGCTTGTCGCGGCGGGTCAGACCGATGTCCAGCGCCGAGAAATACAATGCCGCCAGATCCTTGTTGCGCCAGCGCAGGGTGATCTCCGGGCGGGTCTGGGCGCGGTGCAGGTCAATCACCGAGAGCTTCAAGTCGTCGGCAGTTACCGGTTTATCGGTGTGCAGCAGGAAATGGCAGATATAGCAGTCGCGGTGGTTGACCCCGGCTCGGTGCATCATGCCGGTCATTCGCGCTACCTCAGCGATCAGCGCGCGCTTGAGCCTGGGCTCTGGCGGTTGCTTGACCCAATCAATACTGAAGTCTTCGAGGCTGACGGTCGGCGCCAGCTCTTCGGTGACGATGAACGAATGCTGATCCGCCGGGTTGCTGCCGCGCTCTCCATAGGCGACGGCGGTCATGGTCGGCACGCCGACTTCATGCAGGCGTTCCAGCGCTCGCCATTCCTGTCCGGCACCGAGTACCGGCAGTTTGGCGGTGAGCAGATTCTTGAAGATTTCGCCCCAACCGATACCACGGTGGATTTTCACAAAGTAACCGCGCCCGGCGATTTCCGTACGCAAGGTACGGCGCGCCTCCAGCTCACGGTAAACCTGACCGCTGAGCCCCTCGACCTCAGCGAACGCGTCGCGCCCGGCCCAAAGGGCCTTGAACGGTTCGGCAAGAATCAACTTCATCAGTGTTGCTCCGCCAGAATCACATCCGCAGCGTGCTGCGGCATGCTATAGAGGTCGGCCGTCTCGGCGAAAGCCAGACCATTACGGCCCCAGGCCGTGCGTGCTGCATCGTCGCTCAACATGGTGCTCAGGTACTTAGTGAGTTGCGCCTGTTCGAACGGCTCGTCCAGCACCAGACCGCTGTCGGCCTCGGCGATGTAATGAGCGTAACCGCAGACCGCACTGACCAGCACCGGCAACCCTGCGACCAATGCTTCGAGCAAGACCGTACCGGTGTTTTCGTTGTACGCCGGATGGATCAACAGATCGGCACCGAGCAGAAAACGTGGAATATCGCTGCGTCCCTTGAGGAACTGTACCTGATCACTCAAGCCCAGTGCCGCGCTCTGCAATTGGAATACTTTGGGGTCGTCCTGGCCAATTACAAACAGCCGGGTGCGCTTCTTCAACGCCGAAGGCAATGCCGCCAGCGCCTTGAGACTGCGATCCACGCCCTTGGTTTTGAAACCAGAACCGATCTGCACCAGCAACAGGTCATCGTCGGTCAGTTTGAATTCCTGGCGGAATTGGGCGCGAATCTCGGCCGCATTGGCCGGTGCACGACGATCCTGAGTGATGCCTGGCGGCAACAGGTGGAAGCGCTGCAAAGGCGTGTCGTAATGCTTGATGAACAGCGGCTGCTGGACTTCGGAAATCATCAGGACTTCGGTTTTGGCGTCTTTGGCGAATACCGCACGCTCATACTCGGCGAAATGCCGGTAACGACCCCAACGGCGATAGAACGAATTGCGCAGGGTCTGCGCCTTGTCCTCGTAGCAGCCGTCGGCGGCGTAGTACACGTCCAGCCCAGGCATCTTGTTGAAACCGATCAAGCGGTCCACCGGACGCTCGGCCAGATCGGCCTCCATCCAGGCGCTGAGTTTTTCGTTGCGCCGATGGTTGAAGATCGCCTTGACCGGCGCCACCAGCACTTCGAACCCCGGCGGGATATCGCCTTCCCAGATCAGCGTGTAGACGCGAATCTGATGCCCGCGCTGCTGGCATTCCAGGGCGATACGCATGAAATCGCGCTGCAAACCACCAAACGGGAAATATTTATAAAGGACAAAAGCCAGTTGCATCAGCGTAGCTCCTCAGCCAGTAACAACGTGCTTAATCGGCTCGCGACACGCTCGGGATTCAGACGAGTGAAGCACAGCGGCCACTCGCGCTTGAGGTCAAACCGCTGCTGGTCCTGGGCAGTCGGCTGGTAGGTGCATTTCTTTTGCAGGCAAGGCGCGCAGCTTGGGAAGTCGCTCGCCAGATGAATCTGGCTCTTGCCATAGGCGCCGCTCAGGCCCGGATTGGTGGGACCGAACAACGAGAGTGTCGGCACATCCAGCGCCGCCGCCAGATGCCCGAGGCCGGTATCCACTGCGACGCACGCCTGCGCGCCGGCCAAGACCCTGGCCACACCGGCCAGATTCAGTTTTGGCAATACTTCGGCGTTCTTCAGACCACTGGCAATACGTTCAGCCCGGGCCTTTTCGGCCGGGTTGCCCCACGGCAGTTTCACCTCGACGCCCAACTGCCCCATGCGCTCGGCGAGCTCACGCCAATAGGCTTCGGGCCAATGCTTGGTATCCCACGTGGTGCCGTGCAGAAATAGTACAAATGGGTTTTTGCGCGGCAGCTCAACCAGCTTCTCGATGTTCAGGCCATAGTCGCCGAGACCTTTGGGCAGGTCATAACCCAGCGCCACCGCGAACAACTGACGCACGCGTTCTACCGCATGCTGCCCTCGAGCCACCGCCAGACGCCGCGAATAGAAACGCGCAGCCAAGGGTTCGCGGGCCGACTGGCGATCAAGTCCGGCCACCGGAGCCTTGACGTACCGAGTCAGCCAGGCGCTTTTCAGCAAGCCTTGAGCGTCAATCACCAGGTCATATTCAGTCGCGCGAATGCTTTGCTTGAAGCGCCGCCATTCGCCACTTTTGATGGTCTGCCAGATGTTCTTGCGCCAGCGACGGATCGCCACCGGAATCACTTTGCCAACGGCCGGGTGCCAGGTTGGAATCTCGGCAAAGCCTTCTTCCACCACCCAGTCGAATGTGATCCCCGGAATCGCCCGCGCCGCATCGGTCAATGCCGGCAAAGCATGAATCACATCGCCCAGGGAGGAAGTCTTGATCAACAGTACCCGCAACTTACTGAACCTCGACCACAGAGCCCTGCAACCGCTGCAAGGCATCGACCACCGGTTGCGGCATGAGCTGACGCAAACAATTGTAATGGCCAAAACGGCAGGTGCGATCAAAGCATGGGCTGCATTCGATACCCAGCCGGACAATCTCGACCTTCTCCGCCAGCGGCGGGGTGAAGTCCGGTGACGTCGAGCCGTAGACCGCCACCAGCGGCCGGTTCAACGCAGCCGCTACGTGCATCAACCCGGAATCGTTGGACACCACCGCATCAGCGCACGACAGCAAGTCGATGGCTTCGGCCAGCGAGGTGCCGCCACTGAGGTTCACCGACTCTTCACGCAGGCCGGGAATCAGCCGCGCGCGAATGTCTTCGCCGACCGCGTGATCGTTCTTCGAACCGAACAGCCAGACTTGCCAGCCCTCGCGTATCTTCAACTCGGCGACCTTCGCGTAATGCTCGGACGGCCAGCGCTTGGACTCACCAAACTCTGCGCCCGGGCACAGCGCCAGCACCGGACGGTCCAGCTCCAGGCCAAACTTGGCCAGCGCAGCGTCGCGAGTGGCGTGGTCGATTTGCAGGGAGGGACGCGGATACGGTCGAGGCAACTCGGCACCGGAATCAACGGCCAGGGCCATGAAGCGCTCGATCATCAGCGGGTAACGCTCTTTGTCGAGCGTGCGCACATCGTTGAGCAGGCCATAGCGGAACTCGCCACGCCAGCCGGTGCGTTTCGGGATGCCGGCGAAAAACGGCACCAGCGCCGATTTCAGCGAGTTGGGCAGCAAAATCGCCTGATCGTATTGACCGGCCAATGATTTGCCGATGCGTCGGCGGGTCGCCAGTTCGAGCACGCCGTGGCCGAGCGGAAAGCTCAAGGCCTGCCGCACCTGGGGCATGCGCTCAAGGATCGGCCGGCTCCACTCGGGAGCCAGAACGTCGATCTCGCACTGCGGATGGCGCTGTTTCAGACACTGGAACAGTGTCTGCGCCATCACCATGTCACCGACCCAACTGGGCCCAACGATCAGAATTTTCATAGTTATCCACAAACGAGCAGGGAGGCATGACCAGTTGAACCGGCTGCCTCCCCGTCTTATTTATCCAGGCTTTATTTGACCAGTGTACGCCACTCGGCATGGGCGGACGTTTTGCCGCTGACCAGATCGAAGTAAGCCTTTTGCAATTTCTCGGTTACCGGGCCCCGACTGCCAATGCCAATACTGCGGCCATCGACTTCGCGGATCGGTGTCACTTCCGCGGCGGTACCGGTGAAAAACGCCTCGTCGGCGATGTACACCTCATCGCGGGTAATACGTTTTTCGACAAATTTGATCCCCAGCTCACTGGCCAGGGTCAGGACCGTACTGCGGGTAATGCCGTTCAGGCAGGCCGTGACGTCCGGGGTGTAAAGCACACCATCCTTGACCAGAAACACGTTCTCGCCCGAGCCTTCGGCGACGAAACCTTCCGGGTCCAGCAACAAGGCTTCGTCGGCACCGCCGGACAAGGCTTCCTGCAATGCCAGCATCGAGTTGATGTAATGCCCGTTGGCCTTGGCGCGGGTCATGGAAATGTTCACGTGGTGCCGGGTGAAGGAACTGGTACGAACCTTGATGCCGGCGCGCAGCGCTTCTTCGCCCATGTAAGCGCCCCAACTCCAGGGTGCAATGATCACGTGGACTTTCAAACCGGTGGCGCGCAGCCCCATCGCCTCCGACCCGTAGAACACCATCGGGCGGATGTAGGCGCTGTCGAGTTTGTTCTCGAGCACCGCGACACGCGTCGCTTCATTAATTTCGTCTTTGGAAAACGGGATCTTCATGCCCATGATGTGGGCCGAGTCGAACAGACGATCGGTGTGCGCCTCCAAGCGAAAGATCGCCGTGCCTTGTGGCGTTTCGTAGGCGCGCACGCCTTCGAACACACCCATGCCGTAATGCAGGGTATGGGTCAGCACATGGGTGGTGGCGTCTCGCCACGGCACCAGCTTTCCGTCATACCAGATAACGCCATCACGATCGGCCATCGACATGATTCAGCTCCTCAGCAATCCTGCCCGAAAGCGTAGCCACCGGGCAAACAGGACGAGCCATCAGCGGCCCGCCGGATACGTTCTATAGCTTTACTCAGTGCTAGCTCAACCCCAGTTCGGCCCAAATCCGCAGCACTTCCCGCCGTTCGGCCTCAAATTGATCACCACCGATCACCCCGGCCTCATTCTGCAAAGCCTGACGGTGAGCGGCCGCACGGTAGGCCTTATAGGCCTCGCGCAACAGACTGGCATCAGTGGCAGGCATCAGCCCGACCTCCTCCAACCCTTCAAGAATGCGGATATTGTCGGTATAGCGCAGCAGCGACGGGTGCGCTTCGGACCACGCCAAAGCCGCGTATTGCACCATAAATTCAATATCGACGATACCTCCGGCGTCCTGCTTGAGATCGAAGGGCGAGGACTCCTGAAAGGCATTTGCCGCGGTTCCGGCTGCTGTGGCTTTACTCCCCAGATTCTCGCGCATCTTGGCGCGCATCTCGCTGACTTCCTGACGCAGCCTGGGCAAATCACGCTCGCGCCCCAGCACCTGCGCCCGGACTTTCTCGAACGCCGCCCCGACCTGTTTGCAACCGACCAACACCCGCGCCCGCACCAACGCCTGATGTTCCCAGGTCCAGGCTTCATTCTGCTGATAACGCTCGAAAGCGCCAAGCGAACTGACCAACAGCCCCGAAGCGCCGGACGGTCGCAGACGCATATCCACCTCATACAGCTGGCCCGAGTTGGTCTGGGTAGTCAGCAAATGGATGATCCGCTGGCCCAGTCGGGTGAAGAACTGCGCACCATCGATGGGCTTGGCACCGTCGGTTTCCGCTTGCGGGTCGCCGTCATGGATAAACACCAGGTCCAGGTCGGAACCATGTCCGAGTTCCAGGCCACCGACTTTCCCGTAACCCACAATAATGAAGCCCGGATCGCACAAGGTGCCATCCGCGCGCTGCGGCGAACCATATTTGCTCACAGTCTGACGCCAGGCCAGCGCCAGCACTTGTTCGAGAATCGCTTCGGCCAGCCAGGTCAGGTAGTCGCTGACTTTCATCAGCGGCAAGCTGCCGGCGATTTCCGACGCAGCCACCCGCAGGCGGTGAGCCAGCTTGAAGTGACGCAAGGCTTCCATCTGTTGTTCGAGATCATCTTCAGGGATTCGCGTCAGCCGTTCGCGCAATTCGGCGGCCAGTTCCGGCGCCAGGGGCGGCTTGAACAAACGACCTTCGTTGAGCAACTCGTCGAGCAACAGCGGGAAACGGGTGATCTGTTCAGCGATCCATGGACTGGCCGCGCATAAGGTCAGCAGTCGGCGCAAAGCTCCCGGGTTTTCCGTGAGCAGCACCAGATAGGCAGAACGCCGCGCCACCGCTTCGACTAGCGGCAACACCCGCTCCAGCACCAGATCCGGACTGGCATGCTCCACGGCCTGAGCCAGCAAGCGCGGAATAAATGCATCGAGCCGCTCACGACCGAGGCGCTGCATGGCGCGCAATTGCGGGCTACCGCGCAGAGCGGCCAGAGCTTTCAACGCTTTCGGTGCATCGACGAAACCGCCTTCCTCCAATTGCCGGCAAGCGGCGTCTTCGTCCTGTGCTTCTTCCCAGAGCGGTAGCCACTCACCACCGACCACCACTTGGCTTTCGTCACCCTCTTCTTCATCAGGGTCGGCGATCACCTGGCGGAAGTGCCAATCGACCCGGCCACGCCAATACATGAGTTGTTCATGGAACGCCGTCCAGTTGGCAAAGCCGAGCATGAAGGCGATTCGCGCCTGATCGCGCTCTCCGTCCGGGAGCATTTGCGTCTGACGGTCGGCAATCGCCTGGATCGCATGCTCGGTGTAACGCAGGAATTCATAGCCTTCGCGCAACTCGCTGATGACCGCAGGCGGCAAATAACCCTGTCCTTCCAGGGTACTCAGTACTTTTAATAGCGGACGCTGCTGCAAGCTCAGGTCGCGGCCACCGTGAATCAACTGGAACGCCTGGGCGATAAACTCGACCTCGCGAATCCCGCCGGAGCCCAGCTTGATGTTCTCGGCCATGCCTTTGCGCCGGACTTCCTGCTGAATCAGCTGCTTCATGGTGCGCAGCGCTTCGATCGCGGAAAAGTCCAGGTAACGCCGATAAACGAATGGTCGCAACATGTCGAGCAATTGCGCACCGGCGACCTGATCCCCGGCCACCACCCGCGCCTTGATCATCGCGTAGCGTTCCCAGTCGCGGCCCTGATCCTGGTAGTACTGCTCCAGCGCGTTGAAGCTCAGCACCAGAGCGCCGGACGAACCGTACGGACGCAGGCGCATATCGACACGGAATACGAAACCGTCAACGGTCATCGGGTCCAGCGCCTTGATCAGCCGCTGACCAAGACGAATAAAGAACTCCTGATTATCCAGCGCACGCTTCACGCCGACCGTCTCGCCGCCTTCGGGGTAGGCGAAGATCAAATCGATATCAGAAGAAAGGTTGAGCTCCACGGCGCCGAGCTTGCCCATACCAAGGATGACCATCTGTTGCGGCTCGCCACTGCGTCGACCGGTCGGCGTGCCAAACTGTTGGCAATGGCGCAGATACAGCCATTGATAGGCCTGATCGATGCTGGCGTCAGCCAGGTCCGACAGATCGCGACAGGTTTGCACCAGATCCGCCTGGCGGTTCAGATCGCGCCAGATGATCCGCACCTGGTGCCGGGCACGCTGACGACGCAGGGCACGACCGAGCTCATCGTCGCTCTGTGCCAGTTGCACGGCGGCAGCGATCTGGCCACACAACTCGCCGGGGGCAAAGCTGCGGTCCAGTTCGCCAGAGCGCACCAGCTCGAGCAACATCAAAGGGTCACGCAGGCTCTGTTCAATGACAAAGTCGCTGGACGCAGTCACGCGGGCAAATGCCGCCCAGCGCTCAGGCGACCATGAGGACAAACCATGATCATCATCCAGAGCGGCGACGGCAGTGCGTAACGACTGCTCGGCACGACTGACCAATGGCAGGAGAATGGCCGGCAGTTCGGCCAGCGCAGGTAGGCTCATGGTCTATCCTTGATCGGCGTATGAAAGTCCGATTGTAGTGATTTCAAGAAACACGCTACGTGAAGGACTGTCGAACAAAAGTTAGAAATAGCTGAAAAAACAATTTTCTTGGCAGTTAACATCAAGCTTCTACCTTTTCTTGTTCGATAAAGACCACCAATAACGATTATGCTCACCAGTCATAAGCCGCTTATCGGTCGATCTTCTGTAGTTTTACTACTGGTATATACATTCGAAAGGCTGAAATGGCCGACGATTTGTAGTAAAACTACACAACACCGGAGCAACCTTCCGGTAATCCAAGAATTTATGTCGTCTGCCCACAAGGCCAGTCGCAAACTCAGGCAACCGATTCTGGAAGCCTTTCCGCCCTGGAGCAAGCCATGCAAGACCTCGATCCCGTCGAAACCCAGGAATGGCTGGACGCCCTGGAATCGGTTCTCGACAAAGAAGGCGAAGACCGTGCTCACTATCTGATGACCCGTATGGGCGAACTCGCGACCCGCAGCGGCTCGCAACTGCCCTACGCCATCACCACGCCGTACCGCAACACGATCCCTGTTACCCACGAAGCACGCATGCCTGGCGACCTGTTCATGGAACGCCGCATTCGCTCGTTGGTACGCTGGAACGCGATGGCCATGGTGATGCGCACGAACCTGAAAGATTCTGACCTGGGCGGTCACATCTCCAGCTTCGCCTCCAGCGCAACCCTGTATGACATCGGCTTCAACTACTTCTTCCAGGCCCCGACCGACGAACATGGCGGCGACCTGATCTACTTCCAGGGTCACACTTCGCCAGGCGTTTACGCCCGTGCGTTCATGGAAGGCCGCATCACCGAAGACCAGATGGACAACTTCCGCCAGGAAGTCGACGGTCACGGCTTGTCGTCCTACCCGCACCCTTGGCTGATGCCTGACTTCTGGCAATTCCCGACGGTATCCATGGGTCTGGGCCCGATCCAGGCGATCTACCAGGCACGCTTCATGAAGTACCTGGAAGCCCGTGGCTTCATCCCTGAAGGCAAGCAAAAAGTCTGGTGCTTCCTGGGCGACGGCGAGTGTGACGAGCCGGAATCCCTGGGTGCCATCTCGCTGGCTGGCCGCGAGAAGCTGGACAACCTGATCTTCGTCATCAACTGCAACCTGCAGCGTCTCGACGGCCCGGTTCGCGGCAACGGCAAGATCATCCAGGAACTCGAAGGCGTGTTCCGCGGTGCTCAGTGGAACGTGAACAAGGTCATCTGGGGCCGTTTCTGGGACCCGCTGCTGGCCAAAGACGTCGACGGCATCCTGCAACGCCGGATGGACGAAGTCATCGACGGCGAGTACCAGAACTACAAAGCCAAAGACGGCGCGTTCGTGCGTGAACACTTCTTCAACTCGCCGGAACTCAAGGCGATGGTTGAAGACCTGTCCGACGACGAGATCTGGAAACTCAACCGTGGCGGCCACGACCCGTACAAGGTCTACGCGGCGTACCACGAAGCGGTCAACCACAAAGAACAACCGACCGTCATCCTGGCCAAGACCATCAAGGGTTATGGCACCGGTGCCGGCGAAGCGAAGAACACCGCGCACAACACCAAGAAGGTCGATGTCGAGAGCCTGAAGCTGTTCCGCGATCGTTTCGACATTCCGGTCAAAGACAACGAACTCGAAAACCTGCCGTTCTTCAAGCCAGAAGAAGGCAGCGCCGAAGCCCGTTACCTGAGCGAGCGTCGCACCGCACTGGGCGGTTTCGTGCCTCAGCGTCGCGCCAAGAGCTTCAGCATTCCGACGCCGCCACTGGACACCCTCAAGGCTATCCTGGACGGTTCCGGCGACCGCGAAATCTCCACCACCATGGCCTTCGTGCGGATTCTTTCGCAGCTGGTCAAGGACAAGGAAATCGGTCCGCGCATCGTGCCGATCATCCCGGACGAAGCCCGTACCTTTGGTATGGAAGGCATGTTCCGTCAGCTGGGCATCTACTCCTCCGTCGGCCAGCTCTACGAGCCAGTCGATAAAGACCAGGTGATGTTCTACCGCGAAGACAAGAAAGGTCAGATTCTCGAAGAGGGTATCAACGAAGCGGGCGCCATGAGCTCCTTCATCGCCGCCGGTACTTCGTACAGCAGCCACAACCAGCCAATGCTGCCGTTCTACATCTTCTACTCGATGTTCGGCTTCCAGCGTATCGGTGACCTGGCCTGGGCCGCTGGCGACAGCCGTACCCGTGGCTTCCTGATCGGTGGCACCGCCGGCCGTACCACGCTCAACGGCGAAGGCCTGCAACACGAAGACGGTCACAGCCACATGCTGGCTGCGACCATCCCGAACTGCCGCACCTTTGATCCAACCTACGGCTACGAGCTGGCGGTGATCATCCAGGACGGCATGAAGAAGATGACCGAAGAGCAGCAGGACGTTTTCTACTACATCACCGTGATGAACGAAGCCTACACCCAGCCAGCCATGCCGGCCGGTGTCGAGGAAGGCATCATCAAGGGCATGTACCTGCTCGAGGAAGACACCCGCGAAGCGGCGCACCACGTACAGCTGATGGGCTCCGGCACCATCCTGCGTGAAGTCCGTGAAGCGGCGAAGATTCTGCGTGAAGAGTTCAACGTCGGCGCTGACGTGTGGAGCGTAACCAGCTTCAACGAACTGCGTCGCGATGGCCTGGCCGTGGAACGCAGCAACCGTCTGCACCCAGGTCAGAAGCCTAAGCTGAGCTACGTCGAAGAGTGCCTGAACGGCCGTCAAGGTCCGGTCATCGCCTCTACCGACTACATGAAACTGTTCGCTGAACAAATTCGTCAGTGGGTCCCGTCCAAGGAATTCAAAGTCCTGGGCACCGACGGTTTCGGCCGCAGTGACAGCCGCAAGAAGCTGCGTCACTTCTTCGAAGTCGACCGTCATTTCGTGGTGTTGGCAGCCCTGGAAGCCTTGGCTGACCGTGGCGATATCGAACCTAAAGTGGTGGCTGAAGCCATCGCCAAGTTCGGTATCAACCCGGAAAAACGCAACCCACTGGACTGCTGAGGAGATTTTCTGTGAGCGAACTCATTCGCGTACCTGACATCGGCAGCGGTGAAGGTGAAGTAATTGAACTGATGGTCAAGGTCGGTGATCGCATCGAAGCTGACCAGAGCCTGCTGACACTTGAGTCGGACAAGGCGAGCATGGAGATTCCGGCCCCCAAGGCCGGTGTCATCAAGAGCCTGAAAGTGAAGCTGGGCGATCGCCTGAAAGAAGGCGACGAGCTGATGGAACTGGAAGTCGAAGGTGCCGCGGCGGCGCCAGCGGCTGCCGCGCCTGCTGCCAAGGCCGAAGAAAAACCGGCTGCCGCTCCTGCTCCTGCAGCGGCTGCTGCTCCAGCGGCTGCAACCACTCAGCAAGTGCACGTGCCGGACATCGGTTCGTCGGGCAAGGCCCAGATCATTGAGATCCAGGTCAAGGTCGGCGACACCGTCGAGGCTGATCAATCACTGATCACCCTGGAATCCGACAAGGCCAGCATGGAAATCCCTTCGCCCGCCGCTGGCGTGGTCGAAAGCATCAGCGTCAAGCTCAACGACGAAGTCGGCACTGGCGACCTGATTCTGGCCCTGAAAGTGGCGGGTGCTGCGGCACCGGCTGCTGCCACGCCAGCTCAGGCTGCTGCGCCGGCCGCCGCTGCTCCAGCGCCAGCCGCAGCGGCCCCAGCTGCACCGGTAGCTGACAGCGTCCAGGACATTCACGTCCCGGACATCGGTTCGTCAGGCAAGGCCAAGATCATCGAAGTCCTGGTCAAGGCCGGCGACACCGTTGAGGCCGATCAGTCGCTGATCACCCTGGAATCCGACAAGGCGAGCATGGAAATTCCATCGCCTGCCGCTGGCGTGGTGGAAAGCGTTTCCATCAAGCTGGACGACGAAGTCGGTACCGGCGACCTGATCCTCAAACTGAAAGTCAAAGGCGCCGCTCCCGCTGCTGCTCCAGCGCCTGCCGCTGCGGCACCGAGTGCTCCTGCGCAAGCGGCAGCTGCACCTGTTGCCGCTGCACCTGCTGCTGCCCCGGCCAAGCCTGGCGCCAAGGTTCACGCAGGTCCTGCGGTGCGCCAACTGGCCCGTGAATTCGGCGTCGAACTGGGTGCAGTCAGCCCAAGCGGCCCGCACGGCCGTGTGCTGAAAGAAGACGTGCAGGTTTACGTCAAAGCCATGATGCAGAAGGCCAAGCAAGCACCGGCTGCTGGCGGCGCAACTGGCGGCGCGGGCATTCCTCCGGTTCCGGTGGTCGACTTCAGCCGTTTCGGCGAAATCGAAGAAGTGCCGATGACTCGCCTGATGCAAATCGGCGCGTCGAGCCTGCATCGCAGCTGGCTGAACATTCCGCACGTGACCCAGTTTGACCAGGCGGATATCACCGAGCTGGAAGCGTTCCGTGTTGCTCAGAAAGCCGTGGCCGAAAAGGCCGGTGTCAAGCTGACCGTGCTGCCACTGCTGCTCAAGTCCTGCGCGCACTTGCTCAAGGAACTGCCGGACTTCAACAGTTCGCTGGCGCCAAGCGGCAAAGCGATCATCCGCAAGAAGTACGTCAATATCGGCTTCGCCGTCGACACTCCAGATGGCCTGCTGGTACCGGTTATCAAGGACGTCGACAAGAAGAGCTTGCTGCAACTGGCTGCCGAAGCTGCCGTACTGGCGGAGAAAGCCCGGACCAAGAAGCTCTCGGCTGACGACATGCAGGGTGCTTGCTTTACCATCTCCAGCCTCGGGCACATTGGCGGCACCGGCTTCACGCCGATCGTCAACGCGCCGGAAGTCGCGATCCTCGGTGTTTCCAAGGCAACCATCCAGCCGGTCTGGGACGGTAAAGCCTTCCAGCCGAAACTGATGCTGCCACTGTCGCTGTCCTATGATCACCGTGTGATCAACGGCGCCGCTGCTGCACGTTTTACCAAGCGTCTGAGCGACCTGCTGGCCGACATCCGCACCATCCTGCTGTAAGCCTCAAACCGGCTCTTCTGTCATGGGAGAGCCGGTTCAGCACTGTTTCCGAGCGCCACGCTCGTACCTCAACCCCGCCAATTTGGCGGGGCTTTTTTTGCCTGAGCTTTTTTGTCTGGATTGATCTCCAGCCCTTCCCGATCAAAGTCGAATGTTCTGACGAGCCTGACAACTTCTCGCCTACAGCACGTTACCGAGCTACGGACTTCATACGTCCCCAAAAACCACACGCTAAAGCTCGCGACTTGAACAACCTGCCGCCCTCGTGTCGTTAACCTTATAGATACAAAACCCAACCCTTTACTGCGCTGGCAATAACTATTTATTAAAAGCTTTTTTCGACAGGACTCGAGAATGATCAAACCCAGCGTTGGCCCGATCATTGGCCATACCACTGCCCATCATTCGCGCATATTGCTGCGTGCCATTTATAGTCGAGCGCCTCTGACCTTCGGCGGTATTCGCCATCGCCGGGCGGGAGAGCAGGCATGGTCGCAAGGCGCTTTCGTCTTGCTGGACAAGCTGCACGATATGACGGGCATCGTTGTACTCAAAGAGCTGGAAGCGGATACCCGATACGAGTATCAGGCGGGCTGGTTCACCACGGCTGACAGGGGTGAAACCGTGGAAACCGTCCACGATCTTGCGCTGCGATGGCCAGAGCGTATTTATACGTTTAACACCTGTTCGAACGATAAGGCCCTGCCACGTTCCTATATCCTCGGCTCCTGCCGTTACTTGCGCATGACGTTAGGCATACCCTCAGATCCCGAACTGGGTGACGGTATATTTGCAGCGATCAACGCTTTGGTACGAGACGCCAGGACCCCGGTCGACGGGATGCTGATGACAGGGGATCAGGTGTACGTCGATGATCTGAATATCGTCGCGCCGGACCGCGAATACGAAGACATTCTGCACAAGTACCGGACGGCATTCTCTCAGCCGCATATCCACCAGCTGATGGCCCATGTGCCGACGTACATGATTCTGGATGATCATGAAATCGAAGATAACTGGCCGGCCAGGGCCAGCAGCGGTGACCAGGCGCTGTTCAACAGTGCCATCCGCGCCTATGAGCTCTACCAGTGCAGCCACAGCCCGGCCCACGCGCTTTTGCCTTCAGGGCAGCTGGAGCGCAGTATTCCGCACTACTGGTATCAGTTCGCTCATGGAGATATTGAATGGTTCGTGCTGGATACCCGGACCCGGCGCACTCTTGCCAAAGAAGACCGACGCATTCTCGACAGCGAACAGGAACACGCGCTGCTCGACTGGCTTGTCACCAGCAACGCGAGGGTCAAGTTGGTGGTCAGCAGCGTCATGTTCTACCCGGACCGCAAGAACGATGACGGTGATGCCTGGAAATCTTTCCCGGCGCAGCGCGACCGGATCCTTGAATCCATCCGCAGCAACAAGGTCAAGAATGTGATCTTTATCGCCGGCGATGTACACGGCTCGCTGACCAGCCAACTGACCCACTGCGAAGACCCGGACTTCATGGTCCACACCATCGTTTCCTCACCGCTGTGCAACAGCAAGCTGCTGCCCTATGCCAACGCCGGCAGCTTCATCCTGGACCAACCGCTCGCCGGCCCTGGCCACGGCGGCTATCACCAGAAACTCACCAGCCCCGTGGTCAGCCAGGACAATTTCGCGCGCATGACCATCGATACCGAGCGCATCAACGTCGATTACTACGACAAACAGGGCACCCTCCTGCAATCAGTGGGTATTGCCCTGCGCTGATACCCAAGGTGCTGTGTCTATGGGGCAGGTGTACGCTGTCCCATGAACATCAGTTTGCGTGTCACCTGCAGAAATCTTCCACCGTGCCGACACATTCTTATAGCACTTAGCCTTCATCTCACTTGTCAGTCTGTGCCGCATGATGCAACCTTGCCGCAGGCAACAGTAAAGAGGGCGCGAGCCCGGCGCGATCAGCATTTTCGAAGCGAGTTTCCCCATGAAAAGCCAACCCGATGCCACCAGCCGTATGGTGGCCGAGGTAGTGACGCAGTTGCCTGTGCCCTCGCGGCTCGGCATGCTGCGTTTCGAGCGGCTGAATGAGGCTAGCTGGGCGCTGCTGTTCCTTGATCCCAATTGCGAACGTCAATTCGGTCTGGCTGCCGTCGAGCTCTGTGCACTCGTGGGTTCGCCCTATGCCAGCCTGATGGAGCCTGAAGCGCGCTATCAACTGCATGACGCGATTCAGCAGCAATTGACCGCAAGCCCGCATTACCTGATCCGCTATACGCTGCACACCAGCCAAGGGCCTTTGAGCCTGCTGGAACTGGGTGAGGCCTACAAACAACACAATCGGCACCTGCTACGCGGCTACCTGCTGGTGGTCGGGGGCCTGTTCAACGACGACCCGCAACAGCCAGTGCTGGATCTGGAGACTCAGAACACCCGCCTGCAGATTGCCCTGGAACTCAACCAGCGAGCGCAGCAGGAACAGCTCCAGCACCTGGAACGGGTTCGTGCCCAGCAGGACCTGATTCTGCTCCTGGCTCGCCAGCGCTACAGCACCAACAATTCCCTGCAAGAAGCCGCCGAATTGATCACCCGCAGTGCCTGCGACATCTACGAGGTCGATAGTGCAAGCATCTGGAATCTCGTAGACCAGCATCTGGTGCCGATTTCTGCGTACAACCGAGGCTCCCGGGAATACCGGATGCCAGACGTCATCGATGCGAGCGGTTTCCCCGGCTATCTGGAAGCCCTGCACACCAGCCGGGCGATCGACGCCCATAACGTCATGCACGATTCACGCACCCGGGAATTGGCCGAGAGCTTGCGGCCGCGCAACGTCCACGCCTTGCTCGACGCCAGCATTCGTGTCGACGGCCAGGTAGTCGGCGTGCTCTGCCTTGAGCAGACCGGCATGACCCGCGCCTGGCAGTCGGATGAGATTGCCTTCGCCGGCGAGTTGGCCGATCAGTTCGCCCAGGTCATCAACAACCACAACCGACGCACCGCCACCAGCGCCCTGCACCTGTTCCAGAGGGCCGTCGAGCAAAGCGCCAACGCCTTTCTGCTGGTCAATTGCGAAGGCGTGGTGGAATACGTCAACCCGAGTTTTACCGCGATCACCCAGTACAGCACCGAAGAAGTCCACGGCCACAAGCTGTCGGAACTGCCGGCACTGGAAAACCTCAGCGAATTGCTGTTCGACGCACCGTCGAGCCTGGCCAAGAGCAACAGCTGGCAGGGTGAGTTCAAGAGCCGGCGTAAAAACCTCGAACCCTACTGGGGCCAGCTGTCGATATCCAAGGTCTACGGTGACAATCGAGAGCTGACGCATTACATCGGCATCTACGAAGACATCACCCAGAACAAGCTCGCCCAACAGCGCATCGAGCGCCTGGCCTACACCGACAACCTGACCAACCTGGGCAACCGCCCGGCGTTCATCCGCAACCTCGACGAGCGCTTTGCCCGCGATAGCAACACCCCGATCAGCCTGCTGCTGGTGGACATCGACAATTTCAAGCGGATCAACGACAGCCTCGGCCACCAGACCGGTGACAAACTGCTGATCAGCCTGGCCCGACGGCTGCGTAACAGCCTGAGCCCGAGCGGCAGCCTGGCGCGTTTCGCCAGTAACGAATTCGCCGTGCTGCTCGACGACACCGACCTTGAGGCCGGCCAGCAAGTCGCCAGCCAGTTGCTGATGACACTGGACAAGCCGATGTTCGTCGACAACCAGTTGATCAGCGTCACCGGCTCCGTGGGCCTGGCCTGCGCGCCGCTGCATGGCCGCGACCCGCAAACCCTGATGCGCAACGCCGGGCTCGCTTTGCACAAGGCCAAAGCCAACGGCAAGCATCAGGTTCAAGTGTTCACCGAAGCGCTGAACGCCGAAGCCAGCTACAAACTTTTCGTCGAAAACAATCTGCGCCGCGCCCTGACCCAGAACGAGCTGGAAGTGTTCTATCAGCCCAAGCTCTGCCTGCGCAGTGGCCGTTTACTGGGGATGGAAGCCTTGCTGCGCTGGAACCATCCGGAAAAGGGCATGATCCGCCCGGACCAGTTCATCAGCGTCGCCGAAGAAACCGGGCTGATCATTCCCATTGGTAAATGGGTCGCCCGTCAGGCCTGTTGCATGAGCAAGCAACTGAGCGCCGCCGGCCTGGGCGATCTGCAAGTGGCGATCAACCTGTCGCCCAAGCAGTTTTCCGACCCGGACCTGGTGGCGTCCATCGCCGGCATCCTCAAGGAAGAACAGCTGCCCGCCTCCTTGCTGGAGCTGGAACTGACCGAAGGCCTGCTGCTGGAAGCTACCGAAGACACTCACTTGCAGCTCGACCAACTGAAACGCCTGGGCCTGACCCTGGCCATGGACGACTTTGGCACCGGTTATTCATCCCTGAGCTACCTGAAAAAATTCCCGATCGACATCATCAAGATCGATCGCAGCTTCATTCATGAAATCCCGGATAACCAGGACGACATGGAAATCACCTCCGCGGTGATCGCCATGGCCCACAACCTGAAACTCAAAGTGGTGGCCGAAGGCATCGAGACCTCCGAGCAGTTGGCGTTCCTGCGCCGCCACCGCTGCGACGTCGGCCAGGGTTACCTGTTCGACCGACCGATCCCGGGCTCTGAGCTGATCGAAAAGCTTAAACGCTACCCGCGTGGCCCAATCGCCTGACAGCGCTGTAACACTCGGGCAAACTGTCAGTCTATCTACCACAGCTCATCCCAACCTGACTGAGAGGACTTGAACCATGGTCTTGCGCTCGGAAATTCTGGTGAACAAAAAAGTGCTACCTACTAAAGAACAAGCTCTGCCTGGTCGCGAAACCCCGATGACCGTGCCAGCCGAACACTTCGTCAACCACCACCCGCTGCTCGGCCCATTCCCGGGTACGGTGGACTTCGCAATCTTCGGCCTGGGTTGCTTCTGGGGCGCGGAACGTCGCTTCTGGCAACGCGAAGGCGTGTACAGCACGGCCGTGGGCTACGCTGGCGGCTTCACGCCGAACCCGACCTACGAGGAAGTCTGCTCGGGCCTGACCGGTCACAGCGAAGTCGTGCTGGTGGTCTACGAGCCGGAGATCGTCAGCTATGAAGCGTTGCTGGCATTGTTCTGGGAGCTGCATGACCCGACCCAGGGCATGCGCCAAGGCAACGATATCGGCACTCAATACCGCTCGGTAATCTACGCCACCAAGCCGGAACAATTAGAAGCGGCCAAGAAAAGCGGACAGGTGTACCAGGCCGCGCTGACCAAGGCGGGCATGGGCACCATCACCACGGAAATAGAGCAAGCCCCGACTTTCTACTACGCCGAGGCCTATCACCAGCAGTACCTGGCGAAGAATCCCGAGGGCTACTGCGGGATCCGCGGCACAGGCGTGACCTGCCCGATCTGATCGGATGACTGATCGTTGATCGTTCCCACGCGCAGCAAAGGAATGCAGCCTGTGACGCTCTGCGTCACGTCTTCAAAAGCGGACGCAGAGCGTCCATTGAGGCGCTCCCACGCAGAGCATGGGAACGATCACCCAAACGCGGCTTATTCGGCGATCAACCAATCCATCTGCCAGCCACCCTGAGTCTGCCCCAGCTTCTTCGACAGCCATGGCAGCAACTCACGCAACTCCTCCTCCAGCCCCCACGGCGGATTGGCAATCGCCAGCCCGGAGCCGTTAAGGCTATTGGGCGTATCCAGTGGATGCACCAGCAACTCCACCCGCAACAGCTTCGGTGCACCGGTGCCCGCCAGGTCCTGATAGAACCGACGCAACATCCGTTGATCCTTCACCGGATACCAGATCGCCGCCACCGTCTGACGCATCCGGCCAATCGCCTCTTTCAACGACGCTGCACAGCGATGCATCTCATCGAGCTGTTCGAACGGCGGATCGATCAACATCAACGCCCGCTTCTCCGCCACCGGCAACAACGCCCGCGGCACGTGCCAGCCTTCGCCCAGGTGCACCGCAACGCGGCGATCACCCTTCATGTTGTCCTTGAGCAAACGCCCGTCTTCCGGATGCTTCTCGTTGAGCAACACCCGATCCTGAGAACGGGTCAAACGTCGCGCCAGCTCCGGCGAGCCCGGGTAATAGCGTAACTCGCCATCCGGGTTCATCTCATGCAGCGCCTGCATGTAATCAGCGGTCAGCAGCGGCAGATCCGGCTCGTTCCACAACCGGGCGATACCTTCCAGATACTCGCCGGTGCGGCTGGCCTCGTCGCCCTTGAGGTCATACAGACCAATCCCGGCGTGAGTATCGAGATAGGCAAACGGCTGCTCCTTGCGCGACATCAAGGCAATGAGGCGGGTCAAGGTCAGGTGTTTGAAGACGTCGGCGTGGTTGCCGGCGTGGAAGGCGTGGCGATAGTTCATGGTTGCTCCTGCGCAGGAGACGAAGTTTACCTTGTACAGCGCGGGACGTCAGGGGTTCACAGCCAAGCGGACAAGCGCCGCTTCCCTTGTGGCGAGGGAGCTTGCTCCCACCGGCCGGTCCGCGCTCGGGCGCAGCAGTCGTAAACCGGTAGATGCGGTTTACCTGAAACACCGCGGCGGCTGGTTTTGGGGCCGCTTCGCAGCCCAGCGGGAGCAAGCTCCCTCGCCACAAGGTTGGTGTTTACTTTGAGATCTGCGCCTGCAACCGTCGGCCAATCACATCCAGCAAATCACACCCATCGCGCAACGGAATGGCACACAACCGCGCAAAGTCATGCAGGATCACCGCATCGGTATGAATCTCCTCACGCATGGCCAGATTCTCCATCACCTGAGTGACCGCCCGAATGCGGTAACCGGCAGCGTCTTGCAGCACGTCGAGCGGCGCTTGGGTGTCAACAAACAGGGTCGGGATATCGCAATCGTTACTGGTGAGAGCCATGTAGCGATTGGTGGGTTGGGTGGTAGAGAGGGATGGATCAGGCGTACGAGTACTCATCGGAAACAGCTCCAATTATGGAATAAGCCAACATCCTTCAACTTGGACGTCGGCGCTCATGCTCCGGGTATTTTTAGGGTTCCTACGCCCTGTCACTGAATTTTCAATGACAGACAAAGACTATCGATGAAGCCAATCCCCCGCCAGTTCACACAAACCGCCACAACTTGCGGGAAATCTCCGACGAGTTCGCCCAGAAATATCGTCGTCTGACAGACCGCCTTCATCGCGGACAAGCCCGGCTCCCACAAGAGAACGCAATCTAATAATGTAGGAGCGACGCTTGCCCACGATCGACGCGTGAAAATGATCGTGGGTCGAGTCTGGGAAAATGTGCTCGCGGATTTAGACAGGAGCAATCCAGGTATCTTCGTTACTTTACGGCTTCCAACTGATAACGCCTCAGACACTCAAGTAACACCTGCATAAATTGACGCTGATCTTTAACATCTTCGTCGAAGTATGCAGTCATTTTTGTGAAGACATAGTCAAAATTATCGCCTTTAGCTAAAAAGTGCTCCAGCGAACCGATATACCACTCGCGCGCATCATTCGAATATGACAAAAAATCTGGCCTTATGAAAATATCAAACAACTCCGTCAATTCTTTTTCTTCATTTACATTTTTGGAGACAATAATTGCCTCCCTTTCTTCGTCATCGACATTATCAATGTCAAATACAAAAAGCAGGCCGCGCAAAATAGACAAGTCAGGTGCGAATTTCATTTTAAAATTCCGTATAAGACGTTTTTGGCTCACCATTTTTATTTAATATAACCACAGCCTTGGCTTGCTCACTATATTCAAGTGTTCCCCTTTTGTACCCCTCGCCCACTTTCCTCCCCATCTCTATCGGCCTTTGCGATGCAGCTATATTGCTTTGCTTAAAAATTAACTGCGCACGGTATATTGCATTTAACTGATCCCTATGACTGACAAAGCGAGTTGCAGCACTAGGTATCACAGGCGCTCCTTTTCGTCTTCCACTATTATAAGTTTCAATTTCACCCGTAGATGGATTTTTACCCGTTTGTACTCGCTCGAGTTGAGACTGCAAAGTAGTTTGCGCCCCATGCTTTTGTAGGAAATGAGCACCTTTTATAGCACGTTGCATTTCGTCTAACCGCCTATATGCATTCGCTTCTGCAAGCTCATCTATTCGAGCTTGTCTCTCGGTCCGCGCCAATTGCGGTAGAGCGGGCTCACCCTCATCCACCCGCGCCTTCGCCGCCGGGTCTTCCACCCCCAGCGCCGGCTGACACCCGTCCGCTCCGGGGCAGGTATTCAACCCCAACGGATCCACCCAGCCCGTCGGGTTCGGGGTGTATTGGTAGGCGTTCAGCCCACCGGCCAGTTTGCTCGGGTCCGGGGTCAGGTAGCGGCCGTTGTCTGGAGTGTAGTAGCGATGGCGGTTGTAGTGCAGGCCGCTCTCGGCGTCGCAGTATTGGCCCTGGAAGCGTAGCGGTTGCTCGAGGTGTTTTTCGCTGTCTTGCTTGAGTCGGGCGAGTTTGCCGTAGGCGTGGTATTGCGCCGACCAGACGATTTCGCCGCTGTAGTCGGTAAGCTCCTGCGGGGTGCCGAGGTGGTCGAGTTGGTAGTAGAACGGGCAGGCGTTGCGTGGGCCTTCGCCGTCGAGCAGGGCCAGCGGGCGGCAGCTGCCGGGTTCGTAGACGTAGCTGCGGTAGTGGCGGCTGCCGCGTTCGGCGATCAGCTGGTCGCCTTGCCAGAAGAATTCGGTGCTCTGCCCGTCGACGGTTTTCGCGATGCGCCGGCCGAAGGCGTCGTAGCGGTAGCTGGCGCCACGGCCGTCCGGGCGGGTCATGCCGATCAGCCGGTGCTGGCAGTCGTAGCGGTATTCGCTGACGAGGCACTGGGCCTTGCCGCGACGTTCGCGGATCAGGTTGCCGTAGGCGTCGTAGTCGTAATGGCGGTCGCCGTG
This sequence comes from Pseudomonas sp. GW821-FHT07G10, assembly GCF_059418545.1. Taxonomy (NCBI): domain Bacteria; kingdom Pseudomonadati; phylum Pseudomonadota; class Gammaproteobacteria; order Pseudomonadales; family Pseudomonadaceae; genus Pseudomonas; species Pseudomonas sp. GW821-FHT07G10. Next base: position 309,332 of record NZ_JBWKQB010000001.1, on the reverse strand, counting down.
CATCAGCAGGCGGTTGCCCTGGACGCGGGCCGGGCCGGGGCGGTCCTGCATCAGCAGGTTGCCGGCCTGGTCGTGGCTGAAGTGTTCCGGGGGTTCGCCGTGGGGATGGCGGACGCCGAGCAGCCGGTCTCGCAGATCGTAGTGGTAGCGGCGCTGGCCGTGGCGGCTGTCGCTGAGGAGGGCCAGGTTGCCGTTGGCCGCGTAGGTGTAATGCCGGTGGTACCGCGACTGTTGTTGGCTGAGGGCGTGGGCCTGCAGGCGACCCTGCTCGTCATACTGGTACTGGCTGAGCAGTTGGCCTTGCTGGCGTTGTTGTTCGCGACCGGCGTCAAAGACGTGCGTGGTCAGCCGGGCGCCGTTGAGGTCGATGGCGCTCAGCGCGCCGCCCTGGGCGTGGTGGTAGTCGAGGGTGCTGTGGTCCGGCAGGCGCAGCTGCTCGAGCCGGCCGCAGGCGTCGTAGCGATAACGCAGGGTGCCCCAGCCCTGATGCTCGGTGATCAGCCGGTCGTGCCGGTCGTACTCGAATTCCAGCGGCCAGTCGTTGCCGTCGTCGACGCCGACCAGGCGGCCCAGCGCGTCGTAGCGATAGTCGACGGTGTTGCCGTCAGGCAGGGTCTTGCGGGTCAGTCGGCCGTGAGCATCGCGTTGGTACCCGGTGACCAGCGTTGAGCCGTCGTCACCAAACTCGGTCTTCTCCAGCAGCTGGCCGTTGAGGTCGTAGGCGTAGGCGGTGCGCCGGCCATCGAAGCCGGTCTCCTCCCGGATCAGGCCGTTGGCGGCGTATTCGAGCCGATAGCGTTCGCCGGCTTCGTTTTCGATTTCGCTGAGCAACAGCCGCGCAGTGTCGTAGCGGTAGCGCAGCTGACTGCCATCGGGATTGATCCGGCGGCTGACCAGGTGCAGGTCGTCGGCGTATTCGTAGCGGGTGACCCGTCCCAGTTCATCGCGTTCGGCGGTGACCTTGCCGTAGGCGTTGTAGCTGAAGGCGCGGCTCGCGCCGCCGGGCAAGGTGGTCTGCAGCAGCCGGCCGACGGCGTCCCACTGGTACTGGGTGACGGCGCCGTGTTCGTCCTGGCGGCGGATCTGCCGGCCAAGGACGTCGTAGGCGTAAGAGCGCCGGCCACCGTCCGGCCGCTGTTCTTCGGTCAGCTGGCCAAGCCCGTTCCAACCCAAAGTGTGGCAGCTGTGGTCGGGATAACGGATGCCGGTTAACTGACCTTTGGCGTCGTAGTGGTAATGGGTGACCTGGCCGTCGGGATCGATCTGTTCGGTGAGATCGCCCTGGGCATTGCGTCGATAGGTCCACTGCGCCTGACCGCGCTGGCGGCGATGGACAAAACCGTTGCGGTACTCATACGCCGTCGGTTCATCCTCGGCGGGCAGCACCGCGATCAGGCGCCCGGCCTCGTCATAGCGGTATTCGGTGACGGCGCCGAGCGGGTCCTGCTCGGCGGTCAACCGGCCCTGGTCGTCGTAGGCCTTAAGGTGCTCGGCGCCGTCCGCCTCGACCTGGCGCAGCAGCCGCGCCTGCGGGTCATGGACGTAGACTTCTGCGCGGCCGTCGGCATGCCGGACGCTGACCCCGCCCTGCTCGTCCCAGACGTAGCGCTGGTCCATCTGCGCAAAACTCGCCCAGTGCCGGATGCAGCGCGCGGCTTTGCCCGCGCGTTCCCATTCCCAGAAGAAGCTCGCGCCGCCGGCCAGTTGCCGCTGCAGGATGACCTGCTGATCGTCGTAGTCGTAGCGCTCGCATTCACCGGCGGCGTTGCTTGCCTCGACCAGCCGCTGGCGTTCGTCGTAGCGGTAGCGAACCAGGGTCTGCTCGGTGCGCCAGGCGTCTTCGAGGGTGTCGGCCGGGTGCAGGCTCTGGTAGTCGACGGCGATGATCTGCGCGCGCTCGTAGCGCAGGCGCAGGGCGCGGCCGGCGCCGTTGTCGAGGCGCTGGATGCGTTGCTGACGGTCGCGACTGATGTGCAGGCGGTTGCCGTAGGCATCGCTGAGGGCGCTCAGCCGGCCGGCGCGAAAGTGGTAGAAGCGCGCCGCGTCACCGGCCGGGGCGAGGATCAGTTCCTCGGGAGCCTCGCCGAGGTAAATCGCCGCCCGCGCCAGGCTGTTGTGAATCGCCGGGCGTTCGACACTCGGCAGCGGAAAGCGCGTGCGGCGGTTTTCCTGGTCGATCCAGATCACCGCCTCGCCGCTGATCTCCAGCCGCTGCGCCAGCGCATGGCTCCAGCCCCACCCCAGCCCGCCATCGAGCTCCACCGCGCTGCTGCGGTACAGCCGGGTCCAGGCAAACGGCAGCACCCCGTCCAGTTCACCGTCGGTCAGGCTCAGCAGTTCTTCGCCGGTGACCATCGACACCGGGCAGCCGCGGGTGGCGGTTTGGCTGGCGGTGTCGGCGCTGGCGCCCGCGGGGTTTTTCGCCTGTTCGGGAGCGTCGTCGTGGGGTTCGTGTTTCTTCAGCGTGGCGTTGCTGCGCGCGCCCCAGCGCATCTGTAATACGCCCTGTTTCTGCCGGCCAGCCAGCCCCCGGGCGGCGACCTTTTTGTAGCGGTCGACATAGCCCATGAAGCTGTCGATGATCTTGAACATGGCCTCGATGAAGCCCAGGCCAGCCTTGAGGATCTGCGTGCCATGTTTCGTCAGCCGCAGTGTCAGGTAGGCAATGCCGACGCCAGGGCCGACACCAATGCCTGAGCCGACAACAGTCAGCACGAGACCAATCAGCAGGTCGATCAGGATCTCGACCACGACCGTGGCAATGGCCTCGGCCGTCGTCCCGGCAATCCGACTCGGCGGCAAGGCATCCAGCCAGATACTCGCGGTACGCAGTAACAGGCACAGTGCCGCTTCGTCGCTCGCCAGCAGCATGGCTTTTTCCATCACTTGCGGTGCGTCCTGCGCCGACTTGACCAGTTGCTGCGCGCTACTGCCCAGGCGTTCGAGGTGAGCCCCCGGGTTCTTGAGCATGTCACTGATCAGGCCGATGCCGTCCCACACCCCCTCGATCGCCGCCCAACTCCCGGCGAGCATGCCGTTGCCCGCCGCTCGAGCCGACTGCTGCGACCACTGCGGTTTAAACCCCTGCCACTCGCTGCGCAGCCAGCCTTCCAGATCCCGAGTCAGCCCGTCGTAGGCAGCGAACAGCTCATCGACTTGCGACGGGGTCACTGCACTTTGAACCCGGACCCGATAGAACTTGCCGGCCTCGCCCTTGAACTGCGCCTTGCCCTGAGCATCCAGGGTGATGGTCTTGCCGGGACCACCGGCGGCCGGAATCACCTCGACCTGAATATTCCCGAGCGGGATGTCATAGACCGACTCGAACCTGCTCTCGATTTCCAGAATCCTGCTGGTGGGACATTGGGCGACGCTGGAGATGAAATCGTCGTCGCTCTGACTGACCGAAGTGCTGGTGGAGCCAAACTTGATCACTCGCTCCATGTCCAGCAGCGATGGCAGATCGGCGGCGCGACTGCCCTTGTCCAGCGTCCTGGCAAACCAGCTGCGGAGCTGTTGGCGATAAAGACTGAGGGTGTCCTGGAAGCTGTCGAGTTGCGCTTCGATGTGAGCAATGTGATCCATCAGCCTTGCTCCGAGATCAGGTGGTCAGCCAGTGCTTCTTTCGACATGCGAGGTAGCTCTGAGCGGGCAACGAAGGCCGCGACCTTGTGTCTCAAAACGCTTTCTGAATAAGCACCGTGCAGCTCCGGGCGGGCCTCGCTCAGCCAGGTCAGCAAGTTGTTGGTCTGGGTTATGGCGTCCTTCGCGGCGAGGCGATCAAGCAACGACAGAGGAACCTCCCACCAGGGGCAGTCCTTGGCTGTCTTCACGGCACTGGCGCCAATCTCAAGGCTTTGGCCATTGACCAGGCAACGCTTGAACAGTGGCAGCAGCTCGCTCGCATCAACTTCAGGAGCCTGAAGAATCGGCAGCAGATGGCGCCCGTCCCAGAAGCGAAAAAACACCTGCTTGCCATTGGGCAACAGTACCTTGGTCAAGCTGCGCAAGTGCTCGACCAACGCCTCCTGGCTGGCCGAAGAAACTGCCAGCCAGCCCCAATCAGTGGCGTCGGTGCTGGCGACCCAGTCGAGGAATTCGCTATCTGAGGCAACGATCCCGACATAGGGCATCACCCTGTCCCATTCGGCATAAGCGCTGTCGACCCAGATCGGGCTGGCCGTCTGCATTGCGCCCGACTGCTGGAAGGTCTTGAGCGGCTGGGCATCACTGGCGTTGCCAAGAATCACGAACAGCTGCTCTGACGACTGCAATGGTTGGCGCTCGAGCCAGGCTTGAGGTGCAAGGCGCTCAGACATCACAGACACCTTCCTTGCAGCGCTCGCATTCTTCGCAGAACGGCGCGTCGCTTTTCAGGCTGAAAATCTGTGCAGCGCTCAACGGTGCTGGCGGAATCAGTGTCGGTGCCGCGGTCAACTGCGGGGCGCCGCCGACCTGAATCGGTACGCTGCTGAATATCCCGCCGGCATTGATGTTGATCCAGTGCCCGCCAGCCTGAATCGTCGCGCTGACACCGCCGTCGATGACCACTTGCCCCAAGGCAAGGACGTGAACCTGTTCACTGGCCTTGAGCGATTGGTTGCGCACCCGGATGCTGGAGGTGCCTTTGACGACGACGCTGCGATCGTTATCCACTTGCACCGTTTGGTCGTGCAGCACGTGCTGGTTCCAGTCGCGCTGGGCACGCAGGTAGATTTCCTCGGCACCCTTGCGGTCCTCAATGCGCAGCTCGTTGTAGCCACCGCCACCAGGGCTGCTGTGACTACGAAAAATGCTCCGGGTCTTGTCGGCCGGCAGATCGAGTGGCAGCGGGTTGGCAGCATTTGGCAGGCAGCCCATTACCAGGGGCTTGTCGGCATCGGCGTCAACGAAACCCACCAGCACTTCCATGCCAACCCGCGGGATCAGCACACTGCCATAACTGTCGTGAGCCCAGCCGGTGGCCACCCGTAGCCAGCAACTGGAATGTTCGTTGAGTTTTGCGTCGCGGTCCCACTGAAATTGAACCTTGACCCGACCGTACTGATCGCAATGGATTTCGCTGTCACCCTGACCTGTGACCACGGCATGTTGATAGCCGAACATGCGCGGCTTGGGTGCACCCAATGGCGGACGGAACAGCACATCCCAGGGCGTGGCCAGAAAGGTGTTGCGATAACCCTGGGAAAAGCCGTCCGAAGAGTCGCTGATCACCGACTCTTCCAGCACCTGAGGCTGCTTGCCCTGATGCTCGACTTCAGTCAGCAACCACAGGTCGTTCCACGCCGAACGCGGATGTTCGACGATTTCCAGAAAATGCCCACTGATCAGCGCCGATTGATCACTGCCGCCCTCGGCCTGGCAATAGTCCGCGCGGTGGCGCTCCAGAGCTCGCTGAGCCAGGTGTTTGCCATCGGTGCGGTCAGCAAAATGACCTGGATAGTCATAGTCTTCCAGCGCCGGTCGCTGCTCGCCAGCAACCGCACTTTCCAGCAGCAGATGCGGTTTTTTGAAGTCGTAATCGCGGCGGGTCACGCCTGTGGTGCGGGTTTCCAGGCGCACACTGAAGCGTTTGATCGCCGGCTCTTCGGCGACCATCCCGCTGCCCGGCAGGTAGACGGTTGGCCATGGCAGTTTGGGGAATACGGTTTGATCATCGCCGAAGATCAGGCGATGACCATCGGGGCTGTGCTGGAAGTGATAGTGGATACCGACCCCGGAGCAGAGCCGCTGAATGAACGCCAGATCGCTTTCGGCGTACTGCACGCAATACTCGCGCTCGGCGTATTGGCTGCCGAGCCGGAACTCGAAAGCATCGCGCTGGATACCATGATCCTTGAGCACTTGAGCGATGATCGCCGGCACCGTTCGATGCTGAAAGATTCGCTGGTTGATGCGCTGAGCGAGATACGCCAGTTGCGGCACCAGGCTGATTTGATAACGGGTCAGCCGCTTGCCGGAGTCGCCTTGCGCCACGCGATAAATCTGCCCGTGAATGCCATTGTTCTGCGCGTCGAAACTGAGGAACGCTTGCCGATGCAGGAGGTTTTCGAGGTCAAGGTCCGAACGCTCGCTGACCAGTTCCAGGTCAAAACGATAGGGCTGGCTGATGGCTTCCTTGCCGGTGAACTCAAGCACCTTGAGCTCACTCTGGACGCCGTCGAGGGTCAAGGTGAAACGCGGTTGATTGGCAGAAGCGAACATCCGATGTCTCTCTGCAGAGTGAAGACGGGCGATTCTGCATGAGCACGAACGGACATTGACGGGAGGGCACGGAAATCAGATTTACCCTACATTTATCAGGAATTGCTCCGTCATTGATGGGGGGCTATGGCTACGCAATGTGCGTGGCTTTGTTTTTATTTAGCAGCGGACTATCGGACCGCCTGCATCCATCTGGGTGGATAGACGATTCCGGTTGCCGCGCATTTATGACTGGCGATTCCCCAGGAAAGCCATCAGCCGATGAACCCTCACACTGGAGGTTGCACCTTTGGCACAAACGCCATTCAAAAAAGCAAATAAGGTGCAACCTGCTTTGCCACAATAAGTTACACCCAGCCGGAATTTCAGTTGGCACCTCTGTTTTTTGCTCCTTTTCGGAGCAAGAACCTGATTGCCCAGCAGCAAAAGCACCAAGCAGGCGCGGCATTTCACTGGCGAAATTTATTTCCTGACGAGCCGCCTGTTATTTCCGACAAAAAGGGTTGCACCCGGTTGCACCTAGCTCCGTGCACGGCTAATCTTGCCGCCAGCTGATGTCACGCAGTTGTGGCAAACATGAGGATAAAAATATGGCTACCACCACCCTCGGGGTCAAACTCGATGACCCTACCCGCGAACGCCTCAAAGCCGCCGCGACCTCGATTGATCGCACGCCGCACTGGCTGATCAAGCAGGCAATTTTCAATTACCTGGAAAAACTCGAGGGTGGTGCAACCCTGACCGAGCTGAATGGTTTGACTGGCAAAGACGCTGACGAGGCGGGTGATGTCCAGGCGGACCACGCCCATCAGTGCTTCCTCGAGTTCGCCGAAAGCATCCTGCCGCAATCGGTCCTGCGCGCCTCGATCACCGCCGCTTACCGCCGCCCGGAACCTGAAGTGGTCCCGATGCTGATCGAACAGGCGCGCCTGCCGGCTGCCATGGCTGAGGCCACCAACAAGCTCGCCGCCTCGATCGCCGAGAAACTGCGCAATCAGAAGAGCGCCGGTGGCCGTGCCGGCATCGTTCAGGGCCTGCTGCAAGAATTCTCCCTGTCGTCCCAGGAAGGTGTGGCGCTGATGTGCCTGGCCGAAGCCCTGCTGCGTATCCCGGACAAAGGCACCCGTGACGCGCTGATCCGCGACAAGATCAGCACTGGCAACTGGCAGCCACACCTTGGCAACAGCCCGTCGCTGTTCGTCAACGCGGCTACCTGGGGGTTGCTGCTGACCGGCAAACTGGTCGCCACCCACAATGAAGCCGGCCTGACTTCGTCCCTGAGTCGCATCATCGGCAAGAGCGGCGAACCGATGATCCGCAAAGGCGTCGACATGGCCATGCGCCTGATGGGCGAACAATTCGTCACCGGCGAAACCATCGCCGAAGCCCTGGCCAACGCCAGCCGCTTCGAAGCCAAGGGCTTCCGTTATTCCTACGACATGCTCGGTGAAGCTGCACTGACCGAACATGACGCGCAGAAATACCTCGCCTCCTACGAGCAGGCCATCCATTCGATCGGCAAGGCCTCTCACGGTCGTGGCATTTATGAAGGCCCGGGCATCTCGATCAAGCTCTCGGCCCTGCACCCGCGTTACAGCCGCGCCCAGTACGAGCGCGTGATGGACGAGTTGTACCCGCGCCTGCTGTCGCTGACCCTGCTGGCCAAGCAGTACGACATCGGCCTGAACATCGACGCCGAAGAAGCCGACCGCCTCGAGCTGTCGCTGGATCTGCTGGAGCGTCTGTGCTTCGAGCCGCAACTGACCGGCTGGAATGGCATCGGTTTCGTGATCCAGGCCTACCAGAAGCGTTGCCCGTATGTGATCGACTACGTGATCGATCTGGCTCGTCGCAGCCGTCATCGCCTGATGATCCGCCTGGTGAAAGGCGCGTACTGGGACAGTGAAATCAAGCGCGCCCAGGTTGAAGGTCTGGAAGGCTATCCGGTGTACACCCGCAAGGTGTACACCGACGTTTCCTACATTGCCTGCGCACGCAAACTGCTCTCGGTACCGGAAGTCATCTACCCGCAGTTCGCGACGCACAACGCCCATACCTTGTCGGCGATTTACCATATCGCCGGCCAGAACTATTACCCCGGCCAGTACGAGTTCCAATGCCTGCACGGAATGGGCGAACCGCTGTACGAGCAGGTTGTAGGTAAAGTCGCCGATGGCAAGCTGAACCGTCCGTGCCGCGTGTACGCCCCGGTCGGCACTCACGAAACACTGCTGGCCTACCTGGTCCGTCGCCTGCTGGAAAACGGCGCGAACACTTCGTTCGTCAACCGCATCGCCGACCAATCCATCTCGATTCAGGAGCTGGTGGCCGATCCGGTGGCCAGCATCGAGCAGATGGCGACGCTGGAAGGCGGCTTCGGCCTGCCGCACCCACGCATCCCGCTGCCGCGTGATCTGTACGGTTCTGAACGCGCCAACTCCAGTGGCATCGACCTGGCCAACGAACATCGTCTGGCGTCGTTGTCCTGCGCGCTGTTGGCCACCGCGCATAACCACTGGAAAGCCGCGCCGATGCTCGGTTGCGCATCCAGCAACGAAACTCCGGCAGTGGTGCTGAACCCGTCCGATCTGCGTGACGTGGTCGGCCATGTGCAGGAAGCGACCGTCGAAGATGTCGACAATGCCATCCAGTGCGCCCTGAACGCCGCACCCATCTGGCAGGCTACCCCGCCGGCCGAACGCGCCGCAATTCTCGAGCGTGCCGCCGACCTGATGGAAGGCGAGATCCAGCCGCTGATGGGCCTGCTGGCTCGCGAAGCCGGCAAGACCTTCGCCAACGCCATCGCCGAAGTGCGTGAAGCCGTGGACTTTCTGCGTTACTACGCGGTGCAGGCGCGCAACGACTTCACCAACGATGCCCACCGCCCACTGGGTCCGGTGGTGTGCATCAGCCCGTGGAACTTCCCGCTGGCGATCTTCAGTGGTCAAGTCGCAGCAGCCCTGGCTGCCGGTAACCCGGTGCTGGCCAAACCGGCCGAACAAACGCCGCTGGTCGCCGCTCAAGCTGTGCGTCTGATGCTTGAAGCCGGGATTCCGGAAGGCGTACTGCAACTGCTGCCGGGCCGGGGCGAAACCGTTGGCGCCCGCCTGGTCGGCGACGATCGGGTCAAAGGTGTGATGTTCACCGGCTCCACCGAAGTCGCTCGCTTGCTGCAACGCAACGTCGCCGGCCGTCTGGATGCCCAGGGCCGTCCGATCCCGCTGATCGCCGAAACCGGCGGCCAGAACGCGATGATCGTCGACTCCTCGGCACTGACCGAACAAGTGGTCATCGACGTGGTGTCCTCGGCCTTCGACAGCGCCGGTCAACGTTGCTCGGCCCTGCGCGTGCTGTGTTTGCAGGAAGATTCTGCCGACCGCGTCATCGAAATGCTCAAAGGCGCCATGGCTGAATGCCGTCTCGGCAACCCGGAACGCCTGTCCGTGGACATCGGCCCGGTGATCGACGCCGAAGCCAAGGCCGGCATCGAGAAACACATCCAGGGCATGCGCGACAAAGGTCGCAACGTGTACCAGGTAGCGATCGCCGACAGCGAGGAATGCAAGCGCGGCACCTTCGTCATGCCAACGTTGATCGAGCTGGAAAGCTTCGACGAACTGCAGCGGGAGATCTTCGGTCCGGTACTGCACGTGGTGCGTTACAAGCGTAAAGAGATCGATCAACTGATCGGGCAGATCAACGCTTCCGGCTACGGCCTGACACTGGGCGTACACACGCGCATCGACGAAACCATTGCCAAGGTGATCGACAACGTCAACGCCGGTAACGTCTACGTCAACCGCAACATCGTCGGCGCCGTGGTCGGTGTGCAACCGTTCGGTGGTGAAGGCCTGTCGGGCACCGGCCCTAAAGCCGGTGGTCCGCTGTACCTGTACCGCTTGCTGTCGACTCGTCCTACCGACGCGATCGAACAGTCCTTCGTTCGTGGTGACGCACTCAGCACTCCGGATGTTCGTCTGCGCGACGCCATGAGCAAACCGCTGACGGCCCTGCAAACCTGGGCCAACAGCAACCAGCAAGCAGAGCTGGGCAGCATCTGCACCCAGTTCGCCGCCCAGTCGCAAAGCGGCATCACCCGCCTGCTGAACGGCCCGACCGGCGAGCGCAACAGTTACGCCATCCTGCCGCGCGAGCACGTGCTGTGCCTGGCGCAAGTCGAAGCCGACCTGCTCACCCAACTGGCTGCGGTATTGGCGGTGGGCAGTTCGGCGGTATGGCCGGAAACCGAACTGAGCAAGGCGCTCTACATTCGCCTGCCGAAAGACGTGCAAGCGCGCATCCAGCTGGTGGCTGACTGGAGCAAGGACGAAGTGGTCCTCGATACAGTCCTGCATCACGGCGACTCCGACCAACTGCGCGCGGTGTGCCAGCAAGTGGCCAAACGTGCCGGTGCTATCGTCGGGGTTCAAGGCCTGTCCCAAGGCGAAACCAACATTGCGCTGGAGCGCCTGGTGATCGAGCGTGCACTGAGCGTCAACACTGCGGCGGCGGGTGGTAACGCCAGTTTGATGACTATCGGCTGACACTCCCCCGGTGATCGTTCCCACGCTCCCGCGTGGGAACGATCATGCCTCCTCTGTGTTTTTCCCCTCCATCACCCGCATCAATCTTGCTATTCACCGCCCATTCACCCGCCTAGACTCGGCCTATTCCAAAAAAAGGTAGGCCGCCATGTCCGAGACGTTGCTCAGTTCCCGCAATCTGGCTTTCGAGCTGTACGAAGTCCTCGATGCCGAGGGCCTGACTCAGCGTGAGCGGTTCGCCGAGCACAATCGTGAGACCTTCGATGCCGCCATCGGCACGGCACGAAGCATTGCCGAGAAGTTCTTTGCTCCGCACAACCGCAAGGGCGATGAGAACGAACCGCGCTATGAAGACGGCAAGGCGATATTGATTCCAGAGGTAAAACCGGCGGTCGATGCCTTCCTCGAAGCCGGCTTCCTCAACGCCGCGCGCAGTTTCGAGGCCGGCGGCATGCAGTTGCCAACTCTGCTTTCGCAAGCTTGTTTCGCACATTTCCAATCGGCCAACGCAGCGTCGACCTCCTACCCGTTCCTGACCATGGGCGCGGCGAACCTGATCGAAAGTTTCGGCACCGATGAGCAGAAGCAACGCTTCCTGCAACCGATGATCGACGGGCGTTTCTTCGGCACCATGGCATTGACCGAGCCCCATGCAGGCTCGTCGTTGTCGGACATCCGTACTCGCGCCGAACCCGCAGCCGATGGCACTTACCGGCTCAAGGGCAACAAGATTTTCATCTCCGGCGGCGATCATTCGTTATCGGAAAACATCGTGCACATGGTGCTGGCCAGGCTGCCGGATGCGCCGACGGGGGTAAAGGGCATTTCGCTGTTCATCGTGCCCAAATTCCTGGTCAACGATGACGGCAGCCTAGGCCAGCGCAACGACGTACTGCTCGCCGGTCTGTTTCACAAGATGGGTTGGCGTGGCACCACCTCCACCGCGCTGAACTTCGGCGATAACGGTGAGTGTGCTGGCTATCTGGTAGGCAAGCCGCACCACGGCCTGAGCTACATGTTCCAGATGATGAACGAAGCACGGATTGGCGTCGGCATGGGCGCGGTGATGCTCGGTTATGCCGGTTATCTCTACTCGCTGGAGTACGCTCGCGAGCGCCCGCAAGGTCGCCTGCCGGACAGCAAGGATCCGAATACAGCACCGGTCTCGATCATTCAGCACGCCGATGTCAAACGCATGCTGCTGACCCAGAAAGCCTATGTCGAAGGCGCTTTCGACCTTGGCTTGTATGCAGCGCGCCTGTTTGACGACACCACGACCCTTGAGACCGAAGCCGAACGCAAACAGGCCCACGAGCTGCTGGACCTGCTGACCCCGATCGTCAAATCCTGGCCGTCGGAGTTTTGCCTGAAGGCCAACGAATTGGCGATCCAGACCCTCGGTGGCCACGGCTACACCCGCGAGTACCCGGTGGAACAGTACTACCGCGACAACCGCCTGAACCCGATCCACGAAGGCACCCACGGTATCCAGTCGCTGGACCTGCTGGGGCGCAAACTGGCGCAGAACGGCGGCGCCGGGCTCAAGCAGCTGATTCGCCTGATCGCCGACACCGCCGAGCGAGCCCGGACCTATGGATCCCTGGACGCCCTGCGTCAGCCCCTCGAGAAGCTGGTTGCCCGCTTGCAAAGCGTGACCATCGGCCTGCTGACTGATTTGGGCCAAGGCAAGGTCAACAGCAGCCTGGCCAACTCGGCGCTGTACCTCAAAGCCTTCGGCCACACCGTGATCGGCTGGCGCTGGCTGGAACAGGCGATCCGCGCGGAGCAAGGATTGGCTCAGGGCAATGCGACGGATATCAGCTTCTATAAAGGCAAGCTGCAGGCTGCGCGGTACTTCCTGACCTGGGAAGTACCGGGCTGCCATCATGAACTAGCCATTCTTGACGCGCGGGATGATACGTGCCTGACGATGCGGGATGAGTGGTTCTAAGCAGGCGCCCGATCGCTCCCACGCTCTGCGTGGGAATGCAGCCAGTGACGCTATGCGTCACAGCCATGGAGCTGGACGCGGAGTGTCCGGGGAGGCGTTCCCACGCTCTGGACTGCACCCCATCGGTTATGTCTAACCTTTGGGGTGCAGTCCAGAGCGTGGGAACGATCAACTACCGTAACCGAAACCCGCCCATCTGCCGCGCCAGGTCATCGGCCAGGCGCTGCAGTGTCTGGCAATCCTCGCGACATGCACGCACTTCACTTGCCGTGGCGCGGGCCAGATCCGAGATACCTTGCACGTTGCGGTTGATCTCTTCGGTCACCGCCGACTGCTCTTCGGTGGCGGTCGCCACTTGGTGGTTCATGTCGCTGATGCGCTCCACCTGGCCGGTAATCGCCGTCAGCGAGGCCCCGGTGCGCTGGCTGGATTCGACGCCAGTCCCCGTCGCCGCTTGCCCGGAATGCATCGACGACACCGCATTTTCCGCGCCCTGTTTGAGGCGTTGAATCATCTGCCGGATTTCGTCGGTGGACGACTGGGTTCTACGCGCCAGAGTCCGCACTTCATCGGCGACCACCGCAAACCCGCGCCCCATATCCCCTGCTCGCGCTGCTTCAATCGCTGCGTTCAAGGCCAGTAGATTGGTCTGCTCGGAGATCCCGCGAATGACCGCCAACACCTGATCGATGGACGCCACCTGCGTCGCCAACTCGCCCACCGCACCGGCGGCGATCCCGATCTCATCAGACATGCTTTCGATATGGCGGATCGAACCACCGACCACTTCCCGTGCCTGCAAGGCTTCATCGCGAGCGGTTTGCGAGGCGACCGCGGCATTACCAGCGTTTTGCGCAATTTCCTGCACGGTCAGGCCCATCTCATGCACGGCGGTAGCAACCATATCGGTCATTTCCTGCTGCCGACCGGAGCGTTCGGCGGTGTTGTCCACCACCAGCGCGACCTCCCCGACCGCTGTGCGCAGTCGCTCACTGGTGGCCAGCACTTCACCGATCATTTCGCGCTGACTGTCGAGAAAACGATTGAAGCCGCGCGCCAGATCACCCAGCTCATCGGCTCGAGAGGAATCTAACCTGTGAGTCAAATCGCCACCACCGCTACCAATCGCCACCAATGCCGCTGTTACCTGACGGATCGGGCGCACCAGCCCGCGGGCCAGCAACACCACCAATAACAGGCAGACCAGGGCCACACACAAGCCAATGGCGCTGGTCATCCACATCGCCTGTCTGGCCTGGGCGTAGATCTGCGATTGCGGCACTTCGGCCACCAGGGTCCAGCCCAAGTCCCGCAGAGGCAGGCTCAAGGCCAGGAAGTCTTCACCATCACGGATAAAAACGCTGCTGGTCAGCCCTTGATGCCCCATCACCGCCTGTGCCGCCGGGCTGCCGATCTGCTCGGCCAACTGACGTTTTCCGCTGAATTGCGCTTCTGGATGCACCTGAATCAAACCGTCGGAACGCACCAGATAGACCTTGCCGCGCTCACCGAAGCTAAAGTTGTGAATCAATTCAGAGAGCTCGCGCATGCTCAGGCCCAGCCCGGCGACGCCCACGACTTTGCCGGCCGTCTCGACCTTGAGGTCGATAAACAGCGCCAGTTCACCGGTGCGGGTGTCATTGTCGATATTCAGGGTGCGCGGCTGATTGCTGTCCAGAAAGGCATAGAACCAGGCATCGGTCGGACTGGATCGGCTCAGGGTCCGATCAAGACCTTTTTCGGTGTAGTAGTGGCCTGAAGCAGAACCCGCGATCAGCGCAGTAAAGGCTTTGTGCTCGGCGCGAATACCTTCCAGATAGCTGACGAAGCTGTTGGTCCGGGCTCCGTTTTCGCCCCCGGCCAGCCATTCGCGCACCATGCTGTTGCTGGCGATGTCTTTGGCCGCGGTCAGTGGCTGGACCAGAAGCCGTTCGATGTCGTTGCGCATCGCTTCGATGCTGGAGGGCAGCGCCTTCTCCACCAGATAGCTCTGGGCCAGGCGGTTGACCACCAGGGTATAAATGCCAACCACGATCAGAATACTGACCAGCAGGGCGGTGCCCATACTCAGGATCAACTGCCATTGAATACTGCGTCGCCAGAACTGCATGGAGCACCCCCAAAGAATAAGAGGCTGAAACACTGCAACAGCCATGCCGATTGTATACAAACCACAAAACAGTTTGTCCGACAGTTTATTCCTTGGTTGTGCTCAACCCGATCAGGCCTGGCCGATCGTCCGTGAAATCACTTCAACCGTGGCGCTGACTTGCTCTTGGTAACGGTCGAGTTCCTGCTTGTGCCGTTTCTGCATGTCGATCTGCTGCGAGCACAGATTCATCGCCGCCAGCACCAGCAATTTGTCTCCAATCAGAGTCGGGTATTTTTTCTTGGTGCTGGCCAAAGCGGCCTTCAGCATTAAAGCAGCGTCCAGCAGGGTCTGCTCTTCCCCGGCCGGAGCCTTGATTGAATAGTCCTCCCCGAGAATCGAGATGACTTTTATCCCGTCGGCGCCGTTTCTCATGCGTTGACAGGACCCGCGCTGACGCGCTCAACCAGGGCTTGAATGCGTGCCACGGTGGCGCCCTGCTTTTCTTCCTGCTCCATCAGGCTCAGTTGCAGACTTTCGTTTTCATCCTTGGCCTGGGCCAGTTCCGCACTGAGTTTTTTGTTCGTGCCGAGCAGCTCCTGGTTCTGTTGTACCAGTTCGCTGACCAGTTGTTCCAATTGGCTTAGGGATGCTTCCAACATTTTGATTTCTCAGGCATTTTCAAAGGGCGCGTACGATAAAGAAAAGTCATCACGGATGCCAGGGTTATCCGGGCCGGACGCCTTGATTTTCCTGGCGACGACCTTGCTTGCGAGCTTTAAAGACTGCGATTCATCCATCTGGTTCCTGGCGTTTCGTAATAGCGCCTCGCCTGCGGCAAAAATACGCAGGCGCTCAAGACTTTAGTCTTATGACCGATAAGTCACAGATATCCAGTCTTGGCACCTCGCGCGAATGCGCTTTATTCGGTAAACACCATGTCCCTTCGTAATTTGAATATCGCTCCGCGAGCGTTCCTCGGCTTTGCCTTGATCGGCAGTCTGATGTTGATTCTGGGGGTGTTCGCCTTGAACCAGATGAGCAAGATCCGCGCAGCCGCTGAAGACATCACTCTCAACAATATGCCGAGCATCAAAAGCCTCGACGAGTTCACCCAACTGAGCCTGCGTCAGCGAGTGCTGTCCTATCGTTTGCTGGTCAACCGCGAACCGGATATCCAGCAAAAGACCATGGAGTTGCTCGACACCCGTAACCAGCAGATCCGTGTCGCCCAATCCGTCTATGAAAAGCTCATCAGCAGCCCGCAGGAACGCGCGGCCTACGACCAGTACATGCAGTTGCTGGGGCAATACCGCCAGATTGAAGACCGGATGAAGACGCTTTCGCGTAATAACCAGGTCGACGAACTGCGCACGTTGCTGAACACCGAATTGCTGACCAACTCCGAAGCGATTAACACCGTGCTAAACCGCCTGCTCGAAATCAACACCCAACAGACCGTCAACACCAATCAGCAGGCCACCGATCAATACTCCTCCGCCTTCAATCTGGTGGTGACATTGCTGGTCATCGCTACCGGCTTGACCTTGCTGTTTGCCTGGTTACTGACCAACAGCATCACCCAACCGATTGCCAAGGCCCTGACCGCCGCCGAAGAAATCGCCGAAGGCAACCTGACCCGCCCCATCAAGGTCGACGGCAGCGACGAAGCGGGTCGCCTGTTGCTGGCCATGTCGAAAATGCAGGAAAAACTGCGTGACACCCTGCAACGGATTTCCGGTTCGGCCACACAACTTGCCTCAGCGGCAGAAGAGCTGAACAGCGTCACCGACGAAAGCGCCCGTGGCCTGACCCAGCAGAACAATGAAATCGAACAGGCCGCCACCGCCGTCAATGAAATGACCAGCGCCGTGGAAGAAGTTGCGCGTAATGCGGTGAGCACTTCCGAAGCCTCGCAAAACGCCACCACCTCTGCCGGTGACGGCCGTGATCTGGTGCAGGAAACTGTCAGCGCCATCGAACGCATGAGCGCCGACGTGCAGAGCACTGCCAACCTGATCGGTAACCTGGCGGAAGAATCGCGGGACATCGGCAAAGTGCTGGACGTAATTCGCGGCCTCGCCGACCAGACCAATTTGCTTGCGCTGAACGCCGCGATTGAAGCCGCACGCGCCGGTGAGGCCGGTCGTGGTTTTGCCGTAGTGGCGGATGAAGTTCGTGCCCTGGCGCACCGCACCCAGCAGTCCACCAGCGAAATCGAACGCATGATCGGCAGCATCCAGAGCGGTACCGAACACGCCGTCAATTCGATGCGCAACAGTACCGAGCGCGCCGAATCGACGCTAAACATCGCCAAGGGCGCCGGCCTGTCGCTGGACACCATCAACAGCGCCATCGCCGAGATCAACGAACGTAACCTGGTCATCGCCAGTGCCGCCGAAGAACAGGCGCAGGTCGCCCGTGAAGTCGACCGCAACCTGGTGAACATTCGCGACTTGTCTGTGCAATCAGCCACCGGTGCCAATCAGACCAGTGCTGCGAGCAATGAGCTGTCGCGCCTGGCACTGGACCTGAACAACATGGTTGGGCGGTTTAGCCTCTGAGTAGGCGATCGCACCCACGCAGAGCGTGGGATCGATCGTCGTCTCGCGTCAAAAGCTTTTTTGACAGCATCACATTTCAACAGGTTAGAATCGTGGCACGCAGACTGCATGGTCAGTTTGCGCCCGCCTGCCTGCTTCTGGAGTACTGCCTTTGAATGCGACGACCATCAACAGCCTGTTCTTGATCGGCGCGTTGCTGGTAGGTGCGAGCATACTGGTGAGCTCCCTTTCGTCCCGCCTCGGCATCCCGATTCTGGTGATCATCCTGGCTGTGGGCATGACCGCCGGCGTCGACGGCGGCGGCATCATCTTCGATAACTACCCAACGGCTTATCTGGTCGGCAACCTCGCGCTGGCCGTGATCCTGCTCGACGGCGGGTTGCGCACCCGGGTCGCGAGTTTCCGCGTAGCGCTATGGCCGGCGCTGTCGCTGGCCACGATCGGGGTACTGATCACCACCGGGCTGACCGGCATGGCCGCCGCCTGGCTGTTCAACCTGAACCTGATCCAGGGCCTGCTGATCGGCGCCATCGTCGGCTCCACCGATGCCGCGGCGGTGTTCTCGCTGCTGGGCGGCAAAGGCTTGAACGAACGGGTGACCGCCAGCCTGGAAATCGAATCTGGCAGCAACGACCCGATGGCGGTGTTTCTCACCGTTACCCTGATCGACATGCTCGCCAGCGGCGAAACCGGTCTGCACTGGAGCCTGCTGGGGCACCTGATCAGTGAGTTCGGTATCGGCGCCATCATCGGTCTGGGCGGTGGCTGGCTGATGCTGCAAATGGTCAATCGAATCCACCTGGCCGCCGGCCTGTATCCGATTCTGGTGATCGCCGGCGGTCTGGTGGTGTTCGCCCTGACCAACGCCCTGCACGGCAGCGGCTTCCTCGCGGTGTACCTGTGCGGTCTGGCGATCGGCAACCGCCCGGTACGCAGCCGCCACGGCATCCTGCACATGCTCGACGGCATGGCCTGGCTGGCGCAAATCGGCATGTTCCTGGTGCTGGGGCTGCTGGTGACACCCCACGACTTGCTACCCATTGCCCTACCCGCCCTCGGTCTGGCGCTGTGGATGATTCTGTTTGCGCGGCCGCTGTCGGTGATAGTCGGCTTGCTACCGTTCAAGGCTTTCCATGGACGCGAGAAGGCCTTTATCTCTTGGGTTGGTTTGCGCGGCGCGGTCCCGATCATTCTGGCGGTGTTCCCGTTGATGGCCGGCCTGCCTAACGCCCAGCTGTACTTCAATCTCGCGTTCTTCATCGTGCTGGTATCGCTGCTGGTGCAAGGCACCAGCCTGCCGTGGGTCGCCAAACTGTTGAAGGTGATGGTTCCACCAGAACCCGCGCCGATCTCCCGGGCCGCCCTCGAAGTGCACGTCACCAGTGAGTGGGAACTGTTCGTGTACCGTCTTGGCGCAGAGAAATGGTGCATCGGCGCCGCTCTTCGCGAGCTGAAAATGCCCGAAGGCACACGTATCGCAGCGCTGTTTCGCGGTCAGCAACTGCTCCATCCGTCGGGTAGTACGGTGCTCGAAGTCGGTGATTTGCTCTGCGTTATCGGCCATGAACACAACCTGCCGGCGCTCGGAAAACTCTTCAGTCAGGCACCGCAACGCGGCCTCGATTTGCGCTTCTTCGGTGACTTCGTTCTGGAAGGCGACGCCCAACTGGGGGCGGTTTCAGCGCTGTACGGACTGCAACTCGAAGGGGTCGATCCAGACATGCCACTGAGCCGCTTCATTACCCAGAAAGTGGGCGGTGCGCCGGTAGTCGGCGACCAGGTGGAGTGGAACAACACCATCTGGACCGTTGCCGTCATGGACGGGAACAAGATTGCCAAAGTGGGCGTCAGATTCCCCGAAGGAAGTCGCCCGGGACCCGGACTCTTCCTCTAAACTGCCCACTTTCAATCCAGCTCGACCGGTATCTATGTCAACCCTGCGCACGTGTTTCGCCATTATCTTGCTTGGGCTCAGCCTTTCCGTCGGCGCGCTGCAAGCGGCTGATCTACCCACCAGTGAGTCGGTCCAGCATAGCCTGGACAAGATTGCTGATCGCAAGCTACCCGAGGCTGACCAAAAGGCCCTGCAAACGATTCTGCAGCAGACGTTGACCCAACTGGTCAACCTGCAGGATTACGAGCAGAAACTGGCCGACCTCAAGCAGCAACTGAATACGGCGCCACGCCAGACCGCCGAAAACCAACGCGAACTGGTACGTCTCAAGGCCACCAAGGTGGTACCTGCGGCACAGCGTTATGCCAACCTGCCAGTCCCGCAGCTCGAGCAGTTGTTGACCGAACGCAGCAATCAGCAGGGCGAATTGCAGAAAACCCTGGCCGACGCCAACAGCCTGATCATCACTGCACAGACCCGGCCGGAACGGGCTCAGGCCGAGATCAGCAACAGCCAGACGCGCATCCTGCAAATCAACGGCATCCTGAAACTCGGCAAGGATGGCAGCAAGCTACTGAGCGCCGATCAACGCAATCAACTCAACGCCGAACTGGCCGCGCTCAACGGGCTGATCCCGTTACGCCGTCAGGAACTGGCCGGCAACAGCCAACTGCAAGACCTGGGCAACAGTCAGCACGACTTGCTGATGGAAAAAACCGCGCGCATGGAGCAGGAAATCCAGGATCTGCAAACCCTGATCAACCAGAAGCGCCTGGCCCAGTCCCAGGAGACGGTGACCCAACAGTCGATCGAAGCGCAAAAATCAGGCAGCAGCAGTCTGCTCGCCACCGAAAGCGCGACCAACCTGAAACTGTCCGACTACCTGCTCAAAAGCACCGACCGCCTCAACGAAGTGACCCAGCAGAACCTGCAAACCAAGCAGCAACTCGACAGCGTGACCCAGAGCGATGCGGCCCTGGACGAGCAGATCAACGTGCTCAGGGGCAGCCTGCTGCTTTCCAAGATTCTCTACAAACAAAAACAGGCCCTGCCGCGCCTCAAGCTCGACCGCAATCTGGCTGACCAGATCGCCGACATACGCTTGTACCAATTCGAAGTCAGCCAACAACGAGAGCTGCTCGGCAACCCGAGCAGCTACGTCGACACGCTGCTGGCGACTCAACCGCCGGAGCAAGTCACACCACAGCTGCGCAAGAACCTGCTCGATCTGGCGATCACCCGCGCCGATCTGCTGGAACGGCTGAGCCGTGAACTGAGCGCCGTGCTCAACGAGTCCATCACCCTGCAACTGAATCAGAAACAGCTGCTCAGCACCGCGCAAAATCTGCGCGCGACCCTTGACGAACAGATGTTCTGGATTCCCAGCAACAAGCCACTGGACCTCGAATGGATGCGAGCCGTGCCTGATCGCCTGGATAAACAGATCACCACGCTGCCATGGGCTTCAAGCCTGAGCGAGCTGGCCGACGGCCTGACCCAACGCCCGCTGCTGTTCCTGCCGCTGGCGTTACTGATCGGTGCCTTGCTGTGGAGACGCAAGTACCTCTATGCCCGGCTGATCAAGGTTCACCGGGACATCGGCCATTTCAAACGCGACAGCCAGTGGCATACGCCCCAGGCGATTCTGATCAACATCTTGCTGGCGATGCCGGTATCGCTGGCCCTGGCCCTGTGCGGCCTCGCACTGCAGATCGACGCCCGCGGGCAAAACGCCAACCTCGGCGCCGCTCTGCTGCAGATCGCACAGGCGTGGCTGGTGTTCTACACCGCGTACCGGATCCTGGCGCCGGGTGGCGTGGCGGAACTGCATTTCCGCTGGGAAAAACCTCAGGTGGAATTCCTTCGCGGCTGGATCCGCCGTCTTGGGCTGGTCGTACTGGCGCTGGTGGCCGTGGTGGCGGTTGCCGAATTGCAACCGGCATCCCTGGCGGATGACGTTATCGGCATCGCCGTGGTGCTGACCTGCTATGCCTTGATGGCCTGGTTGCTCAGCCGCCTGCTGCTCAACAGCCCGACACATAACAGCGCCTCACTGATTCGCAAAGCCGTCGGCATACTGTTTACCGTGCTGCCCATCGCCTTGTTCATTGCTGTGTGTTTTGGCTACTTCTACACCGCACTGAAACTCAGCGACCGGTTGATCAACACCCTGTACCTGCTGATGTTCTGGCTGGTGATCGAGGCCACCTTCGTGCGCGGCCTGGCCGTCGCGGCGCGGCGTCTGGCCTACCAGCGGGCCCTGACCAAACGCCAGGCGGCCAAGGAAGCCGGCGACGGCGAAGCGATCGTCGAAGAGCCAACACTGGACATCGAGAAAGTCAACGAACAGTCCCTGCGACTGATCCGCCTGGCCTTGCTCGGCGGGTTCATCGCTGCACTGTACTGGGTCTGGAAGGACCTGATCACGGTGTTCTCGTACCTGGACAACATCACCCTGTACGAATACACCAGCGGTACCGGCGCCAACATGAGCATGGTGCCGATCAGCATCGGCGACATGCTTGGCGCATTGATCATCATCGGCATCACTCTGGCGCTGGCGCGAAACCTGCCAGGCTTGCTGGAAGTACTGGTGCTGTCCAAGCTCGACCTGGCCCAGGGTAGCGCTTACGCCACAACCACCCTGCTGACCTACGTGATTGCCGGTGTGGGTTTTGTTTCGACCCTGTCGACCCTCGGCGTGAGCTGGGACAAACTGCAATGGCTGGTAGCGGCGCTCTCGGTGGGTCTGGGTTTCGGCATGCAGGAGATCTTCGCCAACTTCATCTCCGGGATCATGATCCTGTTCGAGCGCCCGGTCCGGATCGGCGACACGATCACCATCGGCAACCTGTCGGGCACGGTGAGCAAAATCCGTATCCGTGCCACCACCATCACCGACTTCGACCGCAAGGACATCATTGTCCCGAACAAGACGTTCATCACCGGGCAACTGATCAACTGGTCGCTGACCGACACCGTGACCCGGGTGACCCTCAAGCTGGGCGTCGGCTATGATTCGGATCTGGAGCTGGTGCGAACCCTGCTGCTCAGAGCCGCCATGGAAAACCCGCGCGTGCTGAAGGACCCTTCGCCCTCGGTGTTCTTCCTGAACTTCGGTGAAAGCACCCTGGATCACGAACTGCGTATTCATGTGCGTGACCTTGGCGACCGTAACCCGGCACTCGATGAAATCAACCGGTTCATCAACAGCGAGTTCAAGAAGCACAACATCAACATCGCTTTCCGTCAGGTGGATGTGCACCTGAAAAACCTGACAGGCCAGGAACAGATATTACTGGCCACCGATGCTGTCAAACCCGCCACGCCTCCCGATAAAGGCAAGACTTCACCTGAGCCACCATCGGCGCGTCTCGACTGACTGGACGCCACGCGCCAATCCCCAGCAGAATACCTGGACATTCTGCTGGAGATGGCCGTTGAAAGCCCTCGACGAACTGACCTTCGACAATCGCTTTGCCCGCCTGGGCGACGCGTTCTCAACCGATGTGCTGCCCGAGCCTATCGACAATCCGCGACTGGTGGTCGCCAGCCCGGCAGCCATGGCGTTGCTCGACCTCGACCCGGCGGTAGCCGAGACGCCGGTGTTCGCCGAGCTGTTCAGCGGCCACAAGCTCTGGGCCGAAGCCGAGCCACGGGCGATGGTATATTCCGGGCATCAGTTCGGCTCCTACAACCCACAACTGGGAGACGGTCGCGGGCTGCTGTTGGGCGAGGTCTACAACGACGCCGGCGAGCATTGGGACCTGCACCTCAAGGGCGCCGGGCAAACGCCGTATTCGCGCATGGGCGATGGTCGGGCGGTGCTGCGTTCATCGATCCGCGAGTTTCTGGCCTCTGAAGCGCTGCATGCCCTGGGTATTCCCACTACCCGCGCGCTGTGTGTGATTGGCTCAAATACGCCCGTCTGGCGCGAGAAGCAGGAACGCGGGGCGATGGTGCTACGCCTGGCGCCAAGTCACGTGCGCTTTGGGCATTTCGAGTACTTTTACTACACCAAAAAACCCGAGCAGCAGAAGCAGCTCGGCGAGCATGTGTTGGCGATGCATTTTCCTGAGTGCCTGGAGCAACCCGAGCCGTACCTGGCGATGTTCCGCGAGATCGTCGAGCGCAATGCCGAGCTGATCGCCAAATGGCAGGCCTATGGCTTCTGCCACGGCGTGATGAACACCGACAACATGTCGATCCTCGGGATCACCTTCGACTTCGGCCCTTTTGCCTTCCTCGATGACTTCGACGCCCACTTCATCTGCAACCATTCCGATGATCAGGGCCGCTACTCCTTCAGTAATCAGGTGCCTATCGGCCAATGGAACCTCAGCGCGCTGGCGCAAGCCCTGACGCCGTTCATCAGCGTCGAGGCCCTGCGCGAAACCCTTGGCCTGTACTTTCCGCTGTACCAGGCCCACTACCTGGACCTGATGCGCCGCCGTCTCGGATTGACCAGCGCCGAAGACGACGATCAGAAGCTCGTCGAAGGTTTGCTGCAATTGATGCAAAACAGCGGCATCGACTACAACCTGTTCTTCCGTCGACTGGGTAATGAGACCGCCGAACAGGCCGTCGCCCGCCTGCGTGACGACTTCATCGATCTCAAAGGTTTCGACGCCTGGGCCGAGCGCTATACAGCCCGCGTCGCCCGTGAAGGTGCCGATGATCAAGAGCAGCGCCGCAGCCGCATGCACGCGGTCAACCCGCTCTACATCCTGCGCAACTATCTGGCGCAAAAAGCTATCGAAGCGGCTGAAAGCGGTAATTACGACGAGGTGCGGCGTCTACATACAGTGCTGAGCAACCCGTTCGAAGAACAACCGGGAATGGAAAACTATGCGGAGCGCCCGCCCGAGTGGGGCAAGCATCTGGAGATCAGTTGTTCGTCGTGAGAATGGATTCAGTCTTGAGGATCAATTGCACTGACAACTCGCGAAACGATGTCCATCATCGTCACATCGTCGAGACGTTCGATAAACTTGGCAGAACCCTCTCGGACTCGTTGTTCGATATCAAAACTGCGCACCTGATTACACACCACGACGCCATTGGTTTCGTGCCCGGTGACAACCACCGCCAAACCTGAGTTTCGGCTGAAGCTACCGCCACTGGTCACCGGAACAGTCATACTCACACCCAAGGCATTGATCTCTCGCGGTGTTATCACAACAAAACGGTGGCGATTCATCATTTCTCGACCTGCCACCGGGTTCGGATCAATCCAGTAAACATCGCCTCGCTGCGGGGCCTGTCGACGAACCATCAGCCCAACTCCCGGCCAACCGGGTCGCCTTCACGAGCCCAGGCTGTTTCAGCGTTGAGCTCGGCGATTTCATCGGAACCCTCTAGCAGTTGAGCCAAGGTATAGCGCTTGCGCACTGGCTGTAAGACTGGCCGAGCGATCAACTCACCATCGACTACATTCAGCTCCAATTGCGCCCCCACCTCCAGATGCAGCAATTTCAATAAAGTCGGCGGGATGGTCATCACCGCAGCACCGCCTTGTCGGCGGATTTTGGAAGTCACGGACATAAGTGGACTCCGATCCAAAATAAGGTTGATATCGACGTCTCGATAAGTGCAACAAAAGTAGCACGCAGATGGGAGCAAAGCGAATTCCTCACTCAGTCACTTGAAAGTATTGAACGCTGTTCCCAGCCTAGATCCAGGTCGTAAACAGCCAACCTCAAATATGTGAACGCATATGACCGCAAGGCAAAGCGGCGCTCTGCCATGATGCGCAACTTTTTGCGCAAAAGCCTGTGCATAACTCTGTTGATATCTCCTCGTGAACCTTGCAGCAAAAGGCTCTTGACCCGCTGCGCAGGAATTTGCGCGGTGGTGCGCAAGTTCCTGCGCAACTTTCTTCGTTAATCGTTGAATAAAGCTCGAAGAGCATCACAGAAAATATTTATCTTATTGATTTATATAAATTATTTTTTAGTGGCATGGAGCTTGATAACTGTCAGGCGCCCACCGGGCGTTTTCGCCTCCCGGGGCCCCCTCAGTTATTCAAGCAAGGAGAGCATCCATGGCTACACCCGCGTACATGTCCATCACTGGTGAGAAACAAGGGCTGATCACCGCTGGCGCGTTCACCGCAGACTCCGTTGGCAACACTTATCAGGAAGGCCACGAAGACCAGGTGATGGTTCAGGGCTTCAGCCACGAAGTGATCATCCCGCGTGATCCACAGTCCGGCCAACCCACTGGTCAGCGCGTTCACAAGCCGGTATGCATCACCAAAGTCTTCGACAAGGCTTCGCCGCTGCTGCTGGCTGCGCTGACTTCGGGCGAGCGCCTGAGCGAGATCACTATCCACTGGTACCGCACTTCCGCTGCCGGCACCCAGGAGCACTACTACACCACCAAACTGGAAGACGCGATCATCGTCGACATCAAAGACTACATGCACAACTGCCAGGATCCGAACATGTCGCACTTCACCCACCTGGAAGACGTGCACTTCACTTACCGCAAAATCACCTGGACCCACGAAGTCTCTGGCACTTCCGGTTCCGATGACTGGCGTAGTCCGGTCGCTGGCTAGTCTGGCCGACCGTCGCACCGCATCGGCCAGCTCTGCTGGTCGATGTTGTTTGCAGCGCTCAACAGTTCAGAACCTCTGCATCCGGGCCAGGTCTGTTTCCTGCGCCCCCCTGACCGCCCGCGCCTTGATAATTCCTGCCTGCGACTCCAGATAAGCGTCATTGCCTATTCTCCCGGAGCCCGCTCATGTCCGATCCACTGCTGATCCCCTGCCCCCACTGTAACGGTCTCAACCGCATTCCCGCCGAACGCCTGAACGACAAACCCAAATGCGGTCGTTGCAAAGCCGAGGTATTGCTCCACAAGCCGTTCGAGTTGAAACAGGGCGATTACGCCAGTCAGATCAAAGGCGACTTGCCGTTGCTGGTGGATGTGTGGGCAGACTGGTGCGGGCCGTGCAAGTCGTTTGCGCCAGTGTTTGAACAGGCCGCAGGGCAGTTGGCGGGCAAGTGTCGCCTGGCCAAGCTGGACAGTGAGGCCAATCAGCAGTTGTCAGCGCAGTTGGGCATTCGCTCGATTCCCAGCCTGATCCTGTTCAAGAATGGCCAGGAAGTGGCGCGCCAGAGCGGGGCCTTCCCGTTGCAGCAGTTACTGGACTGGTTGCGCAGTCAGGGCATCTGACTGCTGGCCGTCAGGCGTTTTCCAGCAGGTTGTGCAGCTCGACGAACTGCTGAGTCAGTTTATGCCGTGGGTCGAGGTGGATCAGCGGCATGTTGGCCTGATGGGATTCGCGCATGCGCACTGAGCTGCCCAGGTACACCGGCAACACCGGCAGGCCTTCGCTGATCAGTTCGTCGAGCATCTGCTGCGGCAGGCTGGCGCGGGCCTGGAACTGGTTGACCACGATGCCTTCCACTTGCAGGCCTTCGTTGTGGTCATCCTTGAGCTCTTCGATTTCCGCCAGCAGGCCGTAGAGCGCCTGGCGCGAGAAGCTGTCGCAATCGAAGGGGATCAGCACGCGGTCGGCTGCGATCAATGCCGATACCGCGTAGAAGTTCAATGCAGGCGGGGTGTCCAGGTAGATCCGGTCGTAGTCCTCTGCCAACTCATCCAGCAATTTGCGCAGTTTGTTGATCTTGTGTTTTGCCTCAAGCTTGGGTTGCAGGTCGGCCAGCTCAGCGGTGGCGGTGACCACATGCAGGTTGTCGAATGGGGTTTCGTAGATATCTACCTGGTTTTTCTTCGAAAACGGTCCGGAAGACAGGGTCTGCTTGAAGAAGTCGGCAATGCCCATGGGGATGTCGTTGCCGGTAAGTCCCGTAAGGTATTGAGTGGAGTTGGCCTGGGCATCGAGATCCACCAGCAGTGTCCGATAGCCTTCATGGGCACTCACCGCTGCCAGATTGCAGGCAATGCTTGATTTGCCTACACCACCTTTCTGATTGAACACCACGCGCCGCATGTCAAAACCTCCGTGTATCAAAGAATGACCGAGTGTAGTTGCCCACGCCTCTGCTTAGCTACCTCGCCGGTGGGAGATGTAGGAGCGAGCTTGCTCCGGGCGGCGTTCCGACGATGGACTCAAGGGCGACGCGTTTGTTCAGAAACACGCGTTATCGTTAACGTCCATCGCGAGCGAGCTCGCTCCTACAGGCGCAGCTGCGAATATCCGGCCGATGACCGAACGGCACTTTTTCCTGGAACGTGTGTCAATTGCCTTGAGCAAAATGTAACCAGCATTTGCTACAAGCCAGCTGTGCCGGGATAATGCGCGTCACTCGGCAATAGCGCCATGTAACGCCGGTCGCCCTGAGCGATCCATCGCGTCAAGGAAGCCCGCAGGGGCGGAATGAATGTCTGAGATCAACTTCAACATCGCCCAATGGCGCGCCTGGGCCCCTGGGCTCGAAAGCGTGGGCGACTGGCGGTCCTGGAGTCGACAACCGGTCGTGCGCGACAGCAGCGATGCCGCACCCGACGTCTCATTTCTCCCCGCGATGCAGCGCCGGCGCCTCAGTCGTCTGGCGCGGATGGCTTTCAGTGTTGGCTGGCCATTGGCCGAGGGCCGTGAACAGCTACCGTTGGTCTTTATTTCTCGCCATGGCGAAGCCCAGCGGACCCTCGACATTCTCATCGATCTGGCGACCGACCAGCCGTTGTCGCCGACCCAGTTCAGCCTCTCGGTACACAACGCGGTGATTGGCCTGTGGTCGATCATGCGCGGCGAAACCAGTGAAATGACCGCTCTCACCGCCACTGGCGATGGACTGGAACACGGCATGCTGGAGGCCGCCGCGCTGCTCAACGAAGGCGCACCGGCAGTGTTGCTGGTGATCACCGAAGAGCAGCCGCCCGAGGCCTATGCCACCTGGATTGATGACGTACCCTTCCCGTACGCCGTTGGCCTGTTGCTGACCCCGGGCAATGACTGGCAACTGTCACTGACCAGCGCCACCGGCAAATCGACCAAAGCCGACTGGCCCCATGCCCTGAACCTGTTGCGTATTCTGCTCAGTGAGCAGACCACCTGCCAACATGCCTGGAAGAACCGTGTATGGAACTGGCAACGCAATCAATAACCGCTAAAAAACGTGACGCCTATTACTGGCGCCTGCTGGCTACCGCCGCAAGCTTTACGCTGTTCGGCCTGGTCGGGCTATGTCTGCGGCTGGTGGTTTTCCCGCTGCTCAACCGCCTGCCGGGCGATGCTCAGGTGCATCGGCAACGGGCACGGCGCACCATTGGTTGGTTGTTCTGGTTTTTTATCCGCTTCATGGCCCGCGCCGGGGTTTTGACCTATGAGGTCGAAGGCGCGGAAAAACTCGGCCATCCGGGACAGATGATCATCGCCAACCACCCGTCGCTGATCGATGTGGTGTTTCTGATCGGCCTGGTGCGCAATGCCAACTGCGTGGTCAAGCAAAGTCTCTGGCAAAACCCCTTCACTCGGGCCCCCCTGCGTTCTACTGAATACATCAGCAATGATGGCAGCATGGACATGCTCGATGCCGCCGCGGATGCGCTGCAAAGCGGGCAAACGTTGATTATTTTCCCCGAGGGCACCCGCACCCGGCCCGGCCAGCCTCCGGCCTTTCATCGGGGCGCCGCGGCAATCGCCCTGCGCGGTGCGAAAATCGTGACCCCGGTGATTATCAAGGTCAGCCCGACCACGCTGACCAAAGCCGAACCCTGGTATCGCATCCCGTCACGCCGCGTACACTTCAGTTTCCGTGTCGGCGCCGATATAGACCCACAGACCTTTGCAACGCAGGGCCCGCCACCAAAGGCCTCGCGCAAGCTCAACGATTATCTGCACCACTACTTCATTCAGGAACTCGCCGAAGATGAGCGATCAGCAGCACGACCTTCACCTTGAAATCAAACTGTTGATCATCGACGCCCTGGGCCTCGAAGACATCAGCCCACAAGACATCGGCGACGAGCAGATTCTTTTCGGGGAGGGCCTGGGTCTTGACTCGGTAGACGCCCTCGAACTCGGCCTGGCAATCCAGAAAAAGTACGGCATCAAGATCGACGCCGACGCCAAGGACACCCGCAATCACTTCACCAACGTGGCGAGCCTTGCGGCGTTCGTCACCGCAAAACAGGCAGCTTGAGACCGGACCATGCAAACTCGTGACGACATTTTCAACACCCTGCGCGATGCCCTGGTCGAACTCTTCGAGCTGGAACCGGCGCGCATCAGCCTTGACTCCAATCTGTATCAGGACCTGGAAATCGACAGCATCGACGCCGTTGACCTGGTTGACCATATCAAACGCCAGACCGGCAAGAAAATCGCCGCCGAAGAGTTCAAGTCGGTGCGTACTGTCAGCGACGTGGTCGAGGCGGTCTTCCGTCTGGTTCAACCGGCCGCATGAGCCGTTTGATCGGCCTTGGCCTGCTGCTGGCAGGCCTGCTGTACCCCCTCGCGGTGTATTACGGCATGGAGCATTTCGCGCCGTGGCAGTTCGGTCTGCTGCTGGGTGGCCTGTGGCTGGCCCGCGCGCTGACCGGCAAACGGCGTCCCGGCAGCCTGTGGGTGGCGGTTGTTGCAATGGTTTTTTGTCTGTTGCTGGCGCTGTTCGATAGCCCGCTGTTGCTGCGCTGGTACCCGGTGCTGATCACCAGTTTCATGCTGGCGCTGTTTGGCCTGAGTTTGAAATACGGACCGCCGATAGTCGAACGTCTGGCGCGCTTGAGCGAGCCGGAACTACCGGACAAGGTGATTCGCTATACCCGCCAGGTAACGATTGCCTGGAGTGTGTTTTTTCTCTGTAACGGTTTGCTCGCCGCCGCCCTGACCCTCTGGGCGCCGCTGAGTTGGTGGGCGTTGTACACCGGCCTGATCTCCTACGGGTTGATGGGTTTGCTGTTCGCCATTGAATGGCTATTACGACAACGCGTACGAGGCCGCGCATGAATTGGATAAAACTTGAGCATTTATTGCTCAAGGCTCAGCCTGGGCGCGCCGTCACGGCTGACCCTGGATTGAATCACGTTGAGCTATGCGAGCAGGCGTTAAGCCTCGCTGCCGGCCTGCAAGCCCACGGTGTGCAGCGCATTGCCGTGTATCTGGAAGACGCCGGTGAACTGGCGATTGCCTTACTCGGCGCCTGGCGCGCCGGGGTCAGCGTGCTGTTACCCGCTGACCTGCAAGCCCAGACCCGCCAACGCTGGTCCAACGAGGTCGACCTGTGGCTGACCGATCAGGCGGACGACGTAGCACTCAGCGATCTGCTTCAAGCCCCGTTGCCCGCCGCCGGGCTGGATCTGGACCGATGCCGCCTGAGCCTGTGCACGTCCGGCTCCAGCGGCGAGCCCAAGCGCATCGAAAAAAACCTGCGGCAACTGGCCAACGAAGTCCAGGCCCTGGAGCGGCTGTGGGGCGCCGATCTGGGCCAGGCCTGCATCATTGGCAGCGTCGCCACCCAGCATATTTACGGTTTGCTGTTCCGTGTGCTCTGGCCACTGTGTGCCGGACGCCAGTTTGTGCGTAAACAACTGCCGTTCCCCGAAGACCTGCAGCGCGCCAGCCGTGAGCAACCGGCCTTCGCCTGGGTCGCCAGCCCGGCATTGCTCAAGCGCATGGGCGATAACCTTGACTGGCCGGCGCTGAGTAGTGTGCGACGAGTGTTTTCTTCCGGCGGAGCGTTGCCCGCCGAGGCCGCGCAACGCCTGCAGCAACGCTTGCAGCAATGGCCGACGGAAATTTTCGGCAGCTCGGAGACCGGCGGCATTGCCTGGCGTCAGGGCGACAGACTCTGGCAGCCGTTCGCCGATGTACAGCTGAGCCAGGACAGCGACGGCGCGCTGCGCATTGCTTCGCCGTACCTGCCCGCAGGTCATGTCGAGCAGACCTCTGATGCCGCGCGAATCGCCGCCGACGGGCGCTTCGAACTGCTTGGGCGATTGGACCGGATCGTCAAACTGGAAGAAAAACGTATCTCACTGCCAATGCTCGAACAGGCACTGGTCAACCACGAATGGGTCGCCGAAGCGCGTCTCGGTGTGGTTCAGGAAAACCGCGCGTTCCTTGGCGCCCTGTTGGTGCTGAGCGAACAAGGCCTGCATGCCCTGCGCAATCAGGGTCGACGCACCCTGACCCAGGAGCTGCGTCAACACCTGCGCCAGCATTGCGAGACCCTGGCCTTGCCACGGCGTTGGCGCTTGTTGCGACAACTGCCGCTGAACGCCCAAGGCAAACTGCCGCAATCCGAGGTCGAAGCGCTGCTACTGGCCCCGCGCCCGAAAACGCCGGAAGTGCTGGAGCAAGTCGAGGCCCAGGGCGAGTGGAGCCTGCAACTGGCAGTCCCGCCGGACCTGGCCTGTTTCAGCGGCCATTTCCCGCAAACGCCGGTGTTGCCGGGCGTGGTGCAAATCGATTGGGCGCTGAGCCTGGGTCAGCAGTTACTGCCGCTGCCGGGAAAATTCGCGGGGATGGAGGTGTTGAAGTTTCAGCAACTGGTCCGCCCAGGCGACCAGGTTCAGCTGCATCTGCGGTTCGACAGTGAGCGCGGCAAGCTGTATTTCGCTTATCGCAACGACACCGCGACCTGCTCCAGCGGCAGGATCCTGTTGGAGGCGGCACATGCATAACCCCTGCGCCATCATCCCGGTCTACAACCACGAAACCACTGTCCCTGCGGTGGTCGAGGCCCTGCTCGCCAACGGTCTGCCGTGCGTGTTGGTGGACGACGCCAGCAGCCCTGCCTGCGCAGCCGTGCTGGAGCAACTCTCCAGGCGCGACCAGATCTTCCTGGTCAAATTCACCGTCAACCAAGGCAAGGGCGCGGCGGTCATGGCCGGCTTTCGTGAAGCTTCGCGCCTGGGCTTCAGTCACGCCCTGCAAGTGGACGCCGATGGCCAACACGACCTGCACGATATCGAGACCTTCATCGACGCGTCACGCACGCACCCGCAAGCGCTGATTTGCGGATACCCGCAATACGACTCCAGTGTGCCAAAGGTCCGGTTATACGCACGTTACCTGACTCACATCTGCGTCTGGATCAACACCCTGTCGTTTCAGATTGTCGATTCCATGTGCGGTTTTCGCGTCTACCCATTGCCGCCGACGCTGGCCCTCATCAACTCGGTGAAGATCGGCGAACGCATGGACTTCGACTCGGACATCATCGTGCGGCTGGCCTGGCGTAATCAGCCGATGCATTGGCTGCAAACCAAAGTCCATTACCCGCAGGACGGGATCTCGCATTTCCGTCTGTTCCACGACAACGCGTTGATCACGAGCATGCACACCCGGTTGTTCTTCGGGATGTTGTTGCGCGCGCCGATGATCCTTTGGCGACGGTGGCGGGCATGAGCATCAACCCCCACAAAGAGCACTGGGCCGAGCACAAGGAGCGCGGCAGTTTCTGGCTGATGAAGCTCTTCGCGTTCAGCGTCAAAGTGCTGGGTCGTCGGGTGTTGAGCCCCGTGTTGCACGGTATCGTTTTGTACTTTTTCCTGTTCGGTCGCAGCGCCCGGCAAAGCGCGTGGCAATACCAGCAACGCCTCGCCGACTGGAGTGGACGCACCGAATTGCGTCCAACCCACTGGCGGGTGTTCGGCCAGTTCATGGCCTTCACCGACTCCTTGCTCGACAAGCTCGACGTGTGGAACCGGAAGCTGCGCATCGAGCAAATCGAAATCGTCGACCCGGCGCTGCTACGCAACCAGTTGCGCGGTGAGCGCGGGCAAATGCTGGTGGGCGCCCACCTGGGCAACCTTGAGGTTTGTCGCGCTCTGGCCGAATTGGGCGGGAAAGTGACGATGAACGTGCTGGTACACACCAAGCACGCTGAACGCTTCAACCGCCTGCTTGGCCAAGCCGGCGCTACCCATCTGCGGCTGATTCAGGTCAGCGAGCTGAACCCGGTGATCATGCTGCAACTTAACCAGCGGCTGGATCGCGGCGAGTGGCTGGCGATTGCCGGCGACCGCGTCCCATTACATGGCGGGCGCACTGTGCGAGTCGACTTCCTGGGTCATCCGGCGGCCTTTGCGCAAGGTCCGTGGCTGTTGGCCGGGCTGCTCAAGTGCCAGGTCAATCTGTTGTTTTGTCTCAAGAACAATGGGCGCTATCGGATAATCCTCGAGCCTTTCGCCGACGCCATACTGTGGAAACGCAGCGACCGCGAGCAAGTCATCGCCGGGTGGACTGCACGCTACGCCGAACGCCTGGGGCATTACTGCCTCGAAGCACCCCAACAATGGTTCAATTTTTACCCTTACTGGAAGACCGATGACGATGCATCCGCTTGAGCCGGTAACCTTCGGCGAACTCCCTTTGCGCATCGAAGACGTGCTGGCCCTGGCCAACCGTCAGGTGCCGACGCAGTTGCAAAGCGACCCTGAGTTCCGTCAGCGCATTGCCAAGGGCGCGCAGTTCCTCGACTCCTTGCTGGACAAGGAAGGCGTGATCTACGGCGTCACCACTGGCTATGGCGATTCCTGCGTGGTCGCGGTGCCGTTGCACCACGTCGAGGCGTTGCCCCGTCATCTGTACACCTTCCACGGCTGCGGCCTGGGCAAAATGCTCGATGCTCAGGCCACTCGCGCAGTGCTGGCGGCACGTCTGCAGTCGCTGTGCCACGGTGTGTCCGGGGTTCGCGTGGAGCTGCTGGAACGTCTGCAAGCCTTCATCGATCAAGACATTCTGCCGCTGATTCCCGAAGAGGGTTCAGTGGGCGCCAGCGGTGATCTGACGCCGCTGTCTTATGTGGCCGCGACCTTGTCCGGCGAGCGTGAAGTGATGTTCCGAGGTGCGCGCCGACAAGCCGCCGACGTACACCACGAACTCGGCTGGACCCCGTTGGTGCTGCGCCCCAAAGAAGCCCTGGCGCTGATGAACGGTACTGCCGTAATGACCGGCCTCGCCTGTCTGGCCTTCGCCCGTGCCGACTACCTGCTGCAACTGGCCACGCGCATCACCGCGCTGAACGTGGTTGCGCTGCAAGGAAATCCGGAGCATTTCGACGAGCGTCTGTTCGCCGCCAAACCGCACCCGGGGCAAATGCAGGTCGCCGCCTGGTTGCGCAAGGATCTGGCGATCGACGCGCCAACCGCGCCGCTGCATCGCCTGCAAGATCGCTACTCACTGCGCTGCGCACCCCACGTGCTCGGTGTGTTGGCCGACAGCCTGAACTGGCTGCGCTCGTTCATTGAAATCGAGCTCAACAGCGCCAATGACAATCCGATCATCGACGCTGAAGCCGAACGTGTGCTGCATGGTGGGCATTTCTACGGTGGGCATATCGCCTTCGCCATGGACAGTCTGAAAACCCTGGTGGCCAATGTCGCCGACCTGCTGGACCGACAACTCGCGCTGCTGGTGGACGTGCGTTACAACCACGGCTTACCGAGTAACCTGTCCGGCGCCAGCGCCGAGCGGGCGATGCTCAATCACGGCTTCAAAGCGGTGCAGATCGGCAGCAGCGCCTGGACTGCCGAAGCGCTGAAAAACACCATGCCGGCCAGCGTGTTCTCGCGCTCCACCGAATGCCATAACCAGGACAAAGTCAGCATGGGCACCATCGCCGCCCGCGACGCGATCCGTGTACTGGAGCTGACCGAACAAGTCGCCGCCGCCACCCTGCTGGCCGCCAATCAAGGCGTCTGGCTGCGCAGCCAGGCTGAAGATGCGCGACCATTGCCGCCGGCTCTGGCCCAGATGCACATCGATCTGGCGAAGGACTTCCCGCCGGTTATCGAGGACCGCGCGCTGGAAGCCGAACTGCGTCTGTGCCTGCAACGTATCGCCGAACAACACTGGAGGCTGCATGCGTAGCAAGGGAGTGATTCACGTCGATACGCAAATCCTCGTACCGTTCTTCGACATCGACACGATGGACGTGGTCTGGCACGGCCATTACGTCAAATACCTGGAAGTTGCCCGCTGCGCCCTGCTGGACAAAATCGGCCACAACTACACGCAAATGAAAGAGTCCGGCTACGCGTGGCCGGTGATCGACCTGCAACTGCGCTACGTGCGCGGCGCCATATTCGGCCAGAAGCTCAACGTGCGCGCCAGCCTCGTGGAGTGGGAAAACCGCCTGAAGATCAACTACCTGATCAGCGACCTCGAAAGCGCCGAACGTCTGACCCGCGCCAGCTCCGTGCAGGTTGCAGTGGACATGGCCAGCAGCGAAATGCAGCTGGCATCGCCGCGAGTGTTTGTCGATGCGGTTGAAAAGGTGCTGCCATGAGCCTGTTTGGGTACACGCGCCTGCGTAGCAGCTGGCGAAGCCTGCGTTCGGCGGCGCAGCAGTCGCAATCCGGGACTCAGGTTTTACGACCGCTTCGCGGCCGAACGCAGCCTGGCGGCAGCTGCTACGGGAAGTGGGTGAGTTTGCTGCTAATGCTTGGCCTGTCATCGCAGGCCTTCGCCTTTGACCTGCAACAACTCAGCGATCAGCTGGCCAGGCCCGAGGTTATCCACGGCAGCTTCATTCAGGAAAAACACCTGCGTGCCCTGCCGCAGCCGCTGACCAGCAAAGGCACTTTCGTCCTGGCCAAGGATCACGGTTTGCTCTGGCTGCTCAAGACTCCGCTGCAACAGGACTATCGCATCAGCGCCAAAGGCATTGCCCGGCGCAATGACAACGGCTGGCAAATGCTGCCGAACAAGAGCGCCGGCGCCGAGCAGAACCGTATCTTCCTCGCCGTACTGCAGGGCGACAGCAGTGGCCTGCAACGGGACTTCGACTTGCAACTGCAAGGCGACGCCCAGCAATGGAAGTTGACGTTGACGCCGCGCTCCATGCTGCTCAAGCAAGTCTTCACCCGGATCAACATCGACGGCGGCACGCTGGTGCAACGTATCGAGTTGCTGGAAACCCAGGGCGACAGCACCGTATTGCGCATGCAGGACACCACCCGCTTCATACCTCTGAGCGAGGCGGAGCAACATGACTTTGCCGAGTGAACGCTGGTTGCCCCGACTGTTCCTGATCCTGCTGGTGGCCGTATTGGTCCTGGCCGGCTGGCAATGGCGCGGCGCTGCACCGCTGTCCGCCAACCTGATGGAACTGGTACCGGGCACTGCGCCGGATGCACTGGAGCTGCGCGCCGAACAACGCATGCAAGAGCCGCTGAACCGCGAAATGCTGGTATTGGTTGGCCACACCGATCGCCAGCAGGCCATCGCCATGGCTCAGCAATTGGGCGAGCGCTGGCAGGCCAGCGGCTTGTTCGAGAAGGTCCAGTGGAATCTGCAAGCCGACTTGCCGGCGCTGCGCTCGCAGCTGCTGCGAGGGCGAGTGGCGATGCTCTCGGCGGCAGATCGGCAACAGCTGATCGAGCAGCCGCAGGCGTTTATCCAACAACGCGTACAAGCGTTGTTCGACCCCTTTACCGGATTCAGTCTGGTGCCGAGCCAGGATGACTGGCTGGGTTTGACCGGGCGTATTCAGAACAGCCAGCCGCAGCGCGGCGCGGTGCAACTGGATATTGGCAGCGGCGCGTTGATCGCCGATGCCGACGGCAAAAGTTGGGTGCTGCTCAGAGCCCGCACTCAGGGCAACGCTTTCGACATGCACTTGCCGCTGCAAGTGGCCGAGCTACTGAAACACAGTCGCGAACAAGCAGCACAGGCCAACGTGCAATTGCTCGCCGCCAGCGGCCTGCTATACGCGGCCAACGGCCAGCAACAGGCGACCCGCGAGATCACCTGGGTCGGCGGCGGTGCCACCGTCGGCATTCTGTTGTTGCTGCTGCTAGCCTTCCGCCGCTTTCGCGTGCTGCTGGCCTTCGTTCCGGTGCTGGTGGGCATGCTGTTTGGCGCCGTGGCTTGCGTGGCGCTGTTCGGCCATATGCATGTGATAACGCTGGTGTTGGGTTCGAGCCTGATCGGCGTGGCGGTGGATTACCCGCTGCATTACCTGTCCAAGAGCTGGAGTCTGAAGCCGTGGCACAGTTGGCCGGCGTTGCGCCTGACGCTGTCGGGGTTGACCCTGAGCCTGGCCACCAGTTGCATCGGCTATCTGGCGCTGGCCTGGACGCCGTTCCCGGCGTTGACCCAAATCGCGGTGTTCTCCGCCGCCGGTTTGCTCGGCGCTTATCTGTCTGCCGTGTGTTTGCTGCCAGCAATGCTCAAGGGCACCGATCTGCGCCCGGCGCAGTGGCCGCTGCAAGTTGCACAATGGCTGGTGAACGCGCGCCAGGCCTTGTTGCGTCGGGTTCGCAGCCCGGTTCTGCTGGGGTTGCTGGTGTTGTTCTGTGCCGGCGGACTGTGGCAACTCACGACCAGAAACGACATCCGCCAATGGATCAGCACACCGCCAGAACTGATGAACGAAGCTCAGGTGATTGCGCGCATAACCGGTTATCAACCTACCAGCCAGTTCTTCCTGGTGCGGGCGGCCGATCAGCAACAACTGCTTGAGCGTTCGAGCGCCCTGAGCCAGCGTCTGGATCAACTGATCAACCTGGAAAAACTCCAGGGCTACCTGTCACTCAATCAACTGATCAGCCAACCCAGCGAACAACAACGGGTTCGCGAAGCGCTGAACAAACTGCCGCAATTCTGGCAGCCGCTGCTCGACCTCGGCATACCGGCCAGCGCCCTGCAAGCCGAACTGACGCAGTTGCAGACACTCCCCACCCAAGACATCGACGCAGCCCTGAGCGGACCGCTGGCCGAGCCGTGGCGCCCGCTGTGGCTGGGAGCCACCAGCGATGGCGTGGCCGGGATGGTCAGCCTGCAAGGGTTGAATAACGCGCAGTTGCTGCGGGTTCAGGCGCTGGATTTACCCGGCGTGCAATTAGTCGACCGCCTGGGGGACCTGAACAAAGTCTTCGCCGCGACCCAGATCAGTGCCGCTGAATTGAAGTTGATGTCTTGCATCCTGATTGTGCTGCTGCTGATCCTGCCGTTTGGCTTGGGCGGTGCGCTACGGATCGTCGCACTACCGCTGCTTGCCGCGCTGTGCAGCCTGGCCAGCCTCGGTTGGCTGGGGCAGCCGCTGACATTGTTCAGCCTGTTCGGCCTGCTGCTGGTGACGGCCATCAGTGTCGACTACGCGATTCTCATGCGTGAGCAAATTGGCGGCGCGGCGGTAAGCCTGCTCGGCACCCTGCTGGCGGCAGCGACCACCTGGCTGTCGTTCGGCCTGCTGGCGATTTCCAGCACGCCGGCGGTGAGCAACTTTGGCTTGTCGGTGAGCCTGGGTCTTGCCTTCAGCTTCATCCTCGCGCCATGGGCCAGGCATCATGCCCACGCCACACCCGTCGCAGAGCCGGCAGCATGATGGTCGCGTTGTTCTGGCTGCTGGCCTTGGCGCTGTTCGCTGTGGCGACCCGTGTGGGTCGTCATTACGGTTTGATCCCGATCGTCAGCCAGTTGCTGCTGGCGACTTTCGGCCTGCCGCTGCTGATGCTGTTGTGGATCGAACCGCACTGGCAGCTGAGCGGCGCCGAACTGGTGTCGCCGGGCTGGTTGAAAAACCTCTACAGCCTGAGTTTCGCACTGCTACTGGGGCATATCCTCAGCGACGTGATCGACCTGCGGCTGGATCGTCAAAGCCTGAAAATCGCCCTGCCGAGTTTCTGCATTCCGTTTGCCTGCGGACTTGCCACTGCCTTCTGGATGTTGCCGAGCCAGCCGTGGCTGAGCTCACTGGCGGTGGGCTTGCTGTTCGCTATCACTGCGATTCCGGTGCTCTATCTGTACCTGCGACACATTGACTATCCGCCGGCGGCAACCCGCCGGCTGGTGCAAACCGCGATCCTGATCGACCTGACTTGCTGGAGCCTGTTCGCCATTGCCCAAGGCAGCTTGCACCTCAGTAGCTTACTGCTGCCGCTGGCCGGCGCCTGCCTGCCGATATTGTTGCGTGTATTGGGTATGCGTCAGCCAATGCTCCACAGCCTGGGCTTCTTCGGGCTGTTGGTGGTCGCCGAACACTACAAGCTCAACGCGCTGATTTTCGGCATCGGCTATCTGTTGTGCATGGCCGTCCTCAAGCTGCCACTGGTGCTGCCGTTAAAGGCTGCCTGGATGAGTCGTATACAGACCCATATCGCGATTCCGCTGATCCTGACTTTCGGCATTGTCCAGATCAACGTACACAGCGCCATGGATAGCCTCAGCCGGGTTCAGCTTGGTGCATTGCTGGTCCTGCCGATCCTCAGCAAGCTGCTGGGCAATTGGCTCGGTCTGGGCTGGGCCGGCTCCTCCTTTGCCGGCGCCAGTCGCTGGCGGGAAAGCTTGCTGCTGAATATTCGCGGGTTGAGCGAAATCGTCTTTCTCAACCTGCTGCTGCAACAACAGCTGATCAGCCCGGCACTGTACTTCGCGCTGATGCTGATGGGCTTGATCGCAACGTTGCTACCGGCACTTGCCGGTATCCGCCGCATTCCTTCACACGCCGCCGTTTCGGCAAGGAGCCCCAGTGCCAACAGTTGAAATGGAACGTCGCCAGGTTGTGGTGATTGGAGCCGGCCCATCCGGTGCGATCGCGGCCGCGCTACTCAAGCGTAAAGGCCACGATGTGTTGATTATCGAGCGTCAGCACTTTCCACGATTTTCCATCGGCGAAAGTCTGTTGTCCCATTGCCTGGATTTCGTCGAAGAAGCCGGCATGCTTGACGCCGTGAAGGCCGCCGGTTTTCAGATGAAGAACGGTGCAGCCTTCGCCTGGGGCGAGCGCTACAGCGTCTTCGATTTCGGCGACACCTTCAGCAACGGCAAGCCAACCACCTTTCAGGTCCAGCGCGCCGATTTCGACAAGCTGCTGGCCGATCAGGCCGAGTTGCAGGGCGTGGACATCCGCTACGGCGAAGAGATCATCGATGTCGACTTCAACCTGCCCAAACCGCAGTTGAGCGCTCGTCGCGAAGACGGCAGCGAGTACCGCGTCGAGGCGGACTTCGTGCTCGATGCCAGCGGATACGGTCGTGTGTTGTCGCGCTTGCTGGACCTGGAAGCACCGTCGAATTTTCCGGTGCGTCAGGCGCTGTTCACTCACGTTGAAGACCATATCGACAGCCCGCGTTTCGAACGCGAGAAAATCCTTGTCACCACCCACCCGATCCATCGCGATATATGGTTCTGGACCATCCCGTTCAGCAACGGTCGCTGCTCGGTGGGCGTGGTCGCGGCAAAGGAGCATTTTGAAAGCGGCTCCAGCGATCTGGATGCGTGCCTGCGCGGCTTTATCGCTCAAACCCCAAGCCTGCAAAGCGTGCTGCAGAACGCGGTGTGGGACACCGATGCCAGGACCATCGGCGGCTATTCGGCCAACGTCAAAGCCCTGCACGGGCCGGGCTTCGCCTTGCTCGGCAACGCAGCGGAGTTCCTCGACCCGGTGTTCTCCTCCGGCGTAACCATCGCCATGCGTTCGGCGAGCATGGCCGCCGGGTTGCTGCATCGCCAATTGCAGGGTGAAAATGTCGACTGGCAGAGTGAGTTTGCGCGACCCTTGAAGCGTGGCGTGGATACTTTCCGCTGCTACGTCGAAGGCTGGTACGCCGGGACCTTCCAGGATGTGATTTTCCACCCCGGCAGCTCGTCGGAGATTCGCCGCATGATCAGTTCGATCCTCGCGGGCTATGCGTGGGATGAACGCAACCCGTTCGTCAGCGAACCCAAACGCCGACTGCGGATGCTGTCTGAAATCTGCGCGAGTGACATAACATGACCCGTCAATACTTCAGCGACAACTACGTCGAAGAAACCCGTTTCGGCCTCTGGTTCCTGCGCAGCCACACCTGGCAATACCGCGTGCTGCGGGTGGCAATCAACGATCTGCGCAAACTGTTCAGCGATGAGTTGCCGAGCAATCCGGTGCTGCTGGATGCCGGTTGCGGCCAGGGCAAGTCATTCCAGTACCTGTGTCAGGTGTTCGCTCCACAACGTCTGATCGGACTGGATGCCGACCCCCACAGCCTGACCGTGAGCGCGCAAGAGGCCCGTCGCCAGAACATCAACGTCGAGCTGATCGGCAGTGACTGCGCGACCCTCGCGGTGCCGGACGCCAGCGTCGATCTGCTGTTTTGCCACCAGACCTTTCACCACTTGGTGGAACAGGAACAAGCCCTCGCCCAGTTCTATCGGGTGCTCAAGCCTGGCGGCTATCTGCTGTTCGCCGAGTCCACCGAAGCCTACATTGACACCTGGGTGATCCGCTGGTTGTTCCGCCATCCGATGCATGTACAGAAGAGCGCCCAACAGTACCTGCAGATGATCCGCGATCAAGGTTTTGAATTCAGCGCGCAAAACGTGTCTTACCCTTATCTGTGGTGGAGCCGTTCAAAGGATTTCGGCCTGCTGGAACTCCTTGGCCTGCGCCGTCCAAAACCCTTCGGCCAACGGGAAGAAACACTGGTCAACGTGGTCGCGCGCAAACCCCTTGAAGGTAAGGTCTGATGATTCGCCCCCTGCTCTTGAGCTGTGTCCTGTTGCTGAGCGCCTGCGCCAGCCAGGCGCCGCTGCCCGAGAGAAACCCGAACCTGCCATTGCCGCTGCAATTGCACATCGAACGCCAGCAAGCCGAGCAACGCCAGGACTGGCTGCTGGTGATTCAGCGTGAAGGGCAAAGCCTGCGCTGGTCGCTGATCGACCCGCTGGGGATCCCGCTGGCCCGTCAGCGGCTGATTGACGGCACCTGGCAGGCCGACGGCTTGCTGCCCCCCAACCCCGAAGCCCGCGAGCTGTTTGCCGCGCTGTTGTTTGCCTTGACGCCTGCGGGCGAACTGCTGGGCAACTATCCAACGGCGCAGCAACAAGGTTCGCAGCGCTCCCTCGGCCCACGTTGGAACATTCGCTATCAACAGCCTTTGGACTTTAAGCTGAACCTGCCTCAAAGCCTGCACTATCACATCACCCCGCTGACCGCCGAGACTGCGCCATGACGGCTTATTTGAATGCCCTCGGGCTGATCTGCGGTTTAGGCCGCAACAAGCACGAAGTCGCCCGTAACCTGTTTGCCGGTGACTGCTCGGGCATGCGTGTCGAAGCTGGCTGGGTGCCTGATCGTGCGTTGCCCGTGGCGGCGGTACAGGGCGAGCTGGCAAGTATTCCCGCCGAACTGAACCAGCTAAGCAGCCGCAATAACCGGTTGTTGCTGGAAGCCGCGCTGCAAATCCGTGATGACATCGACCAGGCGATTCAGACCTATGGCCGTGGTCGCATCGGCATCGTCCTGGGCACCAGCACCTCGGGCATCGAAGAGGGCAGTCGCGCTATCGCCAGCTACGTACGCGACCGGCAGTTCCCCGCCGACTACGACTATCAGCAACAGGAACTCAGCTCCCCGGCGAGCTTCCTCGCGGACTGGCTGCAACTGAGCGGCCCGGCCTATGTGATTTCCACCGCCTGCACTTCCAGCGCCCGCGCCTTGATGAGCGCTCAACGGCTATTGGACCTGGGCCTGTGCGACGCGGTGCTATGCGGCGGTGCCGACAGTTTGTGCAAGCTGACGCTCAACGGTTTCTCGGCGCTGGAAGCCGTATCCGGGCAACGCTGCAATCCGTTTTCAGTCAATCGCAACGGCATCAATATTGGCGAAGCGGCAGTGCTGTTCCTGATGAGTAAAAGCGCCGGCGACAGCCAGCCCATTGCGTTGCTTGGCGGCGGTGCCAGTTCAGATGCGCACCATATTTCCGCGCCCGAACCGAGCGGTCTGGGCGCCCTGCAAGCCATGGGTAAAGCCTTGAGCAACGCACGCTTGCAGCCCGAGCAAATCGGTTACCTGAACCTGCACGGCACGGCGACGCAGCATAACGACGCCATGGAAAGCCTGGCGGTCGCGGCGCTGTTCCCGGGCGGCGTGCGCTGCTCCTCGACCAAACCCATGAGCGGCCACACCCTCGGCGCGGCCGGGGCGCTGGAGGCTGCCTTCTGCTGGTTGAGCCTGTCCGCCGACAACACCAGGCACGCCTTGCCGCCGCACGTCTGGGACGGCCAGGCCGATCCCGAATTGCCGGCGCTGAGCTGGGTGACGACCGCCGATCGCCTCGACCAGACCACACCGCGCTACCTGATGAGCAACTCCTTTGCCTTCGGTGGCAATAACGTCAGCCTGATTATCGGAGACGCCCCATGATTGACTGGCCGCTCGCCGAACTGATTCCCCACGCTGGCGACATGATTCTGATCGATCAAGTCCTGTCGTTCGATGAAGAGCAAATCCACACCCGCCTTACCGTCAAACCCGGTGGTTTGTTCAACCAGACAGACGCCAGCCTGCCAGCCTGGGTCGGCGTCGAGCTGATGGCCCAGAGCGTCGCCGCCTATGCCGGTTGTCGCGCGCGCCTGCAAGGCAACGCCGTCGAGCTTGGATTTCTGCTCGGTACGCGTAAATTTGAATGCAATGTGGAACGCTTCCCTGTCGGCACCGAACTGACCATCCACGCCTTGCGTACACTGGAGGACGACAACGGCATGGGCGTATTCGAATGCCACATCAATGCACCCGGTATCCATGCCTCGGCGCGCCTGAATGTGTTCTGCCCGCCTAAGCCGGCTCACTATCTTCACGAATCTCGGGAGTCCAGTCATGACTGAATCCGTACTGGTCACCGGCTCCAGCCGTGGTATCGGCCGCGCCATTGCTTTACGTCTGGCCCAGGCTGGCCATGATCTGGTGCTGCATTGCCGCAGCGGCCTCAGCGACGCCGAAGCGGTGCAGGCCGAAGTCCAGGCACTGGGGCGCAATGCACGTATCCTGCAATTCGACGT
This sequence comes from Pseudomonas sp. GW821-FHT07G10, assembly GCF_059418545.1. NCBI lineage: Bacteria > Pseudomonadati > Pseudomonadota > Gammaproteobacteria > Pseudomonadales > Pseudomonadaceae > Pseudomonas > Pseudomonas sp. GW821-FHT07G10. The sequence goes on along the minus strand of NZ_JBWKQB010000001.1, from coordinate 265,401 downwards.
GTCCGAGCGCGCCACCTGCAAAGCGATTCTTGAGGCCGACGTCGAAGCCCATGGCGCCTATTATGGAGTAGTGCTCAACGCCGGACTGACCCGCGACGGCGCCTTCCCGGCGCTGACCGAGGAAGACTGGGACGTGGTGATGCGCACCAACCTCGACGGTTTCTACAACGTGCTGCATCCGCTGATGATGCCGATGATTCGTCGTCGCGCCGCCGGGCGGATTGTCTGCATTACCTCCGTTTCCGGGCTAATCGGCAATCGCGGGCAGGTCAATTACAGCGCATCCAAGGCAGGCTTGATCGGTGCCGCCAAGGCTTTGGCCATCGAACTGGGCAAGCGCAAGATCACCGTCAACTGTGTGGCACCGGGTTTGATCGACACGGCCATGCTCGACGAAAACGTACCGGTCGAAGAGCTGATGAAAATGATCCCCGCGCAACGCATGGGTACGCCTGAAGAAGTTGCCGGCGCGGTGAATTTCCTGATGTCTGCGGAAGCGGCTTATATCACCCGGCAGGTTCTGGCCGTCAATGGAGGCCTGTGCTGATGAAGCGCGTCGTCGTCACCGGCATGGCCGGCATCACCTCATTGGGCAGAGATTGGGAAACCATCGCCGCCAACTTCCGCGCCAACCGCAGCGGCATTCGGCGCATGGATGAGTGGGATCGCTTTATTGAATTGAACACCCGACTGGCCGGGCCGATCGATGACTTCAAGGTGCCTGCCCATTGGACTCGCAAGCAATTGCGCAGCATGGGCCGGGTTTCGCGTCTGGCGGTCGCCGCGGCAGAGCAAGCCCTGGCCGATGCCGGGCTGCTGGGCGATGCTTCGATCAAGGACGGCCGCATGGGCGTGTCCTGTGGCTCGTCCACCGGCAGCACCGACGAGATCAAAGCATTCAGCAAGATGCTGCTGAACTCGATGGCAGAGGGCCTCAACGCCAACTCCTACGTGCGCATGATGCCCCACACCACGGCGGCTAATATCAGCATCTTCTTCGGCCTCACCGGCCGGTTGATCCCCACGTCCAGCGCCTGTACCAGCGGCAGCCAGGGCATCGGTTATGCCTATGAATCGATCAAATTCGGACGTTTGCCGCTGATGCTCGCTGGAGGCGCCGAAGAGCTGTGCCCGACCGAAGCCATGGTCTTCGACGCACTCTACGCCACCAGCCTGAAAAACGATGCGCCACACACCAGCCCGCGTCCTTATGACAGCGGCCGCGATGGCCTGGTGATCGGTGAAGGTGGCGGCATGCTGGTGCTCGAAGAACTGGAACACGCCTTGGCTCGCGGTGCACACATACACGCAGAGATCGTCGGTTTCGGTTGCAACGCCGACGGCCTGCACGCCACGCGTCCCGAGCAAACCACAATGCGCCGGGCCATGGAGCTGGCGCTGGAAGATGCCGGGCTTGCGCCATCCGACATCGGCTACGTGAACGGTCACGGCACCGCCACCGAGCAGGGCGACATCGCCGAAACCCTGGCCACCAGCAGCCTGTTCGGCAGCCACATGCCCATCAGTTCGCAGAAAAGCTTCCTGGGTCACACCCTCGGCGCCTGTGGGGCGCTGGAGTCGTGGTTCAGCATCGAGATGATGAACCGCGACCTGTACGTGCACACCCTCAACCTCGATGACATCGACCCGCGATGCGGCGCGCTGGATTACCTGCGCGGCGAGTTCCGGCAGATGAGCAACCAGTACGTGATGAACAACAACTTTGCCTTTGGCGGTGTCAACACCTCGCTGATCTTCAGCCGCTGGCAGTAACTGCGTTTTGTTGATCGTTCCCATCGCTCCGCGTGGGAATGCAGCCCGTGACGCTGCGCGTCACAATCCGGAGCGGACGCAGAGCGTCCAATGAGGCATTCCCACGCAGAGCGTGGGAACGATCAAACGCGCCATGCCTGGCGCACAACGACAAAGGGCGCCTCTCGGCGCCCTCATTCACAAACAGGCTGGCTTGTCATCGCTCTGTGCCTGTCTGGCTCTGCGATGGCTGGTTACCCAGGATCCTCAGAGTCTCACAAGCCCCTTTCGGGAACGAGGCCAGTATTGCCCGAAACCAAGCAACCGGCAACCGGTGGCAAATCGCCCGATAGCCTCATGCATTTAGGCTTTATAGCCCCAGGGCGCTGCGAACAGCTGCTTTGATCGCGGCAAACTCCTCTACCGAAAGTTGTGAGATTTCGTAAACACGCTTTCCTTGCCGATCTCTTCGCTTGATCCGATCAAGCCTGGGAAGACTGACGGTCGCAACCATATCGCACTTCGCCCAACAAATAGGACTCCCTCCTTGAAGATGGTTTTCGAGCTCCAGATGGTGATCTAGAAAAGACTCCGGAGCCGTGGTGCTCAATGGCACAACCGTTACCAATAGCTTGTTGGTTCGGTGTTTACGTATGACGACAACTGGCCTGACCTTGACCATCTCGGGGACTTCATAGCCCCTGAAATCGCAGATGAGCACGCTGCCTTCCTTTGGTTGGTATTGAAGTGGCATCCATGGCACTCGCCGAAAAAAATCGATTCTGCGCAAATGTTGAACAAATCACTAAGGCCGATCCGTTACCTGAGATGTCCACTCCTCGGGGTGCTCTCAGGACGAGGCTTGCCCGCGATCTTTAAGGGCCAGAAAGGCAAATCTCTTTATCTTGCAGGACATTTCCTAGAGAATCTTTGCGCCTTGTGCCTACCAGATCCCGCGGCTAGTCTTCGCTCCGTCACTGCATAACAGTGATCGGGTTTAGCAGCCCACGTCCAATAGGCGCATAGCGCCCCCATACCTCATGGCAAGCGTTTTTTAACGTCCTCATGCTTATGGTGGCTGTGCGCAGGGCACCTTCGGGTGCGCCGGGTTTCCTATTGGCCGGTCTGCTAACCTGCGTACAGCCGCCACCCTCATCGTTTAGCAGCGACCAGTGACGGCTCCCATGCACCAATAGGAGCAACACCACATGGATAAAATCGTCCCCGATCCACCCGTCCCCCCGTCAATGGACAAAGCCTTCACCCGCGACCTGCTCAAGGACCGCGCCGCGCTGTACCGTGCCCTGGATTATTACCTGCCTGATGCTAATCCCGCCGCGCCCGACGAATTGCGTTTTTACAACGTCAGCAAGGATGTGAGCTTCGAAGACTCGATGCTCTACACCGCTGACTTGCTGCGCTGTGCGTCAGTCACGGCTTACGAATGCGGAGATCATCTCAAAGGCGCCGAGCGCTCCATGGTCTTCGCCGTGTGGCATCTGCTGGAGATTGCCAAGGCCATGGTCGACCAGTCCATCGAGCACCTGAAACCGCGAGCCCAGCCATAACCGAAAAACGCCAGCACTGCTTTAAGCGTGCTGGCGCCTCACTCAACAGGCTCGGCCTTGCGGGTCAGCAACTCGACAAACGCTTTGGCCATCGGTGAGCTTTGATCCTTTCTCTGCACCAGCCACACCGCCGAGATCGCTTGCGGGTCGAGCAGTGGTCGATAGACCACGCCATCGATGCGCATTCGCCGATAAGACGCTGGCAACACCGACACACCGAGCCCCGCAGCCACCAGACCGATGATAGTCATTGCCTCGCCGGCCTCTTGAGCGAAGTGCGGGCTGAACCCGGCATCACGCGCCAGGCTGAGCAGTTGCGTATACAGCCCGCTGCCATAGCTACGCGGGAAAAACACAAAAGGCTCAGGGGCCAGCGCCGACAGGTACAAACCCTCCTCACTGCCGACCACCAGTGGGTGCTTGGAACTGAGTACTGCCACCAAAGGCTCGCGCATCAATTCGACCACACTCAGTGAATCCGGCAGTGGCAACGGTCGCATTATGCCGACCTGAATCGACTCATCCACCAACGCATCGGCCACTTGGGTGCTGCTCATTTCCCGCAAGTTCAGATGCACCGCCGGGAAGCGCTGGCGAAAGGTGAAAATCGCCTGCGGGATGTTCGAATTGAAGGGCGCCGACGAAGTGAATCCGATCTTCAGTTCCCCAAGCTCTCCCAACTGCGCACGTCTGGCCACGTCGGCGGCTTTGTCGACTTGTGCCAATACCAACCGCGCTTCTTCCAGAAACAGCCGCCCGGCTTCACTGAGCTCGACCCGACGATTGGTCCTCTCGAACAAGCGCGCGCCGACCTCTTGCTCCAGCGCCTGAATCTGCTGACTCAACGGCGGCTGGGAGATGCCCAACACCTGTGCGGCGCGGCCGAAATGCAGTTCTTCGGCAACGGCGATGAAGTAGCGCAGATGACGCAGTTCCATGAAAACTCCATTAGGTCGTACAACCTATCAAACAGGTCGAACAATATATTGGAAAGAATCATTAGCCAGCTATATGCTTTTTTCATTGCCTGACCGGCTGCGCCCCTCCGAGGTACCCCGTGAAAACTGCTGTCGCCCCCCTAGCCCACGAAATGCCAGCTTCTGCGCCACACAATGTGGTCGCTGAACGGAGCGACATCTACATCGAAAAAGGCACGCCGATGTTCATCCGCACGGTGCTGGCGCTGTTTTCCGGCGGCTTCGCCACCTTCGCCCTGCTCTACTGCGTACAGCCGATGATGCCGCTGCTGTCCCGCGAGTTTTCCATCAACGCGGCGCAGAGCAGTTTGATCCTCTCGGTCGCCACCGGGATGCTTGCCATCGGTCTGTTGATCACGGGCCCGATTTCTGACCGCATCGGCCGTAAACCGGTGATGGTCGCGGCCCTGTTCGCCGCCGCACTGTGCACAATCGCCAGCGCAATGATGCCAAGCTGGCAAGGCGTGCTGGTAATGCGCGCGCTGACCGGGTTGTCGCTGAGCGGGCTGGCCGCAGTAGCCATGACGTACCTGAGTGAAGAAATCCACCCGCAACATATTGGTCTGGCGATGGGGTTGTACATTGGTGGCAACGCGATTGGCGGGATGTGCGGACGCTTGATCACCGGCGTGTTGATCGATTTCGTCAGTTGGCACACCGCGATGCTGGTAATCGGCGGTCTGGCGCTCATTGCCGCGGCAGTGTTCTTGAAGATACTGCCAGAGTCGCGCAACTTCCACGCCCGCTCGATGCACCCACGCAGCCTGCTCGACGGCTTCACCATGCACTTTCGTGATGCCGGCTTGCCGTGGCTGTTCCTCGAAGGGTTCCTGGTGATGGGCGCCTTCGTGACGCTGTTCAACTACATCGGCTATCGCTTGCTGGCCGAGCCGTATCACATGAACCAGGCATTCGTCGGTCTGCTCTCGGTGGTGTACCTGTCGGGAATCTACAGCTCAGCCAAAGTCGGCGCACTGGCCGACAAATTCGGTCGTCGCAAAATGCTTTGGGGCACCATTGTGCTGATGCTGGTGGGGGTTGCTCTGACGATGCTGAGCCCACTGGCAGCAGTGCTGATCGGCATGCTGCTGTTCACCTTCGGCTTCTTCGGCGCGCACTCGGTGGCCAGCAGCTGGATCGGCCGCCGCGCCACCAAAGCCAAGGGCCAGGCATCGTCGCTGTACCTGTTCAGCTACTACGCCGGCTCAAGCATCGCGGGAACCGCAGGCGGAATGTTCTGGCACTACGCTGGGTGGAACGGCATCGGTTTGTTTATCACCGGTTTACTGGTCATTGCGCTGCTGGTGGCGCTGAAGCTGGCGAAGTTGCCGGTGTTGACCGGGAATGTGAAAGCCTGAAGGACTTGTGAGATTCGCTTTATGTGGGAGCGGGCCTGCTCGCGATAGCGGTCCGACAGTCAACGCAGATGTTGAATGTTCCACCGTCATCGCGAGCAAGCCCGCTCCCACACATAAGCCTGGGTGTATTGGTTATCGAGGTGCGGTTATTCGTGGTACTGCGCCGACAGCTCATGCACGGCGCGCAGGAACGCGCCAGCGTGTTCCGGGTCGACTTCCGGGGTGATGCCGTGGCCGAGGTTGAACACGTGGCCGGTACCTTTGCCGTAGCTGGCAAGGATGCGACCGACTTCGGCGCGGATGGCTTCAGGTTTGGCGTAGAGCACGGTCGGGTCCATATTGCCTTGCAGAGCGACTTTGCTGCCGACGCGCTGGCGGGCTTCGCCGATGTCGCAGGTCCAGTCCAGGCCGAGAGCGTCGGCACCGGCGTCGGCGATGCTTTCCAGCCACAGGCCGCCGTTTTTGGTGAAGAGGATTACCGGCACTTTGCGGCCCTCGTGTTCGCGGATCAGACCGCTGACGATTTTGCGCATGTAGGCCAGGGAAAATTCCTGGTACGCCGCCGCCGAGAGGTTGCCGCCCCAGGTGTCGAAGATTTGTACAGCCTGGGCGCCGGCCATGATCTGACCGTTGAGGTAGGAGGTCACCGATTGCGCCAGCTTGTCCAGCAGCAAGTGCATGGCTTGCGGGTTGTCGTAGAGCATGGCCTTGGTCTTGCGGAAGTCTTTCGAGGAGCCGCCTTCGACCATGTAGGTGGCCAGTGTCCATGGACTGCCGGAGAAGCCGATCAGCGGCACGCGGCCGTTCAGTTCGCGGCGGATGGTGCTGACCGCGTCCATGACGTAGCCGAGGTCTTTGTGCGGATCAGGGATCGGCAGGGCTTCAACGTCGGCCAGGGTGCTGACGACCTTCTTGAAGCGCGGGCCTTCGCCGGCTTCGAAGTACAGGCCTTGGCCCATGGAATCGGGGATGGTCAGAATGTCGGAGAAGAGGATCGCCGCATCCAGCTGTGGATAACGGTCGAGCGGCTGCAGGGTGACTTCGCAGGCGAACTCCGGACTCATGCACAGGCTCATGAAGTCACCGGCCTTGGCACGGCTGGCACGGTATTCAGGCAGATAGCGACCGGCCTGACGCATCATCCACACAGGGGTGACGTCTACGGGTTGCTTGAGCAGGGCACGAAGGAAACGGTCGTTCTTCAGGGCAGTCATGTCGGCATCCGGAAAAAAAGTGCGGACATTTTCTCAGAGCTCGACGCAAAAGGCACGGCAAGAGCCGCGCCTTTTGTCTATCGGGTCAATTTATCGCAGGTTTCAACAGCTGATGATCGTTCCCACGCTCTGCGTGGTAACGCCTCTTGTGACGCTCTGCGTCACGCCGTCAGGGACGCGGAGCGCCCCGGGCAGCATTCCCACGCGGAGCGTGGGAATGAGAGTGGATCAGACGCCCAGGTAGTCCAGGATCCCTTCGGCGGCATTACGGCCTTCGAAGATCGCCGTCACCACCAGGTCAGAACCGCGAACCATATCGCCACCGGCGAAGATTTTCGGGTTGCTGGTCTGGTGCTTGTATTGGCCTTGTTCCGGGGCCACGACGCGGCCCTGGCTGTCGGTCTGGATGCTGAACTGTTCGAACCACGACGCAGGGCTTGGACGGAAACCGAACGCGATGACCACGGCATCAGCCGGGATGATCTCTTCGGAACCCGGAATCGGCTCCGGGCTGCGGCGGCCACGGGCATCCGGTGCGCCGAGACGGGTCTCGACCACCTTCACGCCTTCGACCCGGTCTTCACCGACAATCGCGATTGGCTGACGGTTGTAGAGGAATTTCACGCCTTCTTCCTTGGCGTTCTTCACCTCTTTGCGCGAGCCCGGCATGTTCGCTTCGTCACGACGATAAGCGCAGGTCACCGATTTGGAGCCTTGGCGGATAGAGGTGCGGTTGCAGTCCATCGCCGTATCGCCGCCACCGAGTACCACGACCTTTTTGCCTTTCATGTCGACGAAGTCTTCCGGCGACTTTTCAAAGCCCAGGTTGCGGTTGACGTTGGCGATCAGGAAATCCAGCGCGTCGTGCACACCCGGCAGGTCTTCCCCGGCGAAGCCACCCTTCATGTAGGTGTAGGTGCCCATGCCCATGAACACGGCATCGTATTCTTCAAGCAGATGCTCGATGGTCACGTCTTTGCCGATTTCGGTATTGAGGCGGAACTCGATGCCCATTCCAGTGAAGACTTCGCGACGATTGCTCAGCACGGTCTTTTCCAGCTTGAACTCGGGGATACCGAAGGTCAGCAAGCCACCGATTTCCGGGTTCTTGTCGAACACCACCGGAGTCACACCGCCGCGTACCAGCACGTCGGCGCACCCCAGACCCGCAGGCCCGGCGCCAATCACCGCAACACGTTTGCCGGTCGGTTTGACCTTGGACATGTCCGGACGCCAGCCCATGGCGAACGCGGTGTCGGTGATGTACTTCTCCACCGAACCGATGGTCACCGCGCCGAAGCCGTCATTGAGGGTGCAAGCACCCTCGCACAGACGATCCTGCGGGCACACCCGGCCACAGACTTCCGGCAGGGTGTTGGTCTGGTGGGAGAGCTCGGCGGCGGCGAGGATGTTGCCCTCGGCCACCAATTTGAGCCAGTTGGGAATGAAGTTGTGCACCGGGCACTTCCATTCGCAATACGGGTTGCCACAACCCAGGCAGCGGTGGGCCTGATCGGCCGACTGCTGGGGTTTGAAGGGTTCGTAAATCTCCACGAACTCTTTCTTGCGTTGACGCAACAGTTTCTTCTTCGGATCCTTGCGCCCGACCTCGATGAACTGGAAGTCATTATTCAGACGTTCAGCCATGTTAAAACCTCATCAAACTCTTCAGGCGCATATCACTGCGGGTTGGCACGGGTGCTGGAAAGCAACGATTTCAAGCTGGCAGCCTTAGGCTTGACCAACCAGAACCGACGCAGATAGTCATCGAGGTTTTCGGCGAGGTTACGACCCCACTCGCTGTTGGTTTCCTCGACGTATTCGTTCAGCACGCGTTGCAGGTGGCTGCGATAGGCTTCCATCGCTTCGCCGCTGATCCGCTGGATTTCCACCAGTTCGTGGTTGACCCGGTCAACGAAGGTGTTGTCCTGGTCCAGCACGTAGGCGAAACCACCGGTCATGCCCGAGCCGAAGTTGTAGCCGGTCTTGCCCAGTACGCAGACGAAACCGCCGGTCATGTACTCGCAGCAGTGATCGCCAGTGCCTTCCACCACGGTGTGAGCACCGGAGTTACGCACCGCGAAACGCTCGCCCGCAGTACCGGCGGCGAACAGCTTGCCGCCAGTGGCGCCGTACAGGCAGGTGTTGCCGATAATGGCGCTGTCCTGAGTCTTGTAGGCGCTGCCGACCGGCGGAACGATGACCAGTTTGCCGCCAGTCATGCCTTTGCCGACGTAGTCGTTGGCGTCGCCTTCCAGATACATGTTCAGACCACCGGCGTTCCATACCCCGAAGCTCTGACCGGCAGTGCCTTTGAAGCGGAAGGTGATCGGTGCTTTGGCCATGCCCTGGTTGCCGTGAGCACGGGCGATTTCACCCGAGATCCGTGCGCCGATGGAACGGTCGCAGTTGCAGATATCCAGGGAGAAGTCAGCGCCACTCAGGTCGTTGATCGACGAAGTGGCCATCTCGACCATTTGCTCGGCCAGCAGGCCTTTGTCGAATGGTGGGTTGCGCTCTACCTGGCAGAACTGTGGCTTGTCCGCCGGGATGTGATCGCTGCCCAGCAACGGGGTCAGATCCAGATGGTTCTGTTTGGCGGTTTGACCCTCGAGGATTTCCAGCAGATCGGTACGCCCGATCAGCTCCTGGAGGGAGCGCACGCCCAGCCTGGCCAGCCACTCACGGGTTTCTTCGGCGACGTAGGTGAAGAAGTTCACCACCATGTCGACAGTACCGATGTAGTGATCCTTGCGCAGTTTTTCGTTCTGAGTCGCAACGCCGGTGGCGCAGTTGTTCAAATGGCAGATACGCAGGTATTTGCAACCCAGCGCGATCATTGGCGCGGTGCCGAAACCGAAGCTTTCAGCACCGAGAATCGCGGCCTTGATCACGTCGAGGCCGGTTTTCAGGCCGCCGTCGGTCTGTACCCGGACCTTGCCACGCAGGTCGTTGCCGCGCAGGGTCTGGTGGGTCTCGGCCAGGCCGAGTTCCCACGGAGCACCGGCGTATTTGATCGAGGTCAGCGGCGAAGCACCGGTGCCACCGTCGTAGCCGGAGATGGTGATCAAGTCCGCGTAGGCCTTGGCCACACCGGCCGCGATGGTGCCAACGCCCGCTTCTGCTACCAGCTTCACCGAAACCAGCGCCTTCGGGTTGACTTGTTTCAAGTCGAAAATCAACTGCGACAAATCTTCAATGGAATAGATGTCGTGGTGCGGCGGTGGCGAGATCAGGGTGACGCCAGGCACTGCATAACGCAGCTTGGCAATCAGACCGTTGACCTTGCCGCCGGGCAGTTGACCGCCTTCACCGGGCTTGGCGCCCTGAGCGACCTTGATCTGCAGCACTTCGGCGTTGACCAGGTATTCCGGGGTCACCCCGAAACGACCGGTGGCCACTTGCTTGATTTTCGAGCTTTTGATGGTGCCGTAACGCGCCGGGTCTTCGCCGCCTTCGCCGGAGTTGGAACGCGCACCCAGGCGGTTCATGGCTTCGGCCAGGGCTTCGTGAGCTTCCGGCGACAATGCGCCAAGGGAGATCCCGGCGGAGTCGAAACGTTTGAGAACCGATTCCAGCGGTTCGATTTCGCTGATATCCAGCGGCTGTTCAAGGGTTTTCACCTGGAACATGTCGCGGATCATCGAGATCGGACGGTTGTCCACCAGCGCGGTGTATTCCTTGAACTTGCTGTAGTCGCCCTGCTGCACGGCGGCCTGCAAGGTACTGACCACATCCGGGTTGTAGGCGTGGTATTCGCCACCGTGGACGAACTTCAGCAGACCACCTTGCTGGATTGGCTTGCGCGGGCTCCAGGCTTCGGCGGCCAGGGCTTTCTGCTCGGCTTCAATGTCAACGAAGCGCGCACCCTTGATGCGGCTCGGTACGCCACGGAAACTCAGCTCGCAGACCTCTTCGGACAGACCGATAGCTTCGAACAGCTGCGCACCACGGTACGAAGTGATGGTCGAGATGCCCATCTTCGAGAGGATCTTGAGCAGGCCTTTGGTGATGCCTTTGCGGTAGTTCTTGAACACCTCATAGAGGTCGCCCAGCACTTCACCGGTACGGATCAGGTCGCCCAGCACTTCGTAGGCCAGGAACGGATAGACCGCCGAAGCGCCGAAGCCGATCAGCACCGCGAAATGGTGCGGATCGCGCGCGGTGCCGGTCTCGACCAGAATGTTACTGTCGCAACGCAGGCCTTTTTCGGTCAGACGGTGGTGTACCGCGCCGGTGGCCAACGAAGCGTGCACCGGCAGTTTGCCCGGCGCGATGTGGCGGTCACTCAGAACAACCTGGGTGCGACCGGAACGCACAGCTTCTTCAGCCTGGTCGGCGATATTGCGCACCGCAGCTTCAAGGCCGATGCTCTCGTCGTAGTTGAGATCGATGATCTGACGCTCGAAGCCCGGGCGATCGAGATTCATCAACGAACGCCATTTGGCCGGGGAAATGACCGGCGAGCTGAGGATCACACGCGAGGCATGCTCCGGCGACTCCTGGAAGATGTTGCGCTCGGCACCGAGGCAGATCTCCAGCGACATGACGATGGCTTCGCGCAGCGGGTCGATCGGCGGGTTGGTGACCTGCGCGAACTGCTGACGGAAATAGTCGTACGGCGTGCGCACACGCTGGGACAGCACCGCCATCGGCGTGTCATCGCCCATGGAGCCGACCGCTTCATAGCCTTGCTCACCCAGCGGACGTAGCACCTGGTCACGCTCTTCGAAGGTGACCTGGTACATCTTCATGTACTGCTTGAGCTGGTCGACGTCGTAGAACGCCGAACCGTGGTCGTCGTCTTCCATGGTCGCCTGGATGCGCAGGGCATTCTTGCGCAGCCATTGCTTGTACGGATGACGCGACTTCAGGCGGTTGTCGATGGCGTCGGTATCGAGGATCTGGCCGGTCTCGGTATCCACCGCGAAGATTTGCCCAGGACCCACACGGCCCTTGGCGATCACGTCTTCAGGCTGGTAGTTCCAGACACCGATTTCCGAGGCCAGGGTAATGAAGCCGTTTTTCGTGGTAACCCAGCGCGCCGGGCGCAGGCCGTTACGGTCGAGCAGGCAGACCGCATAGCGGCCATCGGTCATGACCACGCCGGCCGGGCCGTCCCACGGTTCCATGTGCATGGAGTTGTATTCGTAGAACGCGCGCAGATCGGCGTCCATGGTCTCGACGTTCTGCCACGCAGGCGGAATGATCATCCGCACACCACGGAACAGGTCGATGCCGCCGGTGACCATCAGCTCGAGCATGTTGTCCATGCTCGAGGAGTCGGAACCGACACGGTTGACCAGCGGGCCGAGCTCTTCCAGATCAGGAATCAGATCGTTGGCGAACTTGGTGCGACGGGCCTGTGCCCAGTTGCGGTTACCGGTGATGGTGTTGATCTCGCCGTTGTGCGCCAGGAAGCGGAACGGTTGAGCCAGCGGCCATTTCGGCAGGGTGTTGGTGGAGAAGCGCTGGTGGAACACGCAGATCGCGGTTTGCAGGCGCTGGTCACTGAGGTCCGGATAGAAGGCGGTCAGATCCGCCGGCATCATCAGGCCTTTGTAGATAATCGTCTTGTGGGAAAAGCTGCAGACGTAGTGGTCGGTATCCGCCGCGTTGCTCACCGACGAACGACGACGGGAGCTGAACAGCTTGATAGCGAACTCTTGATCGCTCAGGCCTTCACCACCTACGAACACTTGCTCGATTTGCGGCAAGCGCTCCAGAGCCAGACGGCCGAGGACGCTGGTGTCGATTGGCACTTTACGCCAGCCGACGAGTTGCAGGCCGGCGGCCAGGATCTCGCGGTTCATGTTCTCGCGAGCGGCTTGGGCTTTTACCGGGTCCTGATTGAAGAACACCATGCCCACGGCGTATTGCTTGGGCATTTCAATACCGAACGTTTCCTGGGCGATGGCGCGCAGGAACACGTCGGGTTTTTGCATCAGCAGACCGCAACCGTCACCGGTCTTGCCGTCCGCGTTGATCCCACCGCGGTGGGTCATGCAGGTCAGGGCCTCAATGGCCGTTTGCAACAGGGTATGACTAGGTTCGCCCTGCATATGGGCTATCAGGCCGAAACCACAGTTATCCTTGAATTCATCTGGTTGGTACAGACCTGCTTTCATAGACACTTTCTCACCAGGCTGCCTCTTATCGAGGCAAATTTCTTTTCAATTCAACCGCTTACCATCCACGCTGAACGTACGCCAGCTTTGCGGGGGTAAAAGGGAGGTCATTGTACACACCGACACAGGGGCTCACAAATTCGACGACGAAATGTCGCAAATCTATGTCGCATATGTGAAAGGTTTAAAGCGATATGCTGTGCTAGTCAAAACATTTTTAATGCTGACCGCAACGACTCAAAGACTACTATGACGCAGACACCACAAGGCACGCGGCCTGGAGGGCAGCATGCGCCTGCGGAAATTTTGAGGTGCCGGGAGAGGCGGCCTGGGTAAGGCCGCCGAATCTTCAGCGGGTTGTTGCCAGTTCCTGTTGGACGCTGGCGACAGTGCGAGGCCAAGGTTTACCAGCCTGAACCTTCGCTGGCAAGACCTTGATGGCGGCAACGGCTGCATCGCGGTTAGCGAAGTTACCGTAGGTGATCACGTAAAGCGGTTTGCCTTGCAGGGTTTTCTTGAAATAGCGGTACTCGCCGCCCTGCTCTTTGACGAAGTTTTGCGCAGTGGCTTCGGAGCTGGTGCCGAGGATCTGCACCACGAAGTTGCCTGGTGCCTGGCCGGCGTACCAACTACCGCCAGTAGCCGCTTTAGCCACGGCAACCGGTTTCTCGACAGGTTTCTCAACAGGCTTGATGACCGGCGCGGGCTTGACCACTGGAGCCGGTGCAGGCTTGGCGACTGGAGCGGGCTTGGCGACAGCCACCTGAGTCGGTGCTGGAGCTGGAGTTGGAGTTGGACGTGCAGCCGGGGTTGGCGCCGGGCCAGCCGATACGCCTGCCGGAGGCGCTGTTGTAGTCACGGTAGGTGGCGTTGCGCTCGAACCTTTGACCGGTACGCCATCGTTGCCTTCGGTGATGCCGCCAGCGGCTTCAGCCAAAGGACCACGCATGACCGGTTGCGCCTGCCCAACCAGCGGCAGAGGCATTGGCTGCGAAGACCCTGCGAACTCGACAGCCGGGCTGCCGCTGCTGTTCGGTTTTGGCGTCGCCTGCCCCAATGGCAGTTGAGCCTGTTCAGTGGCTGGAACAGCGGTAGCCGGTGCCTTGTTACGGCCCGGCATCAACCAGGCTGCTGCTACCGCCACCACGACGACGGCAGATATCGCCAATACGTGTTTCTTCGGCATATTGAACCCCATACTTGGACGCTTGACCGCAGAGCGGCTGGCAATCATGGCTTCGATCATTGCATCGCGAGCGACCTGGTTGATGGTGCCAGGCCAGCCATCGGAGCTTTCATGAATATCAGAGATCTGATCCGCGGAGAAAAGTTCGATTCCCCGACCGGCCCCTTCCAGACGCTGAGCCAGATATTCGCGGGTTTCTTCTTCGGCGTAGGGTTGCAACTCGATGACGTGGAAGCGCTCTTCCTCGGTGCTCAACTGCTCCAGAGCTGCGATCAGCGAAGACTCGCCGAACAGGAACACATGCGGGCGACCTTCGGGAGCACCCGCGGCCAGCGCAAGCAGCGCCTCAAGCGCGGACTCGTCGAGTTGCTCGGCATCATCCACCAGCAAATAGACTTCCTGGCCGGTCAGCGCGAGTTGCACCACCTGCGCCAGAATCGAGCCGATTTCAGCCTGGGCAACGCTTAGCGCCTGAGCCACCTGCCGCAGTACACCTGCTGCATCGCCGGCGCCACGGGCAGAAACCACAACGCTTTGCACCGACTGCTTGTTGGTACTGGCTACCAGCGCCTGCCGCAGCAAGGTCTTACCGCTGCCTTGCGGACCGGTCACGACCAGCAGCAGCTGGCTGTAACGAGCCAGGTGGTGCAATTGCCCCAACACCGGTTTGCGCTGGGCAGGAAAGAATTTGAAGCCAGGCACCCGTGGAGCAAAAGGGTCATGACTCAACTGGTAATGGCCGAGGAAAGCCTCGTCGGCATGCAAACTAGTCATCGGGATCTTATTAACCTTTAAGCTGAGCCAGAGCGCGGTAATCCGCTCCCAGCGTGGCCTGTAAAACCTCTTTCGGATAATCGTCGGTCACTACGGCTTCGCCCATTCGGCGCAACAGCACCAGACGCAAACGACCGTCGATCACTTTCTTGTCAATTGCCATATGTTCGAGAAAATCTGCTTCGGTCATATCCGCTGGAGGAATGACCGGTAACCCGGCGCGCTGGAACAGGCGAATCCCGCGGTCACGCTCTTGCGCGGTGATCCAGCCCAGTCGCGTGGACATTTCAAGGGCCATCACGGTTCCGGCGGCAACCGCCTCACCATGCAACCAGACACCATAGCCCATATGGGTCTCGATGGCGTGACCGAAGGTATGCCCCAGGTTAAGCGTGGCACGCACGCCGGACTCACGTTCGTCGGCTCCAACCACCGCAGCCTTGGCCGCGCAGGAGCGTTCGATGGCAACGGTCAGGGCCGCTTGATCCAGGGCACGCAGTCGATCGACGTTTTCTTCGAGCCAGGCAAGGAACGGCTCGTCGCAGATCAATCCGTATTTGATGACTTCCGCCAGGCCTGCAGACAGCTCGCGAGGAGGCAGCGTATTGAGCGTCGAGGTGTCAATCAGCACCACATTGGGCTGATAGAAGGCGCCGACCATGTTCTTGCCCAGCGGATGGTTGATCCCGGTTTTACCCCCCACTGACGAGTCGACTTGCGACAGCAACGTGGTCGGCACCTGGATGAAATCGACACCCCGTTGATAGCAGGCAGCAGCAAAACCGGCCATGTCACCAACTACGCCGCCACCGAGGGCGATCACAGTGGTGCGCCGGTCATGCCGCGCAGTGAGCAAGCCGTCGAAAATAGTCTGTAGGGTTTCCCAGTTCTTGAAGGCTTCGCCGTCGGGCAGCACCACGGAAATAACCGAGTATTGCGCGAGACTGCGGGTCAGACGCTCGAGATAAAGCGGCGCGACGGTCTCGTTTGAGATGATTGCCACCTGCCGCCCGGCGATATGCGGTGCCAGCAGCTCAGGCTGGTCCAACAAACCTTCGCCAATATGAATCGGGTAGCTACGCTCGCCTAAATCGACCTTAAGTGTCTGCATGTGTCCCCACAGTGAAAATGGAAGCTGGCGCCCTGCCCTGCATCAACGGCCAGTAACGCCTGGTTTTCTGACGTCATCCGATAGCCAGAAGCCACGAGCTAAAGCGCCCATGACCGGACGTCGAGGATAGCGCATTTCGCCTTGCGCATTAACGGGGAGGAAGCTGCTGCAAGCGATCAAGAATGTCCAGCACCACCATTCGCGGCGGCCGCTCATCAGTTTCCACCACCAGATCCGCGATTTCCCGATAAAGCGGGTCGCGAATCGCCAGCAGATCTCTAAGGGTCTTTGCCGGATCGGCAGTACGCAACAGCGGGCGGTTACGATCCCGGGCGGTGCGGCCGACCTGCTGCTCCACGGAGGCATGCAGATAAACCACGCGGCCGCCGGCATGCAGCGCCCGACGATTGGCATCGCGCATCACTGCGCCGCCGCCGGTCGCCAGCACCACGCCGTCAAAGGCGCAGAGCTCGGCAATCATCGCCTCTTCGCGGTCACGAAAGCCCGGCTCTCCTTCTTTATCGAAGATCCACGGGATATTGGCGCCCGTGCGCAATTCAATTTCCTTATCGGAATCTTTGAACGGCAGGCGCAGCTCTTTGGCCAGCAAGCGACCAATGGTGCTTTTTCCAGCCCCCATTGGCCCAACAAGAATCAAATTTCGCACAGAATCAACGACTCACAGCAATCGCCTGGTTATTCATGATACGCGGAGTCAGGAATACCAGCAGCTCGGATTTTTTTTCCGACACCACATCCCTTCGGAAAAGGCGGCCAAGATACGGCACATCTCCGAGAAATGGCACTTTATCTACAACCTTGCTTTGAGAATTTGAAAAAACCCCGCCAATTACGATGGTCTCGCCGTCGTTGACCCGCACCTTGGCGTTGACTTCATTCTTCTTGATCGGCGGGACATCGTTGAGTTTGTTCAGATAGTCCGGCTCATCCTTGGTGACCTTGACCTCCATGATAATGCGATTGTCCGGAGTGATCTGCGGCGTCACCTCCAGCGACAACGACGCCTCCTTGAAGGAGACCGAAGTCGCGCCGCTGGAACTGGACTCCTGATACGGGATTTCCGTGCCTTTGAGGATCTTCGCGGTCTCCTTGTCGGAAGTGACCACTTTGGGCTGAGAGACAATTTCCCCGTTGCCGGTTTTCTCCATGGCCGTCAGTTCCAGATCCAGCAGCACGTTATCGGTAATGAACGCGATGCCCAGACCCGAAGTATTGCCAACCGTGCCCATATCGACGAACGGAGAATGAGTACTGGTGCTGCCCGGTGTGCCAATGGTGGACGAGGGAGTGGCCCCGTTGCTGACGCCAGAGGTGTTCCAGTTACCCTTGCTCTGGATCGAACCACCCCAGCGCACGCCGAGGCTTTTGTCGTAATCGACATTGGCTTCGACGATTCGCGCCTCGATCATCACCTGACGCACTGGAATATCCAGTTGGGCGACGATACGACGCAACTCATCGAGACGGTCCTGAGTCTGGTAAGCAATGATGTTATTGGTTCGTTCATCCACCGCGATAGAACCACGTTCGCCGATTTTCGCCTCGGTGCCGGTCACCGACTGGAACAGTTTCGCGATGTCAGCAGCCTTGGCGTAATTGACCTGCAACAGCTCACGACGCAGCGGTGCCAGTTCAGCGATCTGCTTTTGTGACTCCAACTCCTGACGTTCGCGGGCGGCGATTTCGTCCGCCGGGGCGACCAGCAGGACGTTGCCGATCTTGCGCTTGTCGAGCCCCTTGGTTTTCAGTATCAGATCCAGCGCCTGGTCCCATGGCACATTCAGCAAGCGCAACGTGATGCCGCCTTGCACCGTGTCACTGGCAACCAGATTGAGATTGGTGAAATCGGCGATCAGTTGCAGCACTGAACGCACCTCGATGTCCTGAAAGTTCAGCGACAGCTTCTCGCCGCTGTAGACGAGGCGATCGGCATTACGCTGCTGCAAGTCGTGAGTGGTCATTGGCCGAACACTGACCGTCAGCTTGTTGTCGGTCTGATAAGTCGAATAGTCGAAGGCACCGCTGGGTTCAATGGTGATGCTGGCTTTACCGGAGCGCACACTGGCGTTGACGAACTGCACGGGCGTGGCGAAATCCTTGACGTCCAGCCGGACCCGCAGCGGCTCGGGCAATTGGGTCTTGGCGAAATTCAGGGTGATTTTGCCATCGTGTTCCTGGATATCCGGGCTGACGCCCGGATCCGACAACTCGATGACCACGTTGCCCTCACCAAGCTCTCCACGCTGAAAGTCCACACCTCTGATGGCTTTACCCACTCGCGGAGTTCTCGACAGGGGCTTGTGTGAAACCACCGCGCCCTGACCGACCACGACGAACAAATTGTTACCCTCGACGCGAGCACTATAGGGAGCCAGTGCCGCCAGATTGACGATCAGACGAGTGCGATCCCTGGTCTCGACCACCGTCACGCTGCGCGCATTGCCGGTGCCCAATTCGCGATTCTTGCTCGCCAGCCGAGTGGACACTCCCGGTAAGTCGAGGGCAATCCGCGCAGGCTGCCCGGTGGTAAAGCCGTGGGGAGCGGGGGGCGGCCCATCGAATGTCAGCTTCAACTCAACGCGGTCCCCCGGCAGCGCGGTAACATCCAGGGCGTTGAGGTTGGCCGCTTGCACCATCGGTGACATCAGCGCTATCCATAGCGCAATACCGAGGGACGAAATAGTCCTGTTCATTATTGGGGTTCCACTATGAATGCTCTTTCAAAGGGATGGTCCGAGGTTGCTCCAGCCAGAAACCCTCACCATCGGGAACGATTTCGACCACATCGACTTGCGAGTCGCTGATGGCCACGATCCGGCCATCGTTGCGTCCCAGGTAGTCGCCGACTGTCAATCGATGTACGCCGCCAGCACCACGCAGCAAGGCGAAAGAGCCCGAGGCGCTGGAGATGGTGCCGACCATTTCAAACTGCTCGATATTGAAACCTTCGAGAAACTGCCTCATCCGATCCAGGTCCGGCTGTACGTTGCGCGATCCATTCTGTCGCCCCGCCGGATCCACCCTGCCCGCCGGTAAAAACGGGCTGCGCAAGGACGTGGCGTTATACGTGAATGCCTGGTAAGACCTGAATGTCGGCGCGGGTTCAATCTTGCCGGGAAGCCGCAGACGCACCTCGCTCATGTAGGCGTCCAGATCACTGAAGTCGTTATCGTCGCTACAGCCAGACAACCCCGTCAGCGCTACAAGCATTGAGATCCAGTGGGCCGCTTTCATTTCGGCAGGCCCTTGTCGTTGTAGCGGTAGGTCCTGGCCAGGATGCTCATGCGCAGTTTCGAGCCAATATCCGGCGTGACCGGTTTGATCTCGAAATCATGCAGGGTGACAATTCGCGGCAAACCGGCCACGCTGCTGACGAAGGTCGCCAGGTCATGGTAAGCACCGGTGACGGTGATCTGGATCGGTAACTCGATGTAGAACTGCTGAGCCACCTCCGGCAGCAGCTTGATTTCCTCGAACTCCAGCCCACTGCCCAACCCCGTGCGAGTGATGTCCTCCAGCAAACCGGGTACCTCGGTATCACTGGGGAGCTGACGCAGCAGCACGCCGAAGGAGTTTTCCATATCCCTCATCTGCTCGGCGTAAGGCTCCAGATTCGCCGCCAGATGGGCCTTGCTCGCGTACTGCTCCTTCAAGGTGACTTCATCCGCACGCTGCTGGTCGTACCGATCCTGAAGATTCTTGAGGTAGAGGCTGTAGCCCAGCGCCAGTACCAGAACCATGAGCAAGGCGCCGACCGTGGCTTTGACCACCGCCGGCCATGCCCCCATGTTGTTCATGTCCAGATCGCTCAGGTCGATCTTGCGCAGCCCCTCGAACCATTCGGACGGAGTCATGTCGAGGCTTGCTCTTCGACGGCGGGCCGGGTCTGACGAACGGTCAACTGAAAGACGCTGACCTGATCTATAGCACCCACGGTATTTGCCTTGACCTCAATCAGACTCGGCGCATCGAACCAGTCGGACGCGTCGAGATTGCGCATCAAGTCCGAGACACGGTTGTTCGACGCGGCAGCACCCGTAATGGAAAGGGTCTTGCCAGTCATTTTCACTTCAGTGAAATACACGCCGTCCGGCAGGGTGCGGGCCAACTGATCGAAAATTCGACCGCTGACCGGCCGGTTGCCCTGTAAATCCTGGATGATCCTCATCCGCTCCACGAGTTGCTGGCGACGGGTTTTCACGCCAACAATCTGCTTGATCCGCTCATCGAGCAGCGCAATGTGCTGACTGGCATGGTCATTACGGGCCATTTGCCGATCGATCTTGCCAATAATGTATTGGTCAGCGATAAGCACTGCACCTGCCGTCGCCACCAGCACACCCGCCAAGGCCATCAGAAATCGTTTGCGACGTACTTCTCGCAGCTCTTCGCGCCAAGGCAAAAGGTTGATCAGGGCCATCCGTCGAAACTCCTGAGGGCCAGACCGCAGGCAATCATCAGGGCCGGCGCATCACTGGCCAACGCGCCAGGGTTGACCTTGCCGCTCAGCGCCATATCGGCGAAAGGATTGGCTACCCGGGTCGGCGTGCCGAGGCGCTGCTCGATCAGTCGATCCAGCCCTGTGACGGAGGCCGTACCGCCCGCCAACAGGATGAAGTCGACCGCGCTGTACTGACCCGAGGCAAAGAAAAATTGCAGAGAGCGCGAGACCTGCTGCACCAGTGCATCTTTGAACGGCTGCAGAACCTCACTGACGTAATCATCCGGTAAACCTCCCTGTTTTTTTGCCAACCCTGCCTCTTCCATCGACAAGCCGTAGCGGCGCTGGATTTCCTCAGTCAGTTGGCGCCCGCCGAATAGCTGCTCGCGGGTGTAGATGGTCCGCCCGTTATGCAGAACGCTCAGGGTGGTCACGGTTGCACCGATGTCGACCACCGCCGCCGTCAAACGGTCCTGGGGGCAGGCCAATTGCGCCACAAGCAAGCAAAACGAACGCTCCAGGGCATACGCCTCGACATCGACCACTCGAGCGGTCAACCCGGCCAGGGCCAGAGCCGCCTCGCGGATCTCGACATTTTCCTTTCGGCAGGCCGCCAGCAACACTTCGACGCGCCCGGAATTGCGCGCCGAGTAGCCCTGAACCTCAAAATCGATGGCGACGTCTTCGAGCGGATAGGGAATGTACTGATCGGCTTCGACGTTCAGCTGGCCTTCCATATCGTCATCAGAAAGCCCGGCGTCCATCTCGATAGACTTGGTGATCACCGCAGACCCGGCCACCGCCACGGCCACGCTTCTGACGCCGGTCCTGGCCTTGAGCAGCAAGCGCGACAGGGCCTGCCCCACCCCGTCCAGCTCGGCGATGTTCTTCTCGACCACGGCGTTTGCCGGCAGTGGTTCTACCGCATACGCCTCCACCCGGTAGCGATTGCCCGAGCGGCTTAGCTCCAGGAGCTTGACCGAGGTGGAACCGATATCGATCCCCAAAAGCGTGTCGGCTTTTTTGTTGAAGAGTCCTCGCACTACCAATTCCCTTTGACTTTCCGTGAGTTACGGACTCGTTATTACCCGAAGCATTCAATGGCTGCGTCTTGACAGCAGTGCAAATGACGCTCCCTGTCGAAAAATGCTTATAATGCTCAACGTTTTTTTTACGCCTTTATCTCGAGCGCGGGTCGATCCTGTTTACCGTGAATATCCTGACGCCTAATTCATTCTCTTCTCTGGAAATCCAAAAGCCTTGATTCGTCTGCTGAAGTTTTTCGGGTGGTCTATCGTTGCTGTTTTCTGCGGACTGCTTCTGGGTCTCAGCGGCGCGTTTCTTTATCTTAGTCCCGGGTTACCCTCGGTGGAGGCACTGAGAAGCATCCAGTTGCAGATTCCTTTGCGGGTCTATAGCAGCGACGGCAAGTTGATCGCAGAATTCGGCGAAATGCGCCGCACACCGATCCGTTTCGCCGACATTCCCCCCAATTTCATTAATGCGTTACTTTCTGCTGAAGACGACAATTTCGCCAATCACTATGGTGTCGATCCCAGCAGCCTGATGCGTGCCGCCACTCAGTTGGTAAAAAGCGGACACATTCAGTCCGGCGGCAGCACCATCACCATGCAGGTCGCGAAGAATTTTTTCCTCACCAGCGAACGCAGCTTCTCGCGCAAGACCACGGAGATCCTCCTGGCTTTGCAGATCGAACGTCAGTTGACCAAAGACGAGATCCTTGAGCTCTACGTCAACAAGATCTATCTGGGCAACCGCGCCTACGGGATCGAGGCGGCCTCGCAGGTCTATTACGGCAAGTCGATTCGTGACGCCAGCCTGGCACAAATGGCAATGATTGCCGGCCTGCCCAAGGCTCCTTCGCGCTTCAACCCCCTGGCCAACCCGGCACGCAGCAAGGAGCGTCGCGACTGGATTCTGGGGCGCATGTACAAGCTTGGAAAAATCGACGAGAAGGCCTATCAGACGGCGCTGGCCGAACCGCTCAACGCCAGCTACCACGTGCCGACGCCTGAAGTTAATGCGCCGTACATCGCTGAAATGGCCCGAGCCGAAATGGTTGGCCGTTATGGCAGCGAGGCCTACACCGAGGGCTTCCGCGTCACGACCACGGTGCCGAGCAACCTGCAGGAAATGGCCAACACTGCCATTCATGAAGGCCTGATGACCTACGATCAACGCCACGGCTACCGCGGCCCTGAGTCTCGCCTGCCGGGCAAGACCCATGACGCCTGGGTCCTGGAACTGACCAAACAGCGTCCTATCAGCGGCCTTGAGCCGGCCATCGTCACTCAGGTCGAGAAAAACGGCGTGCAAGTCCTGACCCGCTCCGGCGCAGAACATGTCAGCTGGGACAGCATGAAATGGGCCCGGCCGTTCCTGAACACCAACAGCATGGGCGCCAATCCGAAGCAACCGTCGGATGTTGCTCAGGTCGGCGACCTGATCCGCGTGCAACGTCAGGCGGACAATTCGCTGAAATTCAGCCAGATCCCGGTCGCCCAGGGCGCACTGGTCTCGCTTGACCCACAGAACGGTGCAATCCGCTCGCTGGTTGGCGGCTTCGCTTTCGAGCAAAGCAACTACAACCGGGCGATGCAGGCCAAGCGCCAACCAGGCTCGAGCTTCAAACCGTTCATCTATAGCGCCGCACTGGACAACGGTTATACCCCGGCGACCCTGGTGAACGACGCACCGATCGTGTTCGTCGATGAGTATCTGGACAAGGTCTGGCGCCCCAAGAACGACACCAACACGTTCCTCGGCCCGATCCGTATGCGCGAAGCTTTGTACAAGTCGCGCAACCTGGTGTCGATCCGTCTACTGCAAGCCTTGGGCGTCGACCGCACCATCGACTACATCAGCAAGTTCGGTTTCAACAAGCAGGATCTGCCGCGCAACCTGTCTCTGGCCTTGGGCACGGCAACGCTGACACCGATGGAAATCGCCACAGGGTGGAGCACGTTCGCCAACGGCGGTTACAAGGTCACCCCGTACATCATCGACAAGATCGATAGCCGCAACGGTGACAACCTGTTCACCGCCAACCCGCCAAGCGTCCCGGCCGGCAGCGCTGCCAGCAGCGGATTTGTGGCTCCGGCAGCCAACACCTTTACGGTCAACCCGATGCCAGGCGAAGCTCCCGTGGCGCAGACGGAAGTGCAAACTCCAGCGGTAGCTGAACGCATCATCGACGGTCGCACGACCTACATCCTCAACAGCATGCTGGAAGACGTGATCAAGCTCGGCACCGGACGTCGCGCCTTGGCACTGGGCCGCTCCGATCTGGCCGGCAAGACCGGGACCACCAACGAATCCAAGGACGCCTGGTTCTCCGGATACAACTCTGACTACGTGACCACGGTCTGGACCGGTTTCGATCAACCGGAAAGCCTTGGCCGCCGCGAGTTCGGCGGTACCGTCGCACTGCCGATCTGGATGGACTACATGGGTGCAGCCCTCAAGGGCAAGCCGGCACACACCCAGAGCGAACCGGAAGGCATCCTCAGTCTGCGGGTCGACCCGATCAGCGGCCGTGCAGCCACGCCGGGCACGCCGAATGCCTACTTCGAGCTGTTCAAGAGCGAAGACACCCCACCGTCAATCAACGAGCTGGGTAACGGCAACGCACCGGGCAGCCCGCTGCCCGCGGATGAAGCGGCGCCGATCGATTTGTTCTAGAGGAGCAACGGCGAGCAATTGTGGCGAGGGGGCTTGCCCCCGCTGGAGCGCGAAGCGCTCCCAGAACGTATCCTGATCGTTCCCACGCTCGGCGTGGTAACGCAGCCCGTGACGCTCTGCGTCACAGCCGAAGCGATTGCTGCGCGTCCAGTGAGGCATTCCCACGCAGAGCGTGGGAACGATCAACTCGGCAACCCCCATAACGCAAAAAGCCCCGACTCATCCGAGCCGGGGCTTTTTGTTTGACGCTACAACGGCTTAGCCGTTGAACACGTCATCCACGCTTTTCAGCGGGTAGTTCTTCGGATACGGCAGAGTCGCCACACCAGTCTCGATCGCAGCCTTGGCAACAGCATCGGAGATCACAGTGATCAGACGAGCATCCATTGGTTTCGGGATGATGTACTCACGACCGAATTCCAGTTTGATACCGCCGTAGGCGTCGCAAACTTCCTGAGGCACTGGCAGTTTGGCCAGTTCGCGCAGGGCGTTGGCGGCAGCCACTTTCATTTCTTCGTTGATGCGCTTGGCGCGTACGTCCAGGGCACCACGGAAGATGAACGGGAAGCCCAGTACGTTGTTGACCTGGTTCGGGTAGTCCGAACGGCCGGTAGCCATGATCACGTCGTTGCGGGTAGCGTGAGCCAGTTCCGGAGCGATTTCCGGATCCGGGTTCGAGCAGGCGAAGACGATCGGGTTGGCAGCCATCAGCAGCAGGTTTTCTGCGCTCAGCAGGTTCGGGCCGGACAGACCGACGAACACGTCTGCGCCTTTCAGCGCGTCGGACAAGGTGCGCTTGTCGGTAGCGTGAGCGAAAACAGCTTTGTACTGGTTCAGGTCGTCACGCTCGGAGTGGATCACGCCGGTACGGTCAACCATGAAGATGTTTTCGATTTTGGCGCCCATGCTCACCAGCAATTTCATGCAGGAGATCGCGGCAGCGCCAGCGCCCAGGCAAACGATCTTCGCCTCAGGCAGGGTTTTTCCAGCGATTTCCAGGGCATTGATCATGCCGGCTGCAGTAACAATTGCGGTGCCGTGCTGGTCATCGTGGAATACCGGAATGTCGCACTGCTCGATCAGAGCACGTTCGATTTCAAAGCACTCAGGCGCCTTGATGTCTTCCAGATTGATCCCGCCGAAGGTGATGGAGATGCGCTTGACAGTGTCGATGAAGGCTTGCGGGCTTTCGGAGTCGACTTCGATATCGAACACGTCGATGCCGGCGAAGCGCTTGAACAGCACGCCTTTACCTTCCATGACTGGCTTGGAAGCCAATGGGCCGAGGTTACCCAGACCGAGAATCGCGGTGCCATCAGAAATGACTGCAACCAGATTGCCCTTGCCGGTGTACTTGTAGGCGAGTTCAGGGTCGCGGGCGATTTCGCGGACTGGTTCGGCTACACCGGGGCTGTAGGCCAGCGACAGGTCGCGAGCGGTAGCGGTGGCTTTGGTGAGCTCGACGCTCAGCTTCCCTGGACGAGGATGGGCATGATATTCGAGAGCGGCAGTTTTCAAATCAGACATGTGGGCATTCCGCTTTTTACTGTGGGACAGACGGACCGCAGAGGATACGCGCGTCGCAAAGTCCCTACAAGACTGACCAGTCATCAGTGTCAAGGGCCCTACCCTACGACTTTGGACCAAGAGCTACGGAACACAAGGGATTAACTGTTCACAATAAATAATAAAAATGTCTACAATTTTTTCTTATTGCACCAGTTGAAGCATTCCCGGATGGGACAACGGCAGCAACCAGCGCGCCTGACCGGATTTCAGTCCACCACGCCGAGAGCGATCGAGCACCCAACCGCGCGCTTCGATCTGCCGACCTTTGAGTCGGTCCAGCATCGAAACATCGAATTGACCCAGCTGATTGGGTGCAATGCGCAATACAACCGAATCCTGCAATTCGATCCACAGCCCGCCACGATTGCGCTGAATATTGCTCACACGACCGCTCAGCACAGCGAAACCCGGGGTGCTGATCTGATCCGCTTTCAGTACAGACGATTGCCGCCAAAGCCCGACACCCGCCTGGCGTGCGCTGCGCTCTGCGGCCTGCTGACAGCCCACAAAATCGACATTCGGTGCAATGGCCACTTGATAGCCAAGACCCTCAGCCAGAAGCTGGGCTTCAAGGTTCACGCCATTGGCACCATACATATGGGCCAGCGTACGCCCATAGTGATCCTTGCTCTCTTGCCCCAACAGCAAGCCAAGCCGCCCATCGCTTTCGCTGACCAGAACCTCCAGACGCTTGCGGGCTGCCACGGCGAAAGGCTCATCCGTTCGTCCCCTCTTCCCTAGCTCCGGAGTATTCAAGCCGATCATGCGCACGCTGCGGCCATCGCTCAGCCGAAGGGTATCGCCATCGACCACGCGCTGGACCTGAACCGTGGTCAATGCAGCTGGCGCCGGGCAGAAGGCCTGGGCGCTGGAGAACCAAATCGCGGACACAAAAAAGGCGCCCGCAAGGGACGCCTTTTTCATCAGCAAGGAACAGCCTTTGAGGCTTTCCAGGATGATCAGCCTCAGGCTTTTTTGGTTGCGCCAAAAGCACCGAAACGATCGGCGAAGCGTTGAACGCGACCGCCAGTATCCAGGGTCTTCTGCTTACCGGTGTAGAACGGGTGGCATTCGTTGCAAACGTCGATCGCCAGAGGCTTAGCGTAAGTCGAACGAGTTTCGAACTTGTTGCCGCAGCTGCAAGTTACGGCAATTGCCGGGTATTCTGGATGGATATCGGCTTTCATGGTGTATTCCTCAGGCTAGCGTGCCGCCACCCAACACTATTGTTGAATACCGCACGGAATTAGGCCGCGGATTCTACCAGACCTTTGCAATCGCGCAAGCTATGCCTTACACCGACCGTCTGCTAGGCTCCGGGCCTTCTTCACCGCCCGCTTACTGAGAAATCCCCGCGTGCCCGACGCCATTCTGCGCCTCGCCCTGCCCTCGCCGCTACGCCGCCTGTTCGACTACCGCGCCCCCGCTGGTGTACTGCGCGCTGATCTGCATCCGGGCATGCGCCTGCGCGTGCCATTCGGTCGACGCGAGATGATCGGCATTCTGGTGGAGGTCACCAACCACAGCGAAGTCCCGGCAGAAAAGCTCAAGCCAGCACTGGCACTGCTCGACGCCACACCACCCTTGCCGTCGGCACTGTTCAAGCTGTGCCTGTGGACTTCCCAGTACTACCAACACAGCCTGGGCGACACCCTGAGCTGGGCACTGCCGGTGTTGTTACGCCAGGGCGAACTGGCTGAGGCTCGTCAGGAGCGCTTCTGGTCGGCCTCCCCTGGCGCGAGCCTCGACGATCCGCGTATCAGCCGGGCGCCGCGCCAGCGCGAAGCTTTGGCGACACTGACGCAGCACCCCCACGGTGTGGCCCATCAGCTGCTCAGCAAGCTGATGCTGAGCAAGGACAGCCTCGACTTGCTGCTGGCCAAAGAGCTGGTGCAGGTGGAAATCCGCAAGCATGCGCCCGTCGGACGCCATGAACACTGGCTGGCACAACCGGAGCTGCCCCTCAATCCAGAACAGCGCGCGGCCTATGAAGCGATTCGCGCAGGTTTCGACAGTTTCCATGCGTTCCTGCTGGCCGGAGTCACCGGCAGCGGCAAGACCGAAGTCTATTTGCAATTGATCCGCGAAACCCTCGAGGCTGGCAAACAAGCGCTGGTGTTGATTCCCGAGATCAACCTCGGCCCGCAAACCCTGGCGCGCTTCGAACAACGCTTCAACGCCCGCATCGCGCTGGTGCACTCGGCAGTCAACGACCGCGAACGGCTGGAATCGTGGCTGGCGGCCCGGGATGGAGACGCCGACATCATTATCGGCACTCGCTCGGCACTGTTCACGCCGATGAAGAACCCCGGCTTGATCATCATCGATGAAGAACACGACGGCTCCTATAAACAGCAAGAAGGCCTGCGCTATCACGCCCGGGATCTGGCTTTGGTGCGCGCTCGCCAGGAAAACATTCCGATCGTGCTCGGCTCGGCCACACCTTCGCTGGAAAGCCTGCACAACGCCCATATCGGTCGTTATGGCCTGCTGCACTTGAAGCAACGGGCTGGCGGCGCGCAGCAACCGCGCTTTCTGCGTCTGGACGTTAAAAGTCGCCCGCTGGACAGTGGCATTTCCGGGCCGATGCAACAAGCCATCGGCCAGACGCTGGCGGCCGGGCAGCAGGTGCTGGTGTTTCTCAACCGCCGCGGCTTCGCGCCGACGCTGCTGTGCCACGACTGCGGCTGGATGTCCGAATGCAACCGCTGCGATGCGCGAATGACCGTGCATCAGCGCTCCGGCGAGCTACGTTGCCACCATTGTGGCTATGTCGAGCGCGTACCGCGCCACTGTCCGCAATGCGGCAAGGTCGATTTGCGCCCTGTCGGCGCGGGCACTGAACGAGCCGAGGAACGGCTGGGGATTCTCTTCCCGGATTACCCGGTGTTACGAGTCGACCGCGACAGCACCTCACGCAAGGACGCGATGAATCAGCTGTTCACCACCATCCAGAAAGGCCAGCCGTGCATTCTGGTGGGTACGCAAATGCTCGCCAAAGGGCATCACTTCCCACGTGTGACTCTGGTGTCGATTCTGGACGCTGATGGCGGGTTGTTTTCCGGCGACTTTCGCGCCAGCGAACGCATGGCTCAGCTGATCGTCCAGGTCGCCGGGCGTGCCGGCCGCGCCGAAGAGCCGGGCAAAGTGATTATCCAGACTCATCTGGCCGATCATCCACTGCTGGTGCAGTTGACCGAACAAGGTTATTTCGCCTTTGCCGAACAGGCCCTGAGCGAACGCCGCGCCGCCGGCCTGCCACCTTTCGCGCATCTGGCGTTGTTGCGGGCTGAAGCGCACAAACCGGGGCAAGCCGAAGGCTTCCTCGATGAGGCCTGCAGCGAGGCTGAACGCTTGCTGGGCGAACAGCATCTGACCGGCATCGAGTTGCTCGGCCCGGTGCCGGCCCCCATGGAGAGACGCGCCGGGCGCTATCGCGCACAGCTCTTGTTGCAAGCCACCGCCCGGGCGCCACTGCATCGATTGCTGAGCGGTTGGCTGTTGGCGCTGGAGCAAATGCCCAGCGGGCGACAAGTGCGATGGTCGCTGGATGTTGACCCTGTGGATCTGTATTGATAGATAAATTGCTATCGCGGGCAGAATAGTCACCACATATCCATAACCTGACCGCTATAGTTGGCAAGCCCGTCTTCGCAACGGATAATGCCCAGTTTTTCCACCTGCGCATCGAAGCGCCGCCGCGCCTGCGGTCGAAAGAGAAGACCATGAAAGACACCATTCGCCAGCTGATCCAGCAAGCCATCACCCAACTCGTCAACGAAGGTGTGTTGCCTGAAGGCCTGACGCCGGCGATTCAGGTGGAGAACTCCCGCGACAAGACCCACGGCGACTTCGCCAGCAACATCGCCATGATGCTGGCCAAGCCTGCGGGCATGAAGCCGCGCGATCTGGCAGAAAAAATCATCGCTGCACTGCCGGCCGACGAGCAGGTCAGCAAAACAGAAATCGCAGGCCCGGGTTTCCTCAACTTCTTCCAGAACACCCAGGCGCTGGCCTCGCGCCTGGACGCAGCCCTCGCCGACCCGCAAATCGGCGTGCACAAGGCGGGCCCGGTCCAGCGCACAGTGGTCGATCTGTCGGCGCCGAACCTGGCCAAAGAGATGCACGTCGGGCACCTGCGCTCGACCATCATCGGCGACGGCGTGGCACGGGTTCTCGAGTTTCTCGGCGATACCGTGATCCGTCAGAACCACGTCGGCGACTGGGGCACCCAGTTCGGCATGCTGATGGCTTATTTGCAGGAAAACCCGATCACCAGCGACGAGCTGTCAGATCTGGAAAACTTCTACCGCGCCGCCAAGCAGCGCTTCGACGAATCCGAAGAGTTCGCCGATCGCGCCCGCGGCCTGGTGGTGAAGCTGCAGGCCGGTGATCCGGAATGCCTGGCCCTGTGGACGCATTTCAAGGACATCTCCCTGTCCCATTGCCAGAAAATTTACGAACTGCTGAACGTCAAACTGACCCCGGCCGACGTCATGGGCGAAAGCGCTTACAACGACGATCTGATCAACGTGGTCAACGACCTCAAGGCCAAAGGCCTGCTGGTTGAAAGCAACGGCGCCCAGTGTGTGTTCCTGGAAGAATTCAAGAATGCCGACGGCGACCCGCTGCCGGTGATCGTGCAGAAGGCCGATGGCGGCTATCTCTACGCCACCACCGACCTGGCAGCCGTGCGCTACCGCAGCGGCAAGCTGAAGGCTGATCGCGCGCTGTACTTCGTTGACCAACGGCAAGCCCTGCACTTCCAGCAAGTGTTCGAAGTCGCCCGTCGCGCCGGTTTCGTGACTCACCCGATGCAGATGGAGCACATGGGCTTCGGCACCATGAACGGCGCCGACGGCCGTCCGTTCAAGACCCGTGACGGCGGTACTGTGAAGCTGATCGACCTGCTGATCGAAGCCGAAGAACGCGCCTACACGCTGGTGAAGGAAAAGAACCCGGAACTTGCCGAAGCCGATCTGCGCAACATCGCCAAGGTTGTGGGCATTGGCGCCGTGAAATACGCCGACCTGTCCAAACACCGCACCAGCGACTACAGCTTCAACTTCGACCTGATGCTCAACTTTGAGGGCAATACCGCGCCGTACCTGCTGTACGCCTACACCCGTGTGGCCGGTGTATTCCGCAAACTGGGCAAGGACTTCAGCGAAGTTGAAGGGCAAATCGTGCTGCAGGCGGCTCACGAACATGAGCTGGCCGCCAAACTGGCGCAATTTGGCGAAGTGCTGAACAACGTCAGCGACAAGGGCACACCGCACATCCTCTGCACCTACCTGTATGACGTCGCCGGCCTGTTCTCCAGCTTCTACGAGAACTGCCCGATCCTCACTGCTGAAACGCCGGCACAAATGCAGAGCCGCTTGCGTCTCGCCGCGCTGACCGGTCGCACACTCAAGCAAGGCCTGGAGTTGTTGGGCCTGGAAACTCTGGAGCGTATGTAAGTTGGCTGCCAAGAAAAAACCAGCACCAGCACCAAAGCGTGGCGCCAGCCGTTACCAAGCTCCTGCAAAGAAACCGATCCCGGGATGGCTGTGGATGGCCATCGGCCTCACCGTGGGCGCGTTTATTGTCTTTTTGATGAAGCTCGAACCCGGCAAGGGCGACGACGTCAAACGGGTCAAGCAAGAACAGCAGAAAGCCACCAAGATCGCCGAAGCGAACAAGACCCCTCCGAGCCCACAACAACCGGTGAAGCCAAAATACGACTTCTACACGTTGCTGCCGGAATCCGAGGTCATCGTGCCGCCGGATGCCGTGCCGGAGAAAACCCTGCCGACACCGCAGCCCGTACCCGTGGCTCCGGTGACCCCGGCCCAAGCGGCGAAGATCGACACCGCTCGGGCCCAGGCGGCACTCAGCGGCATTACCCCCCCGCCAGCGCCTCCGGTTTCGAAAGCGGCGCCAGTGACCAAATTCTTCCTCCAGGCTGGCTCGTTCCGTAAAGAAGCCGATGCCGACAAGGTTCGTGCGCAGATTATCCTGCTTGGGCAGGCGGTTTCGGTTGAGTCCGGCACCGTGAAGGAAGAAACCTGGTATCGGGTGTTGGTAGGGCCGTTCAGCAATCGCGAACAGCTGACCACCGCACAGAAACAATTGGCAGGCAGCGGCTTTAGCAATCTGTTGTTACAACAACGCCAGAGCCGCTAACCGAAGACCTCACTGATCGTTCCCACCCTCCGCGGTGGGAATACATCCCGTGACGCTCTGCGTCACAACGGCAGACGCCGGAGCGTCCAAGGCTGCGTTCCCACGCAGAGCGTGGGAACGATCAACATATTTCCAACAATCACCGCTCGTCCCCCACTGTGTCCTACAGTTGAAATACGCCCCACCACCCCCATATGAGTTTCCATCAGGGCATTTTCGCCCCGCTGCGTGGAGACTCTCCCTTGACCACCATCGTTTCAGTTCGCCGCCATGGCAAAGTCGTCATGGGCGGCGACGGCCAGGTTTCTCTCGGCAATACCGTGATGAAAGGCAATGCGAAAAAAGTTCGCCGCCTGTATCACGGTCAAGTCATCGCCGGTTTTGCCGGGGCCACGGCTGACGCCTTCACCCTCTTCGAACGTTTCGAAGGCCAGCTTGAGAAGCATCAAGGTCACCTGGTTCGCGCGGCTGTAGAACTCGCTAAAGAATGGCGCACCGATCGCTCCCTCAGCCGCCTGGAAGCCATGCTGGCAGTCGCCAACAAAGACGCGTCCCTGATCATCACCGGTAACGGTGACGTGGTTGAGCCCGAAGAAGGCCTGATCGCCATGGGTTCCGGTGGCGGTTACGCTCAGGCCGCAGCCAGCGCCCTGCTGCAAAAAACCGATCTGTCGGCTCGCGAAATCGTCGAAACCGCGCTCGGCATCGCCGGCGACATCTGCGTGTTCACCAACCACACCTTCACCATTGAGGAGCAGGACCTCGCCGAGTAAGCCTGTTTCGGCCATCGCGCCACGGCTTTTATTCTTGCTTGAGGACCGCCAATTATTATGTCCATGACTCCCCGCGAAATCGTCCACGAACTTAATCGCCATATCATCGGCCAGGACGATGCCAAACGCGCCGTCGCCATCGCGCTGCGTAACCGCTGGCGCCGGATGCAGCTGCCCGAAGAGCTGCGCGTCGAAGTGACGCCCAAGAACATTCTGATGATCGGCCCGACCGGTGTCGGTAAAACCGAAATCGCCCGGCGCCTGGCCAAACTGGTTAATGCTCCGTTCATCAAGGTCGAAGCAACCAAGTTCACTGAAGTCGGCTATGTCGGCCGCGACGTCGAGTCGATCATTCGCGATCTGGCCGATGCGGCGATCAAGCTGCTGCGCGAACAGGAAATGACCAAGGTTCGTTATCGGGCCGAAGAAGCTGCCGAAGATCGCATCCTCGACGCACTGCTGCCTCCGGCACGCATGGGTTTCAACGAAGACGCCGCGCCGAGCCACGACTCCAATACCCGTCAGCTGTTCCGCAAGCGCCTGCGCGAAGGTCAGCTGGATGACAAAGAGATTGAGATCGAAATCGCCGAATCGACCGGCGTCGACATCTCTGCACCTCCGGGCATGGAAGAAATGACCAACCAGTTGCAAAGCCTGTTTGCCAACATGGGCAAGGGCAAACGCAAGAACCGCAAGCTCAAGGTCAAGGAAGCGCTGAAGCTGGTGCGCGACGAAGAAGCCGGTCGCCTGGTCAATGAAGAAGAACTGAAAGCCAAAGCCCTGGAAGCGGTCGAGCAGCACGGTATCGTGTTCATCGACGAAATCGACAAGGTCGCCAAACGCGGCAATTCCGGTGGTGTCGACGTGTCCCGTGAAGGCGTACAGCGCGACCTGCTGCCGCTGATCGAAGGCTGCACGGTCAACACCAAACTGGGCATGGTCAAGACCGACCACATCCTGTTCATCGCTTCCGGCGCGTTCCACCTGAGCAAGCCGAGCGACCTGGTGCCGGAGCTGCAAGGCCGTCTACCGATCCGCGTCGAACTCAAGGCACTGAGCCCGGACGACTTCGAACGCATCCTCTGCGAGCCGCACGCATCGCTGACCGAGCAATACCGCGAGCTGCTGAAGACCGAAGGCCTGTGCATCGAGTTCTTGCCCGACGGCATCAAGCGTCTGGCCGAGATCGCCTGGCAGGTCAACGAAAAGACCGAGAATATCGGTGCCCGTCGCCTGCACACCTTGCTCGAGCGCCTGCTTGAAGAGGTGTCGTTCAGTGCCGGTGATCTGGCCAGCGCCAATGACGGTCAAGCGATCCAGATCGACGCCGACTACGTCAACAGCCACCTCGGCGAATTGGCGCAGAACGAAGACCTCTCCCGTTATATCCTGTAGGTCATGTGAACTCCTGTAGGAGCACGGCTTGCCGGCGATGGCGCACTTGAAACCGCCATCGCCGGCAAGCCGTGCTCCTACGGGGGGTCAGACCACGCGCCATATAGACGGACTACAGGTCATGAGCAAACTCCCCATCGCCATTGAACTGCACAAAGCCTCGAAAACCCTGACGCTGAAATACGCGCCGGATGAGGTGTACCACCTGCCCGCCGAATTCCTTCGCGTGCACTCTCCTTCCGCCGAAGTCCAGGGCCACGGCAAACCCATCCTGCAATTTGGCAAGATCGGCGTAGGCCTGTCCAAGGTCGAGCCGGCCGGTCAATACGCACTGAAATTGACCTTCGACGATGGTCACGACAGCGGCCTTTTCACCTGGGATTATCTGTACCAACTGGCACTTCGACAGGAAGCACTTTGGGCGGATTATCTTGCAGAGCTCAAAGCCGCCGGGAAATCCCGCGACCCTAGCGAGTCCATCGTCAAGCTGATGCTCTAACTCAAGCCTCTCGCTGTTTAGAGGGCATTTTCTAATTTCATCTGTTTGAATGCTCCGCTGTGCGGCCAACGACAGGCCGGCTTGCGAAAAAAATTAAACTCGGGTAACCAATGGAGCTGGCAAGTTCCCTGCAGTGCTCTCTGAACCAGAAAGCAGCGGTGCGTAATTAACGGTCACCCGAGCAGTAGTACCTGGCAATTGCTGTGTGACTACACAGCTGGTCCCGGTACTCGCCTCAGGACAATGGAGCGTCGTAGATGAGTAACAAGAATAACGATGACCTGAAGTTTCAAGCCTCGGAAAATACGCTGGGGCTTAATCCCGTCATCGGCTTGCGCAGGAAAGATCTGCTTACTTCTGCTCGAATGGTCTTAACCCAGGCCATCAAACAACCCATTCACAGCGTCAAGCACGTCGCGCATTTTGGCGTCGAGCTGAAGAACGTGATATTCGGTAAATCGGCGCTGCAACCGGAAAGCGATGACCGTCGTTTCACCGACCCGGCCTGGAGCCAGAACCCGCTCTATAGACGCTATTTGCAAACCTATCTGGCATGGCGCAAAGAACTCCACGACTGGATCGGCAACAGTAATTTGTCCGAACAGGACATCAGTCGCGCTCACTTCGTGATCAACCTGATGACCGAAGCCATGGCCCCGACCAACAGTGCGGCCAACCCGGCAGCGGTCAAACGCTTCTTCGAGACCGGCGGCAAAAGCCTGCTCGACGGCCTCTCACATCTGGCCAAAGATCTGGTAAACAACGGCGGCATGCCGAGCCAGGTGAACATGGGTGCCTTCGAAGTCGGCAAGAGTCTGGGGACCACTGAAGGTGCGGTGGTTTTCCGCAACGACGTACTTGAATTGATCCAGTACCGGCCGATCACAGAACAAGTGCATGAGCGCCCGCTGCTGGTGGTCCCGCCACAGATCAACAAGTTCTATGTGTTCGACCTGAGCCCGGACAAAAGCCTGGCGCGCTTCTGCCTGCGCAACAATCAGCAGACCTTTATCGTCAGCTGGCGCAACCCGACCAAGGCTCAGCGTGAGTGGGGCCTGTCGACGTACATCGATGCGCTGAAAGAAGCCGTCGACGTGGTCTCCGCCATCACCGGCAGCAAAGACATCAACATGCTCGGCGCCTGCTCCGGCGGCATCACCTGCACCGCGTTGCTGGGCCACTACGCCGCCCTCGGCGAGAAGAAGGTCAACGCCCTGACCCTTTTGGTCAGCGTGCTGGACACCACCCTCGACTCCCAGGTTGCGCTATTCGTCGACGAACAGACCCTGGAAGCCGCCAAGCGCCACTCCTATCAGGCGGGCGTGCTGGAAGGTCGCGACATGGCCAAAGTCTTCGCCTGGATGCGCCCCAACGATCTGATCTGGAATTACTGGGTCAACAACTACCTGCTGGGTAACGAGCCTCCGGTCTTCGACATTCTGTTCTGGAACAACGACACCACACGATTGCCGGCTGCGTTCCACGGCGACCTGATCGAAATGTTCAAAAATAATCCACTGACCCGCGCCAATGCACTGGAAGTGAGCGGCACGCCGATCGACCTCAAGCAGGTCACTGCCGACATCTACTCTCTGGCCGGCACCAACGATCACATCACGCCCTGGAAGTCTTGCTACAAGTCGGCGCAGCTGTTCGGTGGCAAGGTCGAATTCGTGCTGTCCAGCAGCGGACATATCCAGAGCATTCTGAACCCGCCGGGCAATCCGAAATCACGTTACATGACCAGTACCGATATGCCGGCCACCGCCACCGACTGGCAAGAAAACTCAACCAAACACACCGATTCCTGGTGGCTGCACTGGCAGGCCTGGCAGGCCGAGCGCTCGGGCAAACTGAAGAAGTCCCCGACCAACCTGGGCAACAAAGCCTATCCGTCCGGGGAAGCCTCACCGGGCACCTATGTGCATGAACGTTAAGCTGTAGGCAGTCACGAAGTCCGCGGCACTCGGAGGTGCCGCGAGCCCTACCAATACAGCCGAGGCCAGACCTCGAATAATCTGGAGCAAGCTCAGGACGGCTTGCTCAGCGTTTTAACCCACAGGGCTTCTGAGATGCCGCAACCGTTCATATTCCGTACTGTCGACCTGGATGGCCAAACCATCCGAACCGCGGTACGCCCAGGCAAGCCTCATTTGACGCCCCTGCTTATCTTCAATGGCATCGGCGCGAACCTGGAGCTGGTGTTTCCGTTCGTCCATGCGCTTGACCCGGACCTGGAGGTAATTGCCTTCGACGTTCCCGGTGTCGGCGGGTCGTCGACACCCAGCATGCCCTACCGCTTCCCGGGGCTGGCCAAACTGACCGCGCGCATGCTCGACTACCTGGACTATGGGCAAGTCAACATCGTGGGCGTGTCCTGGGGTGGTGCGCTGGCCCAGCAGTTTGCCTACGACTACCCGGAGCGCTGCAAAAAGCTTGTTCTGGCTGCGACCGCAGCAGGCGCGTTTATGGTGCCGGGCAAGCCGAAAGTACTCTGGATGATGGCAAGCCCACGGCGCTACATCCAGCCGTCCCATGTGATTCGCATCGCTCCACTGATCTACGGCGGAGCCTTTCGCCGCGATCCCAATCTGGCTGCCGAATACGCCAGTAAAGTGCGTTCGGCCGGCAAACTGGGTTACTACTGGCAGCTGTTCGCAGGCCTTGGCTGGACCAGCATTCACTGGCTGCACAAGGTCCATCAGCCCACCCTGATACTGGCCGGTGACGACGATCCGCTGATCCCGCTGATCAACATGCGCATCCTGACCTGGCGCATTCCCAATGCCCAGCTACACATAATCGACGACGGTCATTTGTTCCTGATTACCCGCGCCGAAGCCGTCGCGCCGATCATCATGGAATTTCTCGAGGAAGAGCGTCAGCGGGCAGTAATGCACCCGCACCCGGCTCCGTTCGGCAGGACATAGCGTCTTGCGCATGTCGACAGGATGATCGCCTGCGCAAGAAAGGCCCGGACCGACTATGTTGTCTGTCTTGGATTGATGTGCTTGTTGATGGCTTGACGAAGGAGTGTTGACTCATGAGAGACAAAGCAACACCGGGCATGTTGCCCACACGGGCCACGTTCATCAACGCTCAGAGTGCGATTACCGGCCTGCGCGGCCGCGACCTGTTCTCGACTCTGCGCAGCGTGGCCGCCCATGGCTTGCGCCACCCGGTGACCAGCGCCCGCCATGCCCTGGCCCTGGGCGGCCAGCTGGGTCGCGTGTTGTTGGGCGAAACGCTGCACACGCCGAGCCCGCAGGACCAACGCTTTACGGACCCGACCTGGAGACTGAATCCGTTTTATCGTCGCGGCCTGCAGGCCTACCTGAGTTGGCAGAAACAGGTAAAACGCTGGATTGATGAAAGCGGCATGAGCGACGATGACCGCGCCCGCGCGCATTTCATCTTCGCGCTGCTCAATGACGCCGTGTCCCCCTCCAATACCCTGCTCAACCCGCTGGCGATCAAGGAGCTGTTCAACTCCGGCGGTAGCAGCATAGTCCGCGGTCTCAACCATTTATTCGACGACCTGATGCACAACCACGGGCTGCCCAGCCAAGTCGGCAAACACGCCTTCGAGGTCGGCAAGACCGTGGCAACCACTGCAGGCTCGGTGGTGTTTCGCAACGAACTGCTTGAGCTTTTGCAATACAAGCCGATGAGCGAAAAGCAGTACGCCAGGCCACTGCTGATCGTGCCTCCGCAAATCAACAAGTACTACATTTTCGACCTCAGCCCGGGTAACAGCTTCGTCCAGTACGCGCTGAAGAATGGCCTGCAAGTGTTCGTGATCAGCTGGCGCAACCCGGATGTTCGCCACCGCGAATGGGGGCTGTCCAGTTATGTTGAGGCGGTGGAGGAAGCACTGAATGTTTGCCGCGCCATCACCAGCGCACGCGAAGTCAATCTGATGGGTGCCTGCGCCGGGGGCCTGACCATCGCCGCGCTTCAAGGCCACCTGCAAGCCAAGCGGCAACTGCGGCGGGTCTCCAGCGCCAGCTACCTGGTCAGTCTGCTCGATAGCCAGATCGACAGCCCGGCCATGTTGTTCGCCGACGAGCAGACGCTGGAAGCCGCCAAGCGTCGCTCCTACCAACAAGGCGTGCTCGACGGCCGGGACATGGCGAAAGTCTTCGCATGGATGCGCCCCAATGACCTGATCTGGAACTACTGGGTCAACAATTACCTGCTGGGCAAGGAACCGCCTGCCTTCGACATTTTGTACTGGAACAACGACAACACGCGCCTGCCAGCGGCATTTCATGGTGATCTGCTGGACTTCTTCAAGCACAACCCGCTGAGCCACCCTGGAGGGCTGGAGGTATGTGGCACGCCTATCGATCTACAGAAGGTTAACGTGGACAGTTTCAACGTGGCCGGTATCAACGACCACATTACCCCGTGGGATGCTGTGTACCGCTCGACATTGTTGCTGGGTGGCGAACGGCGCTTCGTGCTGTCCAACAGCGGGCACATCCAGAGCATCCTCAACCCGCCGGGCAACCCCAAGGCCAATTACATAGAGAACCCCAAGCTCAGTAGCGATCCACGCGCCTGGTATTACGACGGCACCCATGTCGAAGGCAGTTGGTGGCCCCAGTGGCTGAGCTGGATTCAGGAACGCTCCGGTGCCCAGCGAGAAACCCTGATGGCCCTCGGTAACCAGAACTATCCACCAATGGAGGCGGCGCCAGGTACCTATGTACGCGTACGCTGAAATTTCTCTGCACCACGGTCGGGCTATTGGCCGTGGCATGACTCAATAACCAAGAAGACTGGATGAAAACCCGCGACCGGATCCTCGAATGTGCCCTGCAACTTTTCAACCAAAAGGGCGAACCGAATGTCTCCACCATGGAAGTTGCCAATGAGATGGGCATCAGCCCTGGCAATCTCTATTACCATTTTCATGGCAAGGAGCCGCTGATCCTTGGCTTGTTCGAGCGCTTCCAAAGCGAACTGACCCCGCTGCTCGATCCGCCGGTGGATGCACAACTGGCCGCTGAAGATTATTGGCTGTTCCTGCACCTGATCGTTGAACGCCTGGCGCACTATCGTTTTCTGTTCCAGGACCTGTCCAACCTGGCCGGACGCTTGCCAAAACTAGCCAAAGGTATTCGCAATCTGCTCAACGCCTTGAAGCGAACCCTGGCTTCTCTATTGGCACGTTTGAAGGCACAGGGGCAGTTGGTCAGCGACACGCAGGCGTTGGGGCAACTGGTCGAGCAAATCACCATGACGCTCCTGTTCTCCCTCGACTATCAACGGATCCTTGATCGTGAGGGTGAAGTGCGGGTCGTGGTGTACCAAGTCATGATGCTGGTTGCACCGCACTTGCTGGCACCAGTGAAACTGGCGACTGAGCAAATGGCGTTGCGGTATCTGGAAGAGCATGAGTGAGCAGGACGATCTTTTCCGCTCTGTCAGACACTGCGAAATTTCCCAGCAGAAACAAAAACGCCCGACCTGTACCGGTCGGGCGTTTTTGTGAGTCCTGAAAAAATCAGGACTGACTGGTTGGCGTCGGTGAAGTCGGCGCAACAGTCGGGGCGACCACAGGGGCCGGTGCAGCAGCGGAGTTCGCTGCGCTGACGGCAACCGCGGGTTTTTCGGCAACTGCCGGCTTGGGTGTGGCAGCCTTTGGCGCAGCTGGTTTCCTGGCAACCGGCTTCTTCGCGGCAGCAGGCTTGGCGGCAGGTTTCGCTGCTGCCTTGACTGCTGGTTTAGCTGCAGCTGGCTTGGCCGCTGCAGGTTTAGCCGCGGCGGTTTTCGCAGCCGGTTTAGCCGCTGGCTTGGCTGCAGGTTTAGCGGCTGCTTTTGCCAATGGTTTAGCCGCTGCAGTTTTGGCGGCGACTGGCGTGACCGAAGCACCGGTCAGGCGCTCGATCTGCTTGGTCAGGGTATCGACCTTGCTGTGCAGCGCTTTCACTTCATTGCGGCTAGGCACGCCCAGACGCGAAATGGCACTGTTCAGACGCTTGTCGAAAGCCTCTTCCAGCTCGCCCCATTTGCCCAGTGCGCGATCTTTGACATCACCGACACGGGACTTGGCCGATTGGGCGGAGTCCTTGGCGGCCTCGACTTTTTTGCCGACAGCACTTTTGGTGAGTTTCTCGGCTTTCTCGCCATCTTTGACCAGGGTATCGAAGAGCTTGCTGCCGTCAGTATCAATCTTCGAGTACACGCCTAAACCAGCAAGCCAGATTTTGCGGGAGTAGTCTTCGACTTTCCCAATCCACGAGCTGCCTTCTTTTTCAGTATTCTTTTTACCAGCCATCCCGTTCTCCTTAATGTTTACGCGCGACACGTTCAAGCAATGCCGTCAGCCCATCGAGCTTAGCAGAGAGTGTTTCAACATCATGTTTAGACGCAATGCCGAAGCGATTCAAGGCACTTGCGACACGCGTGTCGAAAGCCTTCTCGACTTTATCCAGTTGCACTTCGACTTTGCCCTTGAAGCTGGTGACGTCGCTCTTGTCGTTATCAATCTGACTGTTAGCGGCTTCAAGTTGTTCCGTCACCGCTTTTTTGCTTTTGTTTTCAACAGTTTGACCAGCCTTGATCAACTCTTGAAAGTACTCGCTGCCTTCCTGACCGACCTTGGTGTAGGCCCCCAGGCCAGCCAGCCAGATCTTGCGGGCATACACTTTCACTTCGCTCAGCGTGGTTGACTCAACGTCGGTTTTTTTCTTCAGACTAACTTTGGCCATGGTGCACCTCATGCGCAAAAGGTTTGAGGAACTGCCCGCAGGAATGAGGGCTTAGGCACAAAGTAGTGAGAAAAATTAGAAACGGCACCCTAAGAAATACCACCAACCTGCTACACAAAAACAAAAGCGCTTCAGGCCAGGGCTTTATCCAGCGCCTTTTCGATTTCCGACTTGATCGTGCCGCTCATGGCCGACATCAACAGGCCCAATTCGACATTCACCCTGATCGTTTTTTCGCCGATCTCGACCGCCCCATTCACGCCGGAGCGTTTGAGTTTCACGGTGTCGCCCACCCATTGGGGCACGAGCCCATATTGATCGGCCAGTTTTTGCACAAGGCTTTCGGTCTTTTCGCGGGCAGCTTCAAGACCCAGGCCATGGGCACGCTCAACACTTATACGGGCCATTGAATGACTCCTGTTTTATCGGGACTTGCCTGGAGCATCTGACACAAGCGGCCGGTGTGGGCCACTAGCTGCGTCAAAACCACTCGGCGGTTGCCTATCTTACATTCAGCCTTGCCAAGACAAAGACCGCCACCGGGATTAGAATGTCGCGCATTCTCTTTTGGTGACAGCGATATGACTGATCAGCGCAAAGGCAGCGATGCCGAACCCACCACTCACTTCGGCTTCAAAAACGTCCCGGAAAGCCAGAAGGCGGAAAAAGTCGCCGAAGTTTTCCACTCGGTAGCCGCCAAGTACGACTTGATGAACGACCTGCTGTCGGGTGGCATGCACCGGTTGTGGAAGCGTTTCGCGATCGAACTGTCCGGCGTCCGCACCGGCAATCGCGTGTTGGACATCGCTGGCGGTACCGGCGACCTGACCAGAAAGTTCTCGCACCTGGTAGGCCCGACCGGTCAGGTGGTATTGGCTGACATCAACGAATCCATGCTCAAGGTTGGTCGCGATCGTTTGCTGGATCTGGGTGTGGCCGGCAACGTCGAGTTCGTCCAGGCCGACGCCGAAAAACTGCCGTTCCCGGACAACCATTTCGACTGCGTGACCATCGCCTTCGGCCTGCGCAACGTCACGCACAAGGAAGACGCCCTGCGCTCCATGCTGCGCGTCCTCAAGCCCGGTGGTCGTCTGTTGGTGCTGGAGTTCTCCAAGCCGACCAACGCACTGATGTCCAAAGCCTACGACGCCTATTCGTTCGCCTTCATGCCACTGATGGGCAAGCTGATCACCAATGACTCGGAAAGCTACCGCTATCTGGCCGAGTCGATCCGCATGCACCCGAATCAGGAAACCTTGAAATCGATGATGGTCGAGGCCGGTTTCGACCGCGTGACCTACCACAACATGACCGCAGGCATTGTCGCCCTGCATCGCGGCATCAAACCCTGATGTTGCTCAGCGGCCTGCTCGCCGGCGTCGAACACGGCCTCAATCGCGTGCTGCGTCTCGACAGCACGGCCCTGCCGCGCTTGCAGCATCTGGACGGCAAGGTGATTGCCGTCGATTGTCGCAGCCCGGCGTTGCAGCTGTTCATCATCCCCAGCAATGAAGGCCTGATGCTGGCCGCCCATTGGGCGGCCGATGCCGATTGCACCTTGCGCGCTCCGGCGTCGAGCCTGCTGAGCCTGGCGCTGAACAAAGACAAGACCGCGGTTCTCCACAGCCCTGAAGTCGAGCTTGTAGGTGACAGCGCGGTACTGCTGGAGCTCGCGATGATATTGCAGGACCTCGAACTGGACTGGGAGTACGAACTCTCGCGCTGGCTCGGCCCGGTCGCCACGCAGTTGCTCGGTGGCCATTTGCGCAGCCGCGCGCGCTGGTATCAGCAAGGTTTCGCCAGCCTGAACCAGAACCTCGCCGAGTACCTCAGCGAAGAATCGCGCACACTGGTAGGCCAACGCGAAGCCGAAGCCCGCTTTAGCGAACTAGACCAGATCAAACTCGATCTGGAACGTCTTGAGGCGCGTTTCGAGCGTCTTTCCCGATCCCTTGATTCAAGCGATAACGCATGAAGCTGCTTGCCGTCC
Organism: Pseudomonas sp. GW821-FHT07G10; assembly: GCF_059418545.1. NCBI lineage: Bacteria > Pseudomonadati > Pseudomonadota > Gammaproteobacteria > Pseudomonadales > Pseudomonadaceae > Pseudomonas > Pseudomonas sp. GW821-FHT07G10. The sequence continues at coordinate 222,056 of NZ_JBWKQB010000001.1, read as the reverse complement.
GCCGTTTGTTGCGCATCCAGCGCGTCGTGATCCGCTACCGCCTCGATGACATGCTGTTCGCCCTGCCATTGCCGTGGTTTCTCCTGGCGCTGCGTTATGCCTTGCCATGGCGCTGGTTCCCGCGCAAGACGCTGGCGCTTAGCCGTGGCGCTCGCCTGCGCCTTGCGCTGCAGGATCTGGGGCCGATTTTCATCAAGTTCGGCCAGATTCTTTCCACTCGCCGTGACCTGCTGCCCGAAGACATCGCCGACGAGCTGATGCTGTTGCAAGACCGGGTGCCGCCGTTCGACTCTCAAGTGGCGGTGGATCTGATCGAAAGCCAGCTTGGCAAGAAGATCAGCGAAGTCTTCAGCCGTTTCGACTTCGAACCGCTGGCCTCGGCTTCAGTGGCGCAGGTTCACGCCGCGCAACTGAAAAGCGGTGAAGAAGTGGTGGTCAAGGTGATACGTCCAGGCCTCAAACCGGTGATCGCCCAAGACCTGGCCTGGTTATTCATCCTCGCCCGTGCGGCCGAAAAACTCTCCGCCGATGCCCGCCTGCTGCACCCGGTGGACGTAGTCCAGGACTACGAAAAAACCATCTACGACGAGCTCGATCTGTTGCGCGAAGCGGCTAACGCCAGCCAGTTGAAGCGTAATTTCGACGGCTCGCCGATGCTTTACGTGCCGCAGGTCTACTGGGACTGGTGCCGGCCGAAAGTACTGGTGATGGAGCGCATCTACGGTATTCAAGTCACCGATCTGGCAACCCTGGCCGACCAGCGCACCGACATGAAATTGCTCGCCGAGCGCGGCGTGGAGATCTTCTTCACCCAGGTGTTCCGCGACAGTTTCTTCCACGCCGACATGCACCCTGGCAATATTTTTGTCAGCACCGTGCAGCCGTGGAGCCCACAGTACATTGCCATCGACTGCGGTATCGTCGGCAGCCTGACCCCGGAAGACCAGGATTATCTGGCGCGCAACCTGTTCGCCTTTTTCAAGCGCGACTACCGCCGCGTCGCCCAGCTGCACATCGATTCGGGCTGGGTGCCGGCGGAAACCAAACTCAATGAATTCGAAGCGGCGATCCGTACGGTTTGTGAGCCGATTTTCGAAAAACCATTAAAAGACATCTCCTTCGGTCAGGTGCTCATGCGCCTGTTCCAGACCGCACGGCGCTTCAACATGGAAGTGCAGCCCCAGCTTGTTCTTTTGCAGAAAACCCTGCTGAACATCGAAGGCCTGGGTCGTCAGCTGTATCCGGAGCTGGATCTGTGGAACACCGCCCAGCCGTTCCTTGAACGCTGGATGCGCGAGCGGATCAGCCCCAAAGCCCTGCTGGGCAACCTGCAGAGCCAGGTAGAACAACTGCCGCACCTGGCCAACATGACCCGAGACTTGCTCGAACGCATGTCGCAACCCCATATCTCCGATACGCCACCACCGTGGCACAGGCGCAAGGACGACTGGTTCCTGCGTCTGCTCGGTACCGCACATCTGGCCGGCGGTACAATACTCGCTGCCGGCGGACCGTTGAATGAATTGGGGCATTGGCCGGCCGGGATCATGGTCGCCGTCGGTTTGTATCTGGTCATGCGCCGATAGCCAGCAACGCGCGCTGCTGGCACACTGTTTCACATCGCCAAGGCACAGCAACAAGCGCTGAGCACGGTTGTCGGAGTCGAAGATGAAAGATTGGCTGGATGAGATCAAATGGGACAGTGATGGTCTGGTGCCGGCGATTGCCCAGGACCACAAAACCGGGCGCGTGCTGATGATGGCCTGGATGAACCGCGAAGCGCTGGAGCTGACCGCCGCCGAAAACCGCGCCATCTACTGGTCCCGTTCCCGTGGCAAGCTGTGGCGCAAGGGTGAAGAGTCCGGCCATGTGCAAAAACTGCATGAGATGCGCCTGGACTGCGACGCCGATGTGATCATTCTGATGGTCGAACAGATCGGCGACATCGCCTGCCACACCGGCCGCCAAAGCTGCTTCTACCGCGTCTATGAAAACGGCGACTGGAAGACTGTCGACCCGGTACTCAAAGACCCGCACGCCATCTATTCGGCAGGACACTGATCATGAGCGATACCCTGAACCGTCTCGCCCTGGTGCTCGAAGAGCGCAAAGGCGCAGCGGCCGACACGTCCTATGTCGCCAGCCTGTACCACAAGGGCTTGAACAAGATTCTGGAAAAAGTCGGCGAGGAATCAGTTGAAACCATCATCGCCGCCAAGGATGCCGCCATCAGCGGTGATTGCAGCGATGTAATATACGAAACCGCCGATTTGTGGTTCCACAGTCTGGTCATGCTCGCCCAACTGGGGCAGCATCCACAGGCTGTGCTGGACGAGCTGGAGCGGCGCATCGGTACGTCCGGGCACGTCGAGAAGGCTTCGCGTCCATCCGCTTGAAAACGATTATAAGAGGAGTTGCAGCATGGGCATTTTTGACTGGAAACACTGGATCGTCATCCTGGTTGTCGTGGTGCTGGTGTTCGGTACCAAGAAACTCAAAAACCTCGGCACTGACGTCGGCGAGTCGATCAAGGGCTTTCGCAAGGCCATGAACGACGATGAAAAACCTGCAGATCCATCCGCTACACCGGGCCAACCGGTACCGCCGGTGCAGCCACAGGCTTCGCCACTGAACGAGCCGCATACCATCGACGTGCAGGCGCATAAAGTCGAAGAGCCGATCCGCAAAGACTCGTGAGCACTGACTAATGTTTGGTATCAGCTTCTCTGAACTGTTGCTCGTCGGTCTCGTTGCCCTGCTGGTGCTCGGCCCCGAGCGTCTGCCGGGTGCTGCGCGCACGGCAGGCCTTTGGATAGGGCGCTTGAAACGCAGCTTCAACGCGATCAAACAGGAAGTTGAACGTGAAATCGGTGCCGACGAAATTCGTCGGCAACTGCATAACGAACACATTCTGTCGCTTGAAGAAGAAGCGCGGAAGATCCTCGCGCCGCAGCAGCAGACGCCGACAACTTCCGAACCGGTGGCGGAGCAGACGATTGCCGCGCCTGCGGCGGTTGCGAACCAGACCCAGGCAGCGCCTGCGGTGACAGCCCTCAGCCCTGCTGAACCGGTTGCCCCCTCAACACTGACAGAACCCGTTTCTCCTGCGGCGGTACCCAGTACGCCAGCCCCCCACGACTCAACTTTGCCGCCGCGAGCCCCATGAGCGCTGATAAACCGGAAAACGACCAGCACATGCCGCTGGTTTCGCACCTCACCGAGTTGCGCACCCGCCTGCTGCGCTGTGTAGCGGCGATCTTCGTGATCTTCGCCGGGCTTTTCGCCTTCACCCAGCAGATCTACACCTTCGTTTCCATACCGTTACGCCAGTACCTGCCGGCGGGCGCGACGATGATCGCCACCGATGTGTCCTCACCGTTCCTCACACCGCTCAAGCTGACAATGATGGTCTCGCTGTTTTTAGCGATTCCGGTAATCCTGCATCAGATCTGGGGCTTTATCGCGCCAGGCCTGTACAAGCACGAAAAACGCATCGCCGTGCCATTGCTGGTCTCGAGCATCCTGCTGTTCTATACCGGGATGGCTTTCGCCTACTTCCTGGTGTTCCCGCTGATCTTCAAATTCTTCGCCTCCGCCACCCCGGCCGGCGTGGAAATGATGACCGATATCACCAGCTACCTCGATTTCGTCATGACGCTGTTCTTCGCCTTCGGCGTCGCGTTCGAAATCCCGGTAGCCGTGGTGTTGCTGGTGTGGATCGGCGTGGTCGACGTCAAATACCTGAAGAAAATCCGCCCATATGTGGTCATCGGTTGCTTCGTGGTCGGCATGATCCTTACCCCACCGGACATCTTCTCGCAGACATTGCTGGCGGTACCGATGTGGTTGCTGTTTGAAATCGGCATTCTCTTTGGCAGCCTGGTCAGCAAGCGCGGCGAACACCCGGACGATCAGCCCGCCGACAACGACCATAACGACCAGCCGCCAGCGACCCAAGCGTGAATCTGCTCCTCCTCGAAGAGGCCGACTTCATTGCGGCCGACCGGGTGATCCTGCGTGATCGCCGCCTGACCCATATGCAGGAAGTCCATCGCGCCGCCGTCGGTGACAGCCTGCGAGTCGGGCGTATCGGCGGTTTGATGGGCTCGGCCGAGTTGCTGCGCCTGGAGGCTCACGAAGCCGAGTTGCAGGTCAGCCTTGATCAGCCGCCGCCGGCCAAGCTGCCATTGACGCTGCTGCTGGCCCTGCCACGACCGAAGATGCTCCGCCGCGTGCTGCAAACCGTCGCCGCGATGGGCGTGCCGCGCGTGGTGCTGGTGAACAGCTACCGGGTCGAAAAGAGCTTCTGGCAAACACCGTTTCTTGAACCCGAAGCGGTTCGCGAGCAACTGATCCTCGGCCTGGAACAGGCACGCGACAGCGTGCTGCCGGAAATCATCATTGAGAAACGCTTCAAACCCTTCGTCGAAGACCGCCTGCCGGCGATGGCCGATGGCACCCTCGGGCTGGTCGGTCATCCCGGTAATTACCCGCCCTGCCCGCGCGGGCTGGATGAGCCGGTGACGCTGGCCATCGGCCCGGAAGGCGGCTGGATCCCTTACGAAATCGACCTGTTGGCCAAGGCCGGCCTGCAACCGGTGCAGCTCGGTGACCGCATCCTGCGGGTTGAGACTGCCGTGACTGCCCTCCTTTCCCGACTGTTCTGATCTATCGCCCCGCACACCCACAGGAGCAGAGCTTGCTGGCGATCGGCGCACCACGGTGTGCCAGAAATATCGCCTCGCGGGCAATCGAGCGTCGACTGGCTGTTCCTACAGGTTTTCACCCGCCTGCCGATACACTCCCAATAGACCCATTCATGCTCTAAAGGGAGTGAACAGCATGTACCGTTGGTTAGCCCAGAACCTTGGAAATGTGAGCGTCAATCGCAAGCTCGGCGCAGGCTTCGGCCTGGTACTTCTGTTGACGCTGCTGATCACCGTGACTGGCTGGACTGGCCTGAGTGGCCTGATCAGTCGTGGCGACAAGCTCGGCTACATCTCAAGCCTGAACGAGCTGACCAAGGACCTGCGTATTGCCCGCCTGGACTATGAAATGCGCCGCGGTGAACAAAGCCCGGCGGCGGTCAACGATCTGCTGGGCAAGCTCGACGAAGGCCTGCAAAGCGCCCTCAAGGTGATCATAAAGCCGACAAATGTGGCGATGCTCAACCAGCAGATCGAAGCCGTCAGCGAGTACAAGCACGCCTTTGCCGACCTGATCCAGGCCACCGCCAATCGCGAAGCGGCCCGCGCCCGGCTCGGCGCCACCGCCGACAACGCCGCGGCCCGCGTGGCAGAAGTCGAAAAATCCCTGCTGCAAGGTGACAGCATTGCCCAATTCAACAGCGTGGTAGACCTGAGCAAGCTGATTCAGCAGGCACGCTTCCAGGTGCGCGGTTACACCTACAGTGGCAAGGCCGACGCCGAACAACCGGCGCTGGACGCCATCGACAACGCCCTTAAAAACCTCGAAAGCCTGCCGGGGAAACTGCCGGAACAGCACACCGCCAGCCTGCAACAGGCCACCGACTCGCTCATCGGCTACCGTGCCGCCGTCAGCCAGTTTCGCGACTCCCAAGTGGCCAGCGCCGACGCCCTCAAACGCATGGCCGCGCAAGGCGAGCGCCTGATAGAGCTGAGCAAGCAACTGACGAGCGCTCAAACCCAAGTGCGTGACGCCGAGGCCGCCCAGGCCAAAAGCACCCTGCTCCTGGTGACCGTACTGGCACTGCTGTTCGGCCTGATCGCCGCCTGGGCCATCACCCGGCAAATTGTCATTCCGCTGAGCCAGACGCTGAAAATCGCCGAGCACGTGGCGGCCGGCGACCTGACCCACAACCTCACGTCCGAGCGCCGCGACGAACTGGGCCAGCTGCAACGGGCCATGCAAAGCATGACCATGGGCCTTCGGGATCTGATCGGCGGCATCAGCGATGGCGTGACGCAGATCGCCAGCGCCGCCGAGCAGCTGTCAGCCGTTACCGAACAGACCAGCGCCGGGGTCAACAGCCAGAAAGTCGAAACCGATCAGGTTGCCAACGCAATGCACGAAATGACCGCCACCGTGCAGGAAGTCGCGCGCAACGCCGAAGAGGCCTCAGAAGCTGCCGTCGCCGCTGACCAACAGGCCCGTGAAGGCGATAAAGTGGTGGGCGAGGCGATCGCTCAGATCGAACGCCTGGCAACCGAGGTCGGCAACTCCACTGAAGCAATGAGCCATCTCAAGCGCGAAAGCGACAAAATCGGCAGTGTGCTCGACGTGATCAAGTCGGTGGCACAACAAACCAATCTGCTGGCCCTCAACGCTGCCATCGAAGCCGCCCGCGCCGGTGAAGCAGGACGTGGTTTCGCCGTGGTGGCCGATGAAGTGCGCAGCCTCGCCCAGCGCACCCAGAAGTCCACCGAAGAAATCGAAGAACTGATCGTCGGCCTGCAAAGCGGCACCCAGCAAGTCGCCAACATCATGGACAACAGCCGCAGCCTGACCGACAGCAGCGTCGAACTGACCCGACGCGCGGGGAGTTCGCTGACAAACATCACCCGCACCGTGTCAGCGATTCAGGCGATGAACCAGCAGATCGCCGCCGCTGCCGAGCAACAAAGCGCCGTGGCCGAAGAAATCAACCGCAGCGTGCTGAACGTGCGCGATGTCTCGGAACAGACCTCGGCCGCCAGTGAAGAGACCGCTGCTTCCAGCGTTGAGCTGGCTCGCTTGGGGACTCATCTGCAGATGTTGGTCGGGCGGTTCAGGACCTGAAGAACGAGCTGCTGTCACCACTACCTAGCAGTTCTGCCAGGTAGACATCGTTTTCTCGTCGGTAGAAGCTGGATCAATAGCCTGGCCACCTGAAGATGATCGATGCCCAACTCACATGACAGCTTATTAATCCGCTACCAATACGATGCGCTTGATCGGTTGGTAAGTTGCACCCCCAGCGGTCGGTCTCGTGTAGATCGCCTCTATCAAAAAGACCGATTAATTACGGAAATTCAAGGTCCCGTACAACGTCAGATATTTCAATGCGCAGACATGTTATTGGCGGAACTGCAGCAGGAGGAGGAAACCAAGCGCACTTCGTTACTAATGACCGATAAACAACGCTCGGTGTTCCAAACTACCGATAGCAAGTCCGTCTATACGCCTTACGGTCATCGTCCGGTTGAAGGGGGATTAGCCAGCCTTCTGGGTTTCAATGGCGAGCGTCCTGACCCGGTTACCGGCCATTATTTATTGGGGAACGGACACCGGGCGTTCAATCCGGTACTTATGCGTTTTAACAGTCTGGATAGCTTGAGTCCCTTTGGAAAAGGCGGCTTGAATTGCTATGCGTATTGCCAGGGAGATCCCGTTAATCGTATCGATCCCACGGGAAAATATTGGCAGGGATGGACATGGTTTGGGATAGGTGTTGCGGATTTCGTGGGCAGTTACCTGCTCCCCCACCTACCCAAGGTGACGCTATTACAACGAGCAGCACAGCGGATCCCGGTAGTCGGACGCACTCGCTTTGGGCAGGCCTCCAAGGGAATAGCAACAATAAGCGGGCTTGCTGCGACGGTACTTTTTCCGGTCATGACCGCCTTTGAAATTAAAAACCCTGAATCATCGGCAAATGATCGATTCATGATCGCTATGGCAGCGCTTTCGGCAGTTGCTTTTATCAGTGGTGCCGGCGTCGTCCTGCACAAACTTGCCCGACCGGCGACAGCTCTGCCGCGGACATCTTCTCTAGCCCAATTGCCAGCCCCACGCCTGACACGATCCCAGTCTCAACCCAATATTGGTCATAACTTTGGCAGTGAATCTCCTATGCCAGTCTCGAATACTAATTTAGATAAATTCAATTTGATGAAGAGGTTTGATCAGGGTGAGTTCAGGTCCGGATCGGGAGTAGTTCAAAACTCCACCTCGATCCGAAGAAACAGCCGCTAAGAAACCCTTAGGAGACGTTCATTATCAGCCTGAAGAAGATGACAGAACCTGCATATCACCCAAAGGTTAAGCGCGTGACATGGATCTACAACACCTGTCGCAAAAACGCCTGAGCCCGCAAATCCTTCGGCAAAGCAAAGAACTCCTCAGGCGGGGAATCTTCCAGCAGTTTGCCGTGGTCGAAGAACAGCACCCGATCTGCCACTTCCCGCGCGAAGCCCATTTCGTGGGTCACGCAGACCATGGTCATGCCTTCCAGGGCCAGGGTTTTCATTACGTCGAGGACTTCGCCGACCATTTCCGGGTCGAGCGCCGAGGTTGGCTCATCGAACAACATCACCTTGGGCTCCATGGCCAACGCCCGGGCTATCGCCACGCGTTGCTGCTGGCCGCCGGAAAGGCGTGACGGAAATTCGTTGGCCTTCTGCGCGATGCCGACCTTTTCCAGCAACACCCGAGCCTTGGCCTCGCGCTCTTGCTTGCCGCGCTTGCGCACGACTTTCTGCGCAAGGCAAAGGTTTTCCAGCACGGTCATATGCGGGAACAGGTTGAAATGCTGGAAGACCATGCCGACTTCACGGCGGTAGGCGTTGACGTCGGTTTTCGGGTTGGACAGTTCCAGGCCGTCGATGCTGACGGAGCCCGAGTCGAACGCCTCCAGACCGTTCAGGCAGCGCAGGAAGGTCGATTTGCCGGAGCCGGACGGGCCGATCACCACCAGCACTTCGCCCTTGGCTACTTGGGTGGTGACGCTATCCACCGCGCGGACCACTTGCCCACGGGTGTCGAAGACTTTAACCAGATCGCGGACTTCAATCACTTTGCGCGAGCCTCCGCTCAAGCCGGCTGGCGACTTTCGACAGCGGCAGGTTGATCAACAAATACAGGCCCGCCACGCAGAACAGAATCTCAAATGGCGAGAACGAGGTCGTGATAACTTCCCGACCGCTTTTGAGCAGCTCGGTAATGGCGATCACCGACACCAGCGAGGTGTCCTTGACCAGACTGATGAACTGCCCGGCCAACGGCGGCAGAACGCGTTTGAAGGCCTGCGGCAAGACCACATGGCGCATCGACTGACCAGCGCTCAAACCCAGCGAACGTGCGGCTTCATTCTGGCCACGGGCAATCGACTGTACGCCCGAACGGACGATTTCAGCCACATAGGCGCCGGTGAACAGCGACAACGCCGCAATTGCGGCAAACTCGCGGGAGAGGTTCAGCACCGTACCGATGAAGAAGTAGAAGATGAATACCTGCACCAGCAACGGCGTACCGCGCACCAGTTCGACATAAATCGTCGACAGATCGCGCAGGGTCGGGTTGTTCGACAGCCGGCAGAGGCCGGTAGCCAGGCCGATCAACAGCCCAAGCAGACCTGAGACCAGCGAAAGCCACAAAGTGGTCCACAAGCCCCACAGCAGCGGCCCGGCCGCCCAATGGCGGGTGACACCAATCACATCGCCTTCGGCCACGTCATCGCCGCGGGCGAATTGCAGGCTGTTGTCGTCGACGGTCAGCTGCTGTTCTTCACCAGCGTCGTTGCGCAGGGTGACTTGAGCCTTGTCGCCTGTACGCACCAGTTCGCTGACGGTGGAGATGTCCGCCGCCCGCCGGGACTCTTCGGCGTGGTAGGCGAAGTATTGCGGTACGCGGTTCCAGCGCCATTCATAGGACATCAGCGAAGTGGCGTAGTACAACGCGCCGGCCAGGCCGATCAACACCAGCACGGTCAATACGTGCCAAGGCCATTGGGCTTTTTTCTGTTTCATTCTGAGACTCGACTCTGATTGATCGTTCCCACGCTGCATGGGAACACCGCTCAGGACGCTCAGCGTCCTTTCGCAGGCGTGACGCGGAGCGTCACAGGATGCATTCCCACGCAGGAGCGTGGGAACGATCATCGACTGGGTGTTATTCCATATCCTTTAGCCAGGCGGTCTCTTTGAACCACTTGTCATGGATGCGATCGTAAGTGCCGTCTTCGTGGATCTGGTGCAGGAAGTTGTTGATGAAGTTGATGCTGTCGTAATCACCCTTCTTCAGACCGAAGGCCAGCGGCTCGTAGGTGAACGGCTTATCGAGGAATACCAGTTTGCCGTTACCGACTTTGTTCACCGCGACAACGTTGTAAGGCGCGTCGTAAATGAAGGCGTCAGCCTTGCCGTTGACCACGTCGAGTACCGCTTCTTGCTCGTTGTCGTAGCCGTGGTATTTGGCTTGGGAGATCAGCTTCCTGGCGACCAATTCGCCAGTAGTGCCCAGCTTGGAGGTGATGCGGTAGTCGGCAGTGTTCAGGTCTTTATAGGACTTGATGGTGCCTTCCAGCTCCTTGCGGATCAGCAGCGTCTGCCCAACCACGATGAAGGGTTCGCTGAAGTTCAGGCGCAGGTTGCGTTCCTGGGTCAGGGTCATGCCGCTGCCGATCATGTCGAACTTGTCGGTCAGCAGGGCCGGGATGATGCCGTCATAGCCGGTGGAAACCATCTCCAGCTTGACTCCCATGGCCTTGGCCATGGCTTTGAGCAGGTCGACCTCGAAGCCGATGATCTCGCCGCGCTTGTTAGTCATTTCGAACGGCATGTAAGTCGGGTCCATGCCGACTTTCAGCGTGCCGCGCTTGACCGCGTCATCGATGGCACCGGCATGAGCGGCGTTGACTGACACCATTGCCGTGACGCCAAGCAGCAGCATCGATAGATACTTCTTCATCATCAAGTCCCCTGAACCCTTTTTTTGAGGCGTGCAAAAAGCAGATTTTCGTTAGAAAACCGGCAGATACGAACAATAAGCTGTCCGGGCGCACCAATTCGGGGAGCGATCCTAACTCACTCGTTTGTTTGCACAAGGGTTTAAGGAGGATTTGTTGTCGCAGGTTGGCAGAAACAGGAAAGACGCGGGAAGAGATGCTGAGCGCAATGATCGTTCCCACGCTCTGCGTGGGAATGCCGCCTGTGACGCTCCGCGTCGCCTCAAGAGCGGACGCGGAGTGTCCGGTGAGGCGTTCCCACGCGCGAGCGTGGGAACGATCAGACGATCAAATGCCACAAACAAAAAACCCCGCTTCTTCTCAGGAGCGGGGCTTTTCATCAGGCCGGCTGCACTTCAGCAGACAGCGGTTTCAACGGTAGCAACGGAGCATGCGGATCGGCTTCGATCGACTGGCGCCAGGCGCCAAGCCATTCGGCATGACCTTCGCTCCAGACCTGCTCATGCAAGCGAGCCAACGCAACCGGATCGCTGAGCAGCGCCACACGCTCGTTATTATTGAGCGCCGCAGGGCCGGCTTTCAGCGCGTGACGCACTCGCTCGATACGCAACCACTCGATCGGCTCGGCCTGGCCGTGACGGGCAGTGGCCAGGGCGCAAGCCAGGGCATTCTGCTGCGGGTCGACCACTGCCCGAACAAAGCCGTCGTTCAGCGCATGCCAACGGTTTTCGTGGGTGTACCGATCAGTCGCCAGCAAGGCCTGTGGCGGTGCGTATTCCTCAGGGATCAGGAACAGGCTTTCATCACGGGACTTGAGGCCCAACTTGACCCGGCTGGAAATCACCGAGACCGGAATCGACAGCATCAGCGAACCGACAATCGGCACCAGCCACCAGAGGAAGCTTGGGTTTAGCCAAACCACCAACAATGCCCAGAAAAAGCCCAGCAAGGTTTGCGGACCGTGACGGCGCACTGCTTCGCTCCACGGCGTGGAATCGTCGTCACGTTGCGGGGAGTTCCAGGTCGCAGCCCAACCGAGGAACGCGGCGAGAACGAAGCGAGTGTGGAAAATCATCCGCACCGGTGCCAACAGCATGGAGAACAGCATCTCCAACAGCATCGACAGGGTGACCTTGAACTTGCCACCGAACTCTTTCGCGCCCTTGGCCCAGATCAGGATGATGCTCAGCAACTTCGGCAGAAACAGCAGCACGATCGTCGTCGAGAACAGCGCGACGGCCTTGTCCGGGTGCCATTGCGGCCACAGCGGATAGAGCTGTCGAGGCTCCATGAAGTACTGCGGTTCCATCAGCGTGTTGACCGCCAGCAAGGCCGTCGAGAGCACCAGGAAGAAAAACCACAATGGCGCCGACAGGTACGACATCACGCCGGTCAGGAACACCGCACGGTGCACCGGGTGCATGCCCTTGACCAGGAACAGCCGGAAGTTCATCAGGTTGCCGTGACACCAGCGACGATCACGCTTGAGTTCGTCCAGCAGGTTCGGCGGCAGTTCTTCATAACTGCCGGGCAAGTCGTAGGCAATCCATACGCCCCAGCCGGCACGGCGCATCAGCGCAGCTTCGACGAAGTCGTGAGAGAGGATCGCACCCGCGAACGCGCCTTTACCGGGCAATGGCGCCAGGGCGCAATGCTCGATGAACGGTTTCATGCGGATGATTGCGTTGTGCCCCCAGTAGTGGGATTCACCCAACTGCCAGAAGTGCAGGCCAGCGGTAAACAGCGGGCCATAAACGCGGGTCGCGAACTGCTGCATGCGTGCATACAGCGTGTCCATGCCCGAAGCACGCGGCGCGGTCTGAATAATCCCGGCGTCCGGCGTGGCTTCCATCAAGCGCACCAGGCTGGTCAGGCATTCGCCACTCATTACGCTGTCGGCGTCGAGCACCACCATGTACTTGTAATCACCGCCCCAACGACGGCAGAAGTCGTCGAGGTTGCCGCTCTTGCGTTTGACCCGACGGCGACGGCGGCGATAGAAGATCCGCCCGAAGCCTTTGGCTTCGCGGCAGACGTCTAGCCAGGCCTGCTGTTCGGCAACGCAGATGTCGCTGTCGTTACTGTCGCTGAGGACGAAGAAGTCGAAGCGATCCAGGTCACCAGTCGCTGCAACCGACTCGAAAGTCGCTCGCAAACCGGCGAATACACGCGGCACATCTTCATTGCAGATTGGCATGACCAGCGCGGTGCGGGCTTCTTTGGGAATCGGCTCGTCACCAGCACTGGCGCCGGATATACGGTATTTGTCATGCCCGGTGAGCAACTCGAGGAAGCCCATCAGTGCGGTCCAGAAACCCGCCGATACCCAGCAGAACAGAATCCCGAACAGAACCAGGATGCTGGTTTGCAGCGCGTATGGCAGCACTTGGGTGGCGGTTTGGATAAGCGGTTGATGCAAGACTTCGTTCAGATCGACGAATGACCAGCCTTGGTACGGCATGATGCCTTTCATGTACCAGCCGGCGACGATGGTCTGGCCGAGCATCAGTGTCAGCAAAATGTAGCGACGGATCGAACCCACCGTGCGCCAGCGGGCAGCCGGCAACACACGCTCGTCGATCTTGGGTGCCGGCGGGTTGGTGCGCCCGGTCAGACGACGCCAGACGCGCACCAGAATATTGGTGCGCCACGGCTCCGGTACGACCTTGGTCCGGCGAATCGGCGGAGTCGCCTTGAGGCACACCCGACCGCTGGCGTCGACCGCCAACATCTCGGCCTCCTCCAGTTCTTGCGCGGAATTCAAGGTCAAGCGGCGACCCACCGAGGCTTGTGCAGCCCCGGCAGGCGCGTCGAAAGTCGAGGACGACAGACGTTCATGCAACTCGGTGAATGATTTGCAGCCCGCAAGTTCCGCGCGCTGCACATCGTTCATCGGCAGGTGCGCCAGGTACTCGGCAAGTGTCTCTGGTTGTATTTGAGAATTACTCATCGGCAGGCAACTGGTAGCTCCAGGTCTCGGTCAAGACTTGTTCGGTTTTTACCGATTCCGGTGTGGCAGGGGCCGCTTCGGCAGCCGCTGGCTGCTTGGCGTCTTTTTCTTTCTTCTCGACTTTCTCTTGTTGTCTGGCGGCGATTTTGTCGGCCTTGGCAACGGAAGAGTTAGCCGTCGCAGCCGAAGCCTTGACCGGCTCGGCAGCCACGATGTTCTTGACCAGAGCGGCGCGCATTTCAGTGGACTTGTTCGGGTCCTTGATTTTCATGCGCAAGGTCAGGCGCCAGCCTTGGGTCTCCGGGTTGTAGCGAACGCTGTTTTCCACCAGCTCGGCGTTATCGCCGACGCTGACCTGACTGCGAACCGGTGCATCTTCAGGCAGAGCCTTGAGGGTCGGGCCGACGAAGTCCACCAGATAAGCGACGCTGCCGTCTGGCTGACGGATCAGGTTGGACTGCTTCACGTCACCGGTAGAGCGCAGGGTCTGCTGGACCCAGGCACTGTCGGCCGAGTGCAATGCAGCTTCGTCGATGGTCCAGTGCAGACGGTAGGCGAAGTCCAGCGGCTGGCCTGGCTCAGGCAGCTTTTCCGGGCTCCAGAAAGCAACGATGTTGTCGTTGGTTTCGTCCGCGGTCGGAATTTCGACCAGGTCAACAGTGCCTTTGCCCCAGTCGCCTTTTGGCTCGATCCAGGCACTTGGGCGCTTGTCGTAGCGGTCATCGAGGTCTTCGTAGTGGCTGAAGTCACGGCCACGTTGCAGCAAGCCAAAACCACGCGGGTTCTCAACCGAGAAATTGCTCACGGCCAGATGTTTCGGGTTGTTCAGTGGACGCCAGATCCATTCACCATTACCGGCATGGATCGACAGACCGCTGGAGTCGTGCAGTTCGCGACGATAGTTAAGTACTTTCGACGGCTGGTTGGCACCGAACAGGTACATGCTGGTCAGCGGCGCAACACCGAGCTTGGTGACCTTGTCACGCAGGAACATCTGCGCCTTGACGTCGACGATAGTGTCGCTGCCCGGACGCAGGATCAGCCGGTAGGCACCGGTCGCGCGAGGCGAATCCAGCAGGGCGTAGATCACCAGGTGCTTGTCGGTCGGCTTGGGCTGCTGAATCCAGAACTCGGTGAAGCGCGGGAACTCTTCACCGGACGGCAGCGCAGTGTCGATGGCCATGCCGCGGGCGGACAAGCCGTAGGTGTGCCCTTTACCGACGACGCGGAAGTAACTCGCGCCGAGCATGGTCATGATTTCGTCTTGCTTTTCGGCCTTGTTGATCGGATACAGCACACGGAAACCGGCATAACCCAGTTGCTCGGTGGCCTTTGGATCGACTTTGACGTCGCCGAAATCAAAACGACTCGAGTCGTACTTGATCTCTTCGACGGAGTTGGCGCCGATTTCGTTGATTTTCACCGGCGTGTCGAAGTGCATGCCCTGGTGATAGAACGACAGCTTGAACGGGGTTTTCTGATCGGCCCATTCGGCTTTTTCGGTGCGGAAACGTATTTTCTGGTAATCCGCGAATTTCATTTCCCGAAATTCGTTCGGCAGGTTACTGCGCGGGGCTTCGTACTTCTGCCCGGCCAGCTCTTTGGCCTTGGCCGATACATCATCCAGATTGAATGCCCAAAGCTGGCCGGCGCTGAGCAGGCAAAGCAGTGCAGAGCCCGTCATCAGTGCGTTACGTAACCGTTTGGCAGACAATTTTGGTGCATTACAGGGACTAACAATCACGAGCAACCCTCGCCGAAAACAGATCAAAAAACCAACGGCCAGACCAGGTGGCCTGTGTGGTCAGTCTCGTTTGCCTATTTCGGCGCCAGGAATCCAGATACTGCGTTGCTGCTCCTCGCCATAGCGGGCTATGACTGGTCGCAACGCCTTGTCTCTGACTCCCTGACATCCGAAATATTGCTAACAAACTAACCGTACAAGCCACTCATGCCAGGTTGGCGAGCATTATTCCGACTCCGCAGGGGCGAAATGATTCCCCAAACGGTCCAGGACAAGTCTCTACCTAAGTCAAAATGGACCAACGAACGCTGATCCCCGTAGCGCGCGATTATCTAGTAGGCCGCGTTACAACGCATCAGGGGTAACAAAGTATTTATCGCGAAAAAACCCTGTTTTCGGCCAAAAAGAGCTTAAAGAGATGTTTCAAGCGCTTTCAGGTCTGTAACAGGAAGGTTACCGGGCCATCATTGACCAAATGCACCTGCATGTCTGCGCCAAATATTCCCGATGCCACATTGCTATGCAATTGTTGCGCCTTGGCTAATAAATAGCCAAAAAGCTCTTCTCCCAATGCCGGAGGGGCCGCGGTAGAAAAGCTCGGGCGCAAACCGTTTTTGGTATCGGCAGCCAGGGTGAACTGCGACACCAGCAACAAACCGCCGCCGACATCGGCCAAAGACAAGTTCATCTTGCCCTCGGCATCACTGAACACCCGATAGTTAAGCAGTTTATGCAGCAATTTGTCGGCGCTGGCCCGGGTATCCTCGGGTTCCACCGCCACCAGCACCAGCAAACCCTGGTCGACCGCGCCAACGATTTCCCCCGCCACTTCGACTCGCGCACCACGCACGCGCTGGAGCAGGCCCTTCATGCTTCTTCAGGCGGCAGGTCGAGCAGGCGACGGGCCATTTTGTTGGCCGCGCGCACCAGCGCATCGGTAATTCCCGATTCGGATGCCGCGTGACCGGCATCGCGAATGATCAGCAATTCGCTGTTCGGCCACGCTTGATGCAGTTCCCAGGCGTTATCCAACGGACAGATCACATCGTAGCGGCCATGGACGATCACACCCGGCAAGTGAGCGATTTTCTGCATGTCGCGGATCAACTGGTTGGGCTCAAGGAAAGCATTGTTAGTGAAATAGTGGCACTCGATCCGGGCAATCGACAACGCGCGCTGCGGTTCGGAAAAGCGCTCGACTACCATCGGGTTGGGACGCAAGGTTGCAGTACGACCTTCCCATGTCGACCAGGCTTTGGCCGCGTGCATCTGGGCGATCTGGTCATTGCCGGTCAGACGTTTATGGAAAGCGCCGAGCAGGTCGTCGCGCTCATCCAATGGAATCGGCGCCAGGTAGTCTTGCCAGTAATCCGGGAACATGCGGCTGGCACCGGCCTGGTAGAACCATTCGATTTCCTGCGGACGGCAGAGAAAGATCCCGCGCAGAATCAGCCCGTGGACCCGCTCCGGATGAGTTTGCGCGTAAGCCAGCGCCAGGGTCGAGCCCCAGGAACCTCCGAACAACACCCATTTTTCGATACCTAAATGCTGGCGAATCCGCTCAAGGTCAGCGACCAGATCCCAGGTAGTGTTGTTTTCAAGGCTGGCGTGAGGCGTCGAACGACCGCAACCGCGCTGATCGAAGGTGACGATGCGATACAGGTTCGGGTCGAAAAAACAACGGCTTTGCGCATCGCATCCGGCCCCTGGCCCGCCGTGGATGAACACCACCGGCAAACCTTCCGGTGAACCACTTTCGTCGACATACAGTACATGTGGCTTATCGACGGCCAGATCGTGCCGGGCGTAGGGTTTGATCTGCGGGTACAAAGTCTGCATTGCGCACTCCGTATGGGGTCGAGGTCATCCCTGGGGGGACTTCTATTATTCTGCCGTCCGGCATCATAAACCCGAATTGTGCAATGAGCATGTCCTTGGAGAAATTGGGGGGGTGTTTGACTCGACCGATCGTTCCCACCCAGAGCGTGGGAACGATCTTTCAAATCTATCCGCGGTAGTGCTTCTGTCCCCAATCCAGCAATCCTTGCAGCAATTGCTTGAGCACCACCTGAGTCGGCACGGCCAGATCAGGGCGGTAGCGGAACGGCTCGACCTCTTCCATATAAGTGCACTGCGCCAGCTCCAGTTGCACGGCATGGATGTTTTCGGCCGGGTTACCGTAATGCCTTGTGATATGCCCACCCTTGAAGCGCCCGTTGAGCACATGGCTGTAGTCCGGATGCCGGGCGCAGATGGCTTCCAGTTGCGTAGCCAACTGTGGATCGCAACTGGCGCCATTGAAGGTGCCAAGGTTGAAGTCCGGCAGTTGCCCTTCGAACAAATGCGGGATCACTGAGCGGATCGAGTGCGCATCAAACAACAGTGCATAACCGAACTCGGCTTTCAACCGCGCCAGCTCTTGTTGCAAGGTGCTGTGATACGGCGTCCAGACCTGCTCAAGATAACGCGCACGTTCCTCGGCGGACGGCTCAAGTCCTTCGCGGAACAATGGCACGCCGTCGAACAGCGTCGCCGGATACAAGCCGGTGGTAGCGCCGACATACAAAGGCTTGTCGTCGGAAGGCCGGTTCAGGTCTATAACGAACCTTGAGTACTCGGCGGCCAGGGTGCTGGCGCCCAACTCTTGCGCGAACTGGTAGAGCTGCGGGATATGCCAGTCGGTATCCGGCAGGCTTTGCGCCTCGGGAATCAGCCCGGCTTCTACTGCCGGGCTCAGACGCACGCCAGCATGGGGCATGCTGATCAGCAACGGCACTCGGCCTTGTTTGAAGTTCAGAACCTTATCCACTGCCATTCTCCTAAAACGTGACTTCAACGCCGTAACGCACGACGCGTTTATCCAGGTCACCGCCCAGCCAATACGCCAGGTCTGCCGGACGATCGATCTGCCAAGCGACGAAATCCGCCACTTTGCCGACTTCCAGCGAACCATGGGTCTGATCCATGCCCAGCGCAGTGGCCGCATGAATGGTCGCACCCGCCAGAGCCTCTTCCGGGGTCATGCGAAAGCACGTGCAAGCCATGTTCAGCATCAGCCGCACCGACAGCGCCGGCGAGGTGCCGGGGTTGAGGTCGCTGGCGATGGCGATTTTCACGCCGTGTTTGCGCAAGGCATCCATCGGCGGCAGCCGGGTTTCGCGCAGGAAGTAGAACGCTCCCGGCAACAGCACCGCGACAGTGCCAGACTTGGCCATGGCGATGGCGTCGTCTTCGGTCATGAACTCCAGATGGTCAGCCGACAACGCGTGATAGCGCGCCGCCAGGCTCGACCCATGCAGGGAGGACAACTGCTCGGCATGCAATTTCACCGGCAAACCGAGGTTCTGCGCGGCGATGAACACCCGCTCGACCTGTTCCGGCGAAAACGCCAGGTATTCGCAAAACGCGTCAACCGCATCCACCAACCCTTCGGCGGCGAGTGCCGGAAGCATTTCGCTGCAGATGTGCTCGATGTAATCGTCGGCACGGTCCGCATATTCCGGTGGCAAGGCGTGGGCAGCCAGACAGGTGCTGCGCACACTGACCGGCAATTGGGCACCGAGACGGCGGATCACCCGCAGGATCTTGCGCTCACTGGCCAGATCCAGGCCATAGCCGGACTTGATCTCGACACTGGTGACGCCGTCGCGCAGCAAGCTCTTCAAGCGTTTATGCGCGCTGGCGAACAATTCATCCTCGCTGGCCGCCCGGGTCGCACGCACGGTGCTGGCAATGCCACCGCCAGCGGCGGCAATTTCGGCATAGCTAACGCCTTGCAAGCGCTGCTCGAACTCGCCGCTGCGATTGCCACCGAACACTGTGTGGGTGTGGCAGTCGATCAGGCCCGGCGTGACCCAGGCACCCGCGAGGTCATGCACCTCGGGGTATTCACCGGCCGGCAGTTCACTGCGCGGGCCGATCCACTCTATGTGCGCTCCTGACGTCACGATGGCGGCATCCTCGACGATCGAGTAGTTACCCTGCGCCATGCTTGCGACGTGGCAGTGTTGCCAGAGAGTTTTCATCCCAGGCCTCCGTTAGGTTATCGATGAGACAAAGAAAGGTCGTTGGAAACCTGTACCGCCTGCCCTGCGGCTGGCTTGACCCACAACAGGTAGGCCAGTACCAGCAGGGCAATCCACACCAGGCCGACGATCAAGGCTGCCTGAGTATCCGGGAAGTAGCCAAGCACACCGAATATAAACGCCATGAAGACGATCGCCGCCATCGGCGCATACGGCCAGAACGGCACCGGGAACTTCAGTTGTGCGACTTCAGCCGGGCTCATGGAGCGACGCATTGCCACCTGAGTGACCAGAATCATCAACCAGACCCAGACCGTGGCAAAGGTCGCAATCGAGGCGATCAGCATGAACACGTTTTCCGGAATCAGGTAGTTCAGCAGCACACCACCGAGCAAGGCTGCGCTCATAACCACCACCGTCATCCATGGCACGCCATGGCGCGACAACTGGCCAAAGCCCTTCGGCGCCTGACCTTGCTGGGCCAGACCGTACATCATGCGGCCCGCACCAAAGATGTCACTGTTGATGGCCGAGACCGCCGACGAGATCACCACGAAATTGAGGATAGTTGCGGCCGAGCTGATCCCCAGATGGTCAAAAATCTGCACGAACGGACTGCCCTGGCTACCGATCTGCTGCCATGGGTAGATCGCCATCAGCACGAACATGGTCAGCACGTAGAACAGCAGAATCCGCAAGGGAACGGCGTTGATGGCCTTTGGCAGGACATGCTGCGGGTCTTTCGCTTCACCGGCGGTCACGCCGATGATTTCGATGCCGCCGAACGCAAACATCACCACCGCGAACGAAGCGATCAAGCCGCCGACACCGTTGGGCATAAAGCCGCCCTGGGTCCAGAGATTGCTGATTCCCGTGATCTGCGAGCTCGGCGAGCTGCTGATGCCGAACACAATAATGCCGAGTCCGCCGAGGATCATCGCGATGATGGCGCCGACTTTGAGCAGCGACAGCCAGAACTCCATTTCACCGAAGA
Organism: Pseudomonas sp. GW821-FHT07G10; assembly: GCF_059418545.1. Lineage (NCBI taxonomy): Bacteria > Pseudomonadati > Pseudomonadota > Gammaproteobacteria > Pseudomonadales > Pseudomonadaceae > Pseudomonas > Pseudomonas sp. GW821-FHT07G10. Next base: position 201,698 of record NZ_JBWKQB010000001.1, on the reverse strand, counting down.
CTTTGACGTTGCACAGGTTCAGCCCGCCGATCAGGAACACAATGCCGAGCACCCAGATCCAGCGCGCGACTTCCGGAAACCAGAAGCCCATGTAGATGCCGAAGGCCGTTACGTCGGCAAGCCCGACGATGACCATTTCAAACGCGTAGGTCCAACCGAGAATAAAGCCCGCCATCGGCCCCAGGTAAGTACTGGCGTACTGACCGAAAGAACCGGAAACAGGGTTATGCACGGCCATCTCACCGAGGGCGCGCATGACCATGAACACCGCCGCGCCACCAATCAGGTACGCCAGCAATACCGCAGGACCGGCCATTTGAATGGCCGAGGCAGAACCGTAAAAAAGCCCGGTGCCGATTGCCGACCCCAGCGCCATGAAACGAATATGGCGAGCCGATAGCCCGCGTTTCAAGCTTTTTGCTTGCTGCTGCATTTCTCGTCCTTAATTATTTTTGTCGGAAAAGATCGTTCCCACGCTCCTGCGTGGGAATGCCTCATTGGACGCTCTGCGTCCGCTCTTGTGACGCAGAGCGTCACAGGCTGCATTCCCACGCAGAGCGTGGGAACGATCAGCACCATCAGAGGCTAGGCAGCAATTTCGCCAACACCAGCTCGTTCAGGCAACGGCTCGCCAACAACTCGCTCGCAGCGTTGATGTCCGGAGCGAAGAAACGGTCTTTCTCGTAGAACGGTACTTTGCTGCGCAGGATGCCACGGGCTTCTTCGAGTTTGCTCGACGTCTTCAGACCGTCGCGCAAGTCCAGGCCCTGGCAAGCGGCGAGCCATTCCACAGCGAGGACGCCACGGGTGTTCTCGGCCATTTCCCAGAGACGTTTACCGGCGGCAGGCGCCATGGAAACGTGGTCTTCCTGGTTGGCCGAAGTCGGCAGGCTGTCGACCGAGTGCGGGTGCGCCAGTGCTTTGTTTTCGCTGGCCAATGCCGCAGCAGTCACCTGAGCGATCATGAAGCCGGAGTTGACCCCGCCGTTGGCCACCAGGAACGGCGGCAATTGCGACATGTGCTTGTCCATCATCAGCGAGATGCGGCGTTCGCTCAGCGAGCCGATTTCAGCGATAGCCAGCGCTATGTTGTCAGCGGCCATGGCCACTGGCTCAGCGTGGAAGTTACCACCGGAAATCACGTCGCCTTCAGCAGCGAACACCAACGGGTTATCCGACACTGCGTTGGATTCGATGCTCAGCACTTCGGCAGCCTGACGGAACTGGGTCAGGCAGGCGCCCATGACTTGTGGCTGACAGCGCAGGGAGTACGGGTCCTGAACTTTTTCGCAGTTCTGGTGGGAGTCGGAGACTTCGCTGCGCTCACCCAGCAGATCGCGATAAGCGGCAGCCGCGTCGATTTGACCGCGTTGACCGCGAGCGTCGTGAATCCGTGCGTCGAACGGTGAGCGCGAGCCCAGCACTGCTTCGACGCTCAAGCCGCCACAAGCCACTGCCGCAGCAAACAGATCTTCGCCTTCGAACAGGCCACGCAGTGCGTAGGCGGTGGACACCTGGGTACCGTTGAGCAGCGCCAGACCTTCTTTGGCTGCCAAAGTCAGCGGTTGCAGACCGGCTTGCTTCAAGGCGCTCACAGCGTCCAGCCATTCACCTTTGTAGCGCGCCTTGCCTTCGCCCAGCAGCACCAACGACATATGGGCCAGTGGCGCCAGGTCGCCGGAAGCACCGACCGAACCTTTGAGAGGAATATGCGGGTACACCTCGGCGTTGATCAGTGCGATCAGCGCATCGATCACCTTGCGACGGATCCCGGAGAAACCACGGCTCAGGCTGTTGACCTTGAGGACCATGATCAGTCGCACCAGCGCGTCGCTGATAGGCTCGCCCACACCGGCAGCGTGAGACAGCACCAGCGAGCGCTGGAGGTTTTCCAGGTCTTCGCTGGCGATGCGGGTTGAAGCCAGCAGACCGAAACCGGTGTTGATGCCGTAGGCGGTGCGGTTTTCGGCGAGGATTTGTTCCACGCAGGCGACGCTGGCTTCGATCTGTGCCGAGGCGCTTTCGTCAAGGCTGATGGTTACTGGCTGCTGATAGACAGCACGCAGTTGGGCAAGGGTCAGTTGACCTGGAATAAGGTTTAGCGCAGTCATATTTATGCTCCTTTTGAGAGTTTTATTAACTAGCCAGTCGCTCCGGATGATTCCGTTGTCCGTCGCTGCCCACTTTTTGAGGGGGTGGCGCCTTGGCACGCTGGCTTTTGTGGAAATCGGTTTCAGTGCAGGTTCGGTAAAGCGGTTTGCAGCAACATCGGGTCTTTCAAAACGCTTGCGGCGCTGGCGATATCCGGCGCCAGCCAGCGGTCCTGGTCATAGGCCGGAACGCGCTCACGCAACAGTCTCCACGCGACGTCAGTGCCGGCACCGAAGCGTTGCTCCTTGAGAAATTCGAAGGCCTGGGCGGCCAGCAGATATTCGATAGCGAGAATCTGCGTGCAGTTTTCCAGCGCCCGATGCAGCTTCAGTGCTGCGTTGGTGCCCATGCTCAGATGGTCTTCCTGCAGGCCCGAGGTGACGTAGTTGTCGAGTACTGCCGGTTGCGCCAACTGGCGATTTTCTGCGCACAGGGAAGCCGCAACGTACTGGACGATCATCATCCCGGAGTTCACGCCGGGGTTAGCCACCAGGAATGCCGGCAAACCACTCACGTGCGGGTTGATCAAACGGTCGAGGCGACGCTCGGCAATCGAGCCGATTTCCGCCATGGCAATCGCCAGCAGGTCAGCAGCCAAAGCCACCGACTGGCCGTGCGGGTTGGCCTGGGACATCACCCGGAAGTTGTCCGCAGTGCCCAGCAGCATCGGGTTATCGGTGACGGAATTGAGTTCGATTTCGACCTGACGGGTGGCGTGGTCCAACTGATCCCGCGCCGCGCCGTGCACCTGCGGAATCGAGCGGATGCTCAATGCGTCCTGGGTGCGAATGCCCTTGCTGCCGGCAATCACTTGACTGCCATCGAGCAGGCTGCGCAGGTTGATACCGACCTGCTGCATGCCCGGGTGCGGCTTGAGGGCGATGATTTCGGCGTCGAACGCGGCGATCTGCCCGCGCTGGGCCTCAAAGCTCATGGCGCCGATCACATCGGCCCACTGCACCAGGCGGGTGGCGTCGGCAATCGCCAGGCAGCTCAGGCCGGTCATGCACGGCGTACCGTTGACCAGGCACAGACCGTCCTTGGCACCCAGTTGCACAGGTTTCAGAGCTTCTTCGGCCAGGGCCTGCTGCGCGGAAACGATCTGCCCGCGATAGCTGACCTGGCCGACACCCAGCAGGGCGATGCCGATGTGGGCCATATGGGTCAGGTAGCCCACCGAACCCTGGGACGGCACTTGCGGGGTGATACCGCGGTTGAGCAAAGCCAGCAGCGCTTCGACCACTTGCCGATGCACGCCGGATTTGCCATGGCTGTAGTTGATGATCGCCGCGCACATGATCGCCCGGGTCTGTTCGTCGGCCAGAGGCGCACCGACGCCGCAGGCATGACTGAGCAGGGTATTGCGCGACAGCTGGCTCAGTTGTTCGCCTTGCAAGGATACGTTGCACAGCGCACCCAGGCCGGTATTGACGCCATAGGCACGCTCGCCGCTGACGACGATGCGCTGGACGATGGCTTGAGCGTTCTCGATCCGCGCCCAGGTGCCAGCCGACAACTCAAGCACCGCGCCACCACGTGCGACCGCAACCACATCCTGCCAACGCAAAGGGGCGTCGGCGATAACGATTTTTTCAGCCTGGGACATCTTCAACCTCACCGTACAAACCTGAATTTTTGTGCAGCCTTTGCGACGCTATCGCGAGCTTGCTCGCGATGAGGCCAACAAACTCACTGCAAATCTCTTAAACCACCGCTGCCCGTCGCTGAACGAAACGATCGACGTATTCATCCGCTGGAGAGTGCAGGATCTCTTTCGGCGTGCCGACCTGGATCAACCGGCCATCCTTGAGGATCGCAATGCGGTTGCCGATGCGCACGGCTTCGTCGAGGTCGTGGGTGATGAACACGATGGTCTTGTGCAAAGTCTTTTGCAGCTCGAGCAACTGGTCCTGCATTTCGGCGCGAATCAGCGGATCGAGTGCACTGAAGGCTTCATCCATCAGGATGATGTCGGTGTCCGCCGCCAGGGCGCGGGCCAGGCCCACACGCTGACGCATACCGCCGGACAGCTGATGCGGGTATTTGTTTTCGTAGCCCTTGAGGCCCACGGTGTTGATCCAGTGCAGCGCGCGCTCGGCACACACTTGCTTGGTTTCACCGCGTACTTTCAGGCCGTAGGCGACGTTATCCAGCACGCTCTTGTGCGGCAGCAGACCGAAGCTCTGGAACACCATGCTGATCTTGTGCCGACGGAATTCGCGCAGGGCTTCCATGTCGTATTGCAGAATGTCCACGCCGTCCACCAGGATCGCGCCGCTGGTGGGATCGATCAGGCGATTGAAGTGCCGCACCAAGGTCGATTTACCGGAGCCGGACAGGCCCATGATCACGAAGATCTCGCCGGTGCCGATGCTCAGCGACAGGTTGTTGACCCCGACCACGCAGCCGGTTTCTGCCAGCACCTGGTCCTTGGTCTTGTTCTGGCGAATCATGTTCAGCGCGTCGGCCGAACGATTACCGAAAATCTTGAAGACGTTTTTGACTTCGATCTTGCTGATGGCTGCGCTACTCATTTGCTCACCTCATGCCGTGGCCGACCGTAGGCCTGAGTAATGCGGTCGATGACCACTGCGAGAATCACGATCGCCAGGCCGGCTTCCAGGCCGCGTCCGACGTTGAGGGTCTGGATACCCACCAATACATCTTCACCCAGGCCACGGGCACCGATCATCGAGGCAATCACTACCATCGACAGGGCCATCATGGTGGTCTGGTTGATCCCGGCCATGATGCTCGGCAGGGCCAACGGCAGTTGCACACCAAACAGTTGCTGCCAGCGGTTGGCGCCGAAGGCGTTGATCGCTTCCATCACTTCGCCGTCGACCTGACGGATACCCAGATCGGTCAGACGAATCAGCGGTGGTGCGGCGTAGATCACCGTGGCGAAAATCGCCGGAACCTTGCCCAGACCGAAGAGCATCAGCACCGGGATCAGGTACACGAAGCTCGGCATTGTCTGCATGATGTCCAGCATCGGCATCAACACCGAACGCAGACGGTTGCTGCGCGCCGACAGAATGCCCAACGGAACGCCAATCAACACCGAGATAACCGTTGCCACCAGCATCAGCGCCAGGGTTTGCATCAGCTTGTCCCAAAGGCCGACAGCGCCCACCAGGAACAGCAAGCCAACGATGACCGCGGTGGTTACCACTTTACGGGTCGCGTGCCAGGCAACGCCCGCCACGATCGCCAGCATCAACCACCACGGCGCCGCACGCAGCAGGCCTTCGAGGTTGACGATGGCCCAGAGCAGGGTGTCGGAGATGTGCCGGAACACATCACCGTAGTTGGTGACCAGCGAATCGACCCAACCGTTGACCCAGTCGGCGATGGAAAAGGTAAAGCTTTCGGGAAACATAAGAGACTCTCAATCAAGGGGTTGCGATCAAGCTTGCGACTGCCCTTTAGGGCAGTCGGATAGGCTCAACCTACAAGGCCGCGTCGATTTTCCTGGCTGCGTCTTCGCTCACCCATGCGTGCCAGACTTCAGGATGTTCCTTCAAGAAGATCTTGGCCAGTTTTGGCGATTCGATCCGCTCTTTGGTCATGCGCCCGAGGTTCTGGTTCAGCAGGTCGATTGGCAGGTTGACCTTTTCCAGCACGGCGACCAGTTCCGGGGCTTCGTCGTGGAAGGTCCTGGACAGGCCGACCTTGATGCTCACGCTTTTATCCACACCTGGTTTTTCGTCCAGTTTGACCAGGTCAACCTGGCCCATCAGCGGCGTTGGCGACCAGTAGTAGAACAGGATCGGCTCGCCACGCTTGTAGCTCGACAGCACCGCAGCATCCAGTGCCGGGCCGGTGCCTGGGCGGAAGTTGGTGTAGCTGCTTTCCAGGCCGTAGCTTTTCAGCATTTCGCTGTTGTCCAGCTCACAGGTCCAACCGGCCGGGCAGTTGTAGAAACGGCCCTTGCCTGGCTCTTCCGGGTCTTTGAACACGGCGGAATACTTGCCCAGATCAGCAATGTTTTTCAGGCCCGGGGCCTTGGCTTCCAGTTTACGCTTGGCGTCACCTTCAACCACGTAGCGCGGCACGTACCAACCCTCGATCGCACCAACCACTGGCGCACCGACACCAACGACTTTGCCGGCCTTCTCGGCCTTGTTCCAGACTTCGCTGCGGCCAACCCACTCCTCGGCGAAAACCTGGATGTCGTTGCTGCTCAGGGCATTCTCCATGGTGATGGAGTTGCCCGGCAGGCTGTCGGTTTTGCAGTCGTAACCTTTTTCCAGCACGACCTGCAGCACGTCAGTGAGCAGCATGGCGCTTTCCCAGTTCAACCCGGCGAATTTCACCGGCTTGCCGGATTCGCACCAACTGGCTGCCTGAGTGGCGCCAGCACTGGCGAGTACACCCAATGAAAGCATAGTGGTCAGCAGAGTCTTATTCATTTTCATTGTGTGACGCTCCTAAACATGAAATGGATTACGGCAGTCAAAAGGCATCCAGCCCTGTCCACGTCCAATCAAGGTCTAAACCGCAGTAGCGCGGCCTGCCCCACTCAGCTTGTGTGCTGTTACCGCGCCCTGCTCTACCGGCAGGATCAAACGGTCAGGTACTGCGCCATGCCACTTCTTGGCCGCCAGGTAATACATCCCTGCAGGTACCACCAGACCAATGATCCAGGAGATATCGGTATCACCGAGGCTCGCGACCAATGGACCGGTGTAGAAATGCGTGGAAATGAACGGCATCTGAATCAGCACACCGAACACATAAATGGTGATCCCCATGATGTTCCAGCGCCCGTAGCGACCGTCGGGATTGGACAGTGCAGGGATGTCATAACGCTCTTTGGTAATACAGTAGAAGTCCACCAGGTTGATCGCGCTCCACGGCGTGAAGAATGCCAGCAGAAACAGGATGAACGCGGAGAATTCCTTGAGGAACGAGTCCTTGCCGAGCACTGCCAGCAAGGTAGCGATCACGACCATGGCGAAGATGTACAGCAGGCGAACCGTGCTGGAAATCTTCCGGCTGCCGCGAAAGCCACTGATGATGGTGGCAATCGACATGAAGCTGCCATAGGCGTTCAACGTGGTGACGGTCACCTTGCCAAAGGCCACGGCAAAGTACAGCAAGGCCGCGACGATGCCGGTACCGCCGAGGCTGACGATGAACGACACTTCGTGATGGGCGAACTGCGAACCGGCCAATGCCGCCGCGAACACCCCGAAGACCATCGAGGTCTGCGCGCCGATCATCGAACCCAGGCCCACCGCCCAGAACGTCTTCGACGCCGAGGTCGTGCGCGGCAGGTAGCGCGAGTAGTCCGCGACGTACGGACCAAAAGCAATCTGCCAGGACGCCGACAGCGAAATCGCCAGCAGGAAACTGCTCAGGGAGAAATGCTTGTTACCCAACAGCGCGCCGATATCGTTGCCGGCAAGCAGTTTGTAGAACAGGTAAGCGAACGCGATCACACCCAGCACACTGGCCACCCGGCCAATCCCGTGAATGACCCGATAGCCGAAGATGGTCAGGACCACGATCAGACCGGCAAAGGTCACGATCCCGATCCAGTCATCGACATTCAGCAACTGGGCAATCGCCTGCCCCGCGAGCAGCGAACCGCTGGCGGAAAACCCGATGTACATCAGGCACACCAGCACCAACGGAATCACCGCACCATACACGCCAAACTGCACGCGGCTGGAAATCATCTGCGGCAACCCCAACTGCGGGCCTTGGGCCGCATGCAACGCCATGACGCCACCGCCGAGCAACTGCCCGACCAGCAAACCAATCAACGACCAGAACACATCCCCACCGAGCACCACCGCCAATGCACCGGTAACAATCGCGGTGATTTGCAGGTTGGCACCCAGCCACAAGGTGAATTGACTGAACAGACGACCGTGTCTTTCCGCTTCCGGGATGTAGTCGATCGAACGCTTTTCGATCAACGGTTTACTGCTTGCACGATCGTCATTAACAGCCATTGTTCAACCTCTATGGATTGTTCCAGTAATTCACTCGACCCCTGTAGGAGCCGAGCTTGCTCGCGATGACGGTGTACCTGACAAACCGCGTCATCGTTCATCGCGAGCAAGCTCAGCTCCTACAGGGTTTGCGTTGGGTCAGTTTCTCAGCCGGTGATCATCGGCAGGTTCAGGCCCTGCTCGTTGGCACAGTCGATAGCGATCTGGTAACCGGCATCGGCGTGACGCATGACGCCGGTGGCCGGGTCGTTGTGCAGCACGCGAGCGATACGCTCGGCCGCTTCGTCCGTACCGTCGCAGACAATCACCATGCCCGAGTGCTGGGAGAAGCCCATGCCGACGCCGCCGCCGTGGTGCAGGGACACCCAGGTCGCGCCGCTCGCGGTGTTCAGCAGGGCGTTGAGCAGTGGCCAGTCGGACACGGCGTCGGAGCCATCCTGCATCGATTCGGTTTCGCGGTTCGGGCTCGACACCGAACCGGAGTCCAGGTGGTCGCGGCCGATCACGATCGGTGCCGACAGCTCGCCGCTGCGCACCATTTCGTTGAACGCCAGACCGAGCTTGGCGCGCAGACCCAGACCCACCCAGCAGATACGTGCCGGCAGACCCTGGAAGCTGATGCGCTCGCGCGCCATGTCCAGCCAGTTGTGCAGGTGGGCGTCGTCCGGGATCAGCTCTTTGACCTTGGCGTCGGTTTTGTAGATGTCTTCAGCGTTGCCCGACAGTGCCGCCCAACGGAACGGGCCGATGCCACGGCAGAACAGCGGACGGATATAGGCCGGTACGAAGCCCGGGAAGTCGAAGGCGTTCTCGACGCCTTCTTCTTGCGCCATCTGACGGATGTTGTTGCCGTAGTCGAAGGTCGGAATGCCCATTTTCTGGAAGTCGAGCATCGCTTTGACGTGCACGGCCATGGATTGCTTGGCGGCTTTGACCACGGCAGCCGGCTCGGTCTTGGCGCGAGCGCGGTATTCGTCCCAGGTCCAGCCGGCTGGCAGGTAGCCGTTGAGCGGATCGTGGGCGCTGGTCTGGTCGGTGACCATGTCCGGGCGCACGCCGCGCTTGACCAGTTCCGGCAGAATTTCAGCCGCGTTGCCGAGCAGGGCGATGGAAATCGCCTTGCCTTCCCTGGTGTATTTGGCGATGCGGGCCAGCGCGTCGTCGAGGTCGGTGGCTTGCTCGTCGACGTAACGGCTGTTCAAACGGAAATCGATGCTCACTTGTTGGCATTCGATGTTCAGCGAGCACGCGCCGGCCAGGGTCGCGGCCAGCGGTTGAGCGCCGCCCATGCCGCCCAGACCGGCAGTCAGGACCCAACGACCGGTGAGGTTGTCGTTGTAGTGTTGGCGACCGGCTTCGACGAAGGTTTCGTAGGTGCCCTGAACGATGCCCTGGCTGCCGATGTAGATCCAGCTGCCGGCAGTCATCTGGCCGTACATGGCCAGGCCTTTGGCGTCCAGTTCGTTGAAGTGTTCCCAGTTCGCCCAGTGCGGCACCAGGTTGGAGTTGGCGATCAGCACGCGCGGGGCGTTGCTGTGGGTCTTGAATACGCCGACCGGCTTGCCGGATTGCACCAGCAGGGTTTCGTCGTCATTCAGATTGGTCAGGCTTTCGACGATCTTGTCGTAGCACTCCCAGTTACGTGCCGCACGACCGATACCACCGTAAACCACCAATTCCTTGGGGTTCTCGGCCACTTCCGGGTCGAGGTTGTTCATCAGCATCCGCAGCGGCGCTTCGGTCAACCAGCTCTTGGCGGTCAACTTGTTGCCGCGAGCAGCGCGGATTTCGACGTCACGGTATTTAGTAGGCTTATTCTCGGTCACGAAAAAAACTCCTCAGCGATCAATCCAAACTAACCCAGGCAGTGGGCGAGCAAGCCAATGTGCAAACGGTGCACACCGGCGAATCAGTGGACGATGGTCGAGTCTCCGCGACTCATACACATACGTCTTTACTTGTACATACAAGCATATGCAATCAAGCGGCCAACTTGCTGGATGGACATTCAATAAAGTTTTGGATCTGGCTGAAAAGCCCTTGGGGCAAGGGTTTGGCGGCTGGAGATTTTTTTGGGGAGGATTTTTTCGAAGCGTGAGATCTGTTACCTGAGCGCGGTTTTGCGCCACGCTGGGGCGTTCGGTAACAAATTGGTGCGCGTAGGGAAACGGGTTACCGGAAGCCAGAAAGCAAAAAATCGCAACTGACGACAGCTCTCAGAGCGGCCGCACGTTGCGATCCTTTTAAGACGGTTGAATCAGAGCGCTGTCAGTTCGATCACACAGCACTGGCCGCAGACGGAAACATCCAGCAGCCCGGTGTTACCGTTCAGTTGCAGGCAATCATGACGACCCAATACATGGACCGCACTGCCATCGATCTGCACCTGGAGTGCATCGGCCACGCTGAACACCAGTAGCGCTGCGGTCGAGCTGAAGAACCGCTGCTCACCACTGACCCACTGCAACCGCGCCTGGTAACGATTCGCCGCATAAATCAGATTGAAGTCGCGAATCGCACCGCCAAGCAGCGTGCAGGAAACCTGGCTTTCGCCGCTGAACGCAAACGGGTCCAGCGGTAACAGTGGCCGCGTTTTCTGGCCATCGACCGTCAAGGTCATGCCATCACCCTGCAGCACGGTGATGACCCGCTCATAACCGGCAAAGGTGGAGAAGCCGCCCGACTCACCGATATCGGCAATCGACAGGCGCCAGCCGAAACCGTCCAGGCCGGTGCCCGCATCACGGGTGATTTCCTCGGTGCTGCCGCCGCCGTTTTTCCAGGGCATGCGCGGATAATCGGCGGCACGCAAAACGTTCAACTGACTCATTTATGCCTCTTGTTTATGGCTCTTTATTTATGAAACCGCCCTTCCAGACGATGACGGGAACCGGGGTGGATCAGACGAGCGGCCGTCACTGGCTGACGCCCGGACCAAGTCCGACGGCGAATCAGCAGGCACGGCTCACCTTTTTCGATCTGCAGCAATTTGCATTCGGAAGGCTCGGCAAGAATCGCTTCGACCACGTGTTCGCCTTCGGTCAATGGGGCAACCTGATTCAGGTAGGCGTAAGGCGTTTGCAAGGTGAAGTCTTGCTTGAGGTATTCCGGCGCCACCAGCGCGTTGACGAAACGGTCCTCGATTTGCACGGGAATATCGTTCTCGAAATGCACGATCAGCGAGTGGAAGACCTTCTGGCCTTCACGCATATCCAGCGCCAAAGCGCGCTCGGAGCCGGCAGCCTCTTCTTCGAGGGTGATCACTTTGCATGTGTGGCGATGGCCACGGGAGGCGATTTCGTCGGCAATGTTATGCACTTCGAACAGAGCCGACTGGCTCTTCGGTTCGGCGACGAACGTACCGACACCCTGCATACGCACCAGCAGACCGTCGGCGGTCATCTCGCGCAAGGCGCGATTGATGGTCATACGACTGAAGCCCAACTGGCTGACCAGCTCGCTTTCCGACGGAACGCGATAGTGCGGCGGCCAGTTCCCACTCTCGATTTGCTGAGTGATCATCTGTTTGACGCGGGCGTACAAGGGCGCCGGACTGTCGCCCATATGGGCAGCCAGCGGGGAGACGGCAGGCGGAGTCGGCACGGGAAATCCTTGTTCGTTAATAAAGGTTGATAGCTTGCCGGAGTTTACCGGGCAGGCAAACGTCTGTATATGTATATACAAATAACACACGATGGGGTGCTGAACCATGTCCGCTTTCTTTGCCGAACGCGCACTGCTGCCTAGTGGATGGGCCAACAATGTACGTCTTGAGGTCAACGCCGATGGCGTACTGACCCACATCCAGGCCGATGCCAGTGCAGATGGCGCCGAAATATCAAGCGGTCCGCTGCTGCCGGGGATGCCGAATCTGCACTCCCACGCGTTCCAGCGGGCGATGGCCGGACTGGCGGAAGTCGCCGGCAATCCGAACGACAGCTTCTGGACCTGGCGCGACCTGATGTATCGCCTCGTCGGAAAAATCAGTCCGGAACAACTCGGGATCATCGCCCGTCAGCTTTACATCGAAATGCTCAAGGCTGGCTACACCTCAGTCGCCGAATTCCATTATGTGCATCACGACACCAATGGCCAGCCCTATGCCGACCCGGCCGAGTTGTCATTGCAGATCAGCCAGGCCGCCAGCGCTGCCGGAATCGGCCTGACCCTGCTGCCAGTGCTTTACAGCCATTCCGGTTTCGGTGGCCAGGCGCCCAATGAAGGCCAGCGGCGCTTTATCAACAGCACCGAAAACTATCTGAATTTACAGGCGCGTCTGCAGCCGCTGCTGGCACAACAACCGGCGCAACAATTGGGCTTGTGCTTCCACTCGCTGCGCGCAGTGACGCCACAGCAGATCAGCGAAGTACTGGCGGCCAGCGATAAACAGTGCCCGGTACATATCCACATCGCCGAGCAGCAAAAGGAAGTCGACGACTGCCTGAGCTGGAGCGGTAGCCGTCCGCTGCAATGGCTCTACGAAAATACCGAGGTCGATCAGCGCTGGTGCCTGGTCCATGCGACCCACGCCAATCCTGAAGAAGTCGCGTTGATGGCCAGGAGCAAGGCCATCGCCGGCCTCTGCCTGACCACTGAAGCCAACCTTGGTGACGGGATTTTTCCGGCGGTGGACTTCCTCGCCCAGGGCGGACGGATGGGCATTGGCTCCGACAGCCATGTGTCGCTCAGTGTGGTGGAAGAACTGCGCTGGCTGGAATACGGTCAGCGTCTGCGCGATCAAAGGCGTAATCGCTTGTATCGCGGCGATCAGCCAATGGTCGGCCGCACCTTGTATGACGCCGCACTGGACGGCGGGGCCCAGGCATTGGGGCAGTCGATCGGCGCTCTGGAAGTCGGCAAGCGCGCCGACTGGCTGGTACTCGACGGCAACGATCCATATCTGGCAACGGCAAATGGCGACGCGATACTCAACCGCTGGCTATTCGCCGGTGGCGATCGCCAGGTGCGGGACGTACTGGTCAACGGTCAATGGGTGATCCGCAACGGCCATCATGCCGGAGAAGAAGACAGCAGCCGGGCATTCACCCAAGTGTTGCGCGAGTTGTTGGGCTAAGTAAGGTCTGACTGACGATCGTTCCCACGCGCGTGGGAACGATCAAACCCGGTGTCGCTACTTCAACGTCTGGGCCATCTTCGTATCCGACACTCGCCAGATCAGGCGGGTCGTGTCGTAACCCTGCTGACGCGCCCTGCTCAGCAGTTCTTCACGCTTCGCCGCATCAAGCTCTGGCGTTCTGGACAACAGCCAAAGGTGGCGACGGCTCGGGCTACCGACGATGGCCGTCTTGTAGTCGTCGCTGACGTACAACACCCAGTATTCGCCCTTGGAAACGCCTGGTAACAGGGTGGTCAACCAATTATCGAATTCGACCCACAGCTTGTCGGTTTTGCCGGGAATCTGCGGCGTTGCCGTGCCTTTGACCTCTTCCCATTGCCGGTCAGGGGTCAGGCAGCGGTTCAATATCAGGACATTGCTATCAGCCTTAAGGATGTAATGGGCTTCGGATTGCGCGCAGTTACGCTGGAAGTAAATTGGCAGGCGGGCCAACTCATACCATTTTCCTTGGTAACGCTTGAGATTGACGCTGTTGGCGGTCTTGGGTGCCAATGGGTCATTGCCAGAAGTGGCGCAGCCAGCCAATACCAGGCTGGCCAAAAGAGCTATTACGAACCGCATCATTATTTTTCTCCCGTGAGCGCCTGGCCCCGGTTTACTTCAGGCCTTGCCCGGAAAACATCAGCACTTTGTCACCCGCGTACTGCACGCTGATAAAGCTGTTCTTGTTGCCCCAGGTGCAGCTGGACATGCCCAGGGCGCCGGAACAATCGGAAGGAGTACCCAAGAGTCTTTCGACTTCGGCCTTGGGCATGCCGGTCGAAATTTTCGAGTAGTTTTCCTGATTGACCTTGCTGCACGCAGCCAACAGCACGCAGAACGACAACAGAGCGAGAGAACGCAGCGACATGGTGAAACTCCTGGACGGAAGGGGGAAGGCATGGCTGCCAACCAGAAGCTTAGAAGAGAAAAGTGCCATCTGGTTCCCCAAGCCACGGGCTATTTCTTACATGTAAAACTCTCTAATCCCTCCTGAAATCAGCCATTTTCCTACGCAAACAGGTATTTCGTCGGATATCTCAAAAGCGGCCTAATCTTTGGCGCTGGCAAGTCGACATAGAGGCAGCGCAAAAGCCCCTGACCCCTGGCAAATTGACGCCTTTCGTTGACCAGCCCATCGCGGTAGTTCATTTAATGACCAGAAATATGAAATTCAGCCACAAGATTCTGCTTGCAGCCGCTCTTGTGGTCGCTGTCGCGTTTGCCTGCTTCATCCTGTTCAACGACTATCGACAACGTCAAACCTTGCGCAACAGCACCGAATCCTCAATGCAGGAACTCGGCAGCCTGACCACCAGCAACATCCAGACCTGGCTGGAAAGCCGCATGCAATTGCTGCAATCGCTCGCCCAACAGATCGCCATCGACGGCAGCACGCCTGACAACCTCAAGCGCAGCGTCGGCCTGCCGGCCTACACCAGCAATTTCCAGCTGAGCTACTTCGGCGGCCAGGACGGCGTGATGTTTTCGGTTCCGGTCGGTAATCGGGCAGCGGACTACGACCCGCGCTCCCGTGGCTGGTACAAAGCGGCCAACAGCGCCCAACAGACCATTGTCACCGAGCCCTACATCGCTGCATCGTCAGGCAAGCTGGTGATCACCATCGCTACCCCGGTGCAGCATCAGAACCAATTCATCGGTGTGGCCGGCGCCGACATCGACCTGTCCAGCGTCAGCGCGATCATCAACTCGCTGAACTTCGGCGGCCATGGCCATGCCTTTATTGTCAGCGCCGACGGCAAGATCCTGATCCACCCGAACAGCAAACTGGTGCTCAAAAACCTGGCTGACGCTTATCCAAACGGCGCACCGAAGATCAGCCCGGGCATGAAAGAAGTTGATCTGGACGGCAAGTCCCAGTTCATCTCCTTCACCCACGTCAACGGGGTGCCATCGGCGGACTGGTATGTGGCGTTGGTGCTTGACCAGGACACCGCGTTCTCGATGCTCAGCGAATTCCGCACCTCGGCAATCATCGCCATGGCGATAGCCGTGGTGATCATCATCGCCCTGCTCGGCATGCTGATCCGCGTGTTGATGCAGCCACTGCTGACCATGGGCCGCGCCATGCACGATATTGCCGAAGGTGAAGGCGACCTGACCAAGCGCCTGACCATTCATGGCCACGACGAATTCGGCGCGCTGGGCATGTCCTTCAACCGTTTCGTCGAGCGAATTCATACCTCGATTCGTGAAGTCGCCTCGGCCACCGGCCAGGTCAACGAAGTGGCCTTGCGGGTGGTCAGCGCTTCCAACTCGTCGATGTTCAACTCCGACCAGCAGGCTTCGCGTACCAGCAGCGTTGCCGCGGCAATCAACCAGCTCGGCGCTGCGGCGCAGGAAATCGCCCAGAACGCCGCCCTCGCCTCGCAACATTCCAGCGATGCACGCAGCCTGGCCGAGGACGGTCAGCAAGTGGTGGATAAAACCATCGCAGCCATGCAGCAGCTGTCGGCCAACATCAGCGATTCGTGCGGCAATATCGAGACGCTGAACAGCAACACGGTGAACATCGGGCAAATCCTCGAAGTGATCACCAGCATCTCGCAACAAACCAACCTGCTGGCCCTCAACGCTGCCATCGAAGCCGCCCGTGCCGGTGAGGCCGGACGTGGTTTTGCGGTGGTCGCCGATGAGGTACGCAACCTCGCCCACCGTACTCAGGATTCAGCGCAGCAAGTACAGACCATGATCGAAGAGTTGCAGGTCGGCGCGCGGGAAGCCGTCGTCACCATGACCGACAGTCAGCGCCAGAGCGAAAGCAGCGTCGGTATCGCCAACCAGGCCGGCGAGCGCCTGAGCAGCGTGACCCAGCGCATCGGCGAGATCGACGGCATGAACCAGTCGGTAGCCACCGCCACCGAAGAGCAAACGGCCGTGGTCGAGTCGATCAACGTCGATATCACCGAGATCAATACCCTCAACCAGGAAGGCGTGGAAAACCTGCAATCGACCTTGCGCGCGTGTGCCGACCTTGAGCAGCAGGCCGCGCGGCTCAAGCAGTTAGTGGGTAGTTTCAGGATTTAAACAACGCCAATGATCGTTCCCACGCGGAGCGTGGGAACGATCTGTGGCTAGAACCGCGACCCAGGCCTGCTCAAAAACGCCAACTCTTCAGGCGTACTCTCCCGCCCAAGAATCGCATTGCGATGGGGAAAGCGCCCAAACCTTGCGATGATTTTCTGATGCCGTTCGGCGTAATCGAGGTTATCGGCAAACACCGCACGATCCGCCTCGGGTTGCTGAGCCAGCAAGTCGGCAAAACGTGAGATGGCTTCGTTTTGCACCGCCAGATGCTCGCAATGCTCGAACACCAGGTAGATGAACACCCGCTGGATAGGCAGCAGTTGCCGATCGAAATCCGCGGCAATGCCTTGCGCCACCAGAGCCTGGGCTCTCAAGTCGCCTGCAAAGGATTTGGCGGTTTCGCGAAAGATCATTCGCGGTAACTGATCGAGTAACAACACCAGGGCCAGCCAACCTTCGGGACATTGCGTCCACTCGGTCAATCCGCCAGCCAGTGCCTGCTCCACCAGATCCCCGAAACGCGTGCGCGCTTCGAGGTCCTGGCTGTCACGCTTACCGAACCACAATGTGCCCTTGTCAGCCGCTACATCATTAGGTGCTTCGGCTGAACCGAACCACCATTCGAGCAACGGCTGCCAGGGCGCGGACATGGATTTATTCCTTGTGGTAAGCCGTGGCGCGTTGAACTTCTTCTTTCGAGCCCAGGAACACTGCTACACGCTGGTGCAGGCCTTCAGGCTTGATGTCGAGGATCCGCTGGTGACCGTCGGTGGAAGCGCCGCCGGCCTGTTCAACCAGGAACGACATCGGGTTGGCTTCGTACATCAAACGCAGTTTGCCCGGCTTGGACGGCTCGCGGCTGTCACGTGGGTACATGAACAGGCCACCACGGGTCAGGATGCGGTGCACGTCGGCCACCATCGCAGCGACCCAGCGCATGTTGTAGTTCTTCTTCAGCGGGCCTTCTTCGCCAGCCAGCAGTTCGCCGACGTAGCGTTGTACCGGCGCTTCCCAGTGACGCTGGTTGGACATGTTGATCGCGAATTCCTGAGTGGACTCCGGAATCTTGATGTCTTCATGGGTCAGCACGAAGCTGCCCATTTCACGGTCCAGGGTAAAGCCTTTCACGCCATCGCCCAAGGTCAGCACCAGCATGGTTTGCGGGCCGTAGATGGCATAACCGGCGGCTACCTGCTGGGTACCTGGCTGCAAGAACGCCTTTTCGTTCAAGGGTTCGTTCTGGCTCAGGTATTCGTTCGGGCAACGCAGCACCGAGAAGATAGTACCGACCGGCGCGTTGATATCGATGTTCGACGAACCGTCCAGCGGGTCGAAAACCAGCAGGTAGGCGCCTTTCGGGTATTTGCCCGGAATCTGGTAGGCATTGTCCATTTCTTCGGACGCCATGCCGGCCAGGTGACCGCCCCATTCGTTGGCTTCGAGCAGGATTTCGTTGGAAATCACGT
This sequence comes from Pseudomonas sp. GW821-FHT07G10, assembly GCF_059418545.1. NCBI lineage: Bacteria > Pseudomonadati > Pseudomonadota > Gammaproteobacteria > Pseudomonadales > Pseudomonadaceae > Pseudomonas > Pseudomonas sp. GW821-FHT07G10. The sequence goes on along the minus strand of NZ_JBWKQB010000001.1, from coordinate 183,951 downwards.
CGAGCTTCTTCTGCACTTCGCCTTGCACGTTTTCAGTGCCCATGCTGCCCAGAACACCACCCAGGGCGCCTTTGGAGACGGCGTGGCTGATTTCCTTGCAAGCACGCGCCACCACTTCAATCAGGAAGCGCAGATCGGCAGGAGTGTTGTTGCTGCGGGTCTGCTCAATCAAATAGCGACTCAGGGTAACGCGGGACATGGATGGCTCCGGAGGATGGGGGGGCTAAAAACCCGCGCAGTTTAGCGCGAGTCGAGGCGCATTTCCTCCTGTCAGACCCAGTTAAGGGAGATAGAGTTCATGCGCCGGGCTCAGCGTAGCCCGAAACCGGACGAATGAGCCTGAAGATTCCTCACGATTTCAGCAATCCTCTGTGACTGACAGAGCGTCCTTGCCCGCGATTTGGCGCGAGGTGCGAAGGTTCAGGTTTTCGCCGTTGGTTTGCGCAACAGGCTCAAGGCCATTGCCGCGAGGAGAACCACACCCAGCAAGAGCACAGCCCAAAGACCGATTTTCTTCCAGTCGGTGCCGGAGGCAACCGGCGTCGTTGTGGTCGGCTGAGTCACCGCCGAACCACCGTCGACCCTGGCCTGGCCCAGTGCAGCCAAGCGCTTGGCGCTGTAATCCGGAATCAGCGTCGACAGCGGCAAATTCGCCGCTTTCACCGTCCGGCTGCCCAGCGCCAGCGTGTAAGGTCCTGCACCGCGAGCCAGGAACACCAGCTGCGTCGACCGCACGGCAAAGCGCAATGCCGGGGCTTCAGCGCCCAGGCCTCCGCCACGCTCATCCACCGTCAGTTTCAACTGCTGAACGGTCTGACCGGGTAGCTGTAATTCGTCCTGCACGACGTCCTGACCGTTCTGGGTCAGGCGATAGAGCAAACCACCGCTTAGCGATTGCCACGGCAGACTACTTTCACGACGGCCATACAGGGTCACCGGAGCCAGGCTATTGGCTTGGCTGAGTTCAACCCGCAACCGCTCGATGCTCAGGCCCATCGGCAGTTGCCAGGTGTATTCACCCGCCTTGACGCTGCTGCCAGCCAACGGCTGCGACCAGACCAATGGTAGCGGCAGGCTGTTGATGCTGGCGCTCTCCAATTGGGCCGAGGTGAGGACCGGTGCAGATTGCGGGGTATTCCAAAGCAAGCGCAGATACCGCGCCGACTGCCCAGGCAAACCGACTTCATGCTGCTCGACCCGCTCGTCGGCAAACGACAGGCGCGCCACCTGCCCCTCACCCCACGACTGCCAATGCTGCAAGTCATCGCTGGCTTCGATGCTGAAGCGCTGGAAGCCGTCACGCTCGCTGGTCCAGTCGAGGATCAACTGTTGCAATGGCGCCTTGATCGCACTGACATCCAGTAGCCAGCCGCGCAGGATTTCTTCACCGGCCTCCAGCTGACTGGAAGGCTGAACTTCGACCAAGGCGCCGTTGGCGTTCGATTGCACCCGAATACTCGGCGTGGCTTCGCTGGCGTCCGCCGAGCTGTACAACGGGAACCACTTCACGTCGGTCAGCGTGCGATTTTCGGTGGTTTGCGCCTGCTCACGGGCCAGCGCATAGGCCTGGGCTTCACCAGCTGCGTTGAACACCCGCACATCGCTCAGATCGGTCTGACGCGCGCCCAGTTGCACCGCCAGCGGTAACTCGAGGCGATACCAAGGGCCTTCACCGCTGAGGGTCAACGGCACTTGAGTGGTGAAATCCCCCGGCTTCTCCTGGGCATTGGCCGACAGTGCCACACACAATCCGACAGCCCCCAACCAACCCAGGCTCACTTTCTGACTCAAGACGACACTCCTTCAGATTCATTGGCCGGTTTTTCAGCACCTGGCTCAGCTTCGGCACGCTTGGGTGGCAGCGGCGCGAAATAGCCCACCACCAGCAGCAACACACCCACGCCGATAAACGACACGATCCGCGCCAGTCCGCCGCGGTTGCTCAACTCGATAAAGAACAGTTTGGCGACCACCACCGCGATCAACGCGGCGCCGATCAGCCAGATTTCACGACGGTGACGCAAATGACCGCCGATCATCAGACTCAGGGCAATCAGCGTCCAGACGATCGACAGACCAGCCTGTACCAGCATCGACTCGAGCAGCGCATCCAGCTCAAACGGCACGCCGCCCCAATGGTGAGCGCTGCGCATCACCAGTGCGGTGAAGAAGGCGAACAGCGAGACACCCGCCACCAGTTGCGTAGCGCGTTCGGCATAGTCGGCGCGGATCGCCAATTGCGAGACTGCACTGCGGAACCAGACACAAGCCCCGAACAACGCGAACAACAGGCCCAGCTCCAGCGGGTTGAGCAGCGGCACATAAGGCAACGGCTCGGCGCTGCCGTCACTGGCGATATTGGCCAGCCAGACCCAACCGAGCATCAGCAATGCCAACGGCAGCGCCGCGTACAGACGGTATTCACGGGAATAACTCAAGACCGGCCACGGCCAGGTGCGTGGTGCGGCCATCAACACCAGATACAGGCTCGGCAGAATCGCCCAGCCCAACCAGCGCCAGGCGTTGTACTGCTCGGACAACAGCAGCAGGCTGTAACGCAGTTCCAGCGCCAGCACGCCGATCAGCAGCCAGCAACCCAGCACATGGGCAGTGCTCAAGGCCCTGGCCGAGAGCATTGGCGCCAATCGCCGCACAGACACAAAGTGCACAGCGAACACCGCCGCCCACGCCAGCCAGCCGAAGTTCGCCGCCGGGTGATAGCGAGCATGCCAGGCCGCGACCAATACCAGACCCGCAGCCGGCACCAGCAAGGTGCAGAGCAAGCCCAACGCCGACCACCTCAGGCGCAAAGCCAGCACGGCCCACACTGCGACACTCAGCGCCGCAACGGCCAGTAACAGCGCGGCGTGCAGATCCGCCGGTGCGAAGCGCAACACTTCGCTGGCCAACGCCAGCGCCCACCAGGCCGCCCCCCACACCAGCAGCAGTTCGGACAAACGCCGCAAACTCAAGGTATCAAACGCCGTCGCATGATTACCCAGCTGCAAGCGCCAGGCCCCGACCATCGCCGCCAGACCCAATACCATCGGCGTCCAGAAACCGCCGTGGGCCAATGGGCGCAAGCCTTCGCTGGACAACGGACCCAGCAGATCGGGGCCGGCAATCAGGAACGCCGCGCCGCCGATGACCTGCAACAGCAGACCAAAGACAAAACTCACGCGTTGCTGCAAGTACAGACTCAACCAGATGATCAACAGACCACTGGCTGCCCACACCGCGCTTGCGGTTTGCCACGGCAGGACAAACAGCACAGCCAGATTGATCAGCACCAGACCCGCCAGCAACACCACCGACAGACCACGCAACAGCCGTACGTCGCTGCGCACCATGTCATCGCGTACCGCCAGTAACATGCCACCAATCAACGCCAGACCGATCAAGGACGCACTGAGCAAACCACTCCAGCCAGCGCTCAATACCGCAGAGTCGCCCCGCGCGCCTTGCAGCCGCAGCAGGAACAACGCGCCGCCCAGCAGTTGCACAGCGAAAGCGCTAAACAGGAATGTCCGCGATTGCAGGCGCAAACCGACAAACAAGGTCACCAGCCCCGCCAGCGCCCAACTGATAGCCGTGCCGTGAGTCAAGAAAAACAACGGTGCCAACAGATAGAGGAACCCCAGGCCACCGCAGGCCAGTACTGGCAACGCCTTGCGCTCCCGGTTCGACGCTTGCTCGGGCAAGGCGTTGCGCAGTTGATAAAAACTGAACAGCAAGGCCGCACCCAACAGCAAAGCCCCTAACGGCGCGCCGTCCAGCAGGCTCGCCTCGCCAATACGCAGTTCACTGAGGAATGCCAGCGCAGAGCCCACTTGCAGCAGCAAGGCAAATGCCCGGGCCAAAGGTCGTTGCTGACGCAGGCCGAGCCAGAAAATCCCCGCGCCTTCCACCGCCCAGGCCGCTGCGGTCCACCGGGCATCCAGCCCAAGCGGGATCGCCAGGCTGGCGAATATCACCCCCAGCGCCAGGCAGGTTTCCCCCAGCAACAGCGCTCGCCCGCCAGCGAGCAAACGGGCCAGACTCATGTAGACGATGCCCAGCGCCAACGCGCTGAACGCCGTCGCGAACTCCAGATGCTGGACCAGCGCGAACTGCAAACCGAATCCAACCAGCGGCGGGCCGAACAGCATCGAGCCATCAACATAGTCGCCCTTGCGGGCCGACCAACGCAGCAGCGCCTCGCGGCTGTCGTCTTCTGGCGCATCGCTCATCTCGAGCAACTTGCGCCGCGCGAACAGCAGCCCTAGCGCCAGGTACATCAGGAAGAACAGAATCAGAAACGGTTCGGTGCTCCACAACAGCTGCGGTGTGTAGGAGCGCAGGCCCCAGGCGAAGCTAATACCGAAGGTGCCGACGAAACCGATCAGATTGAGCAACCGCCAGGCCTTGAACCAGGCGATGCCCAGGATGCCAGCGTTGAGCAAGGCGAAGTAGCTGAACAGCGCAACATGGTTGCCCGCGCCAGTGGAGGTCAGGATCGGCGCGGCAAAGCCACCGAGGGCCGCCGCTGCAGCCAGGCCCAAGGCGTCCTGAGTGATCGCCAGAATCGCTGAGAACACCGTGACGGCCACCAACAAACTCAAGGCGGCAGTCGGATCGAGCAGCGGATGCAGGCGCATCGCGGCGAACACCGTCAGGTACAACACCGCGATCCCGGTCCCCTGCAGCATCAACGCGAAGTTGCTGTTACGCAGACGCAGCCACCACCCCACCCCGAGCAGGCCAAGCGCGCAAGCGGCGACCCCCGCGTAACGCAGCTCGATCGGCACAACCATGCCTTCGGTGGCGTAGCGCAGCAAGAACGCCAAACCGAGGAACAACAGCACCACACCGACCCGCAGCACCGTGTTGCCGCCAAACAACCAATTGCGTGCACCGGCAAAGGCGCGCTCGATCAGATTCGGCTCGCGGGGGCCGGCCGGGATGGCCGGTTTTCCTGGTGCGTTGGCACCGGACTCCGGCTTCCAGGCATCGACAGGCGGTGGCGTGCCCGGCTCTGGCACAACAGAAAATTGCTCGGGTTCAAACTCGACCGGCCATTCCCAGACCAATTCAGGAACCGCACGCAAAGGCGCCGCTATCGGTTCCGGCGCTTCGCTCAAGTCGGGTTGATCTGGCCGGACAGATTCGCTGGCCGCCGTCGGTGCAGGCTGCCCGGCAGCTTTGTCAGCAGACACTTCAAGCTGCGCCAGCCGTTGCTCGACAGCCGCTAAAGCCTTCTGCGCCAGTTCCAGTTGCTGGCGCTGCTGCGCCGCTTGCGAACTCAAACGCCCGAGACGGATAGCCTGCCCCACACCAAGCCCGATCAGAGCACCGAGCAGTGCATCGCTGAAGGACTCATCGAGTACCCAGCCCAGCACCAGCCCTATCAGCATGAAAATCCATTGCATGGTCGATATCCCTAAGCGGCTCATGGTCCGTTAAGGGTGCCAATACCTGCACTACTTTGCGCCGAAGACACTCACTCACGTAGCAGCAGGCTGACAGCAACTGCAACGCAAGGTGTTTCAGCCCGCAGCCGAGTAGATACCAAACGCGCAGACGGACAGATCCAGGTCGTTCAAACCTGGCAAAACTACCGTCTAGTATATCGGTGCGGCCCAACAGGAGTTGGGCCTTGCTCGCATTTGTCGCTAAATATTACAAGAACTGGACTACTCCAGCGCTTTCCAGATTTCGGTGGCGTACTCACGAATCGTCCGGTCGGATGAGAACCAGCCCATCCGGGCGCTGCTTAGCACCGCCGAACGCCACCACTCTTTGGAATCGTGCCAATGGGCCTCCACCCGTGCTTGCGCGTTCCAGTATGAATCGAAGTCGGCGCAGACCAGGAAGCGGTCATAGTCGATCAACGAATCGATCATGCTGGTATAACGGGCAGGATCGTCCGGCGAGAACACTCCGCCGCGAATCGCTTCCAGTACATCGTTGAGCCGATGGGAGGCCGCGATATCCGGAGTTGCGTTGAACTCGCCATTACGTTTGCGCGCTTCAACCTGCTGAGCGCTGAGACCAAAGATAAACATGTGCTCAGCCCCGATACGCTCGCACATCTCCACGTTGGCACCGTCCATCGTACCGATGGTCAGCGCACCGTTGAGGCCGAATTTCATGTTGCTGGTGCCCGACGCCTCGAAACCGGCGGTGGAAATCTGCTCTGACAGGTCGGCTGCCGGAATGATGCTCTCCGCCAGACTCACGTTGTAGTTAGGCAGGAACACTACCTTGAGCAGGCCACGCACGGTCGGGTCGTGGTTCACGGTGCGAGCGATGTCATTGGTCAGCTTGATGATCAACTTGGCCTGGTGATAACTGGCCGCGGCCTTACCGGCGAAGATCTTCACCCGCGGCACCCAATCGATTTCAGGCTCGGCGCGAATCGCCTGGTACAGCGCCACGGTGTGCAGCAGGTTGAGCAACTGACGCTTGTATTCGTGAATCCGTTTGACCTGCACATCGAACATCGCTTCCGGGTTTATCGCAATCCCCAGCCGCTCATGAATGATATTGGCCAAGGCTCTTTTGCTGTGCAGGCGCTGCTCGGCGAACTGCTTGCGGAACGCCGTTTTCTCAGCGAACGGCTCCAGTTCAACCAGGCGTTGCTCGGGATTGTCCAGCACATCATGGCCCAGCGCCTTGACCATCATCGCCGTCAGTTCCGGGTTGGTCTGGTACAGCCAACGGCGGAAGGTGATGCCGTTGGTCTTGTTGTTGATCCGCTCCGGATAAAGTTTGTGCAGCTCGGAAAACACCGTGCTGCGCATCAATTGGGTATGCAGACCGGATACACCGTTGACGCTGTGAGAGCCCAGGAACGCCAGGTTGCCCATGCGAACACGGCGGCCGTTGTCCTCTTCAATCAGCGAAACCGCGCGCAACACGTCAAAATCGTGAATGCCCTTTGCCCGCAGCGAATCGATGTGCTGGGCGTTGATCAGGTAGATGATCTGCATATGCCGCGGCAGCATCCGCTCCATCAGCCCCACCGGCCAGGTTTCCAGCGCTTCGGGCAGTAACGTATGGTTGGTGTAGGACAGCGTGTCGACGGTGACCTTCCAGGCCGCGTCCCACTCGATACCGTGCAAATCGACCAACTGGCGCATCAGCTCGGCCACGGCAATCGAGGGATGGGTGTCGTTGAGCTGGATCGCGGCGTGCTCGCCAAGGCTCAGCACCGATTCATGCATGTTCTTGTGCCGACGCAACAAATCCTGCAAGGATGCCGAGACGAAGAAATACTCCTGACGCAACCGCAACTCCTGCCCGGCCTCGGTGCTGTCGGCCGGATAGAGCACACGGGAAATACTTTCCGCCCGCGCGACTTCGGCCACCGCGCCCAAGTGGTCGCCAGCATTGAAACGCTCCAGGTGCAGGTCCTCCATCGCCCGCGCCCGCCACAGACGCAGGGTGTTGACGCTGGCACCGCGCCAACCGACCACCGGCGTGTCGTAAGCCACCGCCCGGACGGTTTCCACCGGCCACCAGACTTGCTTGGCCTTGCCGGTTTCATCGGTCACGGTATCGACGCTGCCACCAAAGCCGATGGGGTAGATCACCTCAGGGCGCTCGAACTCCCACGGATTGCCGAAATCCAGCCAGTTCTCGGTCTGTTCCTGCTGCCAGCCATCGACAACTGCCTGGCGGAACAAGCCGTGTTCATAACGAATACCATAACCATGGCCGGCGATACCGAGGGTCGACATGCTTTCCATGAAACACGCCGCCAATCGCCCAAGACCACCATTGCCCAGCGCCGCATCCGGCTCCAGCAGGCGAATGCGCTCAAGGTCGACACCCAATTCGGCCAAGGCTTCGCGCGCCACGTCCAGCAGCCCGAGGTTACTCAGGCTGTCGTAGAGCAGACGACCGATCAAAAATTCCAGGGAGAGGTAGTACACACGCTTCTGAACCTTGCGGTAGATCTGTCGCGTGTGGTCCATCCAGTGTTCGACCATATGGTCCCGCGCTGCCAAAGCAATGGCTTCGAACCAGTCATGGTCAAACGCGTGATCCGGGTCCTTGCCTACCGCGTAGGTGAGTTTGTTCAAGACAGCGGCGCGAAATGCGGCCACCACCTCTGCGTCACGAACAAGCAGTTCCTGAGTCATCGATACGACCTCGAACGAGATAGACGGCATGGAATTGTCTGAGCCTAGTCGGTCTGACAGGAGGCAAAGGTTCTGGTTCGGCGTTTTTTTCAATTGCCCGAGTCAACCTTTTGCCACGGCCGGTACGCCCTGAAAAGATGCAGAAGCCGTGCCGATCCGGCCTAAATGCCCTGAGCGGGTGAAAAACCGGCAAATGGTTGTTCACACATCCACCAACCCCGGTATCATCGCGCGCCCTGATACACCCCCTGGAAACACACCTGATGAAGCCCCAACTGATCGCCGCCGCGGAAATCGACCGACTCGATACCTGGGCGAAATACTCCAGTCATATGTGCGGTGGCTGTGTTTCCAGCTGCTGCACCCTGCCGGTCGAAGTGAAGATCAAAGACTTGATCCGCATCGGCATCGTCGATGAATTCGAGCGCGGCGACCCGCCAAAGAACATCGCCAAACGCTTGCAGAAAGAAGGCATCGTCGAGCGTTACAACCAGAAGTCGGAAATTTTTACCCTCCAGCGCATGAGCAACAACGATTGCCTTTATCTGGACCGCAAGAGCCGTCTGTGCACCATTTACGAAAAACGCCCGGACACCTGCCGCAATCACCCGAAGATCGGGCCGCGGCCGGGGTATTGCGCGTACAAGCCTAAAGAAGTCGAGCGCGATACAAGCCGCAAGACACTGGACAAGTTTTGATCAAAATTCTCGTGGTCTGACAGACCGCTATCGCGAGCAAGCTCGCTCCTACAGGAGTTTGCGTGCACTTGTAGGAGCGAGCTTGCTCGCGATAACGCCAGATCAGACACCACAAATCTTGCAGACAAAAAAACGCCCCCGACCTTGCGGTCGGGGGCGTTTTTTTAACAGCTAACTAACGAATCAGTTGCCGCTTTTCTTGGCAGCGCGGGTACGCTCGCTTTCGCCCAGGATCTTCTTGCGAAGACGGATGGACTTAGGAGTGACTTCACACAGCTCGTCTTCTTGTACGAATTCCAGAGCTTGCTCCAGAGTGAAACGTACAGGCGGAACCAGAGCGATGGTTTCGTCTTTACCCGAAGCACGCATGTTGTCGAGCTTCTTGCCTTTAGTCGGGTTAACACCCAGGTCGTTGTCGCGGCTGTTCAGACCAACGATTTGACCTTCATAGATGTCCTGGCCGTGTTCGATGAACAGCTTGCCACGCGACTGCAGGGTTTCCAGCGAGTAGGTCAGAGCCTTACCGGTAGCTACCGATACCAGCACGCCGTTCTGACGGCCGGACATGTCGCCGGACTTCATCGCGTCGTAACGGTCGAAGATCGAGGTCAGGATGCCAGCACCGGAGGTCAGGGTCAGGAACTCGTTACGGAAACCGATCAGGCCACGGGCCGGGATGTTGTACTCAAGGCGCACACGGCCCTTGCCATCCGGAACCATGTTGGTCAGGTCGCCTTTACGGATACCCATTTGTTCCATGATCGAACCCTGGGATTCTTCCGGCAGATCGATGGTCACGTTTTCGTACGGTTCGTGCTTCACGCCGTCAACCAGACGGATGATCACTTCCGGACGACCAACACCCATTTCGAAGCCTTCGCGACGCATGGTTTCGATCAGTACCGAAAGGTGCAGCTCACCACGGCCGGATACTTTGAACTTATCAGCCGAGTCGCCTTCTTCAACGCGCAGTGCCACGTTGTACAGCAACTCTTTGTCCAGACGCTCCTTGATGTTACGGCTGGTCACGAACTTGCCTTCTTTACCGCAGAAAGGCGAGTCGTTTACCTGGAAGGTCATGGAAACGGTTGGCTCGTCGACGGTCAACGGCTTCATCGCTTCGACGTTCAGCGGGTCGCACAGGGTGTCGGAGATGAACAGTTGCTCGAAGCCGCTGATGCAGACGATGTCGCCGGCAGCTGCTTCTTCAACGTCGATACGGTGCAGACCGTGGTGACCCATCAGCTTCAGGATACGACCGGTACGCTTCTTGCCGTCGGCGTCGATAGCGACAACCGGAGTGTTCGGCTTGATGCGACCACGAGCGATACGGCCAACGCCGATAACACCCAGGAAGCTGTTGTAGTCCAGAGCGGAAATTTGCATCTGGAACGGACCGTCACGGTCGACTTTCGGCGCAGGTACGTTGTCGACGATCGACTGGTACAGCGGCGTCATGTCTTCAGCCATGTCGGTGTGGTCCAGACCGGCAATACCGTTCAGGGCCGAAGCGTAGACGACTTTGAAGTCCAGCTGTTCTTCGGTAGCACCCAGGTTGTCGAACAGGTCGAAGATCTGGTCCAGAACCCAGTCTGGACGCGCGCCTGGACGGTCAACCTTGTTGATCACCACGATTGGACGCAGGCCGGCTTCGAAAGCCTTCTTGGTCACGAAACGGGTTTGCGGCATAGGGCCGTCTTGAGCGTCAACCAGCAGCAGAACGGAGTCAACCATCGACATTACGCGTTCCACTTCGCCGCCGAAGTCGGCGTGGCCCGGGGTGTCCACGATGTTGATGTGGTAGCCGTTCCAGTTGATGGCGGTGTTTTTCGCCAGAATGGTAATACCGCGCTCTTTCTCCTGGTCGTTGGAGTCCATCACGCGCTCGTCGTTGAGCTCGTTGCGCTCCAGGGTGCCGGATTGACGCAGGAGTTTGTCTACCAGGGTGGTTTTACCATGGTCAACGTGAGCAATGATGGCGATGTTGCGTAGATTTTCGATCACTTGTGTATCTCGATCAGAGGATTCGGTGTGCTGACAAGTCTTGGCAGCGATTTACAGTAGAGTCAGGCCTTGCCGTTACAGCTTGACGGCGGCGTCGGGGGGCCGGTGACGCAGGCCACAGGCATACAGCCCCGGGCTCTTAGCTCGGTCGATAAACGCGCACATTGGCATGCCCCTCACTGAGCAAATGGTGGGCATGCAGGCGACTCATCACGCCTTTGTCGCAATACAGCAGGTACTGGCGAGTAGGGTCCAGTTCCTTGAAACGAGCGTTCAATGCATAAAACGGCATCGCTTGTACCTCGATGCCAGCGAGCTCCAGCGGATCGTCTTCGGCGGCATCCGGGTGACGGATGTCGATGATGATCTGACCGGCCAGCGCCTCACTGACTTCTTCAACCTGCACATCCTGGCCCAATTCGTCGATCACCCGATCGATCGGCACCAGTTTGGCGTTCTCGAGCGCACGCTCGAGCACCGCCATATCGAATTCTTTCTCTTCATGCTCCACGCGCGGACGCTTGGCGTGGGTCTTGGGGTTCACCGAAATGACCCCGCAATACTCCGGCATGTGCTTGGCGAAGTCGGCGGTGCCGATTTCGTTGGCAAGGTCAATGATGTCCTGCTTGTGACTGGCGATCAGCGGGCGCAACACCAGCTTGTCGGTCACGCAGTCGATCACGGACAGGTTCGGCAGCGTCTGGCTGGAAACCTGGGAAATCGCTTCGCCGGTCACCAGCGCATCGATGTCCAGCCGATCAGCGATTCGGGACGCAGCGCGCAACATCATACGCTTCAATACTACGCCCATATGACTGTTATCGACTTTGCCGAGAATTTCTCCCAGCACTTCCTCGAATGGCACACTGACAAATAACACGCGCTGGGAGCTGCCGTACTTCTTCCAGATGAAGTGCGCGACTTCCATCACGCCCAATTCGTGGGCACGCCCGCCGAGATTGAAGAAGCAGAAGTGGGCCATCAGCCCGCGACGCATGATCTGGTAAGCCGCCACCGTCGAATCGAAACCGCCGGACATCAACACCAGGGTCTGTTCGAGGGCGCCCAACGGATAACCGCCGATGCCGTTGTGCTGGCTGTGAATCACAAACAACCGTTGGTCGCGAATTTCCATCCGCACTTCGATTGCAGGCGTTTTCAAGGAAATCCCGGCGGCGCCGCACTGGCGACGCAGCTGGCTACCGACGTATTTCTCGACGTCCATCGAGGTAAATTCGTGCTTGCCGGCGCGCTTGCAGCGCACTGAAAAAATCTTGCCCGGCAAGGCATCACCGAAGTGCTGTTTGCACTTGGCGACGATGTCGTCGAAGTCGCCCAACGGGTACTCGTCGACCTGCAGGAAATGCGCGATGCCCGGCATGCAGCTCAGGCGATCAGTCATATCCTTCAAGGCTTTCGGCTCGCTGACCTGTGTTTCCAGCTCAAGATTGTCCCACACACCGTTCACCACCACCGCCGGGTCCAGATCGCGGAGCACGGCACGGATGTTCTTGGCCAGCTGGCGGATGAAACGCATCCGTACCGGGCGGCTCTTGATAGTGATTTCGGGGAAAACTTTTACGATTAGTTTCATGAAAACAGCGCGCGAGGGGCCAGCCGAAAAAGGGGGGCGCGGATTATAGCGGAAATTGCTCAAGGTTTAACCAGTTAATATACAGATGACCCTTGATGCACTAAAACGGGGCGCCAAGGCTTTTTGACGCCACATTGCAGTGCGAAAAACCCGCGGAATTTCCCGCGCTCACCTATATATGCGTGAGTTTGGGGCGAAAAACCCAAGTCGGGGCACTGGCATGCAATTTGCTCCCTTGTGAGGCAGGTTGCCTTGGCAGAGTATTCGCGCCGGCATCACCCACATTCTAAGGGCACTCCACTACCAGCCCGAAGCCACCCGGAGGACACTATGTCGAAGTCGGTTCAACTCATCAAAGATCATGACGTCAAATGGATTGATCTGCGCTTCACTGACACAAAAGGCACTCAGCACCACGTGACCATGCCGGCCCGTGATGCGCTGGATGAAGATTTCTTCGAAATCGGCAAAATGTTCGACGGCTCCTCCATCGCCGGCTGGAAAGGCATCGAAGCCTCCGACATGATCCTGCTGCCGGACGACTCTACCGCCGTTCTCGATCCGTTCACCGAAGAGCCGACCCTGATCCTGGTCTGCGACATCATCGAACCTTCGACCATGCAAGGTTATGACCGCGACCCACGCGCCATTGCCCACCGTGCCGAGGAATACCTGAAGTCCACCGGTATCGGCGACACCGTATTCGTTGGTCCTGAGCCAGAATTCTTCATCTTCGACGAAGTGAAGTTCAAGTCCGACATCTCCGGCTCCATGTTCAAGATCTTCTCCGAACAAGGTTCGTGGATGTCTGACCAGGACGTCGAAGGCGGCAACAAAGGCCACCGTCCAGGCGTCAAAGGCGGCTACTTCCCGGTTCCTCCGTTCGACCACGACCACGAAATCCGTACCTCCATGTGTAATGCCATGGAAGAAATGGGCTTGGTCATCGAAGTTCACCACCACGAAGTGGCGACTGCCGGCCAGAACGAAATCGGCGTCAAGTTCAACACCCTGGTAGCCAAGGCTGACGAAGTTCAGACCCTGAAATACTGCGTACACAACGTTGCCGACGCTTACGGTCGCACCGCGACCTTCATGCCTAAGCCGCTGTACGGCGACAACGGCTCGGGTATGCACGTTCACATGTCCATCTCCAAAGATGGCAAGAACACCTTCGCTGGCGAAGGTTATGCCGGCCTGTCCGACACCGCCCTGTACTTCATCGGCGGTATCATCAAGCACGGTAAGGCCCTGAACGGCTTCACCAACCCGTCGACCAACTCCTACAAGCGTCTGGTCCCAGGCTTCGAAGCTCCAGTAATGCTGGCCTACTCGGCTCGCAACCGTTCCGCTTCGATCCGTATTCCTTACGTGTCCAGCCCTAAAGCTCGCCGTATCGAAGCTCGCTTCCCGGATCCAGCAGCCAACCCGTACCTGGGCTTCGCTGCACTGTTGATGGCTGGCCTGGACGGCATCCAGAACAAGATCCACCCAGGCGATGCTGCTGACAAAAACCTGTACGACCTGCCGCCTGAAGAGGCGAAAGAGATCCCACAAGTTTGCGGCAGCCTGAAAGAAGCCCTGGAAGAGCTGGACAAAGGTCGTGCGTTCCTGACCAAAGGCGGCGTTTTCAGCGACGACTTCATCGACGCTTACATCGCCCTGAAAAGCGAAGAAGAAATCAAAGTACGTACCTTCGTACACCCACTGGAATACGAGCTGTACTACAGCTGCTAATCCGGTAGCGCTCGCGCAAGCGGCGTAACAGAGGCCTCCTTCGGGAGGCCTTTTTTGTGGGCGCGATATACGCCAGAGAGCTCATACTGACATCGCACCGCGATGCCTTCATCAAACGGATGTCCAAGCGCCGGGAAATCGGGCCCTCATCGATCACCCCCAGTCGGGTAACGCAAAAACGTGTCCAATTGACACAGGGTAATCCCAAGCCAGTGAACCCGAGCGATACCACCCCACAGCCAATGACAAGGAAAGCCAAAGAAGAAAAGAGCAGCATCTTTTCATTCTTCTAAACGCCGCCCATGTTTGCGCACTATATTGGTGCAATGAATTGCACCCCACCCACTTATCAACCCATTTTGGTTCAAAAATACCCGGAGAAGCTGGCAGAACGCCACGCAATCGAGCTTCAAACGCCTGTTTCAGGGGTTTAACGCTTCTTTTCGGAGCCTTGGTTTGGTTTTTGCATTTTCCTCATATCAGCGCTATATCCGCGCGCGCAATCCAGGACCGGCCTCGGGTTGTATTGCTTCAAAAGAGGTCACCATATACTCATGACCATCAGCGACACACTGCACCGCTTGCTACTCGACAACCTGACCACCGCGACCATTCTGCTCAACGCGGACCTGCGCCTTGAGTACATGAACCCCGCGGCGGAAATGCTGCTGGCCATCAGCGGCCAGCGCAGTCATGGGCAATTTATCAGCGAGCTGTTCACCGAATCGGCCGAAGCCCTGAACTCCTTACGCCAGGCCGTCGAGCAGGCTCACCCGTTCACCAAGCGCGAAGCGATGCTCACCGCGCTGACCGGCCAGACCCTGACCGTCGATTACGCCGTGACGCCGATCCTCAGCAATGGCGACACCCTGCTGCTGCTGGAAGTCCACCCGCGTGACCGCTTGCTGCGAATCACCAAGGAAGAGGCTCAGCTGTCCAAACAGGAAACCAGCAAGATGCTGGTGCGCGGCCTGGCCCATGAGATCAAGAACCCACTGGGCGGGATTCGCGGCGCCGCACAGTTGCTGGCCCGCGAGCTACCGGAAGAAAGCCTCAAGGATTACACCAACGTCATCATCGAAGAGGCCGATCGCCTGCGCAACCTGGTGGATCGCATGCTCGGCTCGAACAAACTGCCGTCACTGGCGATGACCAACATCCATGAAGTGCTCGAGCGCGTGGGCAGTCTGGTGGAAGCAGAAAGCCAGGGCTGCATCACCTTGGTGCGCGATTATGACCCGAGCATTCCTGACGTATTGATCGACCGCGAACAGATGATCCAGGCAGTACTCAACATCGTGCGCAACGCCATGCAGGCCATCAGCAGCCAGAACGAACTGCGCCTGGGCCGGATCAGCCTGCGCACCCGCGCGATGCGTCAGTTCACCATTGGCCATGTGCGCCATCGGTTGGTGACCAAGATCGAAATCATCGACAACGGCCCGGGCATCCCCGCCGAATTGCAAGAAACCATCTTCTTCCCGATGGTCAGCGGTCGTCCGGACGGTACCGGGCTGGGCCTTGCCATTACTCAGAACATCATCAGCCAGCACCAGGGCTTGATCGAATGTGACAGCCATCCTGGCCACACCACGTTCTCGATCTTTCTGCCACTGGAACAAGGAGCCCCATCGACATGAGCCGTAGTGAAACCGTGTGGATCGTCGATGACGACCGTTCTATCCGTTGGGTTCTGGAAAAGGCCCTGCAACAAGAAGGCATGACCACCCAAAGCTTCGACAGTGCCGATGGCGTGATGAGCCGCCTGGCTCGCCAGCAACCGGATGTGATCATCTCCGACATCCGTATGCCGGGCACCAGCGGTCTGGACCTGTTGGCGCGGATTCGCGAACAGCACCCACGGTTGCCAGTGATCATCATGACGGCTCACTCCGACCTGGACAGCGCTGTCGCGTCCTATCAGGGTGGTGCTTTCGAGTACCTGCCCAAGCCGTTCGATGTCGACGAAGCCGTTTCCCTGGTCAAACGCGCCAACCAGCACGCCCAGGAACAGCAAGGCCTGGAAGTGGTGCCGACCCTGACCCGCACCCCGGAAATCATTGGCGAAGCACCGGCGATGCAGGAAGTGTTTCGCGCTATCGGTCGTCTCAGCCACTCCAACATCACCGTATTGATCAACGGCGAATCCGGCACCGGTAAAGAACTGGTGGCCCACGCCTTGCACCGTCACAGCCCACGGGCAGCGTCACCGTTCATTGCCTTGAACATGGCCGCGATCCCCAAGGATCTGATGGAATCCGAGCTGTTCGGCCACGAGAAAGGCGCGTTTACCGGTGCAGCCAACCTGCGCCGCGGACGTTTCGAACAAGCCGATGGCGGCACGTTGTTTCTCGATGAGATCGGCGACATGCCGGCCGACACCCAGACGCGTCTGTTGCGGGTATTGGCCGATGGCGAGTTTTACCGGGTCGGAGGTCACACGCCGGTCAAGGTCGATGTACGCATCATCGCCGCGACTCACCAGAATCTGGAAACCCTGGTTCATGCCGGGAAATTCCGTGAAGACTTGTTCCACCGCCTCAATGTGATTCGTATCCACATCCCGCGCATGTCGGACCGCCGCGAAGACATTCCGACCCTGGCCAAGCACTTCCTCAGCCGCGCCGCGCAAGAGCTGGCAGTCGAGCCAAAACTGCTGAAGAGCGAAACAGAGGAATACCTGAAAAACCTGCCGTGGCCCGGCAACGTGCGTCAACTGGAGAACACGTGCCGCTGGATCACGGTGATGGCTTCGGGTCGCGAAGTGCATATCAGCGACCTGCCACCAGAACTGCTGAACCTGCCACAAGACTCTGCACCAGTGACCAACTGGGAGCAGGCGTTACGCCAATGGGCCGATCAGGCGCTGGCACGCGGTCAATCGAGCCTGCTCGACAGCGCAGTGCCGAGCTTCGAGCGGATCATGATCGAAACCGCCCTCAAACACACCGCCGGCCGCCGCCGCGACGCCGCCGTGCTGCTGGGCTGGGGCCGCAACACCTTGACCCGCAAGATCAAGGAACTGGGGATGAAGGTCGATGCCAGTGATGATGACGAGGGAGATGAGGGTTAAGTCCTGCCCCCCCGATCGTTCCCACGCTCTGCGTGGTAACGCCTCTATGGGCGCTCCGCACCCACTGTGACGCAGAGCGTCACGGGATGCATGCCCACGCGGAGCGTGGGCACGATGAAGTCCTGATCCCCGATCGTTCCCACGCTCTGCGTGGTAACGCCTCTATGGGCGCTCCGCGCCCACTGTGACGCAGAGCGCCACGGGATGCATGCCCACGCGGAGCGTGGGCACGATCAATGTACATCTGCCCGCGATGCTTTTGGGCTTTCGTGCACCGCAATGGTGTGCGTGCACTGCCTCAACGCATTGTGAGCTGCAATCGAGCAGAAACAAAAACCTGAAAAACTCAGTTTTTCTCTCTGAAAACAAAATCCCCTAAAACGCAAAAGCCCCGAAATACGGGGCTTTCAGGGGAATCCAAAGGGTTTTCAACTCGTCTTATCAAAAACTGGCACGCCCCCTGCAATAGCCCAAGCACAACCCAGTTTCGGGGACCTTGGTACAGGCAGGCCGGGGATTCCCCTCTTTACACTTGGGGCTCACGACGCAAACAGCGACGAGCCCCGCCCGGTTTCGGGGACCTTGGTACAGGCAGGCCGGGGATTCCCCTCTTTACACCTGGGGCTCATGACGCAGACAGCGACGAGCCCCACCCGGTTTCGGGAACCTTGGTACAGGCAGGCCGGGGATTCCCTCTTTTATTCCTCCCGGAGATGGATCTCCAGCCGCCAGCGCCCGTCCACCTCGGCACCAGCCCACTCACCACGCAACGGTCGGGCCGCCACCAGATTCAGTAACAACCCCGCATCCGCAACCCTTACCCGCCAGTTCACACTCCTGTCGTTGACCTTCAGACGGCCGTTCTGAGCCCTGCCCGTCGCGTCGAACAATAGCGCGACGGTCCCGTCGATATGTTCACCGTGGATCTTCGGCTCATTGTTGAACCACACCACCAGGCCGTCAGCGACAACCTCCACCTGCTGCAACTCAGTGGGGTCAGGCGCCGTCAGGCGACCGATCATCAGCCCGACCATCACGCCGACAATCGCCAAAGAGCCGAGCACCCGCAGTAATAGCTTCGGCCGCGGGTCTGCTTCAGGCGTAGAATGCAGCCCATCTTTACCTTCGGAGCCGTGCATGTTTCACGTCATCCTATTTCAACCAGAAATTCCGCCGAATACCGGCAACGTTATCAGGCTGTGCGCCAACAGTGGCTGCCACCTGCATTTGATCGAGCCCCTGGGCTTCGAGATGGACGACAAGCGCCTGCGCCGGGCCGGTCTCGATTATCACGAGTACGCCACCCTGCAACGCCATGCCGACCTCGCCAGCTGCCTGGAAAGCCTCGGCCAGCCGCGCTTGTTCGCCTTTACCACCAAAGGTTCGCGGCCGTTTCACGATGCCAGCTTTGCCGAAGGTGATGCTTTTCTCTTTGGCCCGGAAAGCCGTGGCCTGCCCGCCGACGTACTGGACGCCCTACCGGCCGATCAACGACTGCGCCTGCCGATGCGTGAAGGCTGCCGCAGTCTCAACCTGTCGAACACCGTCGCCGTGGCGGTTTACGAAGGCTGGCGGCAGCTCGGCTTCAAATAACCCACACATCCTGATCGTTCCCACGCTCCTGCGTGGGAATGCAGCCCGTGACGCTCTGCGTCACTGGACGCGGAGCGTCCCTTGAGGCATTCCCACGCAAAGCATGGGAACGATCGAGCCACGTATTCCCGCCCCATGAAAAAAGCGCCTGTAACGGCGCTTTTTTCGTCAACATCGAACGCTTATTGCACAGTCGGCGATTCGCCGGCGGCCTGCATGCGTTGCAGTTCTTGCGCGTACAGTGCGTCGAAGTTCACCGGAGCCAGCATCAGCGCCGGGAACGAACCGCGAGTCACCAGGCTGTCCAGGGTTTCGCGAGCGTACGGGAACAGGATGTTCGGGCAGAACGCGCCCAGGGTGTGGCTCATCGAAGCGTCGTCCAGGTTCTTGATCAGGAAGATCCCGGCCTGTTGCACTTCAGCGATGAACGCGACCTCTTCACCGTTCTTCACAGTAACCGACAGGGTCAGCACGACTTCGTGGAAGTCACCTTCCAGAGCCTTCTGACGGGTGTTCAGATCCAGACCGACGGTCGGCTCCCACTGCTGGCGGAAGATCGCCGGGCTTTTCGGGGCTTCGAAGGACAGGTCACGCACGTAGATGCGCTGCAGGGAGAATTGCGGTGCGGTTTCTTCTTCGCTAGCTGCAGTGTTCTGTTGGTCAGTCATCTCGGATCCTTTCTGATCTCGGGTCTTGTAGGGTAAGGAATTCAAGCCTTGAGCATGGCGTCGAGCTTGCCGGCGCGCTCCAGGGCAAACAAATCATCACAGCCGCCAACGTGGGTGCTGCCGATCCAGATCTGCGGCACGGACGTACGCCCGGCCTTCTGAGCCATCGCGGCACGCACCTGCGGCTTGCCATCGACCTTGATCTCTTCGAAGGCTACGCCTTTGTTCTCGAGCAGGTACTTGGCTCGCGAACAATAAGGGCAGTAATCGCTGGAATAGACGACGACGTTGTTCATATCACTTCACCAGCGGCAGATTGTCGGCTTTCCAGCTGGAAATACCACCGGACAGCTTGGCGGCGGTGAAGCCGGCCTTTATCAGTTCGCGGGCATGAGTGCCGGCAGTCTGGCCCATGGCGTCGACCAGAATAATGGTCTTGGCCTTGTGTTTTTCCAGTTCACCGACGCGAGCGGTCAGTTTGTCCTGAGGAATGTTCAACGCGCCTACGATGTGACCGGCGGCGAAATCCTTGGTCGGACGAATGTCAATTACCACGCCGGCGTCTTTGTTGACTAGCCCGGTCAGTTCACCGGTGCTCAGGCTGCGGCCGCCGCCTTGCATCTGATAAGCGATCAGCAACGCCAGCAGTACGACGAAGATACCGACGAGCAGATAGTGGTTAGTGGCAAATTCAATCAGGTGAGCAACCATCGAAGGAGGTTCCAGGGCGTTAAAATGTCGGCCAGTATACACAGCCGCCTTGGCCGACCACACCCCGCCCGGCGGTGACGCGGTCGGAACTTAGCTTTAAACTGCCACTCCCTTTTCCATCGCCTCTTTCAATCCAGCCACGAGTGGAATCTATGACTACCACGCCTAAACCTTTGGTCCTGATGATTCTGGATGGCTTCGGTTACAGTGAAAGCCAAGAACACAACGCCGTCTATTCGGCCAAAAAGCCAGTCCTTGACCGTCTGTGCGCCACTGTCCCGAACGGTTTGATCTCGGGCTCAGGCATGGACGTCGGCCTGCCGGACGGCCAAATGGGCAACTCGGAAGTCGGCCACATGAACCTTGGCGCCGGCCGCGTGGTGTACCAGGACTTCACCCGAGTGACCAAATCGATCCGCGACGGCGAGTTTTTCGAAAATCCGACCATCTGCGCTGCGGTAGATAAAGCCGTGGCCGCTGGCAAAGCGGTGCATCTGCTCGGCCTCTTGTCCGAAGGCGGCGTGCATAGCCATCAGGACCACCTGGTGGCCATGGCCGAGCTGGCGTTCAAGCGTGGCGCGGAGAAAATCTACCTGCACGCCTTTCTCGACGGCCGTGACACGCCGCCAAAAAGCGCCCAATCGTCAATCGAACTGCTTGATGAAACCTTCAGAACCCTTGGTAAGGGCCGGATCGCCAGCATCATTGGCCGCTACTTCGCCATGGACCGCGACAACCGTTGGGACCGTGTGTCCCAGGCCTACGACCTGATCGTCGACGGCAAGGGTGAATTCAACGCGGCCACTGCTCAGCAAGGCCTGCAAGCTGCGTACGAACGCGGCGAGAGCGACGAATTCGTCAAAGCCACGACCATTGGTACGCCGGTCAAGGTCGAAGACGGCGATGCCGTGGTCTTCATGAACTTCCGCGCCGACCGCGCCCGCGAGCTCACCCGGGTGTTCGTCGAAGACGGCTTCAACGACTTCGAACGCGCCCGCCAGCCGAAACTGGCCGGTTTCGTCATGCTCACTCAATACGCGGCAAGCATTCCAGCACCGTCGGCGTTTGCGCCGGGCAGCCTGGAAAACGTGCTGGGCGATTACCTGGCAAAAAACGGCAAGACTCAGCTGCGCATTGCCGAGACCGAGAAGTACGCCCACGTGACCTTCTTCTTCTCCGGCGGCCGTGAAGAACCTTTCCCGGGCGAAGAGCGCATCCTGATCCCGTCGCCGAAAGTCGCGACTTATGACCTGCAGCCAGAAATGAGCGCGCCGCAAGTCACCGACAAAATCGTCGACGCCATCGAAAACCAGCGTTACGACGTCATCATCGTCAACTATGCCAACGGCGACATGGTCGGTCACAGCGGCGTGTTCGAGGCAGCAGTGAAGGCCGTTGAATGCCTGGATCTGTGTGTTGGGCGGATTGTCGAGGCACTGGAGAAAGTCGGCGGCGAAGCACTGATCACAGCTGACCACGGCAACGTCGAGCAAATGTCGGACGAGACCACCGGTCAAGCCCATACCGCTCATACGACTGAGCCAGTACCGTTCATCTATGTCGGCAAACGCGACCTTAAAGTCCGCGAAGGCGGCGTACTGGCCGACGTGGCGCCGACCATGCTCAAACTGCTGGGTCTCAAGCAACCTGAAGAAATGACTGGCACTTCGATACTAGTCTGATAGTAAAACGACTCAATCAAAGGCCATAAACGGCTTTTTATGACGAACGCCTCAAAGCAGTTAGCTTCGGGGCGTTTTTTTTGCGGTCCGCGGCGGGCATACTAGGCTGTCCCTTTCCCTGGTGTCGCCCGCCTCTATGCTTCGCGCCCTGATTGCCCTAGCTCTGACCTGCCTGCTCCAACCGGCCTTTGCCGATGAGCGCGCACAAACCCAACAACAGTTGGACGCCACGCGTCAGGATATTACTGAGCTGAAAAAACTCCTCGGCAAACTGCAGGAGGAAAAATCCGGCGTGCAGAAAGAACTGCGCGGCACCGAAACCGAGATGGGCAAACTGGAAAAACAGGTCGAAACCCTGCACAAAGAGCTGAAAAAAAGCGAATCCGAGCTGCAGCGACTCGATGAAGAGAAAAAAAAACTCCAGAGCGCGCGCATTGAACAGCAACGACTGATCGCTATTCAGGCCCGAGCCGCCTACCAGAACGGCCGTCAGGAATACTTGAAGCTGCTGCTGAATCAACAAAACCCGGAAAAGTTCGCCCGGACCCTGACCTATTACGACTACCTGAGCCAGGCACGCCTGGAGCAGCTGAAGAATTTCAACGAAACCCTGCGCCAACTGGCCAACGTCGAGCAAGACATCGCCATGCAGCAAGCCCAGCTGCTGGTGCAGAAAAGCAGCCTCGACAGCCAGCGCGACGAACTCGACAAAGTCCGCAAAGAACGCCAATTGGCATTGGCCAGACTCAACGACGATGTGAAGGCTCGAGACCAGAAGCTCCAAGCCCGCGAGCAGGATCAAGCGGACCTGTCTAAAGTACTCAAAACCATCGAAGAAACTCTGGCCCGTCAGGCCCGCGAGGCAGAAGAAGCGCGGCAAAAAGCGTTGATCGCCCAGCAAGAAGCCGAAAAAAAGCGCTTGCGTGAGGCCCAGGCGGCTGCCGACGAGAGCCCGCACAAACCGGCTAAAGCCGCGCCCGGCCCCTTGGTTTCCAGTGCTGGAGCCTCCTACGGCGGCCCTTTTGCGTCAGCGCGCGGCAAACTTCCATGGCCGGTTGATGGTCGACTGCTTGCGCGTTTTGGTGAAACCCGTGGCGATGATGCCCGCACCAAATGGGATGGCGTGATGATCAGCGCCTCCGCCGGCAGCCAGGTGCACGCAGTACATGGCGGTCGCGTGGTATTCGCCGACTGGTTGCGAGGGGCCGGGTTGCTGGTCATTCTCGACCATGGCAATGGGTTTCTGAGCCTTTATGGTCACAACCAGACGCTGCTTAAAGCCGCTGGTGATGTTGTAAAAGCCGGTGAGTCGATCTCCACTGTCGGCAACAGTGGCGGGCAAGACACGCCAGCGCTGTATTTCGCTATTCGTCAGCAGGGTCACCCGAGTGATCCGGCACAATGGTGCCGTGCGCAAGGATAAGCGCGTTACCTAATCTCAGGAGTTTGTTCGACATGCTGCATTTGTCCCGCCTAACCTCGCTGGCCCTGACGATCGCCATTGTGATCGGTGCGCCTCACGCGTTTGCCGCCCAAGCCGCTGCGGTGGCAACGGCCGCGACCACCAAGGCTCCATTGCCACTCGATGAGCTGCGCACTTTCGCCGAGGTCATGGACCGGATCAAGGCCGCCTATGTCGAACCCGTAGACGACAAGACCCTGCTGGAAAACGCCATCAAGGGCATGCTCAGCAACCTCGACCCGCACTCGGCCTATCTCGGCCCGGAAGACTTCGCTGATTTGCAGGAAAGCACCAGCGGCGAATTCGGTGGCCTGGGCATCGAAGTCGGCGCCGAAGACGGCTTCATCAAGGTCGTTTCGCCGATCGACGATACTCCAGCGTCCAAAGCAGGCATTCAGGCCGGCGACTTTATCGTCAAGATCAACGGCCAGCCGACTCGCGGCCAGAGCATGACCGAAGCGGTCGACAAAATGCGTGGCAAGATCGGCCAGAAAATCACCCTGACCCTGGTTCGCGACGGCGGCACACCGTTCGACGTGACGCTGACTCGCGCCACCATTCAGGTCAAAAGCGTGAAGAGCCAATTGCTCGAGTCCGGCTACGGTTACATTCGCATCACCCAGTTCCAGGTAAAAACCGGCGAGGAGGTCTCCAAGGCCCTGGCCAAGCTGCGCAAGGATAACGGCAAGCGGCTCAGCGGTATCGTCCTGGACCTGCGCAACAACCCGGGCGGCGTGCTGCAATCGGCTGTTGAAGTGGTCGACCACTTCATCACCAAGGGCCTGATTGTCTACACCAAGGGCCGCATCGCCAACTCCGAACTGCGCTTCTCCGCGACCGGCAAAGACGAAAGCGAAGCCGTGCCAATGGTGGTGTTGATCAACGGTGGCAGCGCCTCGGCTTCGGAAATTGTCGCCGGCGCCCTGCAAGATCAAAAACGTGCTGTGTTGATGGGCACCACCAGCTTCGGTAAAGGCTCGGTGCAAACCGTACTGCCGCTGAACAATGACCGCGCGCTGAAAATCACCACCGCGCTGTACTACACCCCGAACGGTCGTTCGATTCAGGCTCAAGGCATCGTGCCGGACATCGAAGTGCGCAAAGCCAAAATCACCAACGAGCAAGACGGCGAATACTTCAAGGAAGCTGATCTGCAAGGTCACCTGGGCAATGGCAACGGCGGCGCCGACAAGCCAACCCGCGCCTCCGCAAAAGCCAAGCAGCCATCGCTGCAGGACGATGACTACCAGTTGGCCCAGGCCCTGAGCCTGCTCAAAGGCCTGAGCATCACTCGCGGCCATTGAGATGCGCTTTGCGCTCATCCTCAGTCTGCTGTGGGGTCTGGCGGGTGCTGCTCATGCAGCAACCGCCGAGACGACGGCAGCCCCGCACAAGGCTTACCTGAGCCTGATCATCGACGACCTCGGGCAAAACCTGCCACGGGATCGCCGAGTGCTGGCGCTTCCAGGGCCGGTGACCACTGCGATCATGCCCGACACTCCCCATGCTGCCGAATTTGCCCGCGAAGCTCACCGCGCTGGCAAGATCGTCATGTTGCACATGCCCATGGACCCGGCCACCGGCCCGTTTGCCTGGCATCCCGACCTCCCCATAGAAGAGCTTGAAAAGCGCCTGAATGCCGCGTTCAAGGCCGTTCCCTATACCAGTGGTATCAATAACCACATGGGCAGCCGCATGACCGCAGAAACCAAGGCCATGGCCTGGCTGATGGCCGAATTGCAGCGTCGGCACAAATTCTTCGTCGACAGCCGCACCAGCGCTAAAACCGTGGCCGCCGCCGAGGCGCAGAAGATTGGACTGGCGAGCGTTTCACGAGACGTGTTTCTCGACGATGAGCGCACCGAACAAGCCATCACTACCCAGTTGCAGACAGCAATCAGCCTGGCCCGCAAACAGGGCTCGGCGGTGATGATCGGCCACCCCTATCCGCAGACTCTGGCGGTGCTTGAGCGTGAATTGCCCAAGCTCAAAGCCCAGGGCATCGAGTGGATCGATATCAAGTTGATGATCAGCCTGCGCGGGAACAAGGCGACGGTGGGGCATGGGAAAGATGGGGTGTATCGCTAATAGATCGTTCCCACGCTCCGCGTGGTAACGCAGCCATGGGATGCATGCCCACGCAGAGCGTGGGAACGATCAGCGTGAAGTTAGAGATACCGCGCCATGATGTCGTCGACCACGCCTTCCTTGCGCAGCTGGTCCAACGCGGCCTGCAACTTCGCCACCACCTCATCCGGCACATTCTTGTTCAACGCCAGATAAAGCTCGGCACTGTTAAAGCGCAACACGGTCTTGAGCCCGGTCACCCCGTCTTGTCGCGCGAGGTAGCGACCGGCCGGGTCGCCGGTGGCCCAGAGGTCGATCTGGCCGTGAACCAGCTTCTTCGCGTTGTCCTGATCGCGCAGGACCAACACGGGAGCTATACCTTGCTTGGTCAGGGTCTCGGCAATCGCGTCACCCTTATAGGCGCCAATCTTGTATTTGCGCGCCTGGCTGAGCGACTCCAGGGTGATCTTGCTGTCGGCCCTGGCCAGCATGATCCAGTCGTCCGGGCCGATGGGGCCAACCCATTTGAAGAGTTTTTCGCGATCCGGCAGACGCGCCATGACGAACACGCCGTATCCCGGCTTTTCCAGAGCGAGCTTGTAGATTCGCTCCCAGGGGAAGCGCAGGGTCAGGCTGTAGTTGATTCCGGCGCGCTTGAACATTTCGCGGACGATATCCACCGCGATACCGTTAATGTTCTCGTCCTGAGCGAAGTTTTTACCGTTCTTCGCCATGTTGTACGGTGGGAAGTTTTCCGTCAGCAACACCAGAGAGGTGTCGGTATTGTCTGCTGCGTGAGCGGCGCCAGTGAGCAACACCCAAGCGCTGGCGAGTACGAGGAAAAGACGTTTAAACATGACGAGCTACCGGAATCCATGGCGTGCCCAAGAGTGCCGTGAGCCCGCCATGCTGTCCAGCTTATCGAACCACGATGCCGCGATGCGCCATGTAGGCCTTGGCTTCCGGTACGGTGTATTCACCAAAGTGGAAGATACTCGCCGCCAGTACCGCGCTGGCGTGGCCTTCAAGAATGCCATCCGCCAGATGCTGCAGGTTACCGACACCGCCGGACGCAATCACCGGGATCCCCAAGGCATCGCTGATGGCCCGGGTGACGCCCAGATCGAAGCCGTTTTTCATGCCGTCCTGATCCATGCTGGTCAGCAGGATTTCACCGGCACCGAGGCCTTCCATTTTCTTCGCCCACTCCACCGCATCCAGGCCTGTCGGCTTGCGCCCACCGTGGGTGAAGATTTCCCAGCGCGGGGTTTCGCCAGGCTTTGACACCTTCTTCGCGTCGATAGCGACGACGATGCATTGCGAGCCGAAATGCTGCGCCGCCTCGCCCACAAACTCAGGATTGAATACCGCTGCAGTGTTGATCGAGACTTTGTCCGCGCCGGCATTCAGCAGGTTGCGGATGTCCTGCACGGTACGCACACCGCCACCGACGGTCAGCGGGATAAACACCTGGCTGGCCATACGCTCGACGGTATGCAACGTGGTGTCGCGACCATCGACGCTGGCGGTGATGTCGAGAAAGGTAATCTCGTCAGCACCCTGCTCATCATAGCGACGGGCGATTTCCACCGGGTCGCCGGCATCACGGATGTTCTCGAACTTGACGCCCTTGACCACACGACCGTTGTCGACGTCCAGGCAAGGGATAATGCGTTTGGCCAGCGCCATGGTAAGTCCTCAGCCTTGGTAGCTGTCGCAGAAGGCTTGCGCCTCGGCAACGTCGAGAGTGCCTTCGTAGATCGCCCGGCCGGTGATGGCGCCGATGATCCCCGGCGCCTTGGCATCGAGCAGCGACTTGATGTCGCCCAGATTGTGGATACCGCCGGAGGCGATCACCGGGATCCGCGTGGCCGCGGCCAGCGCTGCGGTGTACGACACGTTGCAACCCTGCATCATGCCGTCTTTGGCGATGTCGGTGTAAACGATGGCAGATACGCCATCGGCTTCGAACTGCCTGGCCAGGTCGATGACCTGCACGGTGCTGATTTCAGCCCAGCCGTCGGTGGCCACGAAGCCGTCTTTGGCGTCCAGACCGACGATCACCTTGCCCGGGAAGGCGCGGCAAGCCTGGGCAACGAACGCCGGATCTTTCACGGCTTTTGTGCCGATGATCACGTAGCTGACGCCGGCCTTGACGTAGTGCTCGATGGTTTCCAGCGAGCGGATACCGCCGCCGATCTGGATCGGCAGGTTCGGGTAACGCTTGGCAATCGCGGTGACCACTTCGCCGTTGACCGGCTGGCCTTCGAAAGCGCCGTTCAGATCGACCAGATGCAGACGGCGGCAACCACCCTCCACCCACTTGGCAGCCATGCTCACCGGATCATTGGAGAACACCGTGGAGTCTTCCATGCGGCCCTGGCGCAGACGTACACAAGCACCGTCTTTGAGATCGATAGCGGGAATAATCAGCATCTGGCAAACCTTAAAATTCGATTTTTCAGCTTCGCTCGGAAATCAGCTTTTCTCGAGCGCCCACAAGTCGCTTTCGATGCTTTCGAACCTCTCTTTGAGGTGCGCCTGCACATCGAAAATCGCCCTGTTGTAATAGTGTGGCGCAATTTCGCGGGTAAACAGCTCAAGGATTTCAGCCGCTTCGAACGAACCCAGATTCAGTTCGAAGCGATCTTCCATGAAGCGCTTGATCTTGTGATTTGCCTCGTTCTCCTGTTCGGGAGTGAGGGTCAGGATCGGCGGCTTCTTCTTGACGGCCATTTACCAGCGACCATCCCACGCAGCGAAGTTCTGCAGCAGTTGCAGGCCATGAGTATGGCTCTTCTCCGGGTGGAACTGCACGGCGAAACGCGAGCCATCAGCCAGCGCTGCGGCGAAGTCGACGCTGTAGTGACCGCCACCCACCACCTGCCGCGGATTGCCGGCAGCGATGTAGTAGCTGTGCACGAAGTAGAACCGCGCCAGGTCGGGAATGTTGTGCCACAGCGGGTGATCCACCGTCTGCTGCACTTCGTTCCAGCCCATGTGCGGGACTTTCAGGTGTTCGCCATCTTCGTGCAGGCCTTTGCCGAAGAACTTCACCTGGCCTGGAAACAGACCGATGCAGTCAACGCCATCGTTCTCTTCGCTATGCTCGAGCAAGGCTTGCATGCCGACACAGATGCCGAGAAACGGACGGTCCTGGCTGACTTCGCGCACCAGCGAGTCGAAGCCCAGGCGACGGATTTCCGCCATGCAATCGCGAATCGCGCCCACGCCGGGGAATACCACCCGGTCGGCTTCGCGAATCACGCTGGCATCGCTGGTGATCAGCACCTTGCCGGCACCAACGTGCTCGAGGGCCTTGGCCACCGAGTGCAGGTTGCCCATGCCGTAATCGATAACCGCGACCGTCTGCATCAGAGCACGCCCTTGGTCGAAGGCATTTGCCCGGCCATGCGCTCATCCAGCTCGACGGCCATGCGCAGCGCGCGACCGAACGCCTTGAACACGGTCTCGATCTGGTGGTGGGTGTTGTGCCCACGCAGATTGTCGATGTGCAAGGAGACATTGGCGTGGTTGACGAAGCCCTGGAAGAATTCCTGGAACAGGTCGACATCGAAGCCGCCGACGGTAGCGCGGGTATAGGGCACGTGCATCTGCAGGCCTGGACGGCCGGAGAAGTCGATCACCACGCGCGACAGCGCTTCATCGAGCGGCACGTAGGCATGGCCGTAACGACGGATGCCTTTTTTGTCGCCGATGGCTTTGCTGAAGGCCTGACCCAGAGTGATACCAACGTCCTCCACTGTGTGGTGGTCGTCGATATGCAGGTCGCCCTTGCTTTCGATATCAATGTCGATCAACCCGTGACGGGCGATCTGATCAAGCATGTGCTCAAGAAAAGGAACACCGATATCAAATCGGGCCTTTCCGGTGCCATCCAGGTTGATCGAGGCTTTGATCTGGGTTTCCAGAGTGTCGCGCTCGACGGACGCCTTACGTTCGGCCATCACCAGCTCCGCAAAATCATTGGGCGAAAAAGGCAGTCATTATAGGCTTGCGGACGCCAAACAGAAACACACGAGGTGATATCCCTGACGGGCTGAACCCAACGCCACCGGGGATATACATGTCAGGACAAGCTATCACTCATCGCTGAGCGAGCTTTTGTAGGAGCGAGGCTTGCCCGCGAGGCGACGCGTCTGACACACCCCGTCATCGTTCATCGCGAGCAAGCTCGGCTCCTACAGGTTGGCGTTAGTGGAAGAGAGCCGCGGTCTTTTGCAGAGTTACCCAGACACCCCACGCCAATGGGATGCCCACCATCAGCCACGCGGCAACTGCCAACGGTACGCTGCCCGGCGACGCTTTCCACTCCAGCACGGTGGTGCTGTTTGCGCCCTTGTCATGACCCAGCGCCTGTTCCGCGGCAAGCTCGGCGTCGGTCATGAAGTGCTTGTCGGCCACCGGACGCACCAGCAGGTTGCAGAGCAAACCCAGCACCAGCAGGCCCGCGAGAATGTACAAGGTGATGTCGTAAGCCGCCGCGCGCTCAACGCCAATGCTCAGCTGATACTCACGCAGGTAGTTCACCAGGACCGGACCGAGTACGCCGGCTGCTGCCCAGGCGGTGAGCAGACGACCATGGATTGCGCCGACCATTTGCGTGCCGAACAGGTCCGCCAGATAAGCCGGAACCGTCGCAAAACCGCCGCCATACATCGACAGGATGATACAGAACGCCGCCACAAACAGCGCAATATTGCCCAGATGACCGAGGTTCGGGATCAACGCGTACAGTGCAAAACCCAGAGCGAAGAACACAAAGTAAGTGTTTTTACGACCCAGATAGTCCGAGAAGGTCGCCCAGAAGAAACGGCCACCGATGTTGAACAGGCTCAGCAATCCGGTAAAACCAGCCGCGATGACCGCGATTTGCCCCAACTGAGCGGCGTCCAGCTGGCCGAATACCAGGCCATTGCCGAGCAGCTGACCGGCGAAAACTTCCTGCAGCAGCGGCGAAGCCATGCCAAGGATGCCGATACCGGCGGATACGTTCAGGCACAGCACCAGCCAGACCAGAATGAACTGCGGGGTTTTCCACGCGACGCTAACGTGCACATGGCGATGGGTAATCATCGCGTTGGCCGTTTTTTTCGCCGGCGCGGTCCAGCCTTCAGGTTTCCAGCCGGTTGGCGGAACGCGATAGGACAGCGCACCGCCGATCATGAATACGAAGTAAATCGCGGCCATCACCAGAAAGCTCTGCCACACGCCGACGCCCGTTGACGAAGCGAAATGACTCATCAAGGCTGCCGCCAGCGGAGCCCCCACCATCGCGCCGCCACCGAAACCCATGATCGCCATGCCAGTCGCCATGCCGCGCTTGTCCGGGAACCACTTGATCAGCGTCGAGACAGGCGAGATATAACCCAATCCCAACCCGATACCGCCAATGACCCCGGAGCCGATCCACATCAGCCATATCTGGTGGGTATAGATACCCAACGCAGAAATCATCAGACCGCCGCACCAGCACAACGCCGAAACGACGCCAGCCTTGCGCGGGCCGGCGTGTTCCAGCCAACCGCCCCAAATAGCCGCGGAACAGCCGAGGAAGATGAAGAACAACGTGAAAATCCAGCCCAGCATAGAGATCGGCCAGTCACACTTGGCCGAAAAGACCTGTGCGATAAAACTCATGTCCGGCGCGCACGCCACCGCAGCGCTGATGCCCAAGGCTTTGGACAGCGGCAACCAGAACACCGAGAAGCCGTAGGCCATACCGATGCACAAGTGGATGGCCAACGCAGCCGGTGGTACCAGCCAGCGGTTGAAACCGGGCCTGGCAATGATGCGTTCTTTAGACAGAAACGCTGGCTGGGCGGCGAGAATGCCCGCCTCGGAGCTGGAGCTCATTTATATTTCCCCCAATGATTAATAGGGTCCGTCAGCCACCCTTCACCCACAGCCTTGGTGCACGCAGGCATGACCGTTTTATCGGGTGAAACTTCTAGAACGCGACATCAAGTCGCAGAAGGACGGACGAACTGCGAAAGGTTACCATTTGCCCATGACAGAAAAACCAAACTGACATCACCTTTTCTGCGTCATCTGTTCCTGTACTGCTCAAGGAAATCCCATGCCCATCATTGTCGAGTCGCTGAACGAAGCCACCTATCAGGATCAACAGGACCTGCAGAAGATCTATCGCGACGCCCCGGACTGGCTGTTGGCGCCGTTCCAGGACGACCTGCAACTGATCGAAAGCAACTTGCGCGATGGCACCCTGATCGTCGGGCGCTTCAATGACCGGCTGCTGGGGGCCGCGCGCCTGCAACGACAGCAAGATGTCTGGCATTTATCTCAATTGTGCGTACGAAAAATCACCCGACGTCGCGGTGTGGCCGAACGCCTGGTGAGCGAAGCACAACGAATGGCTGAACAAACCGGTGCGAAACTGCGTCTACTGGCACCTGCCGGGCATCTGCAAGCGCAAGCGCTGGCGGCCAAGCTGCACCTGCCGCTGGATGTGCTCTAGTCGCGATCCATGACCAGTCGTCAGAATCGGAGCGCTATACTCCCCGGCTAATTTACGAATTTCGACACACTACAAGGACTCGCCCATGAAAGCGTTTGGCAAAATCCTGGGTCTGGTAATTCTCGGGCTGTTGCTGATCATTGTGGCTCTGGGCTTCGCTCTGACCCATTTCTTCGATCCCAACGACTACAAAGACGAGATTCGCCAGATTGCCCGCGATAAGGCCCATATTGAGCTGACACTCAATGGCGATATCGGCTGGAGCCTGTTCCCCTGGCTGGGTCTGGAACTGCACGAAGCCGGCGTCGCGACTCTGGCCAACCCGAGCAAACCTTTCGCCGATCTGCAGATGCTCGGTCTGTCGGTGCGAGTGTTGCCGCTGTTGCGCCGCGAAGTGCAAATGAGCGATGTCCGCGTCGAAGGTCTGAACCTGCGCCTGAGTCGCGACAAGAACGGCCACGGCAATTGGGAAGATATTGGCAAGACCGTGCCGGTCGCCACACCGGCGGACGCTGGCGCAACGACAGCCAGCGAGCCCGCGCAAGCCAAGTCTGCAACGCCCGACAAGTCTGCCCAGCCGGCTCGCCTGGATATCGACAGCCTGACCATGAACAACGCTCGCGTTGAGTACGTTGATGAGCAGAGTGGCAAACAATTCAGTGCCGAAAGTATTCAGCTGAGCACCGGCGCGATCCACGATGGGACGAACATCCCGGTCAAGCTGACCGCATTTCTGGGCAGCAACCAACCTGTGTTGCGGGTCAGGACCGAACTCAATGGTGACCTGCGCTTCGACCGCGCGCTCAAGCGTTATCAGTTTGAAGACATGAAACTGTCCGGCGAAGCTTCTGGCGATCCACTGCAAGGCAAGATCGTGACTTTCGCCGCCCAGGGCCAGTTGCTGGTGGACATGGCGGCGAACATTGCCGAATGGAACGGCCTGAAGCTGTCGGCCAACCAACTGCGTGCACTGGGCGAGCTCAAGGTCAATGATCTGGACAAGACCCCGCAAATCAGCGGCGGACTGTCGATTGCCCAGTTCGACCTGGCAAAATTTGTCGACAGCATCGACCAGAAGCTTCCAGCCATGGCAGACGGCAGCCTGAGCAAAGTCGAACTGGTCAGCCGTCTAACTGGCACGCCGACCAGTATCGCCCTCGAAGACCTGAGCCTGAAACTCGACGGCAGCACCTTCACCGGGCGCATCGCGGTCGACGATTTCGCCAAACAGTCGCTGCGCGTACAGCTCAAGGGCGATACCTTCGACGCCGATCGCTACCTGCCGCCGAAATCCGCAGAGGCCAATAGCGCCGCGGTGACCCGCCAGGCCGAAGTGAAAAGCAGCGAAGCCGCCGCCATGGCTGGTAACTCACCACTGCCCGCCGCACCGACCAAAGACGCCTGGAGCACTGAAAAACTGCTGCCGGTCGAACGCCTGAGCAAACTGGATATCGACGCTGACCTGAACTTCGGCCTGTTGACTCTCGACAAATTGCCGATCCAGAACGCAGCGCTGAAGGCTTCCGGCCAGAGCGGTCTGCTCAAACTCGAGAACCTGCGCGGCGACCTCTACAACGGCAACTTCGAAGCCGATGGCAACCTTGACGTACGTCAGCCAGTGCCGCTGTTGAGCATGCAGACACGCATCAACAAAATACCGGTCGAACGCCTCCTCGAAAGCCAGGGAAAAACAACACCGGTCAAAGGTCTGGTCACGTTGAACAGCAACCTGACTGGCAGCGGTAACAGCCAGAAGGCGCTGATCGACAGCCTCAACGGCACCACCAGCTTCCTCATCAACAATGGCGTACTGCTCAACGCCAACCTCGAGCAACAGCTCTGCCACGGCATTGCCACGCTCAATCACAAAACCCTCAGCAGTGCACCGCGGGGCAAGGACACACCGTTCCGGGAGTTCCAGGGCAGCCTGACCTTGCATAACGGCGTGGCCAGCAACCCGGACCTGAAAGTGCGCATCCCCGGCCTGACCGTCAACGGTAACGGTGACATCGATCTGCGGGTACTCGGCATGGATTACCGCGTCGGCGTCATCATCGAAGGCGACAAGAGCGACATGCCGGACCCTGCCTGCGAAGTCAATCAACGCTACGCCGGCATCGAGTGGCCACTGCGCTGCCGTGGTCCGCTGGAGCTCGGTGCCAAAGCCTGCCGCCTGGACAACGATCGCCTGGGCCAGGTCGCGAGCAAACTGGCCGGCGACAAGCTCAACGAAAAACTTGAAGAGAAATTCGGCGATAAAGTCAGTCCAGAACTGAAAGACGCCCTCAAGGGGCTATTCAAACGATGAAATCCGAGCAATTTTCAACGGCGGTACTGGACTGGTACGACCGCCACGGCCGCCACGATTTGCCTTGGCAGCAAGGCATCACCCCGTATCGGGTGTGGGTCTCGGAAATCATGTTGCAGCAGACTCAGGTCAGCACCGTGCTGAACTACTTCGACCGTTTCATGGCGTCCTTGCCAACGGTCGAAGCCCTGGCCGCCGCCCCCGAAGACGAAGTGCTGCACCTGTGGACCGGCCTGGGTTACTACACCCGCGCCCGTAATCTGCAGAAGACCGCGAAAATCATCGTTGCCGACTACGCTGGAGAGTTTCCGCGCGACGTCGAAAAGCTCGTCGCGCTGCCCGGTATCGGTTTGTCTACTGCTGGCGCCATCGCCAGCCTGAGCATGGGCCTGCGCGCGCCGATCCTCGACGGCAACGTCAAACGGGTGCTGGCGCGCTTTACCGCGCAAGAGGGCTACCCGGGCGAACCCAAGGTCGCCAAACAGCTGTGGGCCAACGCTGAGCGCTTTACACCCCACACCCGGGTCAACAACTACACCCAGGCAATGATGGACCTTGGCGCGACGCTCTGTACCCGCAGCAAGCCCAGTTGCCTGCTTTGCCCGCTGGAAAGCGGCTGCCAAGCGCACATGCTTGGCCTGGAGACTCGCTACCCGGTCCCCAAGCCGCGCAAGAGCGTCCCTCAGAAGCGCACCCTGATGCCGATGCTGGCCAACCGCGAAGGTGCCATTCTGCTTTATCGGCGCCCCTCCACGGGCCTGTGGGGCGGTCTCTGGAGCTTGCCGGAGCTGGATGACCTCGGCGACCTGGAACATCTGGCGCTGCAACACTCGCTGGAACTGGGCAAGCATCACGAACTGCAGAGCCTGATTCACACCTTCAGCCATTTCCAGTTGGCTATCGAACCCTGGCTGGTTCAGGTCCATACGTTCGGCCATCACGTGGCCGAGGCCGACTGGCTCTGGTATAACCTCGCCAACCCGCCGCGCCTGGGCCTTGCCGCCCCGGTGAAAAAACTGCTGAAACGCGCGGCCGATGTATTGAACGCAGGAGAGTTGTCATGACCCGCACCATCATGTGCCGCAAGTACAAAGAAGAACTGCCCGCCCTCGAACGCGCTCCGTTTCCAGGCGCCAAAGGCGAAGACATTTTCAACCACGTTTCCCAGAAAGCCTGGGCCGACTGGCAGAAGCACCAGACCCTGCTGATCAATGAAAAACGCCTGAACATGATGAACGCCGAAGACCGCAAATATCTGCAGGGCGAAATGGACAAGTTCTTTTCCGGCGAGGATTACGCCAAGGCCGAAGGCTACGTTCCACCCGCTGAATAAACCCGTCGCAGAAGGTTTAGGCCGTAAGCGACGGTAATAATTAAACATTTTTTCAAATCGTGCTTGACGACCCCCTGAAAAACCCGTTTAATGCGCCCCGTTGCCCAGATAGCTCAGTCGGTAGAGCAGGGGATTGAAAATCCCCGTGTCGGCGGTTCGATTCCGTCTCTGGGCACCACATTCAGCTTTCATGTGGTGTCTAAAACCACGTGAAAGCCCACAAAAAACCCGCCCAGTGCGGGTTTTTTGTTGTCTGCAGTTTTTGAAGAATTACTAATGACCTTCAGGCATCAGCGATTATTTGGCATCTTTCCAGTGGAAAACCAGATCACGAACAGCCCCGCCTTTGATTTCAACGGTGCTTCGTTGTTCTTGACCATTGCGAGTGCCGACGATGACATATTTACCGGGTGATAACTGAACATAAACGATAGGGCCGACCTGACTCAGCGTCAGCATTGAATGTCCCTGCATGTTCTGAATCGCGACATCGACATCAGGGATATATTCATTGCCCGGGCCGGTGGAAAAGGTCATGTGCAGGTTGTATCCCTTGGCCTGCTGAATGGCCCGTGACTCGTCCAGACCAATACCGCCTGACAGGTAGGCAATACCGTTTTGCTGTTGTTGCTCAAGTTGCACTGCCGAACTATCGATCGGCTCTGCGCTGGCAGCCAGCAATACCGTTGCAGGCAATCCCGATAGCATGACCGCAGCAGCTCCAGAAAACGCAAGTATGCGCAAGGACTTCATGACGACGACTCCCGGGTTCTTACAGAACCCATGAATGCGATGCCACCACTACGCGCTATGCCATGAAACGGCAGCATCCCGGTTTGGTCTCCCCCTGTATTGTTGATTCGCCTGATTCTAAAAAGTTTAAATTCGGCTTATTGGGTGTGAGACTTCACAACGCCGGAGTCGATGAACCGGACAATGGCGCCGCTGAAAAAAGACTGCCGATGTTTTCAGCCGATCCTATAGTGAGCAACTTGATCGTTCTTTCGTCTCTCCTGAAAAAGAGCCAGTGCCCATGAATCTGCAGAGTCCAGCCTCGCCTTCAGCGTCGCAGTCGCCAGTTGCCAAGGCACCGGGACCGTCGGTCACAACCGGGCCCAGCGACTCCTTCAAGGAGCCCGCCGCCGATGGCTTCGTGCTTGGCGGATTCACCTGGCGCCATCTTCATGCAAACGCCGAGCGCCCGGTGGTGATTATCAACGCGGCCACCTCGGTGCGCTGCCGGCATTACTTTCGCTTCGCCGATTACCTGTTTGGCCACGGCTTCGATGTCATCGCCTACGACTATCGCGGGATCGGCGAGTCACGACCGGCATCGTTACGTGGCTTCAACGCGTCATGGTCGGATTGGGGCGCGCTCGATTTCGAAGCCATATTGCAACGCGCACGCAGGGAATTCCCCGGCCAACCCATTGATGTGGTCGGCCATAGCTTCGGCGGCTGCGCAGCCGGGCTGGGCGCTTCGGGACACCTGATCCGGCGCCTGGTGACCGTAGGCGCGCAATTCGCCTACTGGCGCGACTATGCCCCCGCCAGCCGTTGGCAGATGTTCTGCAAGTGGCATCTGCTGATGCCGCTGGTGACGATGTTCTGCGGCTACTTTCCCGGCAAGCGCCTGGGCTGGCTGGAAGATACCCCCGCCGGCGTAGTCCGGGACTGGAGCACCCCGACCGCACAGTACGAGAGGCGCCCCAGCGGGCGCATGTTCGACGAACTGCCATTCTCTACGGTGACAGCCCAGACACTCGCCATCAGCCTCAGCGACGATCCCTATGGCACTGTCGCAGCCATCGAGCGACTGCTTGGCTACTTCACTGCCAGCACGAAAACGCACCTGCGAATCGCCCCGGAAGACATCGGCGAAGTGGAAGTCGGACATTTCGCCTTTTTTCGCAGCCCTTACCAAGCCACACTATGGCCCATTGCATTGTCCTGGTTGCAGAACGGCGAGCTTGCCCCCGGTACACACGGGCGGCTAATGCCACGTCATGCACCCGCTTGACCTGCCCTTTTCAACGAATTACGGAACGAAGCCCATGGCATCCGCGAACAAACAACACAAACGCACCTCCCGCGCCAAAGCCAAGGCCAAACAGAACCGGACTCAACGCGCGGGCGCCTCAGTCGAAGCGCTGGATCCGAATGACGATCGCATCGACTTTGAATCGGTTGACTTGACCGAACTGTTCAAAAAAATGCGCGCCGCCGAAACCACCAGCCAGCAAGCGATGTGCGCGGTTTTCCTGGGGGATCCGCTGCTTGAGCTGGTGTTTGAGCAAGAAGGTGAAGAAGGCGCGACCGACTTCATCCTCGCCGCACTCATCGAGTATCGCCAGTGGTCCACCGAGGCGGACGAAACAGCGGCGCTTGCCTGGATCGAGAGCCCGCAATTCCAGGCCGATTACGTTGCTGCATCAGACGCATTGCTGAAGCCGTAACGCTAACGCTTTCAAATCGACAAAAAACGGCCGCCGTCTGCACTGACGGCGGCCGTTTTCGTTATGAAGGTGTCACGATGCCCTCCATTCTTCGCCAGCCACTACGTATATCCTTCGACGGAGAAAGTGTGAGCCCCGACTTTATGGCCGGTCGTGAACAACCAGCCGATCAGGAGCGCGAGTCGTTCTAATGATCAAGTTCATGCTCGATACCAACATCTGCATCTTCACCATCAAGAACAAACCACAAATCGTGCGCGAGGCTTTCAATCGTCACCATGGTCAACTGTGCATCAGCGCTGTCACGCTAATGGAGCTGATCTACGGTGCCGAAAAGTCAGCAGCACCGGAAAAGAATCTGGCGGTAATCGAAGGTTTCTCCGCCCGGCTTGACGTACTGCCCTATGACTATGAAGCAGCTGCGCATACCGGCATGATCAGGTCCGAACTTGCTGAAGCGGGAACACCGATAGGTCCGTATGACCACATGATCGCTGGCCATGCCCGCTCAAAGGGCCTGATTGTAGTGACGAACAACCTTCGAGAGTTTGAACATGTTCGCGGCTTGCGCGTTGAAGACTGGGTAAACGCCTACTGAAACCAGGCTGCAGGGTAAGCGGCGTGACGCCAACCCTTCACCGTAACTTGCGGGTCATCGTTTTTCCTGGGCGCTCAAACTGTGACGCACTGCGTCACGTATTGAACTGACATGCGTTGCCGCAACTCAGAAGCCAGCCATCAAAAAATACGGTTTATCGGGTTTTACTCCTGCGTTTTAATAGCCACAGATCCCTCCTTCCCCTCCTTAAAACGACCGAAACCAATGGCATCCCTGAACAAACAACAGAAACGCGCCAAACGCGCGAAGGCCAAAGCCAAGCAACTGCGCATGGGAACCAGAAAACCCATAGCAATGTACGACGATCCAACCAGCATGGACGATGAGCAAATTCCGGAAGACATCCTGAATATGTTCATCCTCATGCAGGACGCGGAAGAGACCACCAGTCGCGTAGAGATGCTGATAGGAATGCTCATCTCGCTCAGCAAGATTATCGACGAGCAGCCTGAGCTGCTGGATATGGAAAATGCCGAGAACGAGGCAATGGCCGCCACTCACCTGGCCGCGGACATGCTGATTGATTACCGCATCTGGGCCGACGGTATTGATCGTGAGCAAGCCCAGCGCTGGCTTGAAGACCCTGAAGTCATAACAGATTTCGGGACTGCGCTGGACAGCTACAAAAAGGCACTCGATGTGCTTCTGGAAGCGAACGAGTAAACCCATTCGTTAAAGCACCCGGAAACAAAAACGGCCGCTGTCATCCCTGACAGCGGCCGTTTTTGTTACGCGACTGAATCAACCATCAATTCAACACCGCCGCCCCACGCTTCTCGAGCTTGCGACGACGCGCCACCAGCAGACCCGCTGCGACCACCAGAACGCTCAGCAGACCCGTGGCGAGGATTTCCACGCGATGCTCTTCCTGGAACAGCATGAGGGTCAGCACGCCGACGATAAACACGATCACCGCGTAGGTCAGCCCCGGGAATAGCCACATCTTGAAGGCAATCTTCTCACCGGCGGCCATGCGCTTCTGGCGCATACGCAGCTGGGATACGGCGATAACCAGGTACACCAGCAAAGCGATGGCACCGGAGCTGGCGAGCAGGAATTCGAACACTGCAGCCGGGGCCACATAGTTGGCGAATACCGCGAGGAACGCTGCTGCGGTGGACAGCATGACCGCCCAGTAAGGCGTGCCGCTGTTGTTGGTGCGTTTGGAGACTGCCGGCGCATCGCCGCGCTTGCCCAGAGAGAAGAGCATGCGCGAAGCGGTGTACAGCGCCGAGTTCAGGCAGCTGGTTACAGCAACCAATACCACCAGATCAACGATCAGCTTGGCGTTAGGAATACCCATGCGGTCGAGCACGGTCTGGTAGGAACCGACCTGCGCCAGGCTTGCGTCATTCCATGGCACCAGCGCCACGACGATGAAGATCGACACCAGGTAGAACAAGCCAATCCGCCAGATCACCGAGTTGGTGGCCTTGGAGATTTGCTGACCCGGGTTTTTCGATTCGGCGGCGGCGATGGTGACGATTTCGGTGCCCATGAACGAGAACATCGTGGTCAGAATCGCGGCCAAAACCGCACCCATGCCGTTAGGCAGGAAGCCTTGGGTATCGAACAGGTGCGAGACGCCGCTGACCTGGCTGCCTGGCAGCAGGCCGAAAATCGCCAGCACGCCTAGGATGATAAAGCCGATGATCGCTACGACCTTGACCAGTGCGAACCAGAATTCGAACTCGCCATAATTCTTCACGCTGCACAGGTTGGTCGCCGTCAGCAGCAGCGTAATGACCAGGGTGAAAGCCCAGATCGCCATGCCGGGAAACCAGGCGTGCAGAATAGTTGCCGCAGCGTTGGCTTCCAGCGGGATCACCAACACCCAGAACCACCAGTACAGCCAGCCGATAGTGAAGCCGGCCCAGTGACCGATCGCCCGATCGGCATATGTCGAGAACGAGCCGGTGTCCGGCGAAGCAATGGCCATTTCGGCCAGCATGCGCATTACCAATACCACCAGAGTACCGGCGGCTGCATAAGCCAGCAGTACCGCAGGACCGGCGGCTGCGATGGCGTGTCCGGAGCCGACAAACAGGCCGGCGCCGATGACTCCGGCGATCGACAGCATGGTCACATGCCGCGGTTTAAGCCCCTGTTCGAGGCCATTAGAGCTTTGGGTATTGCTCATTGAAACTACCTTTGCGATGAAGAGCGATTCAGTCCACTCCGTCTGCAGACTTTCTCGTAAAAAGAATCCAACGGAGCGTTCCTTATTTTTTACGCAAGTTCTGCGCCAAAATGTTTCATTGCGCCAGTTTCCGGGGGCTGTAGAGCAATCGGACAATCATCACAACCCATTGAGATTAATGGCATTTAGCCAGAACGTTACCTGTCCACCCACTTAAAGAATGAATGGGCGCACCAAAAACACACCCTCAAAGCACGCCACGCACAATTAAGGGGCGGATGTGGGGCCGTTTGGTTGCATAGCGCTTCCAACACCCGGCCAAAGCTGGCACCATCGCGCCCTTTTTTACGCGACACCCGCCGGGATGAAGGTTCAAACGAGTGTTCGGTTGTTGATGGCGCGACAGTCTGCTGCACCGATGCGACAACCCCCCACACGCCCCCCGTTTGCGCCCCGTAGCGCTGTTGGCTGTCATTCAAACGCTATGCTAGCTTGGCCGCCTCGCCAGGACGGCCGCCTACAGCAGGAGCGCAATAGAACACATGAGGACCGCACATGGCTGAGGCCACGCCCGCGCTTGAAATCCGTAACTTGCATAAACGCTACGGTACGCTTGAGGTACTCAAAGGTATCTCGCTGACCGCACGCGACGGCGATGTGATCTCGATCCTGGGTTCCTCCGGTTCCGGCAAGTCCACGTTCCTTCGTTGCATCAACCTGCTGGAAAACCCGCACCAGGGCCAGATTCTGGTGGCTGGCGAAGAGCTCAAGCTCAAAGCCGCGAAAAACGGCGAGCTGATCGCTGCCGATGGCCGGCAGATCAACCGCATGCGCAGCGAAATCGGTTTCGTGTTCCAGAACTTCAACCTCTGGCCACACATGAGCGTGCTTGACAACATCATCGAAGCGCCGCGCCGCGTACTCGGGCAGAGCAAGGCCGAAGCCACCGAAATCGCTGAAGCCCTGTTGGCCAAGGTCGGCATCGCCGACAAACGCCACGCCTACCCCGCGCAACTCTCCGGCGGTCAGCAACAACGCGCGGCCATCGCCCGCACCCTGGCGATGCAACCCAAAGTCATTCTGTTCGATGAGCCGACTTCGGCCCTTGACCCGGAAATGGTCCAGGAAGTACTTAATGTGATCCGCGCGCTGGCCGAAGAAGGCCGCACCATGCTTCTGGTCACGCATGAAATGGGCTTTGCCCGACAGGTTTCCAGTGAAGTGGTATTCCTTCACCAAGGCCTGATCGAGGAGCAAGGATCGCCACAGCAGGTGTTCGAAAACCCGCTTTCGGCGCGCTGCAAACAATTCATGTCCAGCAACCGCTAACGGAGCAACACCCAATGCAGAGCTATAAAAAATTCCTCCTGGCCGCTGCCGTTACCCTGGCTTTCAGCGCCACCGCCGCTGCTGAAACCTTGAAGATGGGCATCGAAGCGGCCTACCCGCCGTTCAACAATAAAGATGCCAGCGGCCA
Organism: Pseudomonas sp. GW821-FHT07G10; assembly: GCF_059418545.1. NCBI lineage: Bacteria > Pseudomonadati > Pseudomonadota > Gammaproteobacteria > Pseudomonadales > Pseudomonadaceae > Pseudomonas > Pseudomonas sp. GW821-FHT07G10. Next base: position 141,704 of record NZ_JBWKQB010000001.1, on the reverse strand, counting down.
GGTCGTCGGTTTCGACGTCGAAATCGGCAACGCCCTGTGCGCCAAGATGAAAGCCGAGTGCACCATCGTCACCTCCGATTGGGACGGCATCATCCCGGCCTTGAACGCAAAGAAGTTCGACTTCCTGATCTCTTCGATGTCGATCACTGAAGAACGCAAGCAAGCCGTCGACTTCAGCGATCCGTACTACTCGAACAAGCTGCAATTCATCGCGGCCAAAGACAAAACCGACTTCAAGACCGACAAAGACTCTCTGAAAGGCAAAGTCATCGGTGCCCAGCGCGCGACCCTGGCCGGTACCTGGCTGGAAGACCACCTGGGTGACGCGGTCGAGATCAAACTCTACGACACCCAGGAAAACGCCTACCTGGACCTGACTTCCGGCCGCGTCGACGCGATCCTGGCAGACAAGTACGTCAACTATGAGTGGCTCAAAAGCGATGCCGGCAAGCCTTATGAGTTCAAGGGCGACCCGGTGGAAGAAAGCGACAAGATCGGTATCGCTGTACGCAAAGGCGACCCGATTCGCGAGAAGCTGAACGCTGCGCTGAAAGAAATCGTGGCTGACGGCACCTACAAGAAGATCAACGACAAGTACTTCCCGTTCAGCATCTATTGATACTGACGCGCCCGACCGGCACCGCCTCAGGCGGTTGCCGGTCCTTAGCAAAGCCTGCTGCGATTTGAATAAAAATCCATGAATATCGATCTCTACGGATTCGGCCCGGCGCTCGCCGCCGGCGCGCTGATGACCGTCAAACTGGCTCTCTCGGCATTGTGCCTGGGGCTGGTTCTCGGTCTGCTCGGCGCCTTGGCCAAGACTTCCCCGTACAAGCCGTTGCAATGGCTTGGCGGTACTTACTCGACGCTGGTTCGAGGCATCCCGGAACTGCTTTGGGTGCTGCTGATTTACTTCGGCACGGTCAACCTGATGCGGGCGCTGGGTGAGTTTTTCGGCAACCCCGATCTGGAACTCAATGCCTTCGCTGCCGGCGTGATCGCCCTTGGCTTGTGCTTTGGCGCCTATGCCACCGAAGTCTTTCGCGGTGCGATTCTGGCAATCCCCAAAGGCCATCGTGAAGCCGGCGTGGCCCTGGGCCTGTCGAAGTTTCGGATTTTCACCCGGCTGATCATGCCGCAAATGTGGCGCATTGCCCTGCCAGGGCTGGGCAACCTGTTCATGATCCTGATGAAGGACACCGCGCTGGTGTCGGTCATCGGCCTGGAAGAAATCATGCGCCACGCGCAAATCGGCGTAACCGTGTCCAAGCAGCCGTTCACCTTCTATATGGTTGCCGCCTTCATGTACCTGGGCCTGACGATTCTTGCCATGACCGGCATGCACTTTTTGGAAAAACGCGCCGCTCGCGGCTTCGCCAGGAGCACGCAATGAACTGGGACGTGATCATCAAATGGCTGCCGAAACTGGCGCAGGGCGCGACCCTGACCCTGGAACTGGTCGCTATCGCCGTCATCCTCGGGTTGCTGCTGGCTATTCCGCTGGGTATCGCCCGCTCGTCGCGGAGCAGGTACGTACGCGCCCTGCCTTACGCCTACATTTTCTTCTTCCGTGGTACGCCGCTGCTGGTGCAGTTGTTCCTGGTCTACTACGGCCTGGCGCAGTTCGACGCGGTGCGTGAAAGCGCCATGTGGCCTTACCTGCGCAATCCATTCTGGTGCGCCACCGCCACCATGACCCTGCACACGGCGGCCTACATCGCCGAGATCCTGCGCGGCGCGATCCAGGCCATTCCACCCGGCGAAATCGAAGCGGCGCGTGCTCTGGGCATGTCGCGCCCAGAGGCGCTGTTCTACATCATGCTGCCGCGTGCAGCGCGGATCGGTTTACCGGCCTACAGCAACGAAGTGATCCTGATGCTCAAGGCCAGCGCGCTGGCCAGCACCGTGACCTTGCTGGAACTGACCGGCATGGCCCGAACCATCATTGCGCGGACTTATCTGCCAGTGGAGATTTTCTTCGCTGCTGGGATGTTCTACCTGCTGATGGCCTATGTGCTGGTGCGCGGCTTCAAGCTGCTGGAGCGCTGGTTGCGCGTCGATGCCTCTCAGGGACGCTGATCTGCCGCCGGTGCTTACGGGCGAGCAACTGCTCGCCCGTTTCAAGGCACTGGACGCGTTTCTGATAGAGCATCAGGCGCTGTGGTGGCCGCGTCCTTTTACCCATCGGCAGCTGCCGTGGGAAGCGCAGCATCCCGAGCTGGCCAACTGGCTACGGCAACGTTCGCTGGACGACGCCGAAGCCAGCCACAACCAGCCACAACACCTCGATGCCCCCGCTCCGTTTTCAGCGTTAGCCGCCACGTCCGCCGCACTCAGCGCTGTCGGCGAACTGCCCAGCCATCCGCTCGATCCTGCCGCCCGACGCTTGAACGTCGATGTTCCCGGACGCAAGTGGCAGCAGATCGAGGCCTTTGCCCAGTGCCTGCAATTTGCCGAGGAGCCCAGACACTGGCTCGACTGGTGCTCGGGTAAAGGCCATTTGGGGCGCCGCCTGCTGCACGCCGGACAACAGCTGACCTGTCTGGAATACGACCCGGCGTTGATCGATGCCGGTGAACAGCTCAGCCAGCGTCATCAGCTACCGGTTACCCATGTCCAGCAAGACGTCCTGGCAACGGACGCTGCTGCTCGCCTGACCGCCGAACACACCCCGGTCGCGCTGCATGCCTGCGGTGACCTGCACGTGCGTCTGATGCAACTGGCCAGCGGAGCGGGCTGCAAGCAACTGGCAATCGCGCCTTGCTGCTACAACCGCATCCAGAGCAGCGAGTACCAGGCACTTTCAGGCGCGGCCAAGGCATCCGGCCTACAGCTATCGCTCGATGATCTGGCGCTGCCCCTCAGCGAAACCGTCACCGCTGGCGCTCGCGTACGGCGCCAGCGTGACACCTCGATGGCCCGACGGCTGGCCTTCGACCTGCTGCAACGGCAACTGCGCGGGTGCGACGAGTATCTGCCAACACCCTCATTGCCCAGTGCCTGGCTGGACAAGCCGTTCGCCAACTACTGCCGTGATCTCGCCGCACTCAAAGACTTGTCCACCGTCGAGCAGGATTGGCCGGCACTGGAAACCGCTGGCTGGCAACGCCTGGCGCAGGTGCGCAACCTGGAGTTGCTGCGCGGCCTGTTTCGTCGGCCACTGGAACTCTGGCTGGTGCTTGATCGGGCACTTTTTCTGCAAGAGCAAAACTACCGCGTGCGCCTCGGAGTGTTCTGCCAAACCCCACTGACACCCCGCAACCTGATGCTGCTGGCCGAACGCAAATAGCCCCCTTTTTACTCCCCAGCCTGTGGATAACTCTGTTGATGAAACTTTCGCGGATCCAATTCCAGAGCCATTTCAGAGCTGAAACAACAACTGTTCAATTTTCGTTCAGCCAATAAAAAACCGAAAAAACAGCCAGTTGCGCACAAATGAGAACCGGATCACAAAATGGCGCATTGTCCAGACTTGCAACCACTCAGTTGTGCATAAACGTTCAAGCCAAAGGGCATAAACGCGCTCGAAAAGCTGAGCTATCGTCTTCAAACGCCAGAATGGTCTGGCGAGAGGACAGCAAGGAGCTCACACACCATGAGCACAGTGAACAGTGCGCAGGAAGCTGTAGATACCGTCGCCGATCAGGCCATTCTCGCCGCCATGCAGAAAACCTTCGCCGTCGGTGGCGCCATCATCGATAACGCCACCGGCGAGGTCATCGCCGCACTACACAACAACGTGCTGATGCCTTTCCCGGGCAGCGGCACAACCTACTTCCTGCCTCACGACCCGACCGCCCACGGCGAGCGGCAGCTGGTCGACTGGTACTACGAAAACGTCGCGGCGCTGAACCTTCCCACGCCCGGCCAACTGACCATCGTCACCACGCTGGACCCTTGCGCCATGTGTGCCGGCGCCCTGCTCACTGCCGGTTTCAACGTCGCCGTCAGCGCGATCGATACCTATGCCGGGGTCAACTACAACAGCGAGTTCAACTTCCCGTCCCTGCCGCCGCAGATTCGTCAGCAGGCGCAAGACACCTGGGGCTATTACGCCGTCGGCGATCCGGTCAATCGTGCCTATCAAGGATCAAAAAGCCCGGTGTTTGCCGGCCAGACCATCAATTCGCGAGCCTATTACCTCACCGGCTCGATCTTCGACGCCAGCGTCAACACAGTGCGCGAAGCGAGCAACAACAGTGGCGTGGAACCTTCAAAGCTGAAGAACCCCGCGACACTCCCGGCCAACAGCCCGGTGCGCAAGGCGCTGTCCAGGCTGAGCCCGTACGCCTTGACCGTTCAATCGGCCAACCCGCGAGACCCCGGTGCCGAACTGGCGCCGCCACTGCTCAAGACCGCACAGCAAGCCGACGTCTTCAACTCCGTGGCCCTGCTCGACCCCTTCGGCAACTTGCTGGTGTGCCTGGGCGGGGTAGAGAACGAGTCACCGATTAGAACCGCGTTCATGGAAACCACCCGCGGCTACGCCGTCATGCGCTGGACCTTGATGAATGACCCGGACCCACTGGTACGCGAACAAGCCGAGCAATACCTGACGCACCCAAAATACGGCACCTTCGTGTTCCTCTACGCTCCCGACCCCACCACCGCGCAAGCGGTGATGACCCTCGGTGCCTACGGTTCGACCATGGAAGGCCCGGTTCCCCAGAGTTACCCGTCAAACCTGCAATACGTATTGCTGCCAGGTAATGTCACGCCTCAGGCGCTGTCGATACTGGCCCAGGACCTTCCACCGTTCTACACCCAAAGCGTGCAAGTGGCTCCGGCCCAGGTCCTGAGCCAGGACTTGATCAATGCGGTCAAGAACGGCGTGTAGCACGCTGAAGTAACCTGCAAAGGCCAGGCCCGTTGAGCGATCAACGGGCCTGCGGCCCCGCACCCGTATTTGGCCGCTTCGCCACCACACGTTCCGCCTCAAGATAGCTAAACTCTGACATCGGGCCTGCAACACAGGCACTGAAACGATTGGCGCGCGCGCCACCATTCCAACTCAGTTCGGACTATCAGGAAGAGACAGTGACGTTCATTTCTTACGCACAAAATTTCGAAGATATACGGTTGTGGCGCGCGCTGAAGTACATCGAAAACGGTTTCTACATTGACGTCGGGGCCAATGATCCCACCCTGGACTCGGTCACCCGGGCGTTCTACGACCACGGCTGGAACGGCATCAACATCGAGCCGCTCCAGGGCTACTATGACGCCCTTTGCCAGCAACGGCCCTTGGACACAAACCTTCAATGCGTGGCCGGAGAAACCGTACAAGACCTCACCTTCTACGGGATCGCCGGCACCGGGCTTTCGACCCTGGATGCAAACATCGCCAGGCAACACAAAGACGCCGGCATGGACGTGCGCAGCCAAACCGTCCAGTCGCGGACCTTGGCCTCGATCTGCAAAGAACACGTAAACGGCCCGATCCACTTTCTGAAAATCGACGTCGAAGGCCATGAAGAAACCGTCCTGCGCGGCATGGACTTCAACAAATGGCGGCCTTGGATCATCCTCATCGAAACCCCATGGAACCGCGACCAGACCTGGGAAAAAATCGTCACCGACGCCCGCTACCACCCCGTGCAGTTCGACGGCATCAACACCTTCTACCTGGCCGAAGAACACCTGGACCTCAAACCGGCATTCGACATCCCGCCATGCAACCTGGACGACTTCCAGTTTTGCTACGGGCATAAATTCAGCCACCCCGTATCCGGCACCGAAAAAGACCTGATCGCCGAACGGCGCCGGGCCGAAAAAGCCGAGGCAGAACTGCACGCCATGAGAAACAGCCGGTCATGGCGAGCCATTCAAAAACTCAAGAATGTGCTGGTTCGCAGCCGCGCTTGAGCCTCGTGTAAAAATAGCCTGCTTTCAGGGGTTACAGAGCCAAACCAATCGTTACAATCGTCGCCCTGACATGCCGGTATAGCTCAGTTGGTAGAGCAACTGACTTGTAATCAGTAGGTCCCGGGGTCGACTCCTGGTGCCGCACCATACAAAACGAAGGCTCGCAGAAATGCGGGCCTTTGTTGTTTCTGGGGTTTGATGTGATTGCACTTGTGCCCCAGAGGCCTCGCCCTGATTGAGCTTGCCGTGCAGCTTCCCCTGGTGTCTTTCTGAGAGATCGAAAATAAATCTGCCCCCTTTCCAGAGCCAATGCCTGCTCAGGAAAAACGGTGTCCCCATTTTTGTTCATTAAAGAACACTTGAAGAAACCCGTTGAAAATCAGACGGAAAGCGCATAGTGCACTCTGCTAAAAACTCCAACCCCCGGGCGATTTGAGCAAGCCATCTTATTTTCATTCGGGCAACACAAATCGTGCTTCAAGTCTATGCAACAACTCAAACGTATTCAAAAAAGGAACATTAAGTTCCTGGCAAATATTGGGAATTATGAATTTTCGTTTAGCGTCGAGATTCAGCACTTCATGAGTAACGACTGTAGCCCCTGTAGTCATCGATTTCGCAATTAACCAAGGGTCAGCACCCGCTAAAAACTCTTCCATAGCACCTATTCTCATCTTAGGCGCTTGACCAGCCACAAGCCCCGCAACCTGGGCGAATGCCAGTTGCGTATCCTGATCGGCGATGGCGTGAAAGAAATCAGAATTATCCTTCGCCCAACCCGCCAGATCGTCATGCCCTTTTGTTAGCTCATCCATTACAGGTGTAATACTGGCTAAAGCTAATGCTTTATTTTCAAGTAATAACCATTGCCAAAATCCGGGACAGATAGCCATCCCGTAGTAACGGTTCTTTGCTTCGATCAGTGTGTTAGCGTCGAGTAAATGATTCATTCCGTAATCTTGCTGGCAAGAGTCCTTAATTTGGCAGGTTGCACACCGAGCAAGTGTCCCGCATCTCGCAGCAGCATCCGGCCACTCATTGCTTCGGTCAGCACTACCTTGCTTAGGCGAGGGCTGTTTTTCGCGGTGGCGTTACGGTAATAGTCACCAGCGCCACCTTTTTCATCCTGGAAAGCCTTGAGGATCATTCGATAGTAAGCGCTGTAATGCGCTTGGCTTATATAACCAAGATCCAGTGCGCGGCGACCGATAGCTAATTTACTGATGTGAAACCGAGTGGCTAGCGGAGTTAAATTGTCTTCCCAGTTAACATCTGCGTTCCATAGGGCGCGGAATTGGGCTTCGGGAGCCAGAAACTCACCTGCAACTGCATTGCAGAAACGTTCCTCGTCTCGACCATTTGCGGTATTTCCGTCAGACACTCCACTGCGACCGATCCAGATATGAGCCAGCTCGTGAAGTAAGGTGAACAGCCTGGCGGTGGGTGCGTCGGAACTGTTGATAAATACAACGGGGGCATAGGCATTACTGATGGCAAAACCCCGAAACTCGCTCACTTCAAGTTTGCGATGAGTATTCCCTAGAGCAATGCCACTGCGCATAACCAAAATGCCAGCCGCTTCTGCAGCCTCAATCAAGGCACGGCTGTATTTTTCGTAATCCAATCGAGCAATGTCAGGGTTCACGCCGAGGATACGGCGGATATCGTCCACCACCTCTCTGACTTGAGATCGGCTATTGAAACGACCTACAAATGCCAGCGGCTGATGCTCCTGGTGTTGCAGATACTCCAAGTACCAGTCCTGCTTACGTATGGCATCCCTTACGGTGTCCAACAGTTCCAGGCTGGGGCGTTGAGGAGCAATCCCTCCCACTGTCCGCAGATCAGGTAAAGGCAGTTGTTCGACTGGAGGGTGCTGAAGAAACAAGAAGCCAAAAGGGATGTGAGCGACATTCGCCCACTTTTGAGCCTGAAGGAATGTTGGTTTGGTCTCGCCAGCCTCCCATTCCTCTACTCGATCAGGTTTCACTGGCAGCTTTTTAGCAACCTGCTCAGTGGAGAGACCCGCGCGCTCACGAGACCATGTGAGCAGGCTTGGATTGACGAAGGCGGCTTGGCTCATAGGGTCGCAGGCAAATCAGATGGGGCCAGTAAACGTTCGAGAGCATCCTTGGCAGATGCATCCGTCTGACGCTGGTTCCAGTTATCTGGCATTGCCTTTCTCCTTGGCTATTAAAGGTCTGGTTGCAGCGACTACAGATTAGTAGAGAAGCAGAGCTACCGACGGTAGAAGCGCGATTATGAGGTAAATTCGCAATGACCCTAAGCGCAAATATGTAACCCGCAGACAGATGGCATTGCCCTGTTTCAATACGCTTCATGACGCAAGTACACCTTTTTTGCAGCCTGCCGCCCCGCCTTCATCACCCGAATATCCGCAGTGACTGACCATATAATCACCCTGCGCTTCCGAAGGTTGCAGGAAAAGGGTCTGCGCGATACCCTTCCGGCGTCGCTGCCAATTCAGCGACCGGGTGTGGAAACCCGTGTAATTCAAGGCGCAACAGCGCCCCCATCACGATTGCCGGCGCTTTTTTTGTGCCTGCGGCGTGAGTTATGGCGGCTGTGCGTGGGACGTCTTCGGGCGTACCGGTTTCCTTGATTCCCGGTTTTCCACCCTGCGCACAGCTGTCACCCATTCGTGTGGAAACGAACGTGGCAGCTCCTCATATCAAGGAGTCTGATAATGCGCAGCATCAATCCGTTCAAAACGTGGCTTTTCCCTCAATGCAACTCCCAATCGCATAACACCCCACCGTCCGCCCTCTCCCACCGCCTCTCCATCATCGGAGGTGGCCAATGACCGAAAAATCAGAGCTGAAAACCATCGGCTTAACACCTGCCATCTATTGTTCAGATCAACCGCTATTCCACGTCACTCACGGCGTCCCCCTCGGCGATGCGTTAGCCATGGCTTCTGATTTTCTGTTTCTCGCCAAGGCGCTTACCGAAGATGCTGCCTACGCCAAAGACACCGACCGCCACGCCTGGGCCGCGCATTATTTGACGACGATGAGTAAGGCAGTGGTTGATGATGCGGTGAAGGTGCTTACGCGGGATCGTACTTCAGCACCGACACCTAAGCGGGCGGCGGCGAAGTCTGAAGGGTAGTGGCTGGGAAATTGTGGTTCTGATGCCAGTCGGTAAGGAATGAAGCCTGTGGGAGCGAACTGCTTGCGACGGCGGCGGTACATTCAGCATTGATGTTGGCTGACCTGGCGCTTTCGCGAGCAGGCTCGCTCCCACAGGGGTTGTGCGTGCTGACTGGAATTTTGGATTAGCCCCGAGGTTTTCGGGGCTTTTAATTACTCAGTTCAACGCAAATGCCGAGACACCCGTTTCGAAATCTCCACCATCGACGTCCTCCCGGTGAAGTCAACCGTCACCTTCCCCGACGGCAATCCGTTGTGCATAAACCCTCAAGCGAAAAGGCATAACAACCATTCAGCGACGACACCCTGGGCTCCACTCTTCTAGACTCAACCGGTAGTCGCAGAAAGAACCAAACACGTCGCTTTGGTGCAGATGAATCAAAGGCAGCGTGGCAAGCTGCCTGTTATGCCCTGAACAGGTGCGGCGAAGATCGCACCGGGCCCAACAAGATGCCCGCTCAGGGTGCCTGGCCAACGGCCTGAAAATGCCACGATACCGTGACGTGGTGTGAGTGCCGCAGCCGACACTTTCGGACAACCGACAACCGCCTGGTTTGCCCGTGACCGTGAGGAATGCTGTATGCCTGATGAGATGTTGCACCTGCCTATGGTCAACAGCCTGCTGGAGCGCCACAAGGGCTCCCCCGGCGCACTGTTGCCGATCCTTCATGAGATTCAGGAGGGCATCGGGTACATCCCCGATGCCGCCGTCCCCGAGATTGCCCATGCCCTCAACCTGAGTCAGGCCGAGGTTCGCGGGGTGATCAGCTTCTACCATGACTTCCGCACCGCGCCCCCGGCGCGGCATATCCTGCGTCTGTGCCGGGCCGAGTCCTGCCAGAGCCGCGGCGCCGAGCAGCTCGCGGCGCAATTGCGTGAACGCCTGCAACTGGACGACCACGGCAGCAGTGCCGACGGCAACATCAGTCTGCGCCCGGTGTGTTGCCTCGGCGCCTGCGCCTGTTCGCCCGCCCTGGAGCTGGATGGTCAGGTGCATGCGCGGCTCAGCGCCGAGCGTCTGGATGCCCTGCTCGACGCTTGCCTGGAGGATGCATGATGCCGAGTATCTATCTGCCCTGTGATTCTCTTGCCCGTGCCGTGGGTGCCGATGAGGTGGCCGTGGCCCTTGCCACTCAGGCCCGGGAACGCAATCTGCCGCTGGACCTGCAACGCACCAGCTCTCGCGGCCTGTACTGGCTGGAACCGCTACTGGAAGTGGACAGCCCGCAAGGCCGTATCGGTTTCGGCCCGCTGACCGCTGCCGATGTGCCGTCGCTGCTCGATGCGTTGCAAGGCGAGCCGTCCGCTCATCCACTGGCCTTGGGCCTGGTGGAGCAGCTGCCTTATCTGAAGACGCAACAACGCCTGCTGTTCGCCCGCGCCGGCATTACCCGGCCGCTGTCCCTGGAGGATTACCGGGCCCATGGCGGCTTCGAGGGCTTGACCCGGGCCATCGCCCTGGGCGGCGAGCAGACTGCGACTGCCGTGTTCGATTCGGGCCTGCGTGGCCGTGGCGGCGCGGCCTTCCCGGCCGGGATCAAATGGCGCACGGTGCGCGGCACTCAGGCAGCGCAGAAATACATTGTGTGCAACGCCGACGAAGGCGACTCCGGCACTTTCGCCGACCGCATGTTGATGGAAGGCGACCCCTTCCTGCTGATCGAAGGCATGGCCATTGCCGGAATCACCGTCGGGGCCAGCTACGGCTACATCTATGTGCGCTCGGAATATCCACAGGCCGTGGCCACCCTGCGCGAGGCGCTGGAAATCGCCCGGTCCGCCGGTTACCTCGGCGCCAATGTCGGCGGCAGCGGCCAGGCCTTCGACATGGAAGTGCGAGTCGGTGCCGGCGCTTATATCTGCGGTGAGGAAACCGCGCTGCTGGACTCTCTCGAAGGCAAGCGCGGGATCGTCCGCGCCAAGCCGCCCATCCCGGCCTTGCAGGGCCTGTTCGGCCTGCCGACCCTGGTGCACAACGTGCTGACGCTGGCCTCGGTGCCGCTGATTCTGGCCAAGGGCGCGCAGTTCTATCGCGATTACGGCATGGGCCGCTCGCTGGGCACCATGCCCTTTCAACTGGCGGGCAATGTTCGTCACGGCGGCCTGGTGGAACGGGCCTTTGGCCTGACCCTGCGGGAACTGGTGGAAGACTACGGCGGCGGTACCGCCAGTGGCCGACCGCTGAAAGCCGCGCAGGTTGGCGGCCCCCTCGGCGCCTGGGTGCCACCAGGGCAATTCGACACGCCGCTGGATTACGAAGCCTTCGCCGCCATCGGCGCCATGCTTGGTCACGGTGGTGTAGTGGTGGCTGACGACAGCCTGGACATGGCCCGCATGGCGCGCTTCGCCATGCAGTTCTGCGCCGAGGAATCCTGTGGCAAATGCACCCCATGCCGCATCGGCTCGACCCGGGGCGTGGAGGTGATCGACCGCCTGCTGGCCGCGCCTGACCAGAGCGGTCGTGATGAACAGGTGATCATTCTCAAGGATCTGTGCGACACCCTGCAATACGGTTCGCTGTGCGCGTTGGGCGGCATGGTCTCCTATCCGGTAGCCAGCGCCCTCAAGCACTTCCCCGCCGACTTCGGTCTGCAGCCTTCGGAGGCTGAGCAATGATCACTCTCTTCGACCCGAACACCGATATCGATCTGGGCACCCCTGCTCGCAACAGCGAGGTGCAAGTCACCCTGAACATCGACGGCCGCAGTATCAGCGTGCCCGAAGGGACCTCGGTGATGCGCGCCGCCGCGCTGCTGGGCACCACCATTCCCAAACTGTGTGCCACCGATAGCCTGGAAGCCTTCGGCTCCTGCCGCATGTGCCTGGTGGAGATCGACGGTATGCGCGGCTACCCGGCGTCCTGCACCACGCCGGTCAGCGAAGGCATGAGCGTGCACACCCAGACGCCGAAGCTCGCCACCCTGCGCCGCAACGTCATGGAGCTGTACATCTCCGATCACCCGCTGGACTGCCTGACCTGCTCGGCCAACGGCAACTGCGAGCTGCAAACCGTCGCCGGCCAGGTCGGCCTGCGGGAGGTGCGTTACGGCTATGAAGGCGACAACCATCTGGCCGACCAGAAGGACACCTCCAACCCCTACTTCGACTACGACCCGAGCAAGTGCATCGTCTGCAACCGCTGCGTGCGTGCCTGCGAAGAAACCCAGGGCACCTTTGCCCTGACCATTACCGGGCGCGGTTTCGAATCCCGGGTCGCGGCCGCCGGTGGCGAGGACTTCCTCGACTCCGAATGCGTGTCCTGCGGCGCCTGTGTGCAAGCCTGCCCGACCGCGACCCTGATGGAAAAAAGCGTGGTCGAACTGGGTCAGCCCGAACGCAGCGTGATCACTACCTGTGCCTATTGCGGTGTGGGCTGCTCGTTCCGCGCCGAGATGAAAGGCGACCAGCTGGTGCGCATGGTTCCAGACAAGAACGGCCAGGCCAACCACGGCCACTCCTGCGTCAAAGGGCGCTTTGCCTGGGGCTACGCCACCCACCCGGATCGCATCACCAAGCCGATGATCCGCAAGCACATCAACGACCCTTGGCAGGAAGTCAGCTGGGATGAAGCGGTGACCTACGCCGCCAGCGAATTCCGCCGGCTGCAGCAAAAATACGGCCGCGACTCCATTGGTGGCATCACCTCCAGCCGCTGCACCAACGAAGAAACCTACCTGGTGCAAAAGCTGGTGCGCGCCGCCTTCGGCAACAACAACGTCGACACCTGTGCGCGGGTCTGCCACTCGCCTACCGGCTATGGCCTGAAACAAACCCTGGGCGAGTCCGCCGGCACCCAGAGTTTCGACTCGGTGATGCAGGCCGACGTGATCCTGGTAATGGGCGCCAACCCCAGCGACGCCCACCCGGTGTTTGCCTCCCAGCTCAAGCGCCGCCTGCGTGAAGGCGCGCGGCTGATCGTCATCGACCCACGACGCATTGATCTGGTGGACACGGTGCATGCCCGCGCCGAACTGCACCTGGCCCTGCGCCCGGGCACCAACGTCGCCATGCTCAACGCCCTGGCCCACGTCATCGTCACCGAAGGCCTGCTCAACCAGGCCTTTATCGACGCCCGTTGCGAGGGCAGCGATTTCGCCCACTGGCGCGAGTTCGTCAGCCGCGCGGAAAACTCGCCAGAAGTCCTTGGCGCCATCTGCGGCGTAGCCGCTGCCGACATCCGTGCCGCCGCCCGTCTGTATGCCACCGGCGGCAATGCGGCGATCTACTACGGCCTGGGCGTCACCGAGCACAGCCAGGGCAGCACCGCGGTCATGGGCATCGCCAACCTGGCCATGGCCACCGGCAACATCGGCCGCGAAGGCGTGGGCGTGAACCCGCTGCGTGGGCAGAACAACGTTCAAGGCTCCTGCGACATGGGCTCCTTCCCGCACGAGTTGCCCGGCTACCGGCACATTTCCAACGAGGTGATACGAGCGCAGTTCGAACAGGCCTGGAACGTTACGCTGCAACCCGATCCGGGCCTGCGCATTCCCAACATGTTCGAGGCAGCCTTGGGCGGCAGCTTCAAGGGTCTGTATTGCCAGGGCGAAGACATCGCCCAGAGCGACCCGAATACCCAGCACGTCACCGCGGCCCTGTCGGCCATGGAATGCATCGTGGTGCAAGACATTTTCCTCAACGAAACCGCCAAGTTCGCCCACGTGTTCCTGCCGGGCGCCTCGTTCCTGGAGAAAGACGGCACCTTCACCAACGCCGAGCGGCGCATCTCCCGAGTGCGCAAAGTCATGGAACCGCTGGGCGGCAAGGCCGACTGGGAAGGCACAGTGGCCCTGGCCAACGCGCTCGGTTACCCGATGAACTACAAGCACCCGTCCGACATCATGGATGAAATCGCCAGCCTGACGCCAACCTTCAGCAACGTCAGCTACGCCTCACTGGAGCGCCACGGCAGCCTGCAATGGCCGTGCAACGCCGCGGCACCGGACGGCACACCGACCATGCACATCGAGGAGTTCGTGCGCGGCAAGGGGCGCTTCATGCTCACCGGCTACGTGCCCACCGAGGAAAAGGTCAACAGTCGCTATCCCCTTCTGCTGACCACCGGACGCATCCTCAGCCAGTACAACGTCGGCGCCCAGACCCGGCGTACCGAGAACGTCGCCTGGCACGACGAAGACCGCCTGGAAATCCACCCGACCGACGCCGAGAGCCGTGGCATCAACGAAGGTGACTGGGTCGGCATCGGCAGCCGCGCCGGACAGACCGTACTGCGTGCGCGGGTCAGCGAACGGGTAGCCCCAGGCGTGGTGTACACCACCTTCCACTTCCCTGAATCGGGGGCCAACGTCATCACCACCGACAACTCCGACTGGGCCACCAACTGTCCGGAGTACAAGGTCACCGCCGTGGAAGTCAGCCGCGTCTACCACCCTTCCGAGTGGCAAAAACGCTACCAGGCATTCAGTGACGATCAACAACGCTTGCTCGACGAACGCCGCCAGGCACGCACCGCCGGAACAAAAGCCGAGGTACGCCGATGAGCACCGCCAACCTGATCAAAATGGCCAACCAGATCGCCCAGTACTTCGCCGGCGAACCGGACCAGCAACAGGCCGTGCTCGGCGTGCGTAATCACCTGCAGATGTACTGGACGCCCGGCATGCGCAAGGAGTTGCTGGCCTGGCAGACGGAGCATCAGGGGGCAGACTTGCACCCACTGGCACAGGCGGCGGTCAGTGGGGCGGGCTGGGAGGCTTAGATTCACACGATCCCCTGGCCTGTGAAGACAGGCCAAGGGGCGTTCCAGAGGCTTTTAAAGTCGACTATTCGAGGGCGCGGAGAACCCACACACACCCAAGCACAAAGCGTCAGCACGCCCCACGCAAAAATAGTCAGATTTCAGGGGTTTACAGAACCAAACCAATCGCTATAATCGTCGCCCAACACGCCGGTATAGCTCAGTTGGTAGAGCAACTGACTTGTAATCAGTAGGTCCCGGGTTCGACTCCTGGTGCCGGCACCATACAAAACGAAGGCTCGCAGAAATGCGGGCCTTTGTTGTTTCTGGCATTCAGAAAGTCCAACGCCTAAAAACATCCCGCCCCCCCCCCGGAGCTGCCGAAGGTTTGGGCCGTGTTCGGACAATCTTTTGATCTTCAGATTTCGACCCCAACGCGAATCCGGTTGCCTACCTGGAAAGATCGTCCACCGGATAACCTCGTAACCGGAAATGTTTGTGTGATTGACACTCTCGCAGTCCGGATCGAAAATAAGCGTTGAGGACTGCAATTGCGCATCTCTGGGCATGGGCTCCAGTAACGCCCCCCCGGAATTTCGGCAGCAGAGATACTGGCACTCTCTGAAGTAGTGACGATGAGCTGGCTCATCGGATCCTGAACCCAAGGTCAGTTATGACCCGGAGCTAAAGAATCGCTGCGACTACTCCTCATGAATCATTAAAGGCGCCCTGCAGGGCGCCTTTTTTATGGGGCTCCCGCAGACCTGACAACTCGACCGACCAAGGTCCCGTCCAAACGTCGCTTCGGATACCATGTGATCACGTAATACCCAAAACCGCGACGCTCATTTCTTGGCTCCAACACCAGAGAGCCAGCAGGCGTCTTCATCACCGCCAAACGGTGATTCCCGCGCAAATCACGAAACTCGCAATAAATCGGAGCACCACGAACAATCATTCGGGCCACATGTGTGGCTACGCCGTCGATTCCATCACAGCCATGCTTGAGCAAATCTGAACGATGCGCCGCCCAGATATGCCTGATCCCAAATCCTCTGTTCTCACCCTTGTGTACCCCCACCCGGAGGTAAATCTCACCACCCGGCAAAGCGAACGCCGGCATTTCAGGAATAGTGCCGAAGCTGAGCGAACCGGAGGGATGAGAGACCAGCGCATTTTCTTTGAGCTTGAACAATTCAGACAAGAAGCAATCCACAGCCAGCGAGAACGGAATGGGGTGATCACAAGTAGCCGGCATTGTGAGGTACAACCAAGTTCCTAGGCGCTGTTACGGGTTGGGATTGTGTAAGGCTATTTGTCCAGGTAGTGCTGAACCAAAGGTGACCTTCCTCGAACAGATCCATGTGCTCACCGGTAAATTCGAATTGGTGCTCACAGGCGATGCCAAGTCCTGGGAACCTATGTCCGAGAACACCGTGAACAAAGCACTGCGTACGATGGGGTTCGACACCAAGAGGGAAATTTGCAGTCACGGCTTCCATTCGATGGCCCGTAACGCACTGATAGAGTCTGGGTTGTGGTCAGAGATCTCGATTGAGCCGGCAAATGAGCCACAAGGAACGCAACAACGTCCGCGCCGCTTACATCCACAAAGCAGAGTTCATCGAGGAGCGCAGGCTGATCATGAACTGGTGGAGCCGGTACCTGGAGGCCAACCGGCAGGAGCATGTCACTCCACACGAATTCGCGAACCAGACCGGAGCGAACGTCACTCGCCTAAAAGCAAAACGTGGCGCAACTGAATAAGCACTCGGTATTCATATCTGAGTGATCCGCTTGTCCAAGCGGGTCCATCCAAACAGGGCTGCAAAGCCGCCCTGTTTGGATGGACCTCACTTAAAAAATCTAAAGCCCATGCAACTATCTGTGGAAAACCACTGATTTCCACCGGTGGATAATTTCATCCACAGCCGCAGAACGCCCGAAAATTCGATCCTTGACCCGAATTATCCACAGGCGTAGAAAAAATCGGGCAAAGCGCTGTCGTTGACAGCAACCCAGGTAGCCAGAACCTTTAAGGCTACGCCACACCGTGGTGGTTCTCCCAAAGTGCGATTAGCGTCCGGCGGCTCGCACGGTCACAGCGATGTGATGGATGCCTACTTTTATCAGTGTGCCCACTGCGGCAACTCATCCCCTTTCATAGCTGCCCTGCAGCAACCTATCCGCGTGGCCATTTCCTTGCGCCAACCTGCGCCCGTCTCTTTCTCCCGGAAAGAGACGGGCGCTCCTACCACTGCTGCAGCCCAACTCGTACAAGGCTTTGCGGCATTCCCCCTCGTGACAATCGGCGTGACAAACACCGAAAAGTCACCCGCAACAGCGATGCAGATGATGGTGCCGCAGCCCACGGAAGGACTGCACCTGACTGACAGTCAGGCATGCCCCGGTCATCGCATCACTGCCTTCACCCGACTCAGGATCTCGCGGCGCTGGTCTCGTCAGCCAGTGCAGCCTCCACCCGCCCACCGGTAACGGTGCTCAGGGGGCCAGATCATGAGATGCCCAAGCTCTTGGCCGTAAGGAGCCACCAGTCCCGCGTTAGAGGACATCCCCACAGGTCGCAGGGGCCTTGATCCCTGATAACACTCAGCATTCTTGGCGGGATGACGTGGGGCGGAAACGGGAGATCAGCCAAGAGGTAATGGGTATGGCACTGGTAGGAAAACGCGATGGGCGAAATTTCGGGTATGGCAGGCAATTGAGCTATGCCGGTCCGCAAGCGCTGAAGGACATGTTCGGCGGTGGGCACTACGGCACGGTCAAGGCACATAGCGATCGATGGCAGGCGTTCGTGAAGTGGTGCCGGTCTGAGGACGGGCCCAAGGTGAATGATGCGCGGCAGATTGATCGACAGGCCTTGGCCGATTACGCGATTTACGTCCGTGGCCAAGTCGCACGCGGTGAACTTGCCGTCAGTACTGCGCAGAACCGCCTGTCCAGTGTGAACCGGACTATGGCTGCGCTTCGCGGCGATCAGTATGTGACGGTGCCCAACCCTAGCAAGGCGTTGGGCATCCAGCGCTGCGGGGTACGTAAGTCAGTGCCGCAAGGCCAGAACCACGCGCAGGTGAAACAGATCGTCGATGCGCTATGCAGCTGCGGTCAATGGCGGGCGGCCGCGATTGTTCAGTTGGCGCGGTCCACGGGCATGAGATTGCGCGAGGCGATCCTCGCTGATCTGCCACGCCTTAGCCGAGAGGCCAACGACCTCGGAAGGATCAACATCCAGGATGGCACCAAGGGTGGCCGGGCTGGTGCTTCGGCGCCTCGGTGGATTGTGGTGGATGAACATGTTCGTGATGCGCTGGGCTTCGCTGCGCAGGTCACGCCAGCCGGCAGCCGCAATCTGGTTGCGCCGAGCGAGAGTTACCAGACCGTTCTACAAGGAGTTGCCGGGCCCGCACGAGAAGTCCTGCACGCCCACAACCTCAAAGGATTTCACGAGCTGAGGGCGGCATTTGCATGCGAACGCTACGAGCAGATCACCCGGCATCGCGCACCTGTTAATGGTGGCCGGTGCCACGTCATCGACCGGAATCTTGACCGTGAGGCTCGCATGCAGATCAGTCAAGAACTGGGGCATGGTCGGATTGATGTGGTCGCTACCTACATTGGGGGCCGGTATGACCAAAGCGTTTGATATGGAGGTGTTCTTGGCCGGCGTGCTGACTGGGTCACATACGACTCGACAGCGGCACTTGCGGCAGGCGAGAGTTATCCAGGCTGCTATAGCTGAGCGGTGGCAGCGGGAAACACCTTGGGGTTGGAAGCGGAAGCATCTGGATTGGTTTCTAAAGCATCGCTTGGAACAGCGTAGTGAGGACACGCGATATTATTATCTGCTCACTGTCAGAGTAATCGTTCGACGCTTAGAGGCCTCATGGGTCTTCGATCTTTGAGCAGAGACAGCTCCCCAAAGAGACCGGCTGCAATCGACGCGGAAGGGCCTTTCATCGCATGCAGAAATCGACCAAACTTGTTCGTAGCCGCTGTTGCCAGGCTGCGCGGGACATGAGGAACTCTACAGGACCCAGATCATAAATCCTCCGCACACTTCCACAGCTTTGGCTTTGCCCCATCCCGGCAAGCTACTCCACCTGCGCTAGGTCAGTCTTTCATCTGCCTGCACGCTCGCCTGGATATAACCTAGAAACCTAGAAACGAAAAAACCGCCAAGATGGCGGAATTCTTCGCTGGTTCGCGTGCCCCGTGGCTCGAACCCTCATCCTAGCAGCTGTCGATCTCACTGATCTCAAAGTCCGGAATTCAAGCTCGATTGCTCGGCCCCAGGCGCAGACTTGTACTCGCACCGAAGACGTATGAAATCGGTCGGAATCGGTTCCCCCCCTTCAAAGAATTCAGCAAAGTCGAAGCTTTGAAGCTTGTAAGGGGCAACAAGAACTGCCTCTTGGCCGGCGCCCAAAAATATCACGGGCCGATTAGGAGCGACATTGCTGCACTCATGCGAGTAGTTGAAGTCAAGTGCATGAGCCATGAGATAAACCTTCTCCGACACCCTGGAATCTGCTATTTGGGCATGGGACCAGCTCCAGCCGAAGTACAGAATTACACAGGACACAAAAAAAGAGAGCACCGAGTACAAAGGAGGCTCGTGCGCTTCTACACCTGCCAACTTACCTCTGACCCAGCCTAGACCAATAAATCCATGTACCAGAGAAAGAATCAGTGCGACGGTGAGAATGAACGGCAGCACCAGCTTTATGATTAGCAGGCCGGTAGTAAACACCAGCGTGATGGGTAATGCGGAGGCATCCACATGAAAGACACCATTCACGTAAGTCGCTGCGCTTCCTCTTGAGTACAGCACCACTCCCGAAAGTATGACAGACACCAAGAACTTGGTACTGGCAAAACCCCAAAGCGCTCGGATAACATTTGATCGCTCCAAAGATACGCCGATGAAGATTGTGCAAAAGACGACAGCCCATAAGCGAAACGCAACAGTGTGTTCTCGCACCCAGTCGAAATCACTGGTGGCCGACCGTGTAGTAGCAAGTATGACACCTAAAATGCCAATGAGCCCAAGCGCCCAGCTAAGCTCGTAACGTCGTCGGCCCTCTGCGTAGCCCTGAAGGGAAAGCCACTCCCTGAGATGCTGGTGGATATCTCGTACGTAATACTTCAGCGACCTTTGACGCCCATGGACCAGATCCTGCTCCCCACCCTGCACTTCATGTCGTATTTTCTCAAGGTGCTGCTTAATTTCTTGACTAATATTTTTATCCATTTGATTTTCTCGAATACTAATCAGCCTGATTGTTGCCAAGCGCAGATGTCCCAAACCGCTATAAAGCCATAGCTAGGTAGGGGATCAAGCTGATACCTGGACACTTATCCATGCTGACAAAACTATTTAATGGCTCGCTTATTTATCGCTGCAGCGCCTGACATATTCAAAGCTTCCAGTACTCTTCGACTTGATAGAGGGGCCTGCCTGCCATTATCAGTTTAATAGCCGCTATATGTGCCTCGTAATCATCCTCAGAAAATTTTGTCCATCGCGGATTACGCTTTTGGGCAGCTATGAATGCTGAGCGCGCTCTGCTCATATTGGATCGATTCTTCGATAAAAAACTGCGCAGCCCTTTGAACAGTTCAAAATCCAGTGGCGGGTGGAGCAACACGACGCGTGGGTGCTGGTGGTGACCGCCGCAGACCAAGACCGTCTTCAAATAAATGTTTACCAGTTTCTGTGCACGGCCGAAGGTGAAATCGGTTACACCGAGGCTCTTCGCCTCCACCTCAATCTTCTTCATGAAGCTGACCTGCCATTTGTCGACGTTCTGGCCGATGTCCTCTGGCCCAGTAACCTGGTCCAAGCCGCTCAGCTCTATTAGCTTGAATGCCAGGGCATTACCTCCTCCAGCCAAGCCTCGGCCATATGCAGCGGCGGCGCACCATTTACCGTAATGGTGCTTGTGCTTTTCAATGCAATACTGCGTTGCAGGTAGCGTCATGCTAATTTTTCCTCACGACGTTCGAATTACCTTCTCAGCTCGTCGTCAATCCAAAGACCTTGAAACGACGACCAGGGTCGGCGTGGCTCAGCCTAAAACAGATATCCGCCCTAGGCTGCTTGTAATTCATTTTACTGACCGAGCATTGCCAGACCGCCCCCCCACACTCAAAGCCCAAGCCACGATTTAAATCGGGACCAGATTCGATGCGTTGGTGTTGTACCCGGTTTCCGCTCATTGGAGAGATCCTTAGTATCGGAGCCAACCTTCGTTTCGGAGCCATAATGTGCAGCTTTGGCAGCCTTGTCGCGCACCCGCTCCGCCTCGATCCTGGCTTGCGACCAAGGGCCGGCCTCCAAGACGCGTCCGCGTTGAACGATGTAATGCGATCGACAACTCTGATTCCAGTTGCCTACTGAAGGGTGAAGCGAGATGGACTCCCCATCAAACGTCATCTTCCAGTCGGTCGGGCTGAAAGGAGTCACAACGCGCTCGCCACAACCGCAGCAGCACGAATGTACTGCGGTTGCGTAGTCCATCGAGATATACAAGATGCCGGGTTCCAACTCACGAGGAACATTTCGCACGAAACGGTGCTCAAGGCTAAGATGCCGGATCATGATTGATCTCCGTTGAGCAGCATGCTCCCATCAGTCGTGTAGGTGCTGTGATGCTCGCACTCCAGATCTCGATAGAATCCGCGCAACTTTTTCCATTTCACAACCGCAAGGCATGCATTCAAGGCATTAAGGTCGGCCACCTGGATATTTGACGCGTACAGGTCTTCGCCTCCACCTCCTGCGAAAGAGATACGTCCCGCATGGACATGCTCGCGTTGTGCCGGCGTACTCGTCGTGACGCGCAGGATCCCACCCAGACTACCGTTGTTGAGTTCGAGGCCCATCCCGACATCAATGAATGCGACGCCAAGAGCCTCGAGCTTCGCAACCACCGCCCTCTTTTCCTCCCCAGCATCCATGCTGATGAAAGCAAACGTAATGCCGTCAAGTAGTCCTAAGGTCTCCGGTTTCATCTTCACTGGGTGAGCAACTATCCCGCGATGCATCCGTTCGTAGATGCTCTTCAGGTAGAACACCTTTTTGGGGGCATCACGCAGCTCCTCGAGGGATGGCGCCCCAGGGGCGCGAAATGCGTTGTGGGACAGAAAATCATCATCATCGAAAAGCCGGATTTCCTTAACCGGCGTTTTCGCAACTAGATCGAGGATGTATCCACCAGTTCCTCCCGTTCCCAGAATCCCTACCACCTCGCCTTCAAGCTTACTGGCGAGCGCACCTAAACCTACACGGCTAGATGCGGTATCGAGATAGTTGAAGACGCTGACCTCATCTTCCTCATCCGTTCCACGGATCAACCGCGGGCTGATACCCGGCTGTAGAACCGCCGCAGGCCCCGCCAAGATGGTCGCGTATGTAGCCATCTTGGTGTAGTAGTCCGGGTATCCCTCGGCGTCGGGCTTACTGGAAAAACTGTGCTTAGCAGTAAGTCCGTACCCGAGATCCGTGTTGGGCGCTGCGTGCGAGATGCCTGGCAATGGCGTCCCAACTGCGCTGCAAGGGAAGTCACCATCCCAGTGGATTACATGGGTCTCCGGCTTACGGGTCCGGTCTCCAGCCAAATCCAGGTTAGACACCAACGTTCCTGTGCGTACGCGGCATTGAGAGTCGACATATGGTACTTCCCGCATTACAAGGAGGTTTCCATGTATACGTACGAAATACCCCTCAGTTCGCAACCGAGCCAAATCCGCGTTAAGACTGAACAGTGCGTGTGACATTGAAGATCGTCCCTTGTTTTTTGACTTCAACGGAACCGCCTTCAGCGAGCTCACCAGCGTGTGGGTGCGAGGCAGCATTGCGGTACGTCATCGAAAACTTTACGTTGGCTTCTGCCGGCGCGTTCGGATGCGACAACTTGACCACCTGCTCGAAGGTGACACGCTTGTCCGGTACGACCTCTTCGACAGCGTTGACCACGATGACGTAGCCTTTTTGCGGGCGCAGGGCAGTCACGAATCGCTCGATTCCTGGAGCGTCCAAATTGATCTGCTCTTCGGGTTCAATGAGACGGTCTTCACCGCCCCGAACTTCCAGAAAGATCGCCTCCTCGGGCAGGACGTCGACCAGGCCATAGAGAACACTGGCGTCCAAGGTTGGGTGCCCCCACGCCATTTGCCGGTCATTCAGGACGAATTTGAAGTCACGATCGGATTTGAACGCGATGAAGCGTTCTGCGCCCTTGCCGCGCAAATCCACCGTTTCGTCAAGACGTACGTCCTCGAAGTCGCCTGAAACAAGCAAGGCGTAGAGGACGTAATCGCTGCGACGGTCAAGGCCGGCGCTGTCCAGAATCTGCCGACCAGTCGGAACGGGATCGGGTACGTCAATGTCGCGGAAGTTGAGCCCTTCCAAGCCAAAACGAATGCGATAGGCGGAAGCTTCTCGCAATGGACGACCCTCACGGATTGCGTCGCCAACGTCTTCAAAATGTGTGTTTTTCATACAGTCCTCTAGCGTGATGTGGCGAATCATTTCGCCTACATCCCACTAATCGGACCGACTGGCTGTCGCCGGTAAACTATTTTCAAAAAAGTTTGGAGAGCGTACCTGCAGGGACTTCACCGCATACGAAGAAGGCTGGACAGTTCGGGCAGGTAGCATCCGACGCGTTGGTTCGGAATTGGCCACCTCGGATTTCGCGAAAAATCTCGGCGATTTTTACCCTTCGGTTACTCAGTTCTCTTGGCGTGAGTTTCAATGGTTTGCTCTCAGCATCCGCGAGATAAACCAGTTCCAGCTCGGCGTTTGGGAAACCCGACTGGACTGCGAGTATGAATGCAGCGGAGCCTACATCCTTACCATCACTGCTAGGCGCATGACCGGTTCTAACTCGGCGTACAACTCGCTTTCCATTTCTCAACAGTACGTCATCTGGCGTTACCTCAATCTCATGGCCGTCCAGCACAATCCGGAGCGCAGCCGATGTTTCCACTTGAGCCCCAGCCCTTGATGCCATGAAGTACTGGAGCATGCTGGAGGCCATCGCACGGTAGTCATCGACATAGCCGTGCTCCGCAAGCCCGTGAGTTACGAAAGCTTGAGAAAGCTGCTCGTCCCAATCGCCCACTGGGAGGTTGCCCTGGGCGACAAGCTTGCGATAGACCTCGCGGATGGCCTCATGCATTTGCATGAATGAACTCATCTTACGTCTGCCGCCAACCTGAAGCAGGTGCGTATAGAAGAAGCGCCGCGCGCAAGAATCGTAAAGCGATACCGCGTCGGAACTAAAACGCGGAATTCCTGAGAACACGACGGGTATTGCCACGGAGTCTGGGGCGGGAGGCAATACGGTCTTAGGTGTGACTGCAAGTTGCTTAATGGGGCCCATCCGATCGAGGAACGGCGAGAGCGCGCGCGTGCGCCCATTCGATGCTCCGGTCGCGCCATAGAACGACAGAGAGGTTTTCGCACGGGACATGGCGACATAAAACAAGCACTCCTGCTCCTCATTGTGGGCAGCCCGCGTAATGTCATCCGCGCCCCCTTGAGCACCAGCGACCATGCTCGAAGGTGGGGGGCATTTTGATGTCCGATACGCTCCCGGGATGGAGTCTTTGTTAACGCCAGCAATGTGAACCGCCGGGAACTCCAATCCTTTAGAACCATGGATTGTCATCAAACGGACAGCATCAATCCCCTGGGCTGCTGAAGGAAGCTGCCTCAAATCTCTATCATCCCGCAGTCGTACCAGCCTCCTTATACGATCAGAAAGCCGCTGGATAGGAAGCCCCTGCCCGTTGGGCTGCGCACGCACGAAGTTCATAAATTGCCAAATCGCGATACCTTTCGCCTGGTCGGAAACCCCTGACGAAGATGCGATACGAGCTGCAAATCTCGTACGGTCGAGCAAAATGGTTGTCAGTACCTTCCAAGGTTGAGAGCGAGCATCAAAGCCCGCCAAGGCGGAGTTGAGCTCAGAAAGGGCTGCTTGGCCAGCAGACGTCAGCTCCACTGGAGAGATAACGCGCCAGGCTCCGACCTCCGAATCAGCCTCTCGCAGACTTTCAAAAACTCGAACAGCGTCCTCTAAACACATCGCAAATTCGGGCCAGCAAGCGGTTCGGATCAACCCCATTGCGCGTCGATCCACAAGCAGCGAGAGTATCGAAACCAGGTCCTTAACCTCTGGACGTTCGAAGAGGCTTCCAAGGAACAGCACTGGAATGCCAGCCCGCTCAAGCTCACGCCCAACGTCCGAAAGTCGATCATTGCCGCGGCAGAGAACCGCCTGGTCGCTATAACTGTAGCCCGATTTCAGAAGCTCTTGAATGCGATCAGCGATCGCAGGAGTTAGGAAAGAACCGTTATCCACCGTGATGACTTCGGGCAGATTTCCTGACCGCCCGCAATCTGCTACAAGACTTTCGTCTCCATCGGCCGTCGACATTCCTGCGGCAAAAGCAGAGCAGGCACCAACTATCTCACCTGCAGAACGGTAATTGATCTTCAGTCGGTCTCGCACCGCATCTGGAAAATCTTCGCGCCCAAACCGGGCCATGTTGAAGGACGAGGCACCGCGGAAGCGATAGATCGACTGCTTGGCGTCCCCCACCACCCAAAGGTTTGTACCTGACGGCTTGAGTGCTTTGATGAGTCGAACGCTGCTGTGGTTCACGTCTTGGTATTCGTCGACTAGGATATGATCGTAGTCACTCTGTAACTGCGTCCGTACTGCTGCATCCCCCTCTAACAACTGGACTGGGCGCATGACCAAATCGCCAAAGTCGACACAACCTGCGAGTGCTTTGAGCTCTTCATAGCGAGCGTAAACCTCGGCAACCTCCGTAGCTTTTTCCGCAGCCTCTACCGCGGCTGGATCACCTGCGGTTTCTGCCATCGCTTTGGCCAGGCCAAGGTACCCTGCCGGATCGACAACTTCGTCCTTAGCACGTGATACCGCGGTCAGGATGTCAGCAGCAGTTTGGGATGGATCGTAGAGGTTCCGATAGTGCGTCAGGCCTAGCCTAGGAAATTCATTCTCAAGCAGCTCTACGGCTTCGGTTCGATCCATCAGACGAGGATCAGCCGGAAGGCCACAGCGGTCGTTGAATCGCCTGAGAATATCGAGGCCAAAACTATGGAAGGTTCCAATGCAAAGAGCCGCTGCCTCTTTGGGTCGCTTTAGCGCAATCCGCTCGGCCATTTCGGCAGCGGCTTTGTTTGAGAACGTCAGGAGAAGGATGCGTCTTGGATCAACGCCATCGTCGAGTAAGCTCTCAACCCGCGCCACGAGCGTACGGGTTTTCCCAGTACCTGGCCCAGCTTGGAGAAGAAATGCCTCTCCCCGATGAGAGGCCGCAATTCGTTGTTTATCATTAAGAGGAATTTCAGTAGGAGCTTCAGAAGCAACTGTTGGTACAGGGGGAAGCAGAAGCGCATCAAGCATTTGCTGCGCAATCACGTCGAAGGGGGCCCCCAACCGATTTGCGATCTCCGAACACGTTTGGCGTCGAGTGACGTGCAGCTCGACGACTCGACTCCTTGGCAGTAACAGCTCTCTTGCGAAGAGGTCCATCTGAACCTCCCGACGTTGCCGGCGGCTGTAATCGACGACCCGCTCTATGCCGACTGGCGAAATCTCAGAGGTTCGCGCGGGTTCGATTTGAAACACAAATCCATCCCCATCTTCACCGTCGCCTAAAACTGCGTGCCCAATTTCATGGGCGACCAGGAAGGCTTGTTCAAACGGTGTTCCTGAGTTTTCATGAACGATCAGTAGTAGCTCAGCGTCGAAAGTCGCTCGAGCTCCATCAAGAATCGACGCGCCGGGAACACACGTCTCAACCGTGATGCCGCGCCTCTCCGCAATCTCTTTCGCGAACTGATAGGGAGACCAAGGATCGCTGCCTTGCTCAACAGCTTCATCATGCAGACGCTCGGCGCACTGGCGAGCGAGTTCTATATGATCCATGGTTAGTCATCGCCCTGGAGGATCCGTGAAATGCTTTCCTCATCCAGTCCTGATTCCTTGAGCAGACGCTCAAGCGGAACTTTTTCGGCTGCGAGTGGCTTGTCATCAGATTTGTTTGCACGAAGCGCCGATGCTTGGGCTGGCAAAACGAGAAATGACTGAACAACGGAAACTGATGCATTCAATGCTCTAGCTAATCGCGCAAGAAACCTCTCTGGCAATACCACCGAATCTATTCGTCGCTCGCGAATAGCTACGCCAACTTGGATAGGCAACCCGAGCTCCCTCGCTGCTTTAGCAAAAACCTTCGGCGGTGCCGACTGCAAGAGCTCCACAGTCACAACGGAGTCGCGAAGCCGCCCCATCTTAGCGCTCACAGCAGCCAGCTCGTTGGCACTGAGAGGAAGATCCTCATCGACCTCGCGGGACAGCTCCCTTGCAAGATCCACGAGTTCGATAGCGAATTGAGGATAATCTGACAGGTATCGTCTAAGTACGTCAGTTCCTGGCTCGTAGTCCATTGCGAAAGCGTTCATAACGTCTTCGCTAGCAATTGGCGAACGAATAGTCATTACAGTTTCCCCTTGAGTTCAAGGCGCGACCGCAGGCTTGCGAAAGCTTTGTCACGGTACGTACGGATAGTCTTTTCACTCTTACCCAGCGTTTTACTGATGGTAACGGCAGAGGGATCTTTCGAGTCGATAGGAATGTCATGGCGGATCATCTCGATGATTCTTTTTTGGATTTCAGGTAGACCATCAATCGCATCATCGAGCTGAAGCCGGTAAGATTTTTGATCGAGCTCGGTTGGATCAAAGGGTTCGTAGCCACCGATAGCAGCTATAGGGAGGGCCCCCTCGTCCTCGTCCACCTCTAGCTCGTCAAAGCGATTCTCATGCTTCCAATGACGATCACGCGCATCCTTTCGGTCCCTGGCGACAGCCGAGTTGAAATTGATCTCGTAGTAGTCCAGACGGTCGTCATAAGCAACTCGGTCGCTAAGTAGCAGATCAATGAAATGGTCAGCCACATCATCTCGGATGTTTGCGTTCGTAAGCGAAGCGTCATCAGCGCGCGGCAGGAGAAGGTGGAGGCGCTCAAGCAAGCGCTCGGTGAGTGTTTCGCGATGAATTCCGGGTTCTACATTTCGCACAAAATGCACTAACGCTTCCGGCGAGACAAAATCGGGAGAGGTCCGTGAGCAGTCGGGCACTCTACGCTCAAGCTCAGCAGCGCCTATGACCTCGAGCTCTTGGATTTCAGCTTCGACGGCCGGACGTCGGGAATACAGCGTTCCATCAAGTTTGACCTTACGAAGGGGACGTGCCACGACTACTCCTTTTTCCCGTGCCCAAGACCTTCTGTTCGGCCCTGAATGTAGCATCGGAGCAGTGTTTGATCACAGCTGTATCAGCGGATGGCGAGTACATCTTTCGAACTTCAGCATTAAGGGCAGTTGTGCCCGCCAGTTCCGCAGACGCGACCACCTTTAGAGCTAGATTTTTCATGAGCAAACGAAGCTCTTACTTCCCTCAAGCTCCAAGGCGTGCAGGAATTCCTGCTACCAGGCGCCACGATGTCCAGTATCGCCATCAGCCATGGCATCAACGCCAACATCATTCTCAGGAGGCTGCCGATCTACCTCGACAAGTCTCCCGCGCCAGTGCCAGCGTATGTGCCGCTGTAGCTGATGCCCAAGCGGCACGCTGATGAAGCGGTGGTTATCGCACTGCCATGCCGTGTAAGTGTTGCCAAACAGCAACTCCCCGATTCGATTCCACCAAACGCCATAACTAGCTGATTTATTTATAGCTACCCTTAGAGGTACGCCGCAAAATCCACCAAATTCCAGCCCCGCGAATCCCCTGCCCTCACAGCAACAAACCGTTCGTCTGGTGCCACCATACAAAACGAAGGCCCGCAGAAATGCGGGCCTTTGTTGTTTCTGGCATTCAGAAATCCAACTGCCCCCCCGTAAGAGGCGCTGAAGGCTGCGATCTTTTGATCTTCAGATTTCGACCCCAACGCGGATGCGGTTGCCTACCTGGAAAAGATCGCAGGCTGCGCCCGCTGCTACGTCGACCGGGTGTACTCATTGCAGCCAGAATCAGTCCCCTCTTCTCTTAGTCCCCTTTTCTCTAGAGGGAACGCCCCGATAAGGCTATGTGGTGATTTAATTTAGATTAATCACTACGACCCCTTTGGTCGGACTTTCCGCAGATACCGGAGGCGGTATGAAAATGTTATTTCTCATTCGCCATGCCAAGTCGAGTTGGGATGACGCTGCGCAGCCCGACAAAGACCGCCCATTGAATGATCGCGGCAGACGCGACGCGCCCAAGATCGGTGAGCGCTTGGCCAAACGCGATCTGAGGCCCGATCTGATCCTGTCGAGCCCGGCCGTGCGTGCGCTTGAGACGGCGGAGATCATCGCCAGGAAGCTCGATTACCGGCGCAAGGACATCGTCGTGGACGATCGGCTGTATACCGCCGAGGCGAATGACTTGCTCGAGGTCATCCGCACGCTGGGCGACCGGCTGAAGTCAGTGATGATCTTTGGTCATAACCCCGCGTTGGTCGAACTCGCGCAGCGGCTCTCCAGCGAGATCATCGTCATGCCAACGTGCGCCGTCGCCGAGTTCAGGTTCAAAGCCAAGTCATGGTCAGAAATCGGCGAGATCGAGCCCGCACAAGTGGCGCTCGACTATCCAAAAAAATCCTAGGGAAATTCTGGAAAAGTCCACTTCTCAGAGGTTTTCTCAGAGGTCATTGCTCCCAGATGCTGCTCCCGCCTGGGGCCCTTTGCCGAGAAAGGGGGCGGTTTCCACTTCCAGCATCAGCAACACCATTTCCGTCAACTCGGCGTCGGACTTCTGTCCCACATAGAGGTCATGAAGTGCTTTGGCGAAGGGAATGCGCAGGTCCTGGTTTTCTTCGCGGGCGGTATCGCTGTATTGCATTAGTTCGCCGATGGCTCGCAGCACAGCCCCTTGCCACCGAGCGGTGGTCCTTGGACCATCGCTGGTGATTGCAATCAACTTATCCTTCGTCAGCTGCCGAAGGGCAGGTTCGCGCAACGGCTTAAGCGGCCTTGGCTTGCGAGTGATCTTTGACATACCGGACGATACTCAGCGTTTCCTGCCGGAACTGCTCGTAGTCGATCTGCTGGGCGTTAATAAAGGTGCTGCCCATCATGGTCAGCGCGCCCATAAAGCTGGCTTCGGAAATTTCCTCGTCGCTCGCGCCAAACAAGCGCGCGGCTTCGGTATGGAACAGGGCGCAATACTTACAACGGGTCGCCCCGGACACCGCCAGACCTATCAACTCCTTGTACTTATTAGGAATCTTGGTATCCGCCAGCCAGAAGTCCCGGGCCACGCCCCAAAAACCGCTCGCTCCGCCTTCCGGCATCTGTTTAATCCACTCCGGCACCTGACCGAGGGTCTGTTCAATTTCCCGATAAGTATCACGAATGGCCATTTGACACCTCCTTGCTTCTCTGGAGGTATCTTGCTCCAGAGATACAACTAGTAGTTTAGTTCGCTGGCAGCCATGCCAGAGTCGGCAGCAGGACGACTCCAGCAATGAATTCTTAAACATCGTAGAAACAACAGGATGGATTTAGATTCTTTTGGCGCAGTGACGTAGCACTAAGTACTTGGAGTTATCAAAATTGACGGGGGGGCTCAGAGACATACGGGGCGTAGTGATTTAATTTGGATAAAGCCCCACAAATCGAGTGACTGCTTCATGCCCTGAGGAAGTCAGTCAACCTTGATCAAGGTTCTTGAGCAGCGGTGAACCGCGCTTCCTCCAGGAAACCTTGATCCCTCCCGGCTGTTTCTGCCGCTTTGGCCAACACGCGGTTGCAGCTATCCCACCACCACGCTAACCTTGCCCCGTCGTTGCAAATTCAGCGACCGGGTGTGAGAACCCGAGCAAATCAAGGCGCAAAAGCGCCAAAAGACCTATTGCGGCGTTTTTTTTCGCCCGCGATATCGTTTTATGGCGGCTGTGCGTGGGAGACCTTCGGGTCTACCGGTTGCCTTGATTGCCGGTTTCTCACCCCGCGCACGGCTGCCACCCAAACCTGTGAGAAGGTTCGTGGCAGTTCCTCAAGTCAAGGAGCTAGACCCCACCATGCACACCATAAATCCGTCCGAAATCTGCATCCCCCTCATCCGCTATCTCCCATCCCCCGGAGATGCCCAATGACCAACCCACAAGACCTAAAAACCATCGGCCTCACACCCTTCTCCATCCATTCGGATCAGGCCCTGTTCTGCGTCAACGGCGGCGTACCGATTCGAGAAGCCCTGTCCCACGTGTCCGACTTGCTCCATGTCGCGAAGATGCTGGCGGAGGATGCGGCGATGGAGCGGGGGTCGGACCGCTATGCCTGGGCGTCGCATTATTTGCAGGAGATGAGCAAGGCGGTGATCGATGACGTGGTGAAGGTGCTCAGCCTTCCACTCGCACCCGCGCAAAAGAAAGGCAGTTAGTCGTTCCCACGCAGTGGAATTGGCGCTGAACGGCATGCAGCTTCGCTGTTGACAGCGGATGCAAAGGCTCGCAGAAATGCGAGGCCTTAGTTGTCTCTATTGGCTGGAAAATTTGTGCTCGCCAGATCCTGCGTCCCATAAAAAACCTCGAACAAGTCGCAATGCTGTTCAGTTAAGGAATTTCTGGCTCCGCACATTCCCCGTAGCAGCTGCCGAAGGCTGCGTTCGGCTGCGTAGCGGTCGTAAAATCAGGCACTGTGGTGTTACAGGTTGACCGTGGTTGCATGATTTGCGACTGCTGCGCAGCCGAACGCAGGCTTCGCCAGCTGCTACGGATCGCGTCGTCGCCTTAACTGAACGGCATTACGAACAAGTCGAGGTTTTTTTCAGACTGAAATCGATACCATCTATTTGTAAGTGCGTCATAACCCCACCTACCGATAGATGGGGTTTATAGCGAGCTTACAATAATGCTTCCCTGTTCCAATCTCACAGCGCGTGTAAGTCACGCAATGCTTCAGGATGTTGGCTTGCCACGCGCAGCAGCGTCTGCGCAGCTCCAGTAGGTTGTCGACGCCCTTGCTCCCAGTCCTGCAACGTACGCAAACTGACTCCAAGCAGCTTGGCGAACGCATTTTGAGATACGCCTACTTTGGCCCGCGCTTCGGCAGCAGCTGACAGCCGCACTTCCGTTACGCGAGCGCCTTTACCGGCTTTCATTTGACGCACAGAGTCCAGCAAGTCCTTTTGGAACTGTTCCAGTTCATTGTCCATTGTTGATTTCCTCCTTCAGCTGCTTGAAGAAGGCTGCGGGTAAATTGTCGAACTTCGCCTTGGTATAGGCGATTAGCAACCAGATAGAGCCTTCAGAAAGCGTGTTGTAGTAAATGACACGTGTACCACCTCGCCACGATTGAGGAAATCCCCGCCATCGGCGTCTGAATGATCATGCAGCAGCGTTTTCGATCAGTCGAAATCCGTCGATCCTGACAGATATTCCCAGGCGTCGATTTCCGCCTGAAGACCCGCGATTTTTTCGCGCACCAGCCTCACTGCATCCTTGCCGAGCAACAGATGAACGGGTGGCTTTTCAGCGGCGACCAGGGTCAACAACGCCTGCGCCGCCTTGTGCGGATCGCCGGTCTGCTTGCCACTCTTCTCTTCACGCGCCTTGCGGACCGGATCGAAAACCGGGTCGTAGTCACTCAAGGTGCGAGCCGAACGGATCATCGAGCGACCCGCCCATTCGGTACGAAACGAGCCAGGCGCCATGGCGGTCACGTGGATACCCAAACTTTCCACTTCTTTGGCCAGCGCTTCGCTGACGCCTTCGAGGGCGAACTTACTGCCGCAGTAGTAAGCGATGCCTGGCAAGGTGATGAAGCCGGCCATGGAGGTGATATTGACGATATGCCCGCTGCGCCGCTCACGCATGCCGGGCAGTACTGCCTTGATCATTGCCACCGCGCCAAACACATTGACGTCGAACTGGCGCTGTATGTCAGTCAGCGGCGACTCCTCAAGAATGCCCTCATGACCATAGCCGGCGTTGTTCACCAACACGTCGATCCGCCCCACATCGCGCAGGATATCGGCCACCAGCGGCTCGATCGCCGGATAATCGGTGACGTCGAGCACGAACGCCTTGGCGCGATGGGCGTCCAGCGCTTCGAACGCGCTACGCTCGGCCTCGCGCCGCACCGTGCCAACCACCGTATGCCCCGCCGCCAGCGCCGCTTGCGAAAAGGCAAGGCCCAGGCCCGAACTGACGCCGGTGATCAGGAAAACCTTGTGTACCAGAGTGTTCATGGTGCGCGCTCCACTATCGCAGCGCCGTCGATGTTGATCGACGACGCTGCGCACAGGTCTTAGTGACCGGCGCTCTGACCGCCATCGACGTGCAGGATTTCGCCAGTAACGAATCTGGCAGAGTCCAGATACACCACGGCCTGGGCGATATCGCTGATCTCACCCATGTGCCCGACCGGGTGCAAATTCCCCAGCGCTTCATGGGTTTCTTCGCCATGCATCGGAGTTTTGATGATGCCGGGGCTGACCGCGTTCACACGGATGCCACGCTTGGCGTATTCGATGGCCAGGGATTTGGTCGCCGCGTTGAGGCCCCCTTTGGTCAATGACGCCAGTACCGAAGGCACGCCGTCGATGGCGTGATCCGTCAGACTGGTGGTGATGTTGACGACGTGGCCGCTGCCTTGTTTTTCCATCTCGGTGATGGCGAGTTGGGTGATGTAGAAGAAACCATTCAGGTTCACCGACAGCACAGCCGCGTAGTCTTCGTGGGTGTAGCTGGTGAACGGCTTGGCGACGAAGATCCCGGCGTTGTTGACCAGGGTGTCGATACGGCCAAAACGTGCGATCGCTTCACGAATCACGCGCTCGGCGATCGCCGGGTCGCCGATGTCGCCCGCCACGGTGAGGATGTCCGGGTCGGTGGACGGTTTGATCGAACGCGAAGTGGCAACCACCCGGTAATCGAGATCACGGAAGGCCTTGACCATACCTGCGCCGAGACCTTGGGATGCGCCAGTAATAACAATGACTTTTTTCGAATTGCTCATGATGAACCTCTACTAAATATTGGGGTTTGAAAAGTGATCAATCAGGCTTCGGCGGGTGCCTTCGCCATTTGTCTCAACATTTGTTCGTAGTACTCGACCGACTGCGAACCGGACACCAGGTGACGACCGTTGAGGATCATGGCCGGGACCGAATTGATACCGCGTTCGCGGTAGAACTCTTCAAGTTCACGTACCTCCTTGGCAAACTCTGCGGACACCAACACCTCACGCGCACGGGCCGAATCCAACCCCGCTTCATTGGCCAGGCGCACCAGCGTCTCCTGATCGCTTGGGTTTTGGCCGGCGGTGAAATAAGCGCGCAGCAAGCCTTTCTTGAGTGCGACCTGCCGCCCTTCCTGCAACGCCCACAACAGCAGACGGTGAGCATCAAAGGTGTTGTAGAAGTGGCTGCGTTTCTCCAGATCGAACTTGAAACCGATGGCTTGACCACGGGCGATCTGCATCGCTTTGCCGGCGGCGATTTCCTCGGCGCTGCGCCCGTATTTGCGCATCAAGTGCTTGACCGCGTTCTCGCCGACCGCCGGCATGTCCGGGTTCAATTCGAAGGGCTTGAAGGTCAGTGCGACCGAGACTTCACCGGCCAGGTTGTCGATGGCTTGCTCCAGTGCCGTCACGCCCAAGGCGCACCACGGGCACACCACATCGGAAACGAAATCGATGGTGATGGACTGGGTCATGACTGACCTTCCGCGAGTTGTTTGCGGTACTTGGTAGTGGTCATCCCGGCATAGCCCCAGTTATCGGTGTCGACTTCCTCGATCACGATGTGGGTCAGGTCCGGGCGCTTGTGGAGGACGCGCTCCAGAGTTTCAGTGATTTCAGCGATCACCTGAGCTTTCTGCTCCGATGTGACGCCATCGCGAGTAATGCGTACGCTGACGAAAGGCATGACAACTCTCCTGTGACCTCCCTTCGATATGACGGGTAGGTAGTGGAGGTCAATGTATGAGGTTGTTTGGGAGGGATAAAGACGGGTGCAGGAACATCATTAGTGACGTGATGTAATGAGTTCGACCGGTTCACCCGATCAGGTTTAGCGAGGAAAACACCCTGCCGTTAATAAAGCAGGGTGGGTAGGCTTTGGATCTTGACGCTGGACTGGCTAACGGGTGTCTCCCATTTTCTCATTTCGCGCCGAACAGCATCGTCCAATAGACGCCCTCGTCGCTACGCGAGTTCGCGGCATAGGCCGCGCCAACCTGGGTAAACATCGGGTTCATCAGGTTGGCGCAATGCCCGGGGCTGGCCAGCCAGCCTTCCATAGCCTTGCCCGGCGAACTCTGCCCGGCGGCGATGTTCTCTCCGATCTGCCGGCCACCGTAGCCGGCGGCCTTCGCTCGGTCCCACGGCATATCACCGTTTGGGTCCTGGTGCGCGAAGTAATTGTCGTTGGCCATGGCCCGGCTGTGCCCCTGCGCCGCTGTCCCCAGGGCGGCATTCCAGGTCAGCGGCGGTGCAGCGGCGAAGCGCTGACGACCACACAGGCGCGGTTTCGCCCGTGCCGCGTTGACTTGTGCCAGCAACGTCTTGCCCGCCGCTCGCGGATCGTCCAGATGCCCATCGAGCAAGGGCCGCGCCAGCACCACCTGCCATTCACTCTCGTCGCGATACACGCCAATATCGGCGAACTGGGTATCGAGCAAGGCCCCACAGTAGCTGCTCTGGAGCATGTCAAAGGCCTCCTCGGCATCTTCAGCGCCGACCAGATGGATAGTCCGCACAGACACCGCCTGATAGCCGGAATCCTTCAACGTCTCCCGCGAAACGCCTCCATAGCCGATCGGCAAGGCCAGGCTCGATTTCAGAGCCAGCGGCGTCAAGGCTTGGACCGTGCGCCCCGCGCAGCGCTGCGGCTGGGCGCGGTAGTCGTTGATGTCCTCCACCAGTTGCCTTTCCCCGCCGGCATGGGCGGGACTGGCGAACAGGGGGAGCAAAGGAATAAGGCAGAGCGAGAAAACGCGGGAGGAGCGAACGGTCTGGCGCATGAGGCGGGCAGCTCTGATGGGATGACGGCGGTAATGGCGATAGTGGGCTGAGGCATGACCGCAGAGCGCTTCGCTGTATTGGCTCGCAAATGGATTCCAAGGCTGGGCTAAGACTGTGGGCCTCAACACAAGTTTCACGAGCAAAGGGGGGAAGTTTATTGTTGGCGCGGATGAGTAACTACATCAGTTTCGGATGGGGTCATTTCGTATACATTTTGAAGCAGAAGAGAGGCTTCAACTCATGTCGCTAGTGGGGCATTAACGTGTTGCTGTCGACGACACGATTGCAGGTGTTTTTTATGCCCGCGCACAGCTGCCACCCATTCGCCTGAGGTGTTTCCACACAGTAGCGTCAGCGCCAAACAGCGCACAGCCACCGAAGCAAACGTTGGCTGAATGGGTGTTCAGCAGAAACAAGGACGTCGCTGGGTTTACGCCCGCCGGACTTCTCGGTTTAAACCTCGTTGATCTCGAACACAAACGAGATTTTTCGGCTGCTGGCACTCCAGGCGTAGCGAATATGCTTGCCTGGCAGCGGGATCGACACCGCGGGTGGGCGCAAGGCGGCGATGCATTCATGGCCGTTTAGCCTTCAGCCCGCGATAGCCTATTGAGTGGGTTCAGTGTGCACAACCATCCAGACCACAGGCCTGAATGCTCGATGAGGATTCGACCGCCGCAGTACCGACCGACTCGCTCAGCCAGGTGGCAAAGGCTTCGGGTTTGCCGAGCCAGGGGCCGATGTCGATCAGCGTGAACGTGCCTTCGTGCTCCAGCACCAATGTCGGGAAACCCTGGCCACCGACCTGCGCCAACAGTGTGCGACTTTCCTTGATATGGTTCTGGGTTGCGCTCGCAGCGGCCTCCTCGAACGCTATATCGAAGGCTTGAGGCTCGAAACCGATAGTCCTGGCGAGCTCCAGCAAAACGTCTTTATCGGCAATGCGTCGACCTTCGACGTAATGCGCCGTCTGCAAACGCCCTAGCAACTCAAGACCACGCCCGGCCAGTTGCTCGGCAGCCAGGACAGCCGCAATCGGCGGCGCCGAATCGAAGACCGCCGAATGATCGCGCAGCAAGCCTTCGAAATACGCCTCGCCAAACGGCTGCCCGGTGTATTCGGCGATGCGCCGGTCATGGGGCATCACGTAATCGCGCAGCTGTGGCGAAACGCTCTGACGGTTATTGCCCGTCATCATGCCGCCGCCATGGGCGATGACCGGCAAAACAGCCTGCGCCGCTTGCACCAGGGGTTTGGCGCCATAGCACCAGCCGCACAGAGGGTCGTAGATATAGTGAAGGGTTGCAGCAGACATGATCGGCTCCAGCTGAAGTCGTGAAAATTCGATGTCGGCAGCCTAATCCCTTGCACGCCAGTGAAAAACGCTGGAATGGCTTTTAGTTTGTTTCGCGAATCGGTCGAATGCCGCGCAGAGCCAATGTATTTGGACCTATGCATAATCCGCGTAGCAGCTACCGAAGATTGCATTCGGGCCGGGGTCGCGCTCGACCGTAGTCCTCGCAAAACCAGGCACCTCGGTATACCTGAAAAACCGCGGGGTCAGGTTTACGACTGCTGCGCAGCCGAACGCAGCCTTCGGCAGCTGCTACGGGGGAGCTTACGCCGGATAAAAAAAACGCCGCCTTCCAGGCAGCGCTTTTACCAATCCGTTGTTTTCTTATCCTTCGATCACATCCCACAACGCGTCCAGTTCCGCCTCGCTGAATAAACCAGCGGGGTAGCGCTCGATCATCATCCGGCGCGGATCAGAGTTTCTGATCTGACGCGTTCCATTGGACTTCAACCAGTGCACCAGAACCTGGAGCGATTCGCTATTTATTGCCAAGGGATGGGATGCCCGCTCGCTGACCACGTTCATTTCGGCGTTCATTTCAGCGCTCTCTCCCGGTTTGTGAGCGGCTAACTTATCCAAGGTTTATGACAGAACATCGAAGTTCTTCACGTCCGTGAATGACACTCAAACAGATACAAGAGCTATGCCAATGTGTCCGTTTGTTTGAACGCAGGTACAAAAAAGCCCGCAGTCCTGATGGGCTGCGGGCTTGAGGCGGGTCGTGCGATTGAATTTACCGCTGATCTCGTCCCTCAGACGAGGCCAGCTGTTACAACCTCACTCAACTTTTGTGCGGCGCCGGTTGTTGTTGGGTAAGGCAATGGATATTACCGCCACCCAGTAACAGTTCACGGCCGGGAACCATGACCACTTCGTGCTGCGGGAACAGGCTCTGGAGAATCTCCTTGGCCTGGTTATCCAGTGGATCGTCGAAGCTTGGCGCGATAATGCCGCCGTTGACGATCAGGAAGTTGACGTAGGAACCCGCCAGGCGCACCGAAGGATTACGCTCTTGAGTGCCGTCCACTGGATCGACACCGGCACACTCTTCCTCGGTCGCATACAGCGGCCCAGGAATAGGCATTTTATGCACTGTAAAGGTGCGACCCTTGGCATCGCGACTGCTTTGTAGCACGTTCATCGCCGCGTGGCATCGCGAGTAGTTCGGGTCCTGCGGGTCATCGGTCCAGGCCAACAGCACTTCACCCGGACGCACATAGCAGCAGAAGTTATCCACATGGCCGTCGGTTTCGTCGTTGTACAAACCGTCCGGCAACCAGATGATCTTATCCACAGCCAGTTGCGCGCTAAGTACCGCTTCGATCTCGGCACGGTTCAGGTGCGAGTTGCGATTGCGGTTAAGCAGGCATTCTTCGGTGGTGATCAGCGTGCCTTCGCCGTCGACGTGAATCGAACCGCCTTCAAGCACGAAGCCTTCGGTGCAGTAACGGTGGCAACGCTCGATCTCCAGCACTTTGCCGGCAATCTGCTCGTCACGGTTCCACGGCGAATACAAACCGCCGTCGAAGCCGCCCCAGGAGTTGAATCCCCAGTCGACGCCACGAACTTCGCCGCTGTCGTTAATGACGAAAGTTGGACCGGTATCACGGACCCAGGCGTCGTCGCTGGACATCTCGACCAGGCGAATATTCGGCACATCCAGCAGACGCGCCCGAGCATTCTCGTACTGCCCGGCGGACACCGCCACGGTCACCGGTTCAAAACGGGCGATGGCCTTGGCCACCGCTGCGTGTGCGGCCTGCGCCGGCTTGCCGCCCAGGCGCCAGTTGTCCGGGCGCTCGGGCCAGATCATCCAGGCCTGGGTCTGCGGCGCCCACTCGGCCGGCATGTAAAAGCCGTCGGCGCGAGGCGTGCTTTGCAAAGTGCTCATGGCGATCAGGACTCCAGCGAACCGTCGAGGGTCTTGATCGCGCCGTACAGGTTCGGGCGACGGTCACGGAACGAACCCCAGGCACTGCGGGTGTGTTCCAGCTCGTCGAGGTCGAAGCTGTGGACCAGCACGCCTTCTTCGGTTTCGTTGAGTTCCTGGACTTTCTCGCCGAACTGGTTGGCGATGAACGACGAGCCGTAGAAGGTGATGTCGTAACCGTCCTGTTCTTCATTGCCAATGCGGTTGCTGGCGATCAGCGGCATCAGGTTGGCGCCGGCATGGCCTTGCTGCACACGCTGCCAATGGTCGCGGGACGAGATGGTCTTGTCGTGCGGTTCGCTGCCGATGGCGGTTGGGTAGAACAGAATTTCCGCGCCTTGCAACGCCATGCTACGGGCGCATTCCGGGAACCACTGGTCCCAGCAGATGCCGACACCGATCTTCGCGTAACGGGTATTCCAGACTTTGAAGCCGGTATCGCCCGGGTTGAAGTAGTACTTTTCGTGGTAGCCAGGGCCATCCGGGATGTGGCTTTTACGATAAATCCCGAGGTTGCTGCCGTCGGCATCGATGATCGCGATGCTGTTGAAGCGTGCACGGCCAGCCAGTTCGAAGAAGCTGATCGGCAATACAACCTGCAGCTCCTTGGCGACTTTCTGGAAGTGCGCGATGGCGACGTTGGTCTCAACCGGAGTGGCCAACTGCAAGTAGTCCGGATTCGGCTTCTGGCAGAAATAAGGGCTCTCGAACAGTTCCTGAATCAGGATGATCTGCGCGCCTTTGGCAGCGGCCTCACGGACCAGCTTCTCAGCGGTCTCGATGTTGGCTTCAAGGTCCCAGGAACAGGCCATCTGGGTGGCGGCGACGGTAACGATACGGCTCATGAATCATCTCCTGGGCAGGTGCAGAGGGTCGATATTGGCATCGACCGATGACAGAAATGGGAACAGTGAGGCGTGGATTATCCACACCTTGGGTTATGGCGACTTTATAGCCGATAAAAATCGGCTTTAACAGTATTTATATCTCCACCCATCGAAAATATTTCAAATAATCCCGATAACAATCGAACTTAAACGCAATCCCTGTGGGAGCGAGCTTGCTCGCGATGGCGATCTGATAGTCAACATTGATATCGGATGTACCGGCCTCATCGCGAGCAAGCTCGCTCCCACAGGGGGTATTTGATCGTTATTTGATCGTTCCCACGCTCTGCGTGGGAATGCAGCCCGTGACGCTCCGCGTCACAAAGGCAGACGCAGAGCGTCCGGTGAGGCATTCCCACGCGCGAGCGTGGGAATGATCTTTGTTCAGCGTTTTTATAACCCTTCTTCCAACACCTTCGACAAGGTATCGACAAAGAAATCCACGCTTTGCCGCGTGGTGCACATCGGTGGTTTGATTTTGAGGATGTTCAGGTAGTCGCCGGTCGGCTGCATGAAGATTCCCAGCTCACGCAAGCGATCGCACAGCGCAGTGGTTTCTTCGGTGGCCGGCTCAAGAGTTTCGCGGTTGCGGATCAGCTCCACTCCCAGATAGAAGCCTGAACCATGGACCGCGCCGACCAGCGGATGACGGTCGATCAGCGCTTCAAGACGCTCCTTGAAATGTCCGCCAACAATCTGCGCGTTTTCCCACAGTTTCTCTTCCTCCATCACATCCAGCACCGCCATGCCGATCCGGCAACTGACCGGGCTGCCGCCTGCCGATGAGAAGAAGTAGCCCTCAGCCTCCAGCGCTTCAGCGATTTCCCGACGAGTGATCACCGCGCCCAATGGCTGACCGTTGCCCATACCTTTGGCCATGGTGATGATGTCCGGCACCACACCCTGCTCTTCGAAGCCCCAGAAGAACTTGCCCATCCGGCCATAGCCGACCTGCACTTCGTCAGCGATACACACACCGCCCTGCGCGCGAACCAGTGCGTACACCTGTTGCAGGTAGCCGGGCGGCAACGAAATGCCCCCGGCATTGCCGTACACCGGTTCGCAGATAAAACCGGCCAGTTGGCGATTCTGCCCGGCCAGTTTGGCCAGATTATGCTCGACGCTGCGCACGTAGTCCGGCGCACTGTCGAGGCCGCGAAACTCACCACGATAAGTGTTCGGTGCGGTCACCGGATGCACCCAGTCCGGGCGGGTGCTGAGGGCTTTCGGGTTGTCGGCGATCGAGGTGGAAATTGCATCGGTGGCCGCCGACCAGCCGTGATAGGCCTCCAGCACGCTGAGCATGTCACGCCCACCGCTGTAGGCCCAGGCCAGACGGATCGCCAGGTCATTGGCCTCGGTGCCGCTGTTGACCAGGAACACCCGGTCCATGGAATCCGGCGCCAGCGCCAGCAAGCGCTCGGAGAACTCGGCGATTGCCGCGTAATGGAAACGCGAATTGGTGTTGAGCAGCGACCACTGTCGGCTGGCTTCAGCGGCCATGCGCGGATGACCGTGGCCGAGTACCGCGACATTGTTGAGCATGTCCAGGTAGGAGCGGCCCTGCATGTCGATCAGGTGATTGCGCCAGCCACGTTCGATGCGCGGCGGGTCGACGTAATAGTGTTTTTGCGAACGGGCAAAACTGGCGTCGCGGCGGGCCAGCAGGGTTTGCGGGTCGAGTTCGGGTTCAGCATCGCAGGCCAGCCCCAACAGTGCCGACGGAGAGGGGCACAATGCCTGCCACGCGGGTACTCGTGAAGGTGTGCAGAACAACGGCGGGCTGAGCTCAAGGCCTCGGCACAACTGCACCCGCAATGCACCCTCGACCTCGCCCAGCACTTGGCCTTTGACCAGCGCGGCTCCCGAATGCAGCGAAGGGCTGACGCCCCACAAGCGCACGCTCAACTGCGCACTATCGAGCCGCAACGCACCATCGGCCGCCACGTGCAAAACACCGGCAAACGGTGCCTCCACGGCGGTGCCTCGCGGTACCTGCAATTGCACATGCAGCGGGCAGGTGTCCGGTTCAGTGGCACTGTCCGGGCGAGTCCGGGACAAACGGTATTGCCCATAACGACTGGCCGCCAGGCCGTGAGTCGCGGCGGCTTGAGCCAGCAAACGCTCGTCTATCCCCTCCTGCTCCCAGTTGCCAGCTTCGAAATGCGGGCTGAGCACGCCAAGGTCAATCAAGGCGAATTCGCGTCCCACCAGGCTCGGCAGCAACGGCGCAAAGCCTTCGCTGGCGATCAGTGGCAGCGAATGCCCTACCGCCGTGAGGATCGCCGCCTCCATCAGTTCGAACGAAACCGAGGTGGCTACGCGGAAAATTTCCCACTCGTGAGTGAGGTTGTCGCGGCTGTATTGGTTCTGCGGATCGATGCTGACCTGCTGTTCCCCGCTGAGCACCAGTACCGCCGCACGGGCGACGATCAACGGCCAGAGCGCCAGCAACTCTTCATGCTGCAACGGATTGACCGCGTGATACGCCTGGATCGCTGGAAGAATGCAGAATGGATCACCGTCGGCATGGTGCAGCAGAGCAGCGCAAGTCACCGACAGATCGGTAATGCGCCAGGTGCGAATCAAGTCGCCGAAATCGATCACGCCCTGCAGCTGCCAGTGGCGCTGCTGGTCCCGTTGCCAGACCACGTTGTCATCGGTGATGTCCATATGGATCGCCTGCACCGGCAGCTTCGCCACCAACGGTTGCAAACGACGCTCGGCGTGCAGCGCGGCCTCGGCAATCAACGCTCGCTGGCGTTCATGGGTGATCACCGGCAATAAATGGGTGATCAGTGCGTTGGCGTGGCGGGCATCCCATTGCAGTGCGCGTTCCAGCCCCGGGTGCTGGAAGCTGGCCAAGGCCAGATCCATCTCGCCGCAGAGTTGCCCCAGGCCGGACACCAGCTCATGGCCCAAGTGCTTGAGGTGAGTCAGCGACTGGCCTTCGATGTAATCGAGCAACCGCACGTGCACCGCTTGCCCGGCCACGTCCAGAGAAAGCAGGTCTTCACCGTTGTTTGCCGCAATCACCCGTGGCACATGAAGCTCGGGGTGCGCGCCCAGATGATTGAGGGCCGCGTGCTGGGCCTCAAGCTCAATCCTCGCGTAGTCGCCGCGACAGATTTTCAGGACGAAACGGCCCTGGTCGCTGTCGACCCGAAAGTTGAGATCCTGCTGGCTGCCCAGCGAGTGCAGCGTTGCGCTCAGACCGTAATGCACCTGCAGCAGTTGCAGCGCTTGCTGCGCAGTGACCTGCGGACTCGGCAAACTGGCGCGATGAATCAACGTGGCGAGCGACATACAACGACCTCTGGAATTTTTATAAGGCGTCTATATCGCCACTGCGACCGCCGATACGCAACCCCCTTTGATGCAGGTCAGTCCTCGGAACCGGATGAGTGTTTGAGTGCGCCAGCCATTCAAAGACCTTTCCTACGCCATGCGTCGAATGGCAGGAATGTTCGGCTTTTACCCATGCCCATAGGCTGACTTCCTTGGACAGGGAAGCCAGTCACTCATGCCAGAACGCTCATACCCACTGACCTACAACGATCAACTGCGCCGCCGCATCCTGACACCGCAGCCGTCGGCAGAACTGTATCCACCCATTGCC
This sequence comes from Pseudomonas sp. GW821-FHT07G10, assembly GCF_059418545.1. Taxonomy (NCBI): domain Bacteria; kingdom Pseudomonadati; phylum Pseudomonadota; class Gammaproteobacteria; order Pseudomonadales; family Pseudomonadaceae; genus Pseudomonas; species Pseudomonas sp. GW821-FHT07G10. The sequence continues at coordinate 98,097 of NZ_JBWKQB010000001.1, read as the reverse complement.
GAGCTCTTCGAGAACACACCATCTGATCCTGAGCCCGTAACGCCACTGGGCTGCGTCTTCGCCAAGTCCTGCAACCTGCCAGACGGCATCATCAGCTACGCCAATCCCTCCGGTTTCGTCCCCCTGGATGCGTTGAAGGATTACGGCCACTTCGCATTATTGGGCGCACGTGAGGCCGACAGCTCCGGCGCCGTCCCGTTAAAGAAAATCAGTGGCAGTGCATTACCGGTCGGCCTGGGTGGTCTTGCTCTGGCCGGATCATCGGTCAGCAGTGTCACAGTAGCAGCCGGCGGCACCGTCGCCGCCGGCCTGCTGACCGGCCTGGTCGCCCTGCTCTGGCCCTCCGAACTCGGCGACAGCGCCCTCTACAGCGAAGAACAGCTGCGCTCGCTCAAGCAAGCCAACTCACGGGTGCGCCTGCGCGTCGAGCAACAAGCCGACGGCACGCTCAAGGGTTACGGCTTCTACACCGGCAAAAACGCCGACTGGCAGATGATCGATGTTATCCAGTTCCAGCCCCGCGGCAGCCAACAAGTAGCGGTGTTCGGCGACGGCCTGGAACTGATCTGGACCCCAGCCCTCAACCCCGCCGACACCCTCGGCATCCCGGCACTGGAAGCCGCGCCACAAGCACCGAACATCTGGGTCTATCCTCCGACAGAGGCCAGCAACGACATATTGGTCAACCCGATCTACCCACCGGAGTATCAGGATTTCATCCTGGTGTTCCCGGCGGACTCGGGGGTTAGGCCGCTTTATGTGGTGGTGAGTGTTCGGCCTGGCGATCATAAATACCGTCAGGCTCCAGATACTGAAGAAATAACCGGCTTCATCGGATTGCAAACTGCCAAACCGAAAACGCCGAGACAAGGTGGTGGAGGGTTACGAGAGCGCTGGATCGATGCAAAAGGGCGAAAAATTTACGAATGGGACTCTCAGCATGGTGAGTTAGAAGTGTATCGAGCAAGCGACGGTAGCCATTTAGGCGCGTTCAACCATATAACCGGGGAACAGCTAAAGCCCGCTTCAAAAAAACGAAATATAAAAAAATATTTGTGAGGACCTAATGGGATTAAAGCTAAGACTGCAATGGTTCGACAAAAGCTCGGAACTCGGCGTTGGTACAGAGCGCTCCAAGGACCTACAGGACGACTATTTGGTGATGAAATCGCTCGGCCTGCCTCCTGATGAGAACATCAACAATGGTTGCTTTGAACTATTGGAAAACTGGCTACCTTTGGTGCAACCATTTTTCGAACATATTATTGAGCTAGACGCTTATGACTACACGATTGCATTTGACTATAAAGACATTTGGCATAAAACAAATCGCAAGGACATTTAATTTTGGCAAGAACGGCGGTTGCAGAAGCCGAATACAATACAGCTATTTAATTAAAGCGGGAACAGCATAATGCATGCCCATTACGCCTGCAATCACTTCAATTGGACATTTATAGGCAAAGAAGGGCCGGAATATTAAAAAGTATTTGTGAGAGCACTATGGATTTAAGACTGAAGTTGCACTGGTTCAACAAAATCACGGAATTCTGTGAAGGAGAAGTCTATTCACAGGACTTCGGGGACGATGGGGCGGTTATCGAGTCATTGGATTTGAAACCATACGATACTGTAAACCAAGGGGTATTTGATGTACCTGCAGAATGGGTAGCACTCATTCAGCCTTACTTTAGCCATACCATCGATATAAGTGCTCACGACTATCAATTGGGATTCGCCTATAGGGATCAATGGTGACAGCCCAGATGAAAGAGAACCTCTTACACATGGTCATGGGTGTTCAGCGTGGTGAAGACTTCCCATGCTTTGAAAAAAACCTGCCCATTTCGACAATCGATCTCGTACCCATCATGGGCTGGCAAACAGACAATTATTGCGCCTTCGATTATCGCCTCACCGAACAACAGATCAGCGATATAGAAAAAGCCTGCTCATTGGAGTTACCCAAGAATCTAGAGCTTTTTTTAACCAGCTACGCATAAATCCAACTAGACCACGACATAGAACACTACTTATGCGCCGAATTGCCCTTTCAGACAAAAAAGTACGCAACATCCCAAGACGCCTCAGGGCGTTGATCCGGTGGGCAGCCAGCTACAAAGGATACTTCCCCGAAGATCTGTCTTTGGAAGATGGTTATCTCAAGGACAAGATCCCTGTTCTGGAAACCTTGGTAGAAGGAAAACAAACAACCTTCGCCATCCAGAAAGAATGCGCCCAACAACTGATCAATGCCGCCCACCACCTACTCCAGGCCAGACCTGACGATACTATCAACTGTCGAGTAGTCGCCTGCGTTATCACTCCCTCCATGTTCTCCAGTGAAATATGCATCTACACCGACATGAGCCGCTATCGCGGCCATGTATTACCGTTCGACTACGAATACTTCTGCCAAACCCGTATCACCGACAAAAGCCTCGCCGCAGACTGGGGTTTAACCCTTCCTGCAGGAATGAATGAAGCAGGGTTCCACTTTGTTCACGAGGATGAGGATGGGCAAAGGTTTGAGTCCGAGCATTGGTACTTTGGCGAGGTCGATGAAGCCGATGATGGCTCCGAGGAGGAACGTTGGAGGCACAAGACCTTTAAAACCTTCCGTGCAGAAAATCCGATGTTTTTCAGCCAGGAACAATAAGTACTGGGTAAGCCCAGCATCAAGGTGGTAGCACTATCGCCATCGCGGGCAAGTCGGATCGCCGCACCGCTCGCTCCTACAAAAGCGCCACCGTCCCCTGTAGGAGCGAGGCTTGCCCGCGAAAGCGTCCTCCCAAACGACCTCAATCCCGAACCTTCTCCAAAATCTGACCAACGCCCCTCTTGCACCGCCCCTCACCTGCCGACAAGCTATGCCCCATTCGCTCTATACCCGTCTTATGGAAGAAGGCTCCTGACATGCGCATTCTCATTACCGGCGGCGCCGGTTTTATTGGTTCGGCTTTGGTCCGTCATCTGATTCAGCACACCGAACACGAAGTGCTCAACCTGGACAAGCTGACCTACGCCGGCAATCTGGAGTCGCTGACCAGCATCGCCACCGACACCCGCTATGAGTTCGTACAGGCCGACATCGTCGACCAGGCCGCCGTCAGCGCCGTGCTGGCACGGTTTCAGCCCCATGCCATCATGCATTTGGCGGCCGAATCCCATGTCGACCGCTCCATCGACGGTCCGTCGGATTTTATCCAGACCAACATCGTCGGCACCTACAGCCTGCTGGAGGCTACTCGTGCCTATTGGCAGACATTGGCCGAGCCCGAGAAAGCCGCCTTTCGTTTTCACCATATCTCCACCGACGAGGTCTACGGTGACCTGCATGGCGTCGATGACCTGTTCACCGAAACCACGCCTTACGCGCCGAGCTCTCCCTATTCAGCCAGCAAAGCCGCGTCCGACCACCTGGTTCGCGCCTGGCAGCGCACCTACGGTTTGCCTGTGCTGTTGACCAACTGCTCGAACAATTACGGGCCGTTCCATTTCCCCGAGAAGCTGATCCCGCTGGTTATCCTCAACGCGCTGGCAGGCAAACCACTGCCGGTGTACGGTAACGGTCTGCAAGTGCGCGACTGGTTGTTCGTCGAGGATCACGCCCGGGCGCTGCTCAAAGTGGTAACCGAAGGTGTAGTCGGTGAGACCTACAACATTGGCGGTCATAACGAACAGAAGAACATCGACGTGGTGCGTGGTATCTGCAGCCTGCTGGAAGAGTTGGCGCCACAGCGCCCTGCTGGCGTTGCGAATTTTGCCGACCTGATCACCTTCGTCAAGGACCGTCCGGGCCACGATCTGCGTTACGCCATCGACGCCAGCAAAATCGAGCGCGAACTGGGCTGGGTTCCCGAGGAAACCTTCGAAACCGGTCTGCGCAAAACGGTACAGTGGTATCTGGATAACCTGGAGTGGTGCCAACGGGTCCAGGACGGCAGCTATCAAGGCGAACGCTTGGGTGCCAGCGACTTCAAAGATCTGATCGCCTGATCAAGGCACTGCTCTATCATGCTCACTCTGGGCAAGCCGATTACGGCCATTACCTGTTCACTAATGCTGGAGAAAACCAATGAATGTAGTCACCACCGACCTGCCCGGTGTTCTGATCATCGAACCCAAGGTATTTGGTGACGAGCGCGGCTTCTTCTACGAGAGCTTCAATGCCAGGGCTTTCGAGGAGGCGACCGGCCTGAACACGCAATTCGTTCAGGACAATCATTCCCGCTCGCAAAAAGGTGTGCTGCGCGGCTTGCACTACCAGCTTGAAAACACCCAGGGAAAACTGGTGCGCGTTATTGCCGGTGAAGTGCTCGACGTAGCGGTGGACATCCGCCGCAGTTCGCCGAATTTTGGTCGCTGGGTTGCTGTGCGTTTGTCAGCTGAAAACAATCGCCAGCTCTGGGTTCCGGAAGGTTTTGCCCACGGTTTCGTGGTGCTGAGCGACTTCGCTGAATTCCTCTACAAAACCACCGACTACTACACCCCATCGGCCGAGCGTTGCATTCGCTGGGACGACCCGACCCTGGCCATTGACTGGCAGCTCAGTGAAATGCCGCAGCTGTCGGCAAAGGATCTGGCCGGCAAAACCCTTCAAGAGGCCGACCTGTTCCCGTGAGCGTTCTCGTTCACGGCTAGGCATAATGCGCCTGTACCCACAGGCGCTCGACTCCCATGACCCCAACCCTCCCCCGCAGACCCCGATGGCGCAGCCTGGCACTGCTCGCACTGTGCCTGACGCCATTGTTGTGGCCGCTGGAGCACCTGGCCGAGCGTTACTACCGCAGCGAACTGGTGGAGCAAAACCGTCAGACCCTCGACCTGTACGTCGCCAACCTGCTGGGCACGCTGCATCGCTACGAAGTGCTGCCGCAAATCCTCGGTGATCTGCCGGCCCTGCGTGCCGCCCTCGCCGAGCCGCAACAGCGCGTGACTCAAGACAACGCCAACCAGCTGCTCAAAGACATCTGTGCCCAGACCGGCGCCGAAGTCATGTACCTGATGGACACCACCGGCAACACCCTAGCGGCGTCCAACTGGGACAAACACGACAGCTTCGTCGGGCGCAATTTTTCTTTCCGGCCGTATTTCAGCGAAGCCATGACCGGGCGTTTGGGGCGCTTCTTCGGCCAGGGCACGACGTCTGCCAAACGCGGTTATTTCTTTGCCGGTGCTGTACGCGATGGCGAGCGGATCATCGGCGTGCTGGTGGTCAAGGTTGACCTCGATCTCACCGAAAGCCTGTGGGGCAAAACCCCCGAACAAATGCTGATGACCGACCACAACGGCGTGGTGATTCTCACCTCGCGGCCGGAATGGCGTTTTCGCGCGACCCGTCCGCTGACTGACGAAGAGCGCCAGGCGATCATCACGGTCCAGCCCTACCCGACCCGCGACCCGCAGCCTCTGGACCTCAATCCCGACGCCTGGCTGACCCAGACCCAGCAGATCCAGGAAACCGGTTGGAGCGTCAGCATCCTCGCCCCGCGCACCCTGATCGCCCGCCCGGTGCGCACCGTGGTCGCGATCGGTGGCGCGACGCTGTTGGTATTGATGTTGTTGCTCGGTCTGATGATGCAGCGCCGGCGTCATTACCTGGAGCGCATCGCTTTCGAAGCCAAGGCCCGTCGTGAGCTGGAAATGCGCGTCGTCGAACGCACCAGCGATCTCGAAGGCCTCAACCGGCGCCTCAAACAGGAAGTGCTGGAGCGCGAACACGCCCAGCAAGAACTGGTGCGCGCTCAGGATGACCTGGTACAGGCCGGCAAGCTGTCGGCGCTGGGGACGATGTCGGCGAGCATCAGCCACGAACTCAATCAACCGCTGGCGGCGATTCGCAGCTACGCGGAAAACACCGAAGTTCTGCTCGATCACGAACGCATCGACGACGCTCGCGGCAACCTGAAACTGATCAGCGAACTGACCGGGCGCATGGCCTCGATCATTGCCCACTTGCGAGCCTTCGCCCGCCGCGACCGCCACGCGCCGGAAAGCGTCGCCCTGCAACCGGCGCTGGATGACGCGCTGGCCTTGCTGGCCAAGCGCAGACGCGCCATGGAAGTCGAGCTGATCCGCGACCTGCCGGCCGCCACCCTGTGGGTCGAGGCCGGAGAAACCCGCCTGCGCCAGGTGCTCGGCAACTTGCTGGCCAACGCCCTCGACGCTCTGACCGAAAAGGGCCCGCCACGCAAACTCTGGTTGAGTGCCGAATCCACCGCCGATGGCGTCAACCTGTACATTCGCGATAACGGCCCGGGTTTTTGCATGGAAGCCCTTGGCCGCGCCAGCGAGCCTTTCTACACCACCAAGACCCGCACCCAAGGGCTCGGGCTGGGATTGGCAATCTGCGACACCCTGATGCGCGCCTTTGGTGGTGAACTGTCGTTCGCCAACCACCGCGATGGCGGCGCCCTGCTAACCCTGCGACTGCGCGCCGGTGCGCCAGGAGTCAATCTGCAACCATCCGAGGACCGCAGTGCATGAACATCGACAACCGCATCCAGGTGGTGTTGATCGACGACGATCCACATTTGCGTCAGGCCCTGAGCCAGACTCTTGACCTCGCCGGGCTGAAAGTCCTGCCGCTGGCTGAAGCCAAGGGCCTGGCCGGACGTCTTGAACGCGACTGGCCGGGCGTGGTGGTCAGCGACATTCGCATGCCCGGTATGGATGGCCTCGAACTGCTGAGCGAACTGCACGAGCAAGACCCGGAACTGCCAGTACTGTTGATCACCGGTCACGGCGACGTGCCGCTGGCCGTGCAAGCGATGCGTGCCGGGGCCTATGACTTTCTGGAGAAACCCTTCGCCAGCGACGCCCTGCTCGACAGCGTGCGCCGCGCCCTGGCGCTGCGCCGGCTGGTGCTGGATAACCGCAGCCTGCGCCTGGCCCTGAGCGATCGCAATGAACTCAGCACCCGGTTGGTAGGGCAGTCGGCACCGATGCTGCGTTTGCGCGAGCAGATCGGCGCCCTGGCGGCGACCAAAGCCGATGTGTTGATCCTCGGCGAGACCGGTGCCGGCAAGGAAGTAGTCGCCCGCGCGCTGCACGACCTGTCGAGCCGCCGCAACGGGCCGTTTGTCGCGATCAATGCCGGCGCCCTGGCGGAGTCGGTGGTGGAGAGCGAGCTGTTCGGCCACGAACCGGGCGCCTTCACCGGCGCGCAAAAGCGCCGCATCGGCAAGTTCGAATTCGCCAACGGCGGTACGCTGTTCCTCGATGAAATCGAAAGCATGAGTCTGGATGTGCAGGTCAAGTTGCTGCGCATGCTGCAAGAGCGGGTGGTTGAGCGCCTGGGCGGCAATCAGCTGATCCCGCTGGATATCCGCATCATTGCTGCAACCAAGGAAGACTTACGCCAGGCGGCGGATCAGGGCCGCTTCCGCGCCGACTTGTATTACCGCCTGAACGTCGCGCCGCTGCGCATCCCGCCACTGCGTGAACGCGGCGAAGACGCGCTGATGCTGTTCCAGCACTTCGCCGACGAAGCCAGCACCCGCCACGGTCTGCCGCCCCACGAACTGCAGCCGGGGCAACGGGCATCGCTGTTGCGCCATAACTGGCCAGGCAACGTGCGCGAACTGCAGAACGCCGCTGAACGCTTCGCCCTCGGCCTGGAACTGGCACTGGATAACAGCGCGCCGGACGGCAGCGTTGCGCCGATCAGCGCAAACCTCAGCGCAGGCCTGAGCGAGCAAGTGGAAAACTTCGAAAAAACCTTGATTGCTGCCGAGCTGGCACGCTCCCACAGCTCACTGCGCAGCCTGGCCGAAGCGCTGGGTATTCCACGCAAGACCTTGCACGACAAATTGCGCAAACACGGTCTGAGCTTCGCCGATGGCGGCGCCAACAGCGGCACCGACGAACTCGATTGAGCCACGCCGACTAATCTTGAAAAAGCATCCTGAACAAAGGGACCCTGCATGAACCGCGACAGTCGTCACCTGGAATCAGTCCTGCATCGCGACATCCCCCTCACGCGGGATATGGGTCTCAAAGTGCTTGATTGGCAAGCACAACAACTGCGTTTGCACTTGCCGCTGGAAGCCAACGTCAATCACAAAAGCACCATGTTCGGCGGCAGCCTGTACTGCGGCGCGGTACTGGCCGGCTGGGGCTGGCTGCATTTACGCTTGCGTGAAGAGGGCATCGAAGACGGGCATATCGTGATTCAGGAAGGGCACATCAGCTATCCGCTGCCGGTCACGACCGATGCGATGGCAATTTGCGATGCGCCAAGTGCAGCGGTATGGAAGAAGTTTCTGGTGATATACCAGCGCTACGGGCGGGCCCGGCTGACGCTGCACTCACGCATCGTCAATGCCGGCAGCAATGAGGATGCTGTAACGTTTACCGGGCAGTATGTGTTGCATCGGTAGACTTGGCGCTGATCGTTTGATCGTTCCCACGCTCTGCGTGGGAATGCCGCCCTGGACGCTCTGCGTCCGCCGTGGGTGACGCAGAGCGTCACTGGATGCAAAATTCCCACGCGGAGCGTGGGAACGATCAACCTGTAGCGCTCTCAAGACCTGGCCAACACCAACAACTTCTCCCGCCATGCGGCTTTGGCCGGCAGTGCCAGGAAAAATGAATTCAGTAGGGATTCGCGCGCCGGATAGCTGAACGGCTCGCCGCTCAAATTCAACACCTCGCCACCCGCGCCTTCCAGCACGCCTTGCGCGGCGGCGGTGTCCCACTGCGACGTCGGCGCCAAGCGTGGATAGCAATCGGCAGCCCCCTCCGCCAACAGGCAGAATTTCAACGAGCTGCCGATATTCGCCAGTTGCAGCTCGCCCAGGCTGTCACTCAGCCCGGCCAGCAAACGCTCCTGTTCAGGGCTCGAATGTCGACGGCTGGCAACCACGGTGAATGCTTCACCTACTGGCGGAACGTCCCGTACATGGATCGGCGTCGGCTCGGCATCTTTGTCTGCACGCCAGGCACCCAGGCCAGCACCGCCGAAATAGCAGCGACCGTTGGTCGGCATCGACACCACGCCAAACACCACACGCCCTTGTTCGATCAGCGCGATGTTGACGGTAAATTCCTCACTTCCGGAAATGAATTCCTTGGTGCCATCCAGCGGATCCACCAGCCACCAGCGCTGCCAGCCGGCTCGCACGCTCATCGGGATGTCGGCGTCTTCTTCCGAGAGCACCGCAATGCTTGGGTCGAGCGCCGTCAGGCCGGCGAGGATCAGATGATGCGCCGCCATGTCAGCCGCGGTCACCGGCGAGTCATCAAGCTTGGCGGTGACCGCCACGTCGGCGCGCCAGAACGGCAGGATGGCTTCACCGGCTTGACGCGCCAGTTCGATGACGGGGGCCAGTAACGGATGGGGGAAATTCATGGAGTGCACACTCATGGTTGAAACACCCCGCGCTCAGTCAACAGATCGCGGGCCAGGTACAACGCCGCCAAGGCACGGCCTTCAGTGAATTGCGAGTTCTGCGCCAGAGCAGACAATTCCCGCAGGTTGACGCGATCCACGCGCATCGGCTCAGGCTCGTCGCCCTCAAGTCGTTCTTCGTAAAGATCGGTCGCCAGGACCACTTGAATCTTCTGGCTCATGTAACCGGGCGACAATGACAGCTCAGTCAGATGCTCAAGTTGACGTGCGCCAAAACCGGCCTCTTCCTTGAGCTCACGCTCGGCCGCTGCCAACACATCCTCGCCCGGCTCGATCAGGCCCTTGGGTAAAGACAGTTCGTACTCCCCGGTGCCGCCGCAATATTCTTCGATCAATAGCGCATGGTTGTCATCGACCATCGCCACGATCATCACTGCGCCATAACCGGTACCCTTGCTGACCAGTCGCTCATAGGTACGTTCGACGCCGTTGGAAAAGCGCAACTGCAACTCTTCGACGCAGAACAATCGACTAGTGGCGACGATCTCGCGGGCGAGTACGGTGGGTTTCTGGCGCATGACAAGCTCCTTGGCGTGAACGCGTTACTATACAGGCTGTTTGAAAGCTACTGCGCGCATCGCTCGCTACACTTTCAAATCAGTGCGTACCCGGCGTTGCCGATCATTTGTGTCGGATGTCTTTCTACTGTTCGAGAAGTTTTCCATGCCCTCATTACCCTGGCGCGACATCGATACCGTTCTGCTGGATATGGACGGCACGCTGCTGGACCTGCACTACGACAACCATTTCTGGATGGAGCACCTGCCCCAGCGCTACGCCGAGTTGCATGGTGTGAGCCGGGCCATGGCCGAACTGGAGTTGCAGCCGTTGTTCGAGCGCAACGCCGGCCAGTTACAGTGGTATTGCCTGGACTTCTGGAGCGCGGAACTGAGACTGCCGGTGCGCGAACTGAAACTGGAAACCGCCCATCTGATTGCCCTGCGTCCCGACGCCGATACCTTTCTGGCTGCGATCAAACAGGCCGGCAAGCGCGTGGTGCTGATCACCAACGCTCACCGCGATTCGCTGTCATTGAAGCTGGAAAAAATCGAACTGGCGCCGTATTTCGAGCGTTTGATCAGCTCCCACGATTACGGCTTCGCCAAGGAAAACCCACAGTTCTGGGATGCCTTGCAAGCCGATATCGGCTTCGACCCGGCCCGTAGCCTGTTTATCGACGACACTTTGCCGATCCTGCGCAGCGCGCGAAATTTCGGCGTTGGGCATCTGCTGGCGGTCAGCCAGCCGGACAGCCAAAAAGAGCCCAAAGACACCGCGGAATTTGCGGCGGTCGAGGATTATCGGGAGTTGATAGCAGGTCTTTAAACCGAGTCGACTGCATCGCCAGCAAGCCCGAGCCCACAGATAGCGCGGTCCGTAGGAGCGAGGCTTGCTCGCGATGGCCACGGGCAAGGTTGCGCGATCCGGCCAATGACTCAAGTGCACTGCAAGCACGTTAGAATTGCTCCCTTGCCTGCGCCCTGGAGCGAAGATGGACATCAAACAGCTGAAATTCCTCATCGCCCTCGACGAAACCCGCCACTTTGGCCAAGCCGCTGCTCGCTGTCACATCACCCAGCCAACCTTATCCATGCGCCTGCGCAGCCTTGAAGAAGAGCTCGAGCTGCCGCTGGTCAACCGCGGTCAGCGCTTTGAAGGTTTTACCGCTCCGGGCGAGCGTGTGCTGGCCTGGGCCCGCACCGTGCTCGCGGCCTACGACGGCCTGCATGCCGAGGCCGCAGCCTGTCGTGGCAACCTGGTCGGGACTTTGCGTCTGGGCGTGGTACCGCTGTCGAGCTTCGACCCGCTGGCGCTGATGCAACGCTTGCACAAAGAACACCCGAACCTGCGCTTCGAACTCTCGGCGTTGAGCTCCGAAGAAATTCTTGAGCAACTGGCGAGCAATCGCCTCGACCTCGGCGTTTCGTATCTGGAGCGGCTGGACAACGAACGCTTCGACTCGCTGGCCTTTAGCGAAACCCGCATGGGCCTGCTCTACGACCAACGCTTCTTCAGCTTTGGCGAAAAACCCTTGAGCTGGGAGGCGCTGATCGAATTACCACTGGGCATGCTCACCAGCGGCATGCACTTTCGCCAGTCCATCGACCACAACTTCCACAGCCGTGGCCTCAACCCGCAACCGCTGCTGCAAACCGACGCGGTCCATCAGCTGTTACAAGCGGTACACGGTGGCCTGTGCTGTGCGGTGATGCCCCTGGAAGGCGGTCTTGAAGACTTGATCGACGACCTGCGTCTGCAACCGATTGAAAGCGCTCAGACCCTCGCCTGCCTGGGCCTGATCATGCGCCGCGGCGCGCCGCGTTCAGCCTTGGCCGAGGCCGTTTTTGCGTTGTATCAGAAATCACCGACAGACTCTTGATCGACGCCATCTATCGGCAGATCAGTATTAGCGATTAGACGCGACACTTTGACGCGCCTAGTCTTATCAGTAGTCAATACGACCTGATACTGCCGGTAACTCCTCATGAACGCCAAGCACCCCGACTGCGCGGCGCCTGCCGTCGAAACGCCTGCGCCCGCCGCCAGTCAGAGTTATCACTACTGCAACCTTGCGCAAACCGAATCGGCCAGCACCGCGCTCGCTGAAGAAGTTGCGCTGGCGATTGCCTACAACGGCATCAGTCAGGCAGTGATGCTGGTCACCCCGACCGACCTTGAGGACTTCATCGTCGGCTTCAGCCTGGGCAGCGGCATCATTACCGACGCCTGCGATATCTACGACCTGCAACTCAGCGGATCCGGCCCGGCGCAATACGCGCAAGTGCAAATCTCCAGCCGCGCCTTCTGGAACCTCAAACAGCAACGCCGCCAACTGGCCGGCACCAGCGGTTGCGGGCTCTGCGGCGTAGAGGCGGTTGAGCAGGCATTGCCTGATCTGAAGGTTTTGCCCGGCGCGCCCTTGCCGCCGGCCGAGTGGCTCGACGGTTTGCGTCAGCGCATCAGTGCCTTCCAGCCCTTGGGTCAGCACAGTGGCGCGGTGCATGCGGCCGTGTTCATGAACAACCGGGGCGAACTGCTGCTGGGTCGCGAAGACATCGGTCGGCACAACGCCCTCGACAAGCTGATCGGCGCGCTGATCCGGCAGAACATCCCCACTGCTGGCGGCCTGGCCATTGTCACCAGCCGTTGCAGCCTGGAATTGATCCAGAAAGTCTTGCGCGCAGGCATCCAGACATTAGTCAGCCTGTCGTCGCCCACCGGCCTGGCCCTGCAATGGGCCCGCCGGCACAACCTCAATCTCATCCACCTGCCGCAGAAAAGTGCGCCGCGGGTCTACAGCCCTTCGATGGAAAATCAAGCGTGAGCACTCATCTTCAAACCGACCAAAAACCAACCCCGCGCTACAAACGCTACAAGCCCTACAAAGGCGCAGCCGGCGGTTGGGGCGCACTGATCAGCGTCGCTCAAGCCTGGTTGACCAGCGACAACGCACTGAAAAACATCCGCATGATGCTCAAGACCAACCAGAACGGCGGCTTTGACTGCCCGGGTTGCGCCTGGGGTGACTCACCGGAAAGTGGCATGGTCAAGTTCTGCGAAAACGGCGCCAAAGCGGTCAATTGGGAAGCCACCAAGCGCCGGGTCGATGGCGCCTTCTTCGCCAGGCACAGCGTCAGCTCATTGCTGGAACAAAGTGATTACTGGCTCGAATACCAGGGCCGTCTCACCGAACCGATGAGCTACGACGCTGAAACCGATCGCTACACACCCATCAGCTGGGAAGCGGCGTTCGCGCTGATCGGTAAACACTTGCAGAACCTCAGCAGCCCCGATCAGGCCGAGTTCTACACCTCCGGCCGGGCCAGCAACGAAGCGGCGTACCTCTACCAACTGTTCGTGCGCGCCTTCGGCACCAACAACTTCCCCGACTGCTCGAACATGTGCCACGAAGCCAGCGGTGTGGCCATGGCGCAAAGCGTCGGTGTGGGCAAAGGCACGGTGACCTTCGACGACTTCGAACACGCCGATGCGATTTTCGTCCTGGGGCAAAACCCTGGCACCAACCACCCGCGGATGCTCGAACCCCTGCGCGAAGCGGTGAAGCGCGGCGCTCAAGTAGTGTGCGTCAACCCGCTCAAAGAGCGTGGGCTGGAACGCTTCCAACACCCGCAACATCCTATCGAGATGCTCACCAACGGTGACCGTCCGACCAACACCGCCTATTTCCGACCCGCACTGGGCGGTGACATGGCATTGCTGCGAGGCATGGCCAAGTTCCTGCTGCAATGGGAGCGCGAAGCGCAGCTGACGTATGAACCGGCGGTGTTTGACCACGACTTCCTCAACGAACACACCGGTGGTGTGCTCGACTACCTGGCCGCCATCGACGACACCTCATGGACGCAGATCGTCGAGCAGTCCGGGCTGCCCCTGAGCGATATCGAACAAGCCGCACGCATGTATGCCAAGGCCAAGAACGTGATCATGTGCTGGGCGATGGGCATCACCCAGCATCGCCATTCGGTACCGACCATCCAGGAAATCGCCAACCTGATGCTGCTGCGCGGCAACCTCGGCCGGCCTGGTGCAGGCCTGTGCCCGGTGCGTGGCCACAGTAACGTGCAGGGCGACCGCACCATGGGCATCAACGAGCGCCCACCGGCGTTCTTTCTCGATGCACTGGAACGGCGCTTCCAGTTCAAAGTACCGCGCCAAAACGGTCACAACGTGGTGGAGGCGATTCACGCGATGCTCGACGGTCGCTCGAAAGTCTTTATCGGTCTGGGCGGTAACTTCGCCCAAGCTACCCCGGACAGCACACGAACCTTCCAGGCGCTGAGCAACTGCGACCTCACCGTGCAGATCAGCACCAAGCTCAACCGCAGCCATCTGGCTCACGGTAAAGAAGCGCTGATCCTGCCCTGTCTGGGCCGTACCGACATCGACGTGCAAACTGAAGGCCCGCAAGCGGTGACCGTGGAAGACTCGTTCAGCATGGTCCACGCCTCCAACGGCCAGTTGCAGCCGCTGTCGAAACAGATGCGTTCAGAGCCGTCGATCATTGCCGGCATCGCCGCCGCGACATTGGGTACACATCCGGTGGACTGGAACTGGCTGGTCGCCGACTACGGCCGCATCCGCGACCTGATTGCCGACACCATTCCAGCCTTCAAGGATTTCAACCAGCGTATTGAGAACCCAGGCGGTTTCTACCTGGGCAACGCTGCCGGGGCACGTCAGTGGGACACCCCGTCGGGGCGGGCCAACTTCCGCGCGAACATCCTGCCGGTCGATCTGGTGCACGAGCGCACCCGCGCCACTGGCGTGCTGCCGGACCTGATCATGCAATCGATGCGTTCCCACGATCAGTACAACACCACCATTTATGGCCTGGACGACCGTTATCGCGGTGTCAAAGGTCAGCGGGATGTGCTGTTCGTCAACGAAGCCGACATCATTCGCCTGGGCTTCAAACCCGGTCAGAAAGCCGACATCGTGTCGATCTGGGATGATGGCCGCGAACGTCGGGTCAAGGGCTTCACCTTGCTGGCGTTCGATATCCCCGCCGGTCAAGCGGCCGCCTACTATCCGGAGGTCAATCCCCTGGTGCCCCTGGAAAGCACCGGCGACGGCAGCCACACGCCAACATCGAAGTTCGTCGCGATTCGGTTGCAAGCGGCGAGTGATAACGGGTTAATCATGGCAAAGTCGGCGTAAGGCAAGATCATAAGATCGCGTCGCCGCTGAATACGAAACCTTTCAAACGCCCACAAAAAAGGCCGCTTTTGCATAAAAGCGGCCTTTCAGAATTAGCTAAAGACCGGCGAAAAACACTTAAGTTCCGTCTAAAAAACAGTAACTTATAGAATTGTGCACAAGTCGTGTTACTCGTCGGATTTCGATTGTAAGCATCTCAACACAGCCTCAGGATCGCGCCGTCATCCCTTAGAGGCTCTCCCATGAAGTACTCCTCGATTCTCTTGTTGTCCCTTAGCCTGGTCAGTGGCATTGCTTCTGCCGGCGGCACTGCCGAAGCAGGCGTGGGCGGCGCATTGGGCGGGGTTCTCGGCTCGGTCGTCGGTCAGTCGTTAGGCGGCAACACCGGTTCTACCATTGGCGCAGCCCTGGGCGGCGCGGGTGGTAGTGCGGTCGGAGCCGACAGACGTAGCCGTGGCCAGGCGGCCATTGGCGGCGCACTCGGTGCTGCGGGCGGCAACGTGGTTGGCCGCAGCCTGGGCGGCACCAGCGGCAGCCTGATCGGCTCAGCAGCCGGCGGCGGCGTGGGCGGTGCGCTGGGTAACCATATGGGCAATGAAAGCTATCGTGAGGATCGCGACTACCGCGGTCGTGGTGATCGCCGCTACTACCGTGATTATGATGAGCACCGCGGCCGCGGCCATGCCTGGGGGCATCACAAGCATCACCGCCACTGGGAAGACCGGGATTGACATGCGATCTGTAGCCGCTGCCCAAGGCAGCGGCTACAGAAGTCTTCACTGTAGCCGACGACCTCACACCAGCAACTGCTCCAACGCCCCGCGTAACCCGGCAGGAATCGCCACCGGCTGATTCGACGCCCGATCCACAAACACATGCACGAACCGCCCCGCCGCACAGGCGTCTTCTTCCCCCGCCTTGAACACCGCCAACTCGTACTGCACCGAACTGTTACCCAACTTGCCCACCCGCAATCCGATTTCGATACGCTCGGGGAAAGCAATCGAAGCGAAATAATCGCACGCCGAACTCACCACAAAACCCACCACCTCACCGTCATGAATATCCAGCCCACCCACCTCGATCAGGTAGGTGTTCACCGCCGTGTCGAAAAAGCTGTAGTAGGTGACGTTGTTCACATGGCCGTAAACGTCGTTGTCATGCCACCGGGTGATGATCGGCTGGAAGTGACGGTAGTCAGTGCGTTGCGGCATGCGGTTGGTCATTGAGTGGTCTCTCAGAGAATGGGCAAGCAGTGTAATCGCTGTGACCTCCACGATCGGGCGAGACTCAGGGTCATTCGCAGGCTTGCCCGCTAGCTTTGGCCTAAAGATTCGCCTCAACCCACGCCCTCACCTCTGCATACGGGTAATCCTCCAACACCGCAAACCCCGGAATCGCCCGAGCCTTGAGTTTGGTGAACAGCGGCACGCTGATCCCGCACAAAAACCGCGTCAGTCGTTCCGCACCCGGCAGACTCCCGTTGTACTGCTCATGCCTGTGGATAAAATCGCCGCACAGTGCCTGGAAATTTTTATCCACAAGCGCCGGCAACTCGGGAGGCTCTGGCAGACGTGCAACCTGGCCATGGCACACCGAACAATGCCCACACCGCTGCGGTGCGTTTTCATCGCCGAAGTACTGCGCCAGTCGATAACCCAGGCAACGCTCGGTCGCGAACAAATCGAGCATCGCGTGGATCCGCGCGATCTCGGTGCGCTCATGCTGTGTGAAGTACGCATGCAATTCGGCGCTCAGCGCCTGCGCATCGAAATCTGTCATCAGCAGGCTGTAGACCTCTGTCATTTGCTTGCTTTCGAGCTCCACCCAACCCTTTTCCTGGAAATAATCCAGCGCCTTCACCACGCGATTTCGTTCGGCCTGATGCTGTAAATACAACGCGTCGAAATTCACCGTGGCCCAGGTCCTGGCGCGGCTCGACGTCTGGATAATCGCCGACACGAAGTCCCGCCGCTCGCCCTCGAAACGCGCCAACAAGGCTTCGGGCTCGACCAGAAATTTGAAGCGGTACTCCGCAAAATAGGCATAACGCGGCGCGATCAAACCACGCAGCTCCAGCTGCACCAGCAAGGTCTTGAGCGGCAACTGACGAATGTTGCTCTGATCCGCCAGCGGTCCCAGCAGAAACTCCCACTGACCATCGGGGCTGGCTGCTTGTAGTTCATCCAGCACACAACGAATGCCTTCCAGCTCCGGCGTGTCGCCGTAAACGAAATTCTCCAGCACATTGAGGCTGTCGCGGTTGGCCAGCACCAGGCAGTCGGAGGACTGCCCGTCACGCCCGGCGCGACCGATTTCCTGGCTGTAGTTTTCAATGGATTTCGGCAAGTCGAAATGCGCCACGTTGCGGATGTCGCTCTTGTCGATGCCCATCCCGAAAGCGATGGTGGCGACGATGCAATTGGACTGCCCGCCCATGAACCGGCGCTGAATCGCTTCGCGTTGCTCGTGGGGTAAACCTGCGTGATAAGCCTCGGCCTGAATGCCGTGCTGAGCCAGGTGCTGAGCGATCTGTTCGGCCGTTTTCTGCAACGTGACGTAAACGATGCTCGGCTGCCCGGCGCGCTGGCCCATCCACTCGACCAGACGCCGACGCTTGTCCTGGCCACGCACCGGCTCCACCAGCAGGTTGAGGTTGGGTCGGTAGAAACCGGTGGTCACCACATCCGCCGGGGCGATGGCGAATTTCGCCTGCATGTCGGCGATCACCTTCGGCGTTGCAGTGGCGGTCAGCAGCAAAGCTTGTGGAATGTTGAACTGGCGCTGATAGGCCGGCAGCTTTAAATAGTCCGGACGGAAGTTATGACCCCACTCCGAAATACAGTGCGCCTCGTCCACCACCAACAACGAGATTGGCACCTGCTGCAAAAAGTTGCGAAAACGTTCGTTCTTCAGGCGCTCCACGGAGATCATCAAAATCTTCAACTCGCCGGAGCGGGCCCGCGCCATCACCTCGTTGGCATCATCGCGGCTCTGCGCCGAATCGATACTCGCTGCCGCAATGCCGTGACGCGCCAGGAACGCCAACTGGTCCTGCATCAACGCCAGTAACGGCGAGACCACCAGCGTCAGATTCGGCAGCAGCAAGGCCGACAATTGATAACACAACGACTTGCCGGACCCAGTAGGAAAAATCGCCGCCGCCGACCGCCCGGCCAACACCGCGCTGACCGCCACCTCCTGGCCGGGCCGAAACTGTGGATAACCAAAGACCTGTTCAAGGGTGTTGTGCATAAACTGTCACTCCATTGACCGCGCAGATGCCTGAAGCCTAGCGCGGCAAAACGGCGGGTCGAGAAAAGGTCGGGCGCAAAAAGGATACGGCATGATACAGGGAGAACGGCGCAAGGCCCGTGATGCGATTCCATGGCTGATGGCGTTCAAATGTGAATCGAAGATCACGAAATCCCCTACACAGTCTGGCGCACGTGTTACCGCGGCTCTATTCGACACGCCTGACAAGCGCGTGGGGAACATTCGCATCCCCTTGTATGCTGCCGGCACTAACATGTCGGTACGCTTTATGGCGGCTGTGTTTGGGACGCTTTCGAGCGTGCCGGGTGTTCTCGCCGGTTGACCAACCTGAACACAGTCCGCCACCCATCGTTTGGTCACGGTTGGTGTGGTTCATTTGATCCATACAGAGAACTAACCATGAACACATTAGATCCGTTTGCAGATCGCTATCGCCCCACCAAAACCAACTTCACCGACACCCCGGTTCTGATCATCGACACAGAGGCCGACCCGCAAGACATCCTCGAAGCTGCCCTTCAGCGCATCCGAACCTCCAGCGACCTGCTCGAAACCCTGCACTGCCAATGCTTCAAGCACGGCGACGTTAAAGACATTCCCCATATCACCCACGCCCTGTACCTGCTGACTCAAGACGGCCGCGACCTGCTCCAAGTCGCCCAGCAACGCATGCTGAACTGGAAAGCACCTACCTGACACACCCCACTCGCAGGCACGCCACGTTCCTGTAGGAGCCTGGCTTGCCAGCGATGAACGCGCCGCGTGTTTTCAAACATAAGTGAAAGAAACAGCAGCCCCGGGACCACCGCCATGAGCCAATTAACCTTCAAACAAAAACAAGCGCATTACGAAAAAGTCCGCCGCTCAAACTACTTGGCCAGCCTACGCCTCGCCGGATTCGACACGTCACCGGTAGACCTCGACAAACCACTTCCTACACGAGAAGAAGTGCTCGCAAAGTACCGACAAGACGAACCACCAATATCTGCGTCCGCCCTTCCCCCCAAGCCCGACGGCCAATAAAATCCGCCTAAGCCCAACCGGACGCCCCGCAATGCACCTCGCCCCCAACTTCCCCGACGACCACGTCATGCACCTGCTCATGCAGCTGCTGCACGAAGAACTCGGCCTGCCCGAACGCAAAACCATCAGCCTCACCACCTCGATCAACTTCGACCTCGGTTGCGACGGCTCGGATGTGAGACACCTGATGGAAGCACTGGAAGAACAGTTCGCCATCGACTTCATCGACTACGACGCCTATCGCTACTTCCAGCACGAAGGCTACGACGTGTTCCTCAAACGCAGGGCCAAAGGTCGCGGCGACAAACTGCCGTTAACCATCGGCATGCTCTACCGGGCCATCAAGGCCCAGCGCTGGGACACTGAGGAGCTGGAAGGGTTTTAGGGTTTCACGCCGCACCTATAAGGTTCTGGCGTGGACGTCGGGGTGATGCAAAGTTGAATACTTATCAACAGGTACGAAAAAGCCGCCCTCGCAGGCGGCTTTTCTTTACCTCAAACCACTACCCGATTGTTACAGCTTCGGGCCAGCAGCCTTGATCGCATCGCTCACGTCAAACTTCTTGAAGTTCTCAATGAACAGACCCGCCAGTGCTTTGGCGGCTTCGTCGTAAGCAGCTTTGTCAGCCCAGGTGTTGCGTGGGTTCAACAGGCCGGTTTCAACGCCCGGTACGGCCAGCGGCACGTCGAGGTTGATGGTGTCCAGGTGTTCGGTTTCTGCACCGATCAACGCGCCGCTCTGGATGGCTGCGATGACGCCACGGGTGGTCGGGATGTTGAAGCGTTTGCCGACGCCGTAGCCACCGCCGGTCCAGCCGGTGTTGACCAGGTAGACCTTGGAGCCGAAGCCGCGGATGCGTTTGATCAGCAGTTCAGCGTATTCGCCAGCCGGACGCGGGAAGAACGGGGCGCCGAAGCAGGTGGAGAAGGTCGATTTGATGCCGCTGCCGGAACCCATTTCGGTCGAGCCCACCAAAGCGGTGTAGCCGGACAGGAAGTGGTAGGCCGCTTGTTCTTCGCTGAGGATCGAGACTGGCGGCAGTACGCCGGTCAGGTCGCAAGTCAGAAAGATCACAGCGTTTGGCTCGCCGCCGAGGTTTTTCGGGGCGCGTTTTTCGATCAGTTCGCGCGGGTAAGCGGCGCGGCTGTTCTGGGTCAGGCTGTCATCGGCGTAGTCGGCTTTCTTGGTGACCGGGTCGAGTACGACGTTTTCCAGTACGGCACCGTGCTGGATGGCTTTCCAGATGACCGGCTCGTTCTTCTCGGAGAGGTCGATGCACTTGGCATAGCAACCGCCTTCGATGTTGAACACCACGCCAACGCCCCAGCCGTGTTCGTCGTCGCCGATCAGGTAGCGGCTTTCGTCAGCGGACAGGGTGGTTTTACCGGTGCCGGACAGGCCGAAGAACAGCGTTACGTCGCCCTCTTCGCCCATGTTGGCCGCGCAGTGCATCGGCAGAACGTCGGCTGCTGGCAGCAGGAAGTTTTGTACCGAGAACAGGGCTTTTTTCATTTCGCCGGCGTAACGCATGCCCGCGATCAGAACTTTTTTGGCCGCGAAGTTGATGATTACGGTGCCATCGGAGTTGGTGCCGTCACGCTCAGGTTCGCAAACGAACGCTGGGGCGTTGAGGATCTGCCACTCGACTTTTTCAGCTGGGTTGTACTGTTCAGGGTTGATGAACAGGCAACGGCCGAACAGGTTGTGCCAGGCAGTCTCGGTGGTCATTTTGACCGCGAGGTAATGCGCAGGGTCAGAACCTACGTGGACGTGGGAAACAAAACGCTCGCGCTCGCCCAGGTAGGCTTCAACGCGGTTCCACAGGGCATCGAACTTGTCGGCCGGGAACTTGCGGTTGATCGGGCCCCAGGCGATGGCGCCTTGGGTGGAAGGCTCTTCCACGATGAAACGGTCGACTGGCGAACGGCCGGTGCGGTGACCGGTGCGTACAACCAGAGCGCCGGTATCGGACAGCTCGCCTTCACCGCGGTTCAGGGCTTCTTTAACCAGATCATCAACACTCAGATCGGTGTACACGGCGTTATTGGCTTGCGTCATGAGGTTCCCCGTCGGCCAGTGGCCGAGTGCTCCAAACGTTTTGTAGTAGAAAGTTGTGCACTACTACCGCGAAAAAAGTGGGCCGGATTATGCCAGAAATGCCCAAAAAAAGTAGGGCCCTCCTGTCAGGGCGGCGTAAATCTGGCGTTTGACAGGTAATTTACCTGCGCTGAACCGTTTTAGTGGCGAGTATCTGACGGTGTGTTGACACCCGCTCCAGCGAATAATTGAGCAACATCGGCAGCATCGAACAGGTAGCGCTCGTTGCAGAACTGACAGTCGATCTCGACGCTGCCACCGCTTTCGATAACCAGTTGTTGCGCGTCTTCTTGACCCAGACTCACCAGCGCGTTACCCGATCGATCGCGCGAGCAGCTGCAGCTGAAGCGCAATGTCTGCACGTCGAACATACGTACCGCTTCATCATGGTAGAGGCGATGCAGTACGGTTTCATTGTCCAGGCCAAGCAGTTCGTCAGCGGTCAGGGTGCTGGCCAGGGTAGTGATGTGCTGCCAGCTGGAGGCGCGTTCCTCGTCATCCTTGATGCGATCGGCCGGCAGCTGCTGCAGCAGCAGACCACGGGCGCGACGGCCGTCGGCGTTGAGCCAGAAGCGTGTGCCGACTTGCTGGGACATGACGAAATAATTCGTGAAGCATTCCGACAGGGTCTCGCCGTCGAGGTCGACGATGCCCTGGTAACGCTGCCCCTGACGCGGGTCGACGGTGAGCGCCAGCACGCCGTTGGGCATCAGGTCGGCCAGGGTCGCATCAGGAGCGATCTTGTCTGCGTCATAACGCGCCAGGCCACGGATTTCGCGCTCGCTGGAACACTCGATCATCAGCAAGGGCACCGGGCCTTCGGAACGGGCCTGGAGGATCAGCAAGCCATCGAACTTCAAGGTGCCGACCAGCAACGCCGCCGCGGCCATCAGCTCGCCGAGCAGTTGCGCGACTGGCTCGGGATAAGGGTGTTTGGCAAGGACTTCGGCGTAGCTACGCTCCAACGCAACCATCTCGCCGCGGGCGTCGCTTTCATCGAAGATGAAGCGTTGGGTGTAGTCGTTATCCGGTAGATCGGTCATAGGTTTGGGTATCTAAAGTGAAAACAAAAATGGTTACAAGGATCGAAACTTGCGTTTTTGCGCCATTTTGGTGCGCGAATGTTCGGCCATGGAACGCATTTTATGAACAATCCGGGATTGTTCCAAGCAAGGTAGAACATCGGCAGGTTGGTTCCGTGTAATTTACTACCTCTGGCGCTGCTGTGTTTTTGGTTCCGGGCTTCGGGCTTTCCGGGCAAGCTTACTCCCCACTACTCCCACCATGAAACTTGAACAGATCACGCCGCTGTTTTTTGGTCGGTTTGCCATCGGTGCTGACGCCCAGGGCGCCGGCCTTGCGCATTGCGGCGGCGTTCTCGCGTTTGGCGATGCTGGCTTCGGTTTCGGCGTACAACGTCTGGGCTTGCGGTGCGCCACGGCGCACGATCGATAGCGCCAGGACCGTCACGGTGCGCTCCTCGAAACCGGTGCGGATCTGAAACTCATCGCCGACTCTCGGCTCTTTGCCCGGTTTGCAGCGTTCGCCCCGGCAGTGCACTTTGCCACTTTCAATCGCCGCTTTGGCCAGCGCGCGGGTTTTGTAAAAGCGCGCAGCCCACAACCACTTATCCAGACGGACTTTGTCGTCCTCTTCGGTCTTTTGTGCCATGGGATTTCCTCATCCTGAAATATTTCTGAACTGTACTACCGTTTCTGTTGTGCCATGAATTACACCGGCTCAGTTTAGAATGCGCGCCTCTCCAGCGCCTCGTTCGAGGACTGGAAATCCGGGCCGTAGATATCTGTCGCCTTTTACCCATTATTCTGCGTGAATACCGCGAATTCGGCCGCTTGCGGCGCGAGCAGGTTTCTCACCGGTTGAGCACATTTGAAGACTTTTGACCATTTGACCGTTATCGGTCTACGCGAGTGGGTGGCGCTTCCAGATTTGGGAGTGGCAGGCCTGCGGGCGAAGATCGACACCGGAGCCAGCACCTCCAGCCTGCATGCCACCGAGATCGAGCCATTCGAGCGCGACGGGGAAAAGTGGGTGCGCTTCAACGCCCACCTGGGCACCGTGGTGCAGCTGCGCCATCGTCATTGCGAAGCACCGCTGGTAGCGATAAAAACCATTAAAAGCTCCAACGGCCAGGCGCAGGTGCGTTACGTGATCAGCACGACCCTGGCACTGGGCGATCGGGTCTGGCGGGTGGAATTCACCCTGGCCTGCCGCAAAGCCATGCGTTATCGCTTGTTACTCGGTTCCAAAGCCCTGATCGATGGCCAGTTAGTGGTCAATCCGGGGATTAAATACGTTCAAGACAAGCCGGCATTTCCGGCGTCCACTACCTCTGCCACAGGTGTTGCATGAAGATCGCTGTGCTGTCGCGTAACCCGCGTCTGTATTCCACTCGTCGTCTGGTCGAGGCCGGCACCGAGCGTGGCCATGAAATGGTGGTGATCGATACCCTGCGCGCCTATATGAACATTGCCAGTCATAAGCCGCAGATTCACTATCGCGGCAAGCCGCTGGAAGGCTTCGATGCGGTGATCCCGCGGATCGGCGCTTCGGTAACCTTTTATGGCTGCGCGGTATTGCGCCAGTTTGAAATGATGGGTGTATTCCCGCTCAACGAATCGGTGGCCATTGCCCGCTCGCGGGACAAGCTGCGCTCGCTGCAATTGCTCTCGCGTCGCGGTATCGGCTTGCCGGTCACCGGCTTTGCCCACTCGCCGGACGATATCCCCGACCTGATCGAGATGGTCAATGGCGCGCCGTTGGTGATCAAGGTGCTGGAAGGCACTCAGGGCATCGGCGTGGTGATGTGTGAAACGGCCACGGCAGCAGAGTCGGTGATTGAGGCGTTCATGGGCCTCAAGCAGAACATCATGGTACAGGAGTACATCAAGGAGGCCGGCGGTGCGGATATCCGCTGTTTCGTGGTGGGCGACAAGGTGATCGCCGCGATGAAGCGTCAGGCCAAGCCCGGCGAGTTCCGCTCCAACCTGCACCGTGGCGGCAGCGCCAGCCTGATCAAGATCACTCCCGAGGAACGCATGACCGCGCTGCGCGCAGCCAAGGTCATGGGCCTGAGTGTCGCGGGTGTGGATATCCTGCGCTCCAACCACGGGCCGTTGGTGATGGAGGTTAATTCCTCACCGGGGCTGGAAGGGATTGAAACCACCACGAGCAAGGACGTGGCAGGGATCATCATTCAGCATCTGGAGAAGAATGGCGGGCCGAACATGACGCGGACTAAAGGAAAAGGCTAAGGCTAAGGCTAAGGCTAAGGCTGAAGGTAGATCGTTTGATCGTTCCCACGCTCTGCGTGGGAATGCCGCCTTGGACGCTCCGCGTCCGGCTCCGCTGTGACGTGCAGCGGCACGGGATGCGTTCCTTTGCTGCGCGTGGGAACGATCTACTGTCAGGCCCTTACACCGCATCCCTGGGCAACATCAGCCCCAACGGCAAGCGCACTCGCGCTTCCAGCCCGCCGTCTGTACGGTTGCGCAGTTCCACATTGCCGCCGTGCATGGAGGCGATCCGCTTGACGATTGCCAGACCAAGCCCGGTGCCTTTGCCGCCACGGGCGCGGTCACCACGGGTGAAGGGGTTGAAGATAGCCTCCAGCTCTGACTGATCGATCCCTGCCCCACGGTCCATTACGCTCAACACCACATAAGGTGCGTTGGTGTCGCCTGATACATAGGCGGCCACTTCAACCTCAGTGCCAGCGTGATTCAAAGCGTTGCCGATCAGGTTGTTCAACAGACGCTTCATCGAAACCCGGCGCAACGGGAACGGCTGGATGGGCTCCAGGCGCAGGCGAACCCGCTCATCGTTCTGGTTGTAAGGCGCCGCGACTTCACGCACCAGATCACTGAGGTCGACTTCTTCGACCGTCTCATCACGACCGTCGCGAATGAACGCCAGGAACTGATCGAGAATCGCGTCCATGTCTTCAATGTCGCGCACCATGTCGTCACTCAGGTCGCTGTGGTCGCCCATCAGCTCCAGGGATAGTCGCAGACGGGTCAACGGCGTGCGCAGGTCATGAGACACGCCGGCGAGCATCAACTCGCGCTCACGTCCGGCCTGTTCGACATCCTCGGCCATCTGGTTGAAGGCGCGATACACCTCGGCCATTTCGCTCGGGGTATCGCTGATTGGCAGACGCACGCTACGCCCCTGACCTAATTGGCGGGCGGCATACACAAGACGCTTGAGGGGTTGGTTGAGCTGACTGACGAAAATCCAGGCCGAGGCTGTGGATAACAAACCGATTGCCAGGAACCAGCCAAGCACGCTCCAGATTTTCTGACCACGCAACGGGTGTGGATACAGCGGCACTTTCAGCCAGCCATCACCCAGGCTCGGCGCACGCACCCAAAGGGCCGGCGGGGCGTGCATGCGCAAGCGCACTTCGGTGTCTGAGCCCAGTTCGGCCTGCATCTGTCGTTGGTAGATCTCGCTGTACGGCCAGTGCTGCTCGCCTTCGGGCACGCCGCTACCGACCACTTTGATCAACCCGGCCGCCTTGGCAATGGTGTCGCGATTGGATTCGTCTGCAGCCCAATAGGCCCGCAAGGTCAGGGCCACGCCGTGGCTGTACTGGCGGTCCACCAGCACGTCCTCGTTCATCAATAGATAAACCAGGGTCAGCGCCTTGGAGAACAGCACGACGATCAGCACCAGCCAGAGGGTGCGAGAGAAGAAACTTTGGGGGAACCACACGGGGGTTTTCATAGACAGCAGACACACTTTGCAGGAGCGAGCGCACTCGCAGAATTGCGGATTGCGAGCCGCCCGGCTCGCAATCATATGACAACGCGCCCGAGAAACCCGCTCCTACAAATCACTGATCACTTGGTTGCGGTACCGTCCGGTACGAACACATAACCCACGCCCCAGACTGTCTGGATATAACGCGGTTTGGACGGGTCGGGCTCAATCATCCGGCGCAGGCGGGAGATTTGCACGTCGATGGAACGCTCCAGGGCATCCCATTCACGGCCACGGGCCAGGTTCATCAGTTTGTCGCGGGTCAGCGGCTGACGAGCGTTCATCACCAGCGCCTTGAGCACAGCGAATTCACCGGTGGTGAGCATGTGCACTTCCTCGCCTCGCTTGAGTTCGCGGGTGGCCAGGGACAGTTCGTAGTCGCCGAAGGTCACGCTTTCGTCTTCGCTGCCCGGTGCGCCAGGCACCGGTGCCGACTGACGACGCAGGACCGCTTTGACGCGGGCCATCAACTCGTCCGGGTTGAACGGTTTGGCCAGGTAATCATCGGCGCCCAGTTCGAGGCCGTTGATGCGGCTCAGCTCGTCGCCCTTGGCGGTGAGCATGATGATCGGTATTTGATTCTTCGCCGTGCGCAGGCGCTTGAGGGCGCTCAGGCCGTCTTCACCAGGCATCATCAGGTCGAGCACCACCAGGTTGAAGACCTCACGACCCAGCAGGCGATCCATTTGTTCGGTGTTCGGCACCGCGCGGGCACGATAGCCCTTGCTGACGAAAAAACGTTCCAGCAGGCTGCTCAGTCCCGGGTCGTCGTCAACGATGAGAATTTTTTCGCCTTCAGCAGTTTGTGCAGTGCTGCTCATTGGATGCTCCTTTGATCTCGGCGCGCATTATGGCGTAGCCGCCGTTATACGCACCGTGTGCATTGTTAGCAGATTTTTCCTCGACCGCCAGCAAACCAGCCATTGTGCCTACATTGCGCGATGCCCCCGAAGGACAGAACGCTGGTTATAATGCGCCGCCTTTTGTGTAGGGCAACGTCTGATCGTTACTGTGAATGGCAGCTATTTATTTTCCATCGCCGCGCAGTAATTTTTCGATTCCACGGGTCAACAGGCTGCCTTTTGATCCAGGTAGCGGCGCCGGCCAGGCCGCTCAACCAGACTCGCCAAGCCTTCTAAACAGCGCCTGCGAGCCTGCTTTCACAATTTGTCAGGTGGTTTTATGGACAGCATCAACAGCCGCATCGCCGAGGAACTCGGTGTACGCCCGCAACAGGTCGAAGCGGCCGTCGCTCTACTGGATGAAGGCTCCACAGTGCCCTTCATCGCCCGTTACCGGAAAGAAGTGACCGGCAGCCTCGATGACACGCAATTGCGACACCTGGAAGAGCGCCTGCGCTACCTGCGAGAACTCGACGAACGGCGCATCAGCATCCTTGCCAGTATCGAAGAGCAAGGCAAGCTGACCCCGGAATTGGCCCGCGACATCAAACTCGCCGACACCAAGACCCGCCTCGAAGATTTGTACCTGCCGTACAAACAAAAGCGCCGCACCAAGGGCCAGATCGCCCTGGAAGCCGGCCTCGGCGAGCTGGCTGACGGTCTGTTCAACGACCCGACCCTGAGCCCGGACACCGAAGCCGCGCGCTTCGTTGATGCCCAAAAGGGCGTTGCCGATGTAAAGACGGCCCTCGAAGGCGCCAAGTACATCCTCATGGAGCGCTTCGCCGAAGACGCCAGCCTGCTGGACAAGCTGCGCAGCTACCTCAAGCAGGAAGCCACCCTCAGTGCCCGAGTGATCGCCGGCAAGGAAGAGGAAGGCGCCAAGTTCCGCGACTATTTCGAACACGACGAACCACTGAAAAGCATGCCGTCGCACCGCGCGCTGGCGATTTTCCGTGGCCGCAACGAGGGTATTCTCAGCTCTGCACTGAAAGTCGGCGAAGAGCTGCCGGGCAGCATGCATCCGTGCGAAGGGATGATTGGCGAACGCTTTGGCATTCAGAATCAGAACCGTGCGGCGGACAAATGGCTGGGTGAAGTGGTGCGCTGGACCTGGAAGGTCAAGCTCTATACCCACCTGGAAACCGACTTGCTGGGCGAACTGCGCGATGGCGCGGAAACCGAAGCGATCAACGTATTCGCCCACAACCTGCACGACTTGCTGCTGGCCGCACCGGCCGGCCCGCGCGCGACCCTGGGCCTTGACCCGGGCCTGCGCACCGGCTGCAAAGTTGCGGTAGTCGATGCCACCGGCAAGCTGCTGGACTACGCCACCGTTTACCCGCACGTACCCAAAAACCAGTGGGACCAGACCATCGCCGTGCTGGCCGCCTTGTGTGCCAAGCACTCGGTGGACCTGATTGCCATCGGTAACGGCACCGCCAGCCGCGAAACCGACAAGTTGGCCGCTGAGCTGATCAAAAAATACCCAGCCATGAAAATGACCAAGGTCATGGTCTCCGAGGCCGGCGCTTCGGTGTATTCGGCGTCGGAACTGGCATCGAAGGAGTTCCCGGACCTGGACGTGTCGATCCGTGGCGCAGTGTCGATTGCCCGTCGCCTGCAGGATCCATTGGCCGAGCTGGTGAAAATCGATCCGAAATCCATCGGTGTCGGCCAGTACCAGCACGACGTATCGCAGCTCAAACTGGCTCGCGGCCTGGATGCAGTCGTCGAGGACTGCGTGAACGCCGTCGGCGTCGACGTGAACACCGCCTCGGTGGCGCTGCTGGCACGGATTTCCGGCCTCAATGCGACGCTGGCGCAGAATATCGTGACTCACCGTGACGAAAACGGTGCGTTCAAGACCCGCGCCGCGCTGAAGAAAGTCGCGCGTCTGGGTGAGAAAACCTTCGAACAGGCCGCCGGTTTCCTGCGGGTAATGAATGGCGACAACCCGCTGGATTCGTCTGCCGTTCACCCGGAAGCCTATCCGCTGGTACAGCGCATCGCGGCTGAAACCGACCGCGATATTCGCTCGCTGATCGGCGATTCGAGCTTCCTCAAGCGCCTGGATCCAAAGAAGTACACCGACGAAACCTTCGGTCTGCCGACAGTGACCGACATTCTTCAAGAGCTTGAAAAGCCTGGTCGCGACCCGCGCCCCGGGTTCAAGACTGCCGAGTTCCAGGACGGCGTCGAAGACCTCAAGGACCTGGAACTGGGAATGATTCTCGAGGGCGTGGTCACCAACGTGACCAACTTCGGTGCTTTCGTCGATATCGGCGTACATCAGGACGGCTTGGTGCACATTTCCGCCTTGTCGGAGAAATTCATCAAGGATCCGCGCGAAGCGGTGAAGGCCGGTGATGTGGTCAAGGTGAAGGTCATGGAAGTCGACATCCCGCGTAAACGCGTCGGCCTGTCGATGCGCATGAGCGACACTCCGGGCGAGAAGATCGACGGTGCTCGTGGCGCCCGCCCTGGCTCGGCTCCACGCCAGTCGCAAAACACTGCACCGCGTAAAGAAACCCAGGCGCCAGCTCCGGGCAACAACGCCATGGCTTCACTCTTCGCCAACGCCAAGCAGTTGAAGAAACGCTGATGGAAATCCCCGCTGGCCTCACTCAGAGCGCCTTCAGCGAGTTGATCGGCTGCCGCTTGCAGCGCCTGGACGTCGGCATAGCCGAAGTTGCCCTGACGCTGACACCGCCGCTGCGTAATCGCGGTGGCAAGCTGCACGGCGGGGCGTTGTTCAGTCTGGTGGATATCGCCATGGGGCTGGCCTGTTCCAGCGCCCATGGTTTCGACCAGCAGAGCGTGACCATCGAGTGCAAGATCAACTACATGCGTGCCGTCTCTGACGGTGACGTGGTGTGCGTAGCCAAGGTGATCCACCCTGGCCGGCGCACGCTGGTGGTCGAAGCGGATGTGATGCAAGGCGATAAACTCGTCGCAAAAGCACAAGGCACGTTCGCTGTCCTATAGCTCCCTGCCATCAATTTGAGTTAATTTCGGCGCTGCGAATCCTGTAGGAGCGAGCTTGCTCGCGATAGGGGTTAACGATGACGAGGGCAGCCTGGATGAACACGGCGTCCTCACGTCCTTCGCGAGCAAGCTCGCTCCTACAAAACCAGGCGACTACGCCAGTTTTCACTTCACCCTTGTAGACCGTCTTGCCCACCCCCATATTGGGGCGACTGACGCGTGAAGGAATCCAACTTGAGCGAACTTCTCAACCGCCGCCTGGCTCTGCTTGGCGAGCGCGCTAACCTCTCTCTGCTCGAGCAGTGCCTGCATGGCATCGAGCGCGAATGCCTGCGCGTTACAGGTGTTGGCCGTCTGGCGCAGACGCCGCATCCCGAAGAACTGGGATCTGCACTGACCAACGAGCAAATCACCACCGACTACTCCGAGTCGCTGCTGGAGTTCATCACTCCGGCCCTGCCTGACCCGGCGGAGATGCTGAGCAGCCTCGACAAGATCCACCGTTTTGCCTACAGCAAACTCGGCAACGAGTACCTGTGGAGTCCATCGATGCCGTGCCCGTTGCCGGCCGAGGAAGATATCCCGATCGCTTACTACGGCACCTCCAACATCGGTAAGCTCAAATACGTATACCGCAAGGGCCTGGCCCTGCGTTACGGCAAGACCATGCAATGCATTGCCGGGATTCACTACAATTTTTCGCTGCCGGAGAAACTCTGGCCGCTGCTCAAGCAAGCCGAGGGTTATGTCGGCACCGAGCGCGACTATCAGTCGGCGGCCTATATCGCACTTATTCGTAACTTCCGCCGCTACAGCTGGCTGCTGATGTACTTGTTCGGCGCGTCGCCCGCTCTGGATGCAGGCTTCCTGCGCGGTCGCGCCCATCAGCTGGAGCAACTGGATCCCGACACGCTGTACCTGCCGTACGCCACCAGCCTGCGCATGAGCGATCTGGGTTACCAGAGCAACGCTCAGGCAGGTCTGACGCCGTGCTACAACGATCTGGACAGCTACACCAACAGCCTGCGCAAAGCGGTCGCGACACCCTATGCACCGTACGTCGAAATCGGCACCCATCAGGACGGTGAGTGGGTTCAGCTCAACACCAACATCCTGCAGATCGAAAACGAGTACTACTCCAACATCCGCCCAAAACGCGTGACCTACACCGGCGAACGGCCGATCCAGGCGCTGGTGGCCCGCGGCATTCAGTACGTCGAAGCGCGTTGCCTGGACATCAACCCGTTCCTGCCGATGGGCATCGATCTGCAAGAGTCGCGTTTCCTCGACGCTTTCCTGCTGTATTGCGCGCTGAATGAAAGCCCGCTGCTTGAAAACATCGAATGCGGCAACTGCACCTCGAACTTCCTCACCGTGGTCAAGGAAGGTCGCCGTCCGGGCCTGCAACTGCAGCGCAAGGGCCAACCGGTGGACTTGAAAGAGTGGGCCAGCGAGTTGCTGGAGAAGATTGCACCATTGGCCGCGCTGCTCGATCAATGCCACGGCGGCGATGCCCATAGCAACGCGCTGGAAGCGCAACTGGCCAAGGTCAAGGATCCGTCCCTGACGCCATCCGCTCAGGTGCTGGCGGCCATGAACGAACATAAAGAGAGCTTTACCCAGTTCTCCCTGCGCCAGAGCCGGGCTCACGCGGAGTACTTCCGTAGTGAACCACTGGCGGCCGACGAGCAGGCGAAGTTTGAAGAACTGGCGCGGTCGTCGCTTGCTCAGCAAACAGAGCTGGAACAGAACGAAGTCGGCGATTTCGATGTGTTTGTCGGGTCGTATCAGGCGAGCATTCTGGCGATCAGTAATTAAGCGGCGCCTGTAAAAATATTGCAGCCAGCGGGGACCGGTTTGATCGTTCCCACGCTCCCGCGGTTGATCGTTCCCACGCTCTGCGTGGGAATGCCTCATGGGACGCTCCGCGTCCGCTTCGGCTGTGACGCAGAGCGTCACGGGATGCATTCCCACGCGGGAGCGTGGGAACGATCAAATCAATCCAGGGCCGGTCCCCGATGGCTGCGATCTTTTGATTCTTAGAATTTTCCGCTCATAAGCTAATTCTAAAAAGTTATTTATTTTAACTTTATTAGATCATTTAGTCTCTTTGTCAGCCGACTCTCGGCCGCCTGACAAGGAGCTTGCCAATGAAAACGTACTTTCCCCTTCGCCTCCTGGCGGCCGCGTCCCTGGCCGCAGCGAGCCTCTTTGCCCAGGCGGCTGACGTTACCGTTGCCTACCAAACCACCGTTGACCCGGCGAAAGTCGCCCAGGCCGACGGCACTTACGAAACAGCCACCCACGCCAAGATCGACTGGCGCAAATTCGACAACGGTGCAGACATCATCGCCGCCATCGCCTCGGGCGATGTGCAAATCGGTTACCTCGGTTCCAGTCCACTGACCGCCGCGATCACCCGCAAGGTTCCGGTGGAAACCTTCCTCATTGCCACTCAGATCGGCGCCGCCGAAGCTCTGGTAGCCCGCGACGGCTCCGCAATCAAAACCCCGCAAGACCTGATCGGCAAGAAAGTCGCCGTGCCTTTCGTTTCCACCGGCCACTACAGCCTGCTGGCAGCGTTGAAGCACTGGAACATCGACCCCTCGAAAGTGCAGATTCTCAACCTCGCACCGCCAGCGATCATAGCCGCGTGGAAACGCGGTGACATCGACGCCACCTACGTTTGGGACCCGGCGCTGGGCGTGGCCAAGGAAAACGGCAAGGTGCTGATCACCTCCGGCGAACTGGCCAGGTTCGGTGCGCCGACCTTCGATGCCTGGATCGTGCGCAAAGATTTCGCCGAGAAGCACCCGGAAATCGTCACCGCGTTCGCCAAAGTCACCCTGGACGCCTACGCCGCTTACCGCAAAGACCCACAAGCCTGGCTGGCTGACAAAGGCAACGTCGACAAACTGGTGAAACTCTCCGGCGCCAAGGCCAGCGACATTCCATTGCTGCTGCAAGGCAACGTCTACCCGCTGGCGGCTGATCAAGTGATCACCCTCGGCGCACCGACCACCAAGGCCATCACCGACACAGCGGCGTTCCTCAAGGAACAAGGCAAGGTCGAAGCCGTACTGCCGGACTACGCGCCGTACGTCAGCGCCAGGTTCATTACCAACTGATCAGGAGCACACGGCGATGGCCTTGTTAGAACTGGAGCGCATCAGCGCACAGTACCCCGGCGCGGCCGAACCGGTGCTGGCGGATATTTCCCTGAGCCTTGGGCCGCAGCAACTGCTGGTCGCCCTCGGCCCTTCCGGCAGTGGCAAGACATCGCTGTTGAACCTGATTGCCGGTTTCGTTGAACCGAGTGCCGGGCGCATCACCCTCGACGGCGTGCCGGTCAAAGGCCCGAGTGCCGAGCGCGGCGTGGTGTTTCAGGATGACGCGCTGCTGCCGTGGCAGGACGTGTTGGCCAACGTCGGCTTCGGACTGGAACTGGCGGGCATCTGCAAGCCTCAACGGGAAGTCCGTGCGCGGGAAATGCTCGCTCTGGTGGACCTGGCCGGCTTCGACCATCGCCGCATCTGGCAGCTGTCCGGCGGCCAGAAGCAGCGTGTCGGCCTGGCCCGCGCCCTCGCTGCCAATCCTCGCGTGTTGCTGATGGACGAACCCTTCGGCGCCCTCGACGCCTTCACCCGCGAACAGATGCAGGAACTGCTGCTGCAAGTCTGCAAACGCACCGCCAAACCGGTGTTCCTGATTACCCACGACATTGAAGAAGCGGTGTTTCTCGCCACCGACTTGATTCTGTTGGCACCCAACCCCGGGCAAATCGTCGAGCGTCTGAGCCTGGACTTTGGTCAGCGTTACGCCGCCGGCGAATCGGCCCGGGCAATCAAGTCTGACCCGCGCTTTATCGAAACCCGCGAACATGTGCTGGCCCGGGTGTTCTCCCAACGCAGCGCCGTCCAGCGGCAGGAGCGCGCATGAGCAGCTACCCATTACCAGCTACAGCCACCACTAAACCTGCCGTCGGCCAATCGGTTGTGATTCCTGTTCGTCGCAGTCTGAGTACACGCTGGATCAGCGTATTGACGATGATCACCCTGCTCGCCATCTGGTGGGCCGTGACGGCCAGCGGACTGATTGAACCGCTGTTCCTGCCGCCACCTTCGTCGGTGCTGCAAAAAGGCTGGTTACTGGCGACCACCGGCTATATGGATTCGACGCTGTGGCAGCATTTGGGCGCCAGCCTCAGCCGTATCGGGCTGGGCCTGGGTTTTGCGGTGCTGACGGCAGTCCCGGTCGGCATTGCCATTGGCCATAACCGTATCGCGCGCGGCATTTTCGACCCGTTGATCGAGTTCTACCGCCCTATTCCACCGCTGGCCTATCTGCCGCTGATCGTCATCTGGTGCGGCATTGGTGAGCTGTCCAAAGTCCTGCTGATTTACCTGGCAATATTCGCCCCGATTGCCATCGCTACCGCTACCGGTGTGCGCACGGTCGACCCGGCCAGACTGCGCGCCGCGCAATCGTTGGGTGCGACGCGGGCACAGCTGATTCGCCATGTGATTGTGCCCAGCGCCTTGCCGGACATTCTCACGGGTGTGCGGATCGGCCTGGGGGTCGGTTGGTCGACCCTGGTTGCCGCCGAATTGATCGCCGCCACCAGTGGCTTGGGCTTTATGGTCCAGTCGGCTGCGCAGTTTCTGGTCACCGATGTGGTGGTGCTGGGGATTCTGGTGATCGCTCTGATTGCCTTCGCCATGGAAATGGGTCTGCGTGCGCTGCAACGCAAGCTAGTGCCGTGGCATGGCCAGACGCATTGACAGGTATTGAAAAACTGACCACGCCGACACTTCGGCGCCGAACTTGAGAAAGATCATGAGCCTGACCATCACCCCGATTAGCTCCGCACTTGGCGCCCAGATCAGTGGCGTCGACATCACTCAGCCACTGAGCGTCGAACAGCGCGATGCCATCGAGCAGGCTCTGTTGAAGCATCAAGTCCTGTTCTTTCGCGAGCAGCCGTTGACCCCGCAGCAGCAGGCGCATTTCGCCGCCTACTTCGGTGATCTGCATATCCACCCGATTTATCCGAATGTGCCGCAACAGCCTGAAGTGCTGATCCTCGACACCGCGGTGACCGACGTGCGAGACAACGCAATCTGGCACACCGACGTGACTTTCCTGCCGACCCCGGCGCTGGGCGCGGTCCTCAGCGCCAAGCTGTTGCCAGCGTTTGGTGGCGATACCTTATGGGCCAGCGGCATCGCGGCGTATGAGGCGTTGTCGGCACCAATGCAAACCCTGCTGCAAGGTCTGACCGCTACCCACGACTTCACCAAATCCTTCCCGCAGGAACGCTTCGGCACCACCGCCGAAGACCTGGCGCGCTGGGAAGAAGCCCGCCAGAAAAACCCGCCGCTGTCGCACCCGGTAATCCGTACTCACCCGGTCAGCGGGCGCAAGTCGCTGTTCGTCAACGATGGCTTCACCACCCGCATTAACGAGCTGGAGCCGACGGAAAGCCAAGCCATCCTCAAGTTGCTGTTCGCCCACGCCACCCGCCCGGAGTTCACCATCCGCTGGCGCTGGCAGGAAAGCGACGTGGCATTCTGGGATAACCGCGTGACGCAGCATTACGCAGTGGATGACTATCGCCCGCAACGGCGTGTGATGCACCGGGCGACGATATTGGGGGATGTACCGGTTTAAGTGATCAATGAGTGTTCCCACGCTCCCGCGTGGGAACACATCCCGTGACGCTCTGCGTCACTGTGGACCCGGAGCGTCCACGGCGGCATTCCCACGCAGAGCGTGGGAACAATCAGCATCACTCAGCTGTAGAAGGCTTCTCCCACAAGTTAATCCCGCCTTCCTGGGCAAACCGGTCGATTTCGGCCAGTTCCTCCGCACTAAAGCTCAGGTTCTTCAACGCCCCGACATTTTCAATGATCTGCTCCGGGCGGCTGGCGCCGATCAGAGCGGAGGTCACGCGTGGGTCGCGCAGGGTCCAGGCCAACGCCATTTGCGCGAGGCTTTGATCACGGCGTTGGGCGATTTCGTTGAGAGCCCGCACCTGGGCAATGTTGGCCTGCGACAAGTGCGAGTCTTGCAGCGAACCGCCGCCCGGACGATTGACCCGCGCATCCTTGGGCACGCCGTTGAGGTATTTGTCAGTCAGCAGACCCTGGGCCAATGGAGTGAAGGCGATTACCCCGGCACCGAGTTCGTCGGTGGTGTCCAGCAGATCTTTTTCCACCCAGCGGTTGAGCAGGTTGTAGGCCGGTTGATGGATCAACAGCGGGACTTTCCATTCTTTGAGCAAGGCTGTGATTTCCCGGGTCTTAGCCCCGGAATACGACGAGATGCCGATGTACAGCGCCTTGCCCTGTTGCACTGCAGTAGCCAATGCGCCGGCGGTTTCTTCCAGCGGTGTGTCAGGGTCGAAGCGGTGCGAATAAAAGATATCCACATAGTCGACCCCCAACCGCTGCAGGCTCTGATCGAGGCTGGCCAGCACGTATTTACGCGAACCGCCGCCCTGACCGTACGGGCCCGGCCACATGTCCCAGCCGGCCTTGCTGGAAATAATCAGCTCGTCACGGTAGTGCTTGAAGTCTTCGCGCAGCAAACGACCGAAGTTGATCTCGGCGCTGCCATAGGGCGGTCCGTAGTTGTTGGCCAGGTCGAAATGATTGATGCCCAGGTCGAAGGCGGTGCGCAGCAAGGAGCGCTGGGTGTCGATCGGCGTGCTGTCGCCGAAGTTGTGCCACAGGCCCAGGGACAGCGCCGGCAGCACCAGCCCGCTGCGACCAACGCGGCGGTAAGGAATGGAGTCGTAGCGATCAGCAGCAGCGATATAGGTCATCGGACTCTCTACTTGTTTGGGGTAACAGTGTCTTGGAATTCAGAAGGTCGTTTCGACCATTTAGCGGGCAAGGTATGACCACCGTATTCGGTATGGAAACAGCACACAGCCTGATCGTTCCCCAAAAATGCGCGAGGAACGATCAACTGTTTTTAAGCCGACAACTCTCGCAATGCCGCAGCCGCCAGAAAACCGGACCGCGAGCTGTAACGATGATCCCGCTTTACGGTTTGATCGATACGTTCAAGTAACCGCTCAGGAAGCGTGGCGTTAAAGCGCACCGACTTCCCAAAGTAAGGTGTCACGTCAAACTCAACCACACCCCATACACCGCCGGCGTAGTCGGGGTTATCAAGGTGATCATCTATCTCGTGCACTTGTGGAAGTGGATCGCCATCGGCGACCAATCCTTCGAAATGCAAGGACAACGCTTCTTTCACGTTTTCGAATGCCTTCGCCACCGTGCTACCTGCGGAGAAGCAACCCGGCACGTCAGGGACAATCACTCCATAGTCTGAGTCGGCATCCTTGTGCAGAACGACTGGGAATTTCATGTTGGTGGACCCTTCCTTTAAATCTGCTTTCGTTGGAGACCGGTTTGTCTTCAATGCGATCCCATGTGGGCTCTCGTACCCGCTTGCCGGCCTCATTTCAGTCCGGCCTGTTTCAGTATGCTGTTGATCGTACCTTTCGGAAGATCGGAGTCCGGGTGCTTGATGGTGACCGTACCCGGCTTGCTCGGATGTCTGTACTGATGATGACTGCCTTTCACCGCCACCAGATACCACCCATCCTCCTCGATCGCGTTAATCATTTCCCGACTTCGCATCACCCTCGCCCTTTTCGACAGCATCTGCGGCGAACTGTATGCAGCAAAGGGCGGAATTAATACACACCATACACACCGTGTTAAATATTAGTCCACAAGAGCTTCGCCCGCTTCTGCCCAGACGGACGGTTACTGAGCCTTGGCAAACACCTCGCTCAACCAATCGACAAACACTCGCACTCTGGGCGACATGTGGCGGTTGTGCGGATAGAGCACCGACACCGGCATGGGCGGTGGTGGAGTGTCGAGGAGAATTTCCTGCACCAATCCTTGGGAAATCTGCGTCGCCATGCGGTAGTGCGGGCATTGGATGAGACCTAGACCTGCGACCGCCGAGGCGGCGTAGATCTCTGCACCGAACACCGACAACGCACCCTCGATGGCGACCTCTTTCAGCTCGCCGTCGACCATGAATTCGAACGGGAACCGTTTGTCGGTGGTGCGCGAGACGTAGTTCACCGCCCGATGCTGCGCCAGCTCGTCGAGGCTCTTCGGTTCGCCGTATTTACGCAGGTAGGCCGGGCTGGCGCAGGTCACCTGGCGCAAGGTCGCGACGCGGCGGCCGATGAGCGACGAATCCCCCAAGGTGCCGGCCCGCAACACGCAGTCGACCCCTTCAGCGATCAGGTCGACAAATCGATCCGCTTCGCTGATGGACAACTCGATCTGCGGGTAGCGCTCCATGAACTGCGGTAACGCCGGGATCACGAAGTACTTGGCCAACGTGCCATGCAAATCGACCCGCAATCGCCCTTTCGGTGCCACGCTCCGAAATGCCTGTTCAGCCTCCTCCAGCTCCGCCAGCAATTGCACGCAACGCACGTAGTACGCCTCGCCATCCAGGGTCGGACGCACCCGACGCGTGCTGCGTTCCAGCAGCCGGGTGCCGAGCCAGGCTTCGAATTGATTGAGGGTGTGGGTCAACGTCGCGCGGGGCAGATTCAGGTCATCGGCCGCTAGCGTGAAGCTGCTGCGCTCGTAGATCCGCACAAAAACCTTCATCGCTTTGACTTGATCCACGCGGGACTCCTGGCGCTCGATTGTTGGCGATTATTGAACAGTCAAGGCAACTCTGGTGCATTTATCGCCATGGGTAAACAGGTGAATCTTGCTTCACACCCGGCAAGCAACTTCACCACCTCAAGGAAACAACGCCATGACTACTCCAACCTCAAAAGTCGCAATCGTTACCGGCGCCTCCCGCGGCATCGGCGCGGTGATCGCCAGACAACTCGCCTGCGAAGGTTTCGCGGTTGCCATCAACTACGCCAGCAGCGCCAACGAAGCTTCGGCTCTGGTTGTGGAACTGCGCCAGGCCGGCCATCGGGCCATAGCGATCAAGGCCGACGTGTCCAACGCTGCCGACGTGCGCCGGATGTTCGATGAGACCGAAGCGCAACTGGGCAAGGTCGACGTACTGGTGAACAACGCCGGAATCCTCAACGTTCTGCCATTGGCCCAGCACAGCGACGAACTGTTCGAGCAAACCTTCGCCATCAATACCCGCGGCACCTTCAACGCCCTGCGCGAAGCCGCGACCCGCCTGAACGCCGGCGGGCGGATCGTCAACTTCTCCAGCAGCACCGTGGCCATGAACCTGCCGGGCTACGCGGTATACATCGCCAGCAAAGCGGCGGTGGAATCCTTCACGCAGGTGTTCGCCAAGGAACTGCGTGGTCGCAACATCACCGTCAATGCGGTCGCTCCCGGCCCGGTTGCCACTGAACTGTTCCTGCACGGCAAAAGCGAAGAACAGATCCAGACCTTCGCCAAGATGCCGCCACTGGAACGCCTCGGTCAGCCGGAAGACATCGCCAACGTCATCTCCTTCCTGATAAGCCCCGCTGCCGCTTGGGTCAACGGGCAAATCCTGCGCACCAACGGCGGTTTGGCTTAAGCCCTCAATACTCAGCACAACCGCCCGGCCGACGTGGCCCGCAGCGACGCCTATGCTCATTATCACGACGTGATGGACAACGCCTCAGCGCGAGTGAATCCGTAAGGGCCTCATCGCGAGCAAGCCTCGCTCCTACGATCAAAGTTGGGTCAGGCCACAATCATGTGATCGATACACCCCCCGTAGGAGCGAGGCTTGCCCGCGATGGCGGCTTAACAGGCGCCAAAGATTTCAAATCAGGAGAATCACCCACATGCACACCACCATCATCATCACCTTCGGCCTGATCCTTCTGGCCCTGATGCTCTTTATCGGCGACAAACTCGGCTTCAACCAGCAGACGCTCAGCTATAGCTTCGTCGGCCTGTGGTTGGCACTCGCGGTGATCAACGGCGCGGTCGGCATGGTCACCGCAAAGCAGCCGCTGACCACGGAACTGGCGGTCGGCAGTGTGGTGTTTGGCGTGCCGGTGATCGCTCTGCTGCTGTTCCTGATGCTGACCAGAGCCTGAGCGCCACCGGCCCTCGATCAACGCACCAAGTGCAGAAACTGCATATGCCGCTCGTACTGATCGAGGATGTCGTTGATGATCTGCTCCTTGGTGTAACCCACCAGATCATAATCCTGACTGCCTTCGCTCAGATGCACTTCGGCCCGGTAATAACGACGGTTGTTGAGCTCTTTGGAACCCATCCCGCCACGGGCAAAAGATGGCGTGAAGTAGCCGCGCATCTGCACCTGGTAGATGAACGCTTGTTGTTCGCCATGAC
Source organism: Pseudomonas sp. GW821-FHT07G10 (assembly GCF_059418545.1). Lineage (NCBI taxonomy): Bacteria > Pseudomonadati > Pseudomonadota > Gammaproteobacteria > Pseudomonadales > Pseudomonadaceae > Pseudomonas > Pseudomonas sp. GW821-FHT07G10. The sequence goes on along the minus strand of NZ_JBWKQB010000001.1, from coordinate 57,609 downwards.
TGATTTCAAGGTTGACGCTGTCGTTGGCCGGGACCGGCCAGGTGACCATATGCAGGCCTTTTTCGACGAATACCGCCGTCACTTCTTCGATCGCCGGGCGCACCGTTGAATCGAGGAAACGGTACACCTCATCCCGTGAAGGGAAATGCACGGCCTGGCTCAGGCGCTGACGCCAACCGCCACGTCGTGAACCGGACACTGGCGCCAACGAGTGCAGTTGTGCGATCTGCTTCTGCGACTCGAGATAAAACGCCTTGTGCAGCCCCCACATCATCAGCAGCAAGATCAACGAGAACGGTAGCGAGGTCAGCACCACTGCTGACTTCAGCGAATCGATGCTGCCGGCAAACAACAAGGCACTGGTGATCAGCGCGGTCATCGCTCCCCAGAACACCCGTAGCCATTTCGGTCCGTCTTCGTCGGGGTTGCCGCCACGGGCGCAGAGCGTCGAAAGCACCACAGTGCCAGAGTCCGCCGAGGTGACAAAGAACACGAAGCTGATAAACACCGTGACCGCGATGACCGTCTTGCCCCACGGGTAAGTTTCCAGCAGCAGGTAAAGGGTCATCGATGGATTTTCGATAGCCGACATCCCCAGTGCGCTCATACCGTGATTGAGTACCTGATCGATGGCGCTGTTGCCGAAGATCGACATCCACGCCAGGGTGAAGCCCAGCGGAATCAGCAGCACGCCGAAGACGAATTCGCGGATGGTCCGGCCACGGGAAATCCGCGCGATGAACAGCCCCACGAACGGCGACCATGCGATCCACCAGGCCCAGTAGAACACCGTCCAGCCACCCAGCCAGTCGCCGGGTTTGTCGTAGGCGTAGAGATCGAAACTCTTGGTCGGCAGCGCACCGAGGTAGTCGCCGATATTCTGGATCAGGGTGTTGAGCAGGTGCTGGGTGGGTCCGGCGAACAACACGAACAACAGCAGCGCACAGGCCAGCAGCATGTTGATGTCGGACATCACCCGTACGCCTTTATCGACGCCGCAGACCGCGACGAGGATCGCCGCTCCCATCATCAGCGTGATCAGCCCAACCTGAATCCACTGGGTATGAGCGACGCCAAACAGGAAGTCGAGACCTGAGTTGAGGTGCAACACGCCAAAACCCATGTCCGCGCCGAGACCGAACACCGTCGCGATGATCCCGAAGCCATCCACCGCGTAACCGATCGGGCCGTTTATGCGCTTGCCGATCAGCGGGTAAAGCGCCGAGCGCAGGGCCAGCGGCAGGTTATGCCGATAGGCGAAGTAGGCCAGCGCCATGCCGACGAAGGCGAACACGCCCCAGCCGTGCAAGCCCCAGTGCAGAAACAGAATCTGCATGGCCTGGCGCGCGGCGTCCGCGGTACCGGGTTCGCCTTGGGGCGGCTGCAGCATGTGCGTCAGCGGTTCAGAGACGCAGAAGAAAAACAGCGTGATGCTGATCCCGGCGGCGAACAGCATACCGGCCCAGGACAGGTAGCTGAATTCGGGCTCGTCGTGGTCGGCACCGAGCTTGATCTTGCCGTAGCCGGACAAGGCGGTGACCACCACGAAGACCAGATACAGGGTCATCGCCAGCATGTAGTACCAGCCGACCGTATTGGCCGCCCGGTTTTGTGCGGCCAGAAGCCAGGCGCCGGCCTGCTCCGGCATGGCGATCACCACCAGGCCAAACAACAGAATGAAGCCTGCGGCGAAGTAAAACACCGGCGGGTTCATGCGGATCTGGCCGCTGGGAAGGGTAGACGATGCACTCATGAACGGTGCACCTCGAAGGTGTGAAATGCGGCTGAATAAAACGGACTCAGCAAAGGTAAGCCTCCTGTTGTGAGCGGGCAGCGAACCACCGGTTTAACTTGAACGAACGGTCAAGTTAAACATGGATAGGCGTTTCAGGACTAATCGCAAGGCTCAGCGGCAGCTTTCGTACGCTGGCTCAAGGAGGGGTATGAGGTGGTGTGGTGGGGGGAATCTCTGTGGCGAGGGAGCTTGCTCCCGCCGGCCGGTCCGCGCTCGGGCGAAGCAGCGCCGATCGTTCCCACGCTCCAGCGTGGGAATGCAGCCCGTGACGCTCCGCGTCACTTCCGAAGCGGACGCGGAGCGTCCAGTGAGGCATTCCCACGCGGAGCGTGGGAACGATCAAAACGATGAGCGCAGAGCGTGGGAACGATCACCGTGGATCTCTACTTCTGCGTCCCGTCATCATGCTGCAGATTCGCCTGGGTCAGGTTGCAACCCGCCGGCACGCTGCGGGTCAGCCAGACATTGCCGCCGATGGTCGAGCCTTTGCCGATGGTGATCCGCCCCAGGATGGTCGCGCCGGCGTAAATCACCACGTCGTCCTCGACAATCGGGTGGCGCGGATGGCCCTTCTGCAATTGGCCGTCCTCGTCCGCAGGAAAACGTTTCGCACCGAGGGTCACGGCCTGATAAATGCGCACCCGCTCGCCAATAATGGCCGTCTCGCCGATCACCACACCCGTGCCGTGATCGATAAAGAAACTGGCGCCGATCTGCGCGCCGGGATGGATATCGATGCCCGTTGCCGAGTGGGCGATTTCCGAACTGATCCGCGCCAGCAGCGGCAACCCGGCGCGGTACAGGTGATGCGCCAGGCGATGGTGGATCACTGCGAGAATCCCCGGGTAGCACAACAGCACTTCATCCACGCTGCGTGCCGCCGGGTCACCGTGGAAGGCCGCCAACACGTCGGTATCGAGCAGGCTGCGCAACCCTGGCAAGGCCAGCGCGAAATCCTGGATCAGCCGGATCGCCTTGATCTCGACTTCGCTATCGACCTGCGCGCTTTGCCGAGCGACATAGCGCAGCTCAAGTCGCGCCTGGGCCAGCAAGGCATTGAGGGCCACGTCCAGAGTGTGACCGACGTAAAAATCTTCACTCTCCTCGCGCAGATCCACCGGGCCAAGGCGCATCGGGAACAGCGCACCACACAGCGCTTCAAGAATCTCGGCCATGGCAGCACGCGATGGCAGTTCGCGCCCGCCCTGCTCGCCGCTGATGCGACCGTTCTGAGTGCGCCACTGATCTCTGGCGCAGCGCAATTGGCCGACGATGGTCTGCAATTGCCAATGGCTGGAACGCTCGCTCACGGTAAAGACTCCTCACTCTGGCGGCCGGACTGTCTGGCCGTGCAAACGACGTCCACTTTACGGTATGCACCCAGACCTGAATTAAGAACGAATTGTGCTGCTCTCAGCATTTTTTGATATAAGCGATTGGCGGTTGCTCGAGTAAAAGGGCCTGCCTATAGTCCAGACATTTCCTACAGCCAGTGCGGACCCATGATCAAACAACAGCTTGCTCGTTTCAATCGTCTGGAACTCCTTCGCAATGCCACCGCGCTCGAAAAGCTCGAACGCCTGTCGACCTGGCTGGGTCGCGATATCTATGTCAAACGCGATGACACCACACCGCTGGCACTGGGCGGCAACAAGCTGCGCAAGCTCGAATACCTGGCGGCCGATGCGCTGGCCGCCGGTGCCGATACGCTGATCACCGCCGGCGCCATCCAGTCCAACCATGTGCGCCAGACCGCCGCGCTGGCCGCCAGGCTGGGTCTTGGTTGCGTCGCGCTGCTGGAAAACCCTATCGGCACCCACGACAGCAACTATCTGGCTAACGGCAATCGCCTGCTGCTGGATTTGTTCGATGCCAAGGTCGAGTTGGTGGACAACCTGGACAACGCCGACGATCAGCTGCACGCCCTCGCCGACCGCTTGCGGTCCAACGGCAAAAAACCGTATCTGGTGCCGATTGGCGGCTCCAACGCCTTGGGGGCTTTGGGTTATGTACGGGCCGGCCTGGAACTGGCCGGACAGATCGAGGACACCGGCCTGAAGTTCGCCGCCGTGGTGCTAGCCTCTGGCAGTGCCGGGACTCATAGCGGCCTGGCGCTAGCGCTGAGCGAAGTACTGCCGGATTTACCTGTGGTGGGCGTCACGGTTTCCCGCAGCGATGAAGCCCAGCGGCCGAAGGTTCAAGGCCTGGCCGAACGCACCGCCGAGCTGCTCGGTGTGAGTTTGCCGGCGAGCTTCAAGGTTGAGCTGTGGGACGAATATTTCGCTCCGCGCTATGGCGAGCCAAACGCCGGCACGCTGGCGGCGATCAAGCTGGTGGCGAGCCAGGAAGGTTTATTACTGGATCCGGTGTACACCGGCAAGGCCATGGCTGGATTGCTCGACGGTATCGGCCGCCAGCGTTTTGATGACGGCCCGATCATCTTCCTGCACACCGGCGGGGCGCCGGCGTTGTTTGCGTATGCGAACACGCTCGCCTAGGGATTGATCGTTCCTCCTCAAGCTCTGCGTAGGAATGCAGCCTGTGACGCTCTGTGTCACCTGGACGCGCAGCGTCCATGGAGGCATTCCCACGCACGAGCGTGGGAATGATCAATACGAGCTTTTTAATCAAAATAAAAGAATAACAACATTAATTTTTATTATTTTCCAATCTAAAAAAACCGCCATATAGTCGCTCTGTAGGCGAATATGCCGAAAGACGCATAGGCTGCTTTCAGGCAGGATGCTGCAGTCGTCCAGATCCTGAAATCTGCCTTCTTTTCCAAATGCATCTTCATAAGAAAACATAGGGGCTTGTCATGAATTTTTCCGCACTACGTCGAAGTCTGCTTATCGGCTCGCTGGGCCTGGCACTGGGTGCCGGTCTGTTGGGGCAAGCGGTTGCCGGTGAGCAACTGCAAAAAATCAAGGATGCCGGCGTGATCAACGTCGGCCTTGAAGGCACCTATCCTCCGTTCAGCTTCGTCGATGAAAACGGCAAGCTGGCCGGCTTCGAGGTAGAGTTCTCCGAGGCGCTGGCCAAAGAGCTGGGCGTGAAGGTCAAACTGCAGCCGACCAAATGGGACGGCATCCTCGCAGCACTGGAATCCAAGCGTCTGGACGCCGTGATCAACCAGGTGACCATCTCCGAGGAGCGCAAGAAAAAGTACGACTTCTCCACGCCCTACACCATCTCCGGGATTCAGGCCCTGACCCTGAAAAAGAACGAAGGGACTATCAAGACCTCCGCCGACCTGGCCGGCAAGAAGGTCGGTGTGGGCCTTGGCACCAACTACGAGCAATGGCTCAAGGACAACGTTCCACAAGCCATTATCAAAACCTATGATGATGATCCGACCAAGTACCAGGACCTGCGCGTAGGCCGCATCGACGCCATTCTGGTGGACCGTCTGGCAGCCCTTGAGTTGGTCGGCAAGGCCAAGGACACCGCAGTCTCCGGCGAACCCTTCTCCCGTCAGGAAGCCGGTATCGCGTTGCGCAAAGGCGAGCCTGAACTGCTGGCCGCCGTCAACAAAGCCATCGAGAAACTGCGCGCAGACGGCACGTTGAAAAAAATCTCGGAAAAATACTTCAACGCTGACGTCACTCAATAATGGAAGCACTGCACTTCCCGCAGCTCCAGGCGGCGCTGCAGCTTGCGCTGGACTCCGCGCCCTTTCTGATCAAGGGCGCGTATTACACGGTATTTCTCAGTCTGGGCGGGATGTTTTTCGGCCTGTTACTGGGGTTCGGCCTGGCCTTGATGCGCCTTTCGCGCTTCAAGCTGGTGAGCTGGATTGCCCGCGTCTATGTGTCGTTCTTTCGCGGCACGCCGCTGCTGGTGCAATTGTTCGTGATCTATTACGGCTTGCCGCAATTGGGTATCGAACTTGACCCGCTGCCGGCCGCGTTGATCGGCTTCTCGCTGAACATGGCCGCCTATGCCTGCGAAATCCTTCGTGCCGCGATCAGCTCGATCGAACGCGGCCAGTGGGAAGCTGCCGCCAGTATCGGCATGACGCGTGCGCAAACCTTGCGTCGGGCGATCCTGCCGCAAGCGGCGCGCACCGCTCTGCCGCCGCTGGGCAACAGCTTTATTTCGCTGGTCAAGGACACCGCACTGGCAGCCACCATTCAGGTACCGGAGTTGTTCCGTCAGGCGCAGCTGATCACCGCCCGAACCTTCGAAATTTTCACCATGTATCTTGCCGCCGCACTGATTTACTGGATTCTGGCCAGCCTGCTCGCGCACCTGCAGAACCGTCTGGAAGAGCGGGTCAATCGGCACGACCAGGAGTCTTGAACGCATGATTGTGGTTGAAAAACTGACGAAGCAATTCAAAGGTCAGACGGTCCTCAACGGCATCGACCTACGGGTCGAGGAGGGTGAGGTAGTCGCAATCATCGGGCCCAGCGGGTCGGGCAAAACGACCTTCCTGCGCTGCCTGAACTTTCTCGAAGAACCCAGCAGTGGCCGGATCAAGGTCGGCGATATCGAAATTGATGGCAGCCGTCCGTTGAACCAGCAGCAAAGCCTGGTGCGCAGGTTGCGCCAGCACGTAGGTTTCGTGTTCCAGAACTTCAACTTGTTCCCCCATCGCACGGCGCTTGAAAACGTTATCGAAGGCCCGCTGGTGGTAAAAAAAATGCCCAGGGATAAAGCAATCGCTTTGGGCCGCTCGTTGCTGGCCAAGGTGGGTCTGGCTGGTAAGGAAGACGCTTACCCGCGCAGGCTTTCTGGTGGGCAGCAACAGCGTGTCGCGATTGCCCGGGCGCTGGCTATGGAGCCGGAGGTGATCCTGTTCGATGAGCCCACCTCAGCCCTGGACCCGGAACTGGTTGGCGAAGTACTGGCGACCATCCGTAGCCTGGCCGAAGAAAAACGCACCATGGTGATCGTCACCCACGAAATGAGCTTTGCCCGGGATGTGGCCAACCGTGTGGTGTTTTTCGACAAAGGTGTGATCGTCGAGCAGGGAGAAGCCAAAGCGTTGTTCGCCAATCCGAAAGAAGCACGCACCCGGCAGTTTCTCAGCAAGTTTCTGACCGTCGATATTTAATTATCGGACCCAATAACTCGCCCCAAGGATGGAGCGAATCTCGCTGTAACATGTTTGTTTTTAAGTTTTACCCTCTTCCCTCGCCACTTTATTTTCAGATAGTTACGTTGCTTCAGCCCCAGGTGCCCAGTCGCGCCGCATAAAGGAAAGCAGCGCTTACTGAACTCTTGTTAATCAACAACGCCCCACCCCAATCATATGAGCCGCTCGGCAGCACCGTTAATAATTGTATGCTGCCCGCAAACACATCTCTAGCTGCACACACTCCTCAAAAAACCATAACAATCATGACTGCCGTTTGTCCGGCTTTATCGCCCGGCATTGCGACGCCTTGAAACCATAGCCTCTGGGTAAAAATCATTTGGAATACGCACTAAAATGCCAATTGCATGTAGGGATTTTCTGAATAAGTACAGATCGATAAGTTTGCTTACCCATCGACTTGACACAAACTCTTCTGCCTCCTTAGCTAAAAAAACATATCGGGTCCAATTACCTGCTCTGAACTTAAAAATTAACGGATTTATCACTTTGTTACTTGCGTGGCGTGATACAGGTAAAGGTTTGACACTTAAGGTGTGTTCTTGCCCGAAACGGATTTCGCAGCACGCTTTCAAGGAGCACGACATGACACGTACCTCGGCAAAACCAGAACTTGGCGCTCCGTCTCTGGCGCACAATCTTACACACGGCATAGGCGTCATCGCCGCGGCTCATCTGCTGGTCGATATACAGCCCTACGCGGGCATGGACGAAGGCGACCTCATCGAATTGTTCTGGGACGGCTGCTATGTGGCGTCTCGCCAACTGTCGCAAGCCGACGTCAGCGAACCCCTCAGCCTGAGAGTGCCGGAAAGCTTCATCCGCAGCGGAACGGCGTCGATTCATTATCGGGTCATGCAGATAGGACGCGGTCCCGCACTATCAGCGGCAACCAGGGTCCAGGTCAAACTCGACTGCCCGGGCGGCCAGCCGTCGCAGCTCTGTGGCGAGGAAAACCAGTGCCTTGAACCGCTGGGCATCCCCAAGCCGATCCGCCGCCAGGGAGTCAACCCCAGCCAGATCAAACGCGGCGTGCCCCTGACCATCGAGCCTTACCTGAACATGGCCGCCGAGGATGAGATCACCCTGCGTTGGGGTGACGTGCGCATGGACCTGCCCAAGGTCAAAGCCGACGAGGTCGGCAAACCGATCAACGTCTGGGTGCCGCCGGCAGTCATTCTGGAGGCAGGGGAAGACAATCAACTGGAAATCACCTACTGCATTCTCGACCGGGTAGGTAATAACTCGCGCTGGGCGCCGGCCCGCAAATTGAAAATCGGTTGTACCAACCCATACAGCAAAGTGCCGGTAAGGACGGTGCTTAAAGCCGCCGAAACCAGACGCCGCTGAGCTCACACCCCCGCCCGCTCTGAGGCTGCGGCTTCAGAGGCGGGGCGCTGGTGATGGATCTTCTATGTATATTCCTAAAAGTTAGTTTATTAATTTTTTATGCGCGATTAGGGTATATAAACCGGACCACCGGACCTTCTTGTTTTTGATTTCGCCGCAGTTTTCGCGGCATTTCCATGAGATGTGAGGTAGGTATGGTCAGGAACACAATCACCCGAGTGCAGATCGCCAGGGCATTGCTTGCAGCCAAGGAGCGGCACTGATGTCTAATTTGGCAGATGCATCCCTCCAGAGTGATCTGGACATCGCCCCGCTGTTGTTGCCCGCACGGATCTTGCGTAACGACGCCGAAGCGCTGAAAGCCGCCCATGAACTCGCTGACATCGCCCGCCTGCAAGCTTCGCGGCGCGACCAGCAGCGCAAGTTACCGTGGTCGGAAATCGAGCAGTTCACCCGCAGCGGCCTGGGCAGTATTTCCATTCCCCGTGAGTTCGGCGGCCCGCAGGTTTCATTCGTCACCCTGGCTGAGGTGTTCGCAATCATTTCCGCGGCCGACCCGGCCTTGGGACAGATCCCGCAGAACCAGTTCGGCATTCTCAATGTGCTATTGGACAGCGCCACCGAGCGGCAAAAAGAACAGCTGTTCCAAAGCGTGCTCCAGGGCTGGCGAATCGGCAATGCAGGGCCTGAGCGCGGCACCAAAAACACCCTTGAACTCAAAGCGCGGATCACCGCCGAAGGTGACGGTTTCGTCATCAGCGGTCAGAAGTTCTACTCCACCGGCGCCTTGTTCGCCCACTGGATTACCGTCAAAGCGCTAAACGATGAAGGCAAGCAAGTCATGGCATTTGTCCGCCGTGGCACGCCGGGCCTGCGCGTCGTCGATGACTGGTCAGGCTTTGGCCAGCGGACCACCGCCAGCGGCACCGTGCTGCTCAATAACGTCCCCGTCGAAGCCGAGCTGGTTGTGGATAACTGGCGGTTGACCGAAGTCCCGAATATTCAGGGCGCCGTGTCGCAATTGATTCAGGCGGCCATCGATGCCGGCATTGCCCGTGGGGCGATCGACGACAGCATTCGTTTTGTCCGTGAACGTGCCCGGCCGTGGATCGATGCCAAGGTCGAGCGCGCCAGTGATGACCTCTACGTGATCGCCGACATCGGCAAACTGAAAATCGAACTGCATGCCGCCGAAGCATTGCTGCGCAAGGCCGGACAAGTGCTGGATCAGGTCCGCGCCGCGCCGGTCACCGCAGAGTCCGCCGCCCGCGCCTCAATCGCCGTGGCCGAAGCCAAAGTGCTGACCACCGAAATTTCGCTGCTGGCCAGCGAAAAGCTTTTCGAACTGGCCGGCAGCCGCGCGACCCTCGCCGAATTCAACCTGGACCGCCACTGGCGCAACGCCCGCGTACACACCCTTCACGACCCGGTGCGCTGGAAATATCACGCCGTCGGCGCCTATCACTTGAACGGAACATTGCCGGCCCGGCATTCCTGGATCTGACGACCAGAACACTTTTGAGCAGATCTCTGGAGAAACACATGACTCTTTCTCAACGCGTCGCGGTCATAACCAGCGACGAACAAGCCCTGATCGTCGCCAGCGACCTGGCCGAAGACTTCAAACGCGACAGCGTATGGCGTGATTGCGAGCGCCGGCTGCCGCTTGCGGAACTGGAGGTGTTTTCGCGCTCTGGTCTGTGGGGTATCAGCGTGCCGAGAGCCTACGGCGGCGCTGGCGTATCCAATATCACCCTGGCCAAGGTCATTGCCTTGATCGCCCAAGCCGATGCGTCTCTGGGGCAGATTCCGCAGAACCATTTTTATGCCCTCGAAGTGCTGCGGGTAAACGGCAGTCCCGAGCAGCAAAAACGTCTCTACGCCGAAGTACTGGCTGGCCAGCGTTTTGGCAATGCGCTTGCAGAACTGGGCACTAAAACCGCCCACGACCGCGTCACCCGCCTGAACCGCGACGGCGAGGGTTATCGCATTAATGGGCGTAAGTTTTACGCCACCGGCGCCATTTACGCCCAGCGAATTCCGACCTCCGTGGTGGATGAAAACGGCGTCCAGCAACTGGCCTTTGTGCCGCGCGACAGCCAGGGCCTGACCGTGATCGACGACTGGAGCGGCTTCGGCCAACGCACCACCGGCAGCGGCTCGGTGGTGTTCGATAACGTGTATGTCGCGGCCGAGGATGTGATCGCGTTTCAGAGCGCCTTCGAGCGCCCGACTCCGGTCGGCCCGCTGGCACAGATTCTCCACGCGGCCATCGACACCGGCATCGCCCGTGCCGCTTATGAAGACGCGCTGCACTTTGTGCGAACCAAAACCCGGCCGTGGATTGATTCGGGCAATGACAAAGCCACTGAAGACCCACTGACCCTCAAGAGCTTCGGCCACTTAAGCATTCGCCTGCACGCTGCCGAGGCACTGCTGGAGCGCGCCGGCGAATTTCTTGATAAGGCGCAAGCCCAAACCAACGCCCAAACCGTCGCCACAGCATCCATTGCCATCGCCGAAGCCCGCGCCATCAGCACCGAAATTTCCCTGGCAGCCGGCAGCACCTTGTTCGAACTGGCCGGCAGCCAGGCAACCCTGGCCGAGCACGGCCTGGACCGCCACTGGCGCAACGCGCGGGTACACACCCTGCACGACCCCGTACGCTGGAAATACCACGCCATCGGTAATTACTACCTCAACGATGAAAATCCGCCGCTGCGGGGGACCATCTGATGAGCAAGAAGAAGATCCTGCTCAATGCCTTCAACATGAATTGCATCGGGCACATCAACCACGGTCTGTGGACCCATCCGCGGGACAATTCGACCCAATACAAAACCATCGAATACTGGACCGAACTGGCGCAACTACTGGAACGCGGATTGTTCGATGGGTTGTTCATTGCCGATATTGTCGGTGTCTATGACGTGTATCAAAACTCGGCGAACGTGCCGCTCAAAGAGTCGATCCAATTGCCGGTCAACGACCCATTGCTGCTGGTCTCGGCCATGGCCGCAGTGACGAAAAACCTCGGCTTCGGCCTGACCGCCAACCTGACCTGTGAACCGCCGTATCTGTTCGCCCGACGCATGTCGACACTCGATCACTTGAGCCGTGGTCGGGTCGGCTGGAACATCGTCACCGGCTACCTCGACAGCGCCGCCAAGGCCATGGGCCTGAGCGAGCAGGTCGAACATGACCAACGTTACAACCAGGCCGATGAATACCTGCAAGTGCTCTACAAACTCTGGGAAGGCAGTTGGGAAAACGACGCGGTGCTCAATGACCCGCAGCAACGAATCTATGCGCAGCCGGAAAAGGTCCACAAAGTCCGGCACCACGGCGAGTTCTATCAGGTCGAGGGCTATCATCTTTGCGAGCCTTCGCCGCAACGTACGCCGGTGCTGTTCCAGGCCGGTAGCTCGGATCGCGGCTTGCAATTCGCCGGGCGGCATGCCGAATGCGTGTTTATCAGCGGGCAGAACAAGGCGTCGACCAAGGTGCAAGTGGATAAAGTCCGCGCCAGTGCCGCCCGGGCCGGCCGCAACCCCGAAGACATCAAGGTGTTCATGGGGTTGAACGTGATCGTCGGCGAAACCAGCGAGCTTGCCTGGAACAAGCAGGCCGAATACCTGAGCTACGCCAGTGCCGAGGCCGGCGTCGCGCATTTCGCCAGTTCCACGGGCATCGACTTCGCCGAATACGAGCTGGATGAACCGATCCGGTACGTGAAAAGCAACGCCATCCAGTCCGCCACCAAGACCCTGCAAAACAACGACTGGACCCGACGCAAATTGCTTGAACAACACGCCTTGGGCGGGCGCTACATCACCTTGGTCGGCTCGCCAGAACAGGTCGCCGACGAGCTCGAATCCTGGATCGCCGAAACCGGTCTGGACGGCTTCAACCTGACCCGCATCGTCACCCCGGAAAGCTATGTCGACTTCATCGAACTGGTGATCCCCGAGTTGCAGCGCAGGGGGGCGTACAAGACTGCCTATGACACCGGGAGCCTGCGAGAAAAGCTGTTTCACGGGAAGGCGCATTTGCCTGTGCAACACACCGGCGCCTACTACCGACAAGCCTGATCGTTCCCACGCTGGGCGTGGGAATGCAGCCTGTGACGCTCTGCGTCACAAGAGCGGACGCAGAGCGTCCAGTGAGGCATTCCCACGCGGAGCGTGGGAACGATCAACATCCATATTTATGCACTGACTGGAAACCCATCATGAAAAACAAAGTCCTCACTCACCCAGTCAAAGCACTGGCCCTCGCCCTCGGACTCTTCAGCTCGGTGGCTTTTGCCACCGACGCGCCGCTAAAAGTCGGCACCACCGCCGCGTTCGCCATTCCACTGGAAGCCGCCGTCTTCGAGGCCGGTAAGCAAGGCCTGAAAGTCGAGCTGGTGGAATTCAGCGACTGGATCGCACCCAACGTCAGCCTTGCCTCTGGCGATATCGATGTGAACTATTTCCAGCACATCCCGTTCCTGGAAAACGCCAAAGCCGCCGCGGGCTTTGACCTGGTGCCCTTCGCCCCTGGGATCATCAACAACGTCGGCCTCTACTCGAAGAAATACAAAAGCTTCGACGAGCTGCCACAAGGCGCCAGCGTTGCCATTGCCAACGACCCGATCAACAGCGGGCGCGGCTTGCAGCTGCTGGCCAAAGCCGGGCTAATCACCCTCAAACCCGGAGTCGGCTACAAGGCCACCGAAGACGACATCATCGCCAACCCGAAGAAACTGAAAATCCTTCAGGTCGAAGCCGTGCAACTGGTGCGTGCCTATGACGACGCCGATCTGGTACAGGGATACCCGGCCTATATTCGCCTGGCGAAAACCTTCAATGCCGAGTCTGCCTTGCTGTTTGACGGCCTGGATCACAAGGAATATGTGATCCAGTTCGTGATCCAGCCCAAGAGCAAAACCGATCCGCGGCTGATCAAGTTCGTCGACATTTACCAGCATTCGCCTGCCGTGCGCGCGGCCCTGGACAAAGCGCACGGCAAGCTCTACCAAGCCGGCTGGGAAGGTTAAGCATGAGCACAGCAACCGCCCAACGCAGACAGGGTGACCCACCACCGCGCAGCGCGGAAAAAACGGAGCTGCACCCAGAGCTGAACCGTGCTCACGTGCGCTTTATCGGCCTGGGCAAAACCTACGAAGGCCAATATGGCCCGGTCAACGCTTTGCACGGCATCGATCTGGCCATCCAGCGCGGCGAAGTGTTCGGCATCATTGGCCGCAGCGGTGCCGGCAAGTCGTCGCTGATCCGCACCATCAACCGTCTGGAGCAGCCAAGTTCGGGCCGGGTGCTGATCGATCAGGTGGACATCGGTGAGTTCGATGAAGACCATCTGGTGGCGCTGAGGCGACGCATCGGCATGATCTTTCAGCACTTCAATCTGATGTCGGCCAAGACTGTTTGGCAGAACATCGAGTTGCCACTCAAGGTCGCAGGCGTACCCAAGGAACAACGCGAGCAAAAAGTCCGCGAATTGCTGGAACTGGTGGGCCTGCACGACAAGCACAAGGCCTATCCGGCGCAGCTTTCCGGTGGGCAAAAACAGCGCGTAGGGATCGCCCGGGCGCTGGTCCATGACCCGGCGATTCTGCTCTGTGACGAAGCCACGTCGGCGCTGGACCCGCAGACCACTCAATCGATCCTCGGCCTGCTGCGCGAGATCAATCAACGGCTCGGCCTGACCATCATTCTGATCACCCATGAAATGGCGGTCATCCGCGATATCTGTGATCGAGTGGTGGTGCTCGAACACGGACGAATTGTCGAGCAAGGGCCGGTCTGGGAAGTCTTTGGCAACCCGCAGCACGAGGTCAGTAAAACCTTGCTCGCGCCGTTGCAACACGGCTTGCCGGATGAACTGAAAAGCCGCCTGCAAGCGCAACCGCAATCATCGCAAGCCGCCGTAGTGCTGCGCCTGCAATTCACCGGTAGCACGGCTGACGAACCGGATCTGGCGGCCTTGTTCAGCGCCCTCGGCGGCCGTGTGCGTCTGCTGCAGGGCGGTGTGGAGCGGATTCAAGGACACGCGTTGGGCGAGCTGCTGTTGGCGGTGACGAACTCGTCTCACGGCGCGGCAGAGTTGCGCCAACGTGCCAGGCAATGGGCACAACAGGTCGAGGTGCTGGGCTATGTGGTTTGATCGTTTACTTCAGGGCGTCATCGACACGTTCCTGATGGTCGGCGTGTCGTCGCTGATCGCGCTGCTGGCGGGTATTCCGCTGGCAGTGATTCTGGTCACCAGTTCCAAAGGTGAAATCTATGAAGCGCCCATGCTGAATCGGGCGCTGGGTGCCTTCGTCAATCTGTTCCGCTCGATTCCGTTTTTGATTCTGATGGTCGCCCTGATTCCCTTCACCCGACTGATCGTTGGCACCACGTATGGCGTGTGGGCGGCGGTGGTACCGCTGACCATCGCCGCCACGCCGTTCTTCGCGCGCATCGCCGAAGTCAGTTTGCGCGAAGTCGACCACGGCCTGATCGAGGCCGCCCAGGCCATGGGTTGCCGGCGCTGGCACATTGTCTGGCACGTGCTGTTGCCGGAAGCGCTGCCAGGGATCATCGGCGGTTTCACCATCACCCTGGTGACCATGATCAACTCATCGGCCATGGCCGGAGCGATTGGTGCAGGAGGCTTGGGCGATATTGCTTATCGGTATGGATATCAGCGGTTTGATAGCCAGATCATGCTCACTGTAATTGTACTGTTGGTGATTCTGGTGGCGGTGATTCAACTGGGCGGAGATCGGCTGGCGCGCAGATTGAACAAGCGCTGAACTCACCAATCAGGAGCGTGGGAACGATCAAACGCGGTCCCTGTAGGAGCAGCCGGTCGACGCTCGATTGCTCGCGATCGAGTGCGCAGCACTCGTGGTTTTCAATGGCCTGCAAGGCAAATCCCTTTCATTTGCAGGACGTTTCCTAGAAAATCCTGCGGCCTTGCGCCTATCACATCGGGCGGCTAGCCTTCGCTCCGTCATCGCCAATTCGGTGACCGGACGTGCAAGTCCGAGTGATATAGCGCATCAGCCACTCTTCGTTTGCGGCGATTTTTTTCGCCCGTGGAATCGTTCAATGGTGGCTGTGCGTGGGAGACCTTCGGGTCTGCCGAGTCCTATATCCTCGGTCTTGCACACCTGCGCACAGCTGCCACCCTTTCGCGTGCAAGTGTTGGGTTGCAGCTCCATTAACGATATAGGAGCTACACCATGGACAAAATCACCCCCGACCCACCCGTTCCACCCGTCACCCCTTCAATGGACAACGCCTTCACCCGCGACCTGCTCAAGGACCGTGCCGCGCTGTATCGCGCCCTGGATTACTACCTGCCCGATGCCAACCCATCCGCGTCTGACGAACTGCGGTTTTACAACGTCAGCAAGGATGTGAGTTTCGAAGATTCGATGCTCTACACCGCCGACTTGCTGCGCTGTGCATCGGTCACGGCTTACGAGTGCGGGGATCACCTCAAAGGCACCGAACGCGCCATGGTCTTCGCCGTGTGGCATCTGCTCGAAATCGCCAAAGCCATGGTCGACCAATCCATCGAGCACCTGGGACCTCGCAGTAACGCCGCATCAATCTGAAATCTTCGGCGACCGTTCAGCCGCTATCGCGAGCAAGCTCGCTCCTACAGGGGTACCCGATCACCTGTAGGAGCAGCCGGTCGACGCTCGATTGCTCGCGATTGACCGCGCCAACGGTTGACTGAACCATGAGGTATATTTGGCGAACTCACCCTCGCCTGCGCAGACGTCCATGAAACTCGCCCCGACCGACCTCGATCAGATTACTTCCACCACTCTGGGCCACTACAACGAGGTAGCAGAGAGCTTCCGCGAAGGCACTCGCGACCACGACGTCAGCCAGAACATCGCCGCGCTGTTGCGGCATATTCAGGGCGAAGCACCGTTCACGATTCTCGACTTCGGTTGTGGCCCGGGACGCGATCTGCAAACGTTTAAGCGTATGGGTCACATTGCTATCGGCCTCGACGGCTCGGAACGTTTTGCGCAGATGGCTCGCGAAGACAGCGGTTGCGAGGTCTGGCAGCAAGACTTTCTCAAGCTCGACCTGCCTGTCGAGCGTTTCGACGGGATCTTTGCCAACGCAGCGCTGTTTCATATTCCCGGGCAGGAATTACCTCGGATTCTGAAGCGACTGCACGCGACGTTGAAACCCGGCGGCGTGCTGTTCAGCTCCAACCCACGCGGGGAAAACCAGGAAGGCTGGAATGGCCCGCGTTATGGCGCGTATCACGATCTGGAGTCGTGGCGCAGGTTGTTGAATGACGCAGGGTTTGTCGAGCTGGAGCATTACTATCGGCCGGCGGGACTACCGCGCGAGCAACAGCCGTGGCTGGCGAGTGTCTGGCGCAAAGCCTGATTCGACAGGATCGGACGCAGAGCGTCCATGGCGGCATTCCTTTGCTGCGCGTGGGAACGATCAAAATCTCTTCAGGCCACCACCTTCTTCGGCTCCTTGATCTTGTACCAGGCCACATACAGCGCCGGCAGGAACAACAACGTCAGCAGTGTCGCAATGATGATGCCGCCGATCATCGCGTAGGCCATCGGGCCCCAGAACACTTCGCGGGCGATGGGGATCATCCCCATACTGGCGGCTGCGGCGGTGAGCAGAATCGGTCGGCGGCGGTGTTCGGTGGCTTGCACCACGGCGTCCCAGGGGGCATAGCCATCACGCTCATACTCCTCGATCTGGGTTACCAGGATCACCGAGTTGCGGATGATGATGCCGATCAACGCGAGGATCCCGAGGATCGCCACAAAGCCCATGGGCGTGCCCGTGGGGATCAGCGCCAGGACCACGCCGATCAGCCCCAGCGGCGCGACGCTGGCCACCAGGAACAACTTCTGCACGCTGTGCAGCTGGATCATCAGGAAGGTCGCCATCAGGAACAGCATCAGCGGCACGACTTTGGCAATCGGCCCCTGGGCCTTGCTGCTTGCCTCTACCGTACCGCCGGTCGCGACCGAATAGCCGACTGGCAACGCGGCGGCGAATTTGTCGATATCAGGTTTCAACTGTTTGACCAGATCCGTCGGCTGAATCTCGTCGCGCACTGCGGCCTTGATGGTGATGGTCGGTTTACGGTCGCGGCGCCAGACCAATGGCTGTTCAAGCTCATAACGCACGCTGGCGAACGCCAGCAGCGGAATCGAGGTGCCGCCCGGAGTGACGATCTGCAGATTTTGCAGGGTTTCCGGCGTACCACGTTCGGCATCTATGGCACGACCGACCACGTTGATCAGGTAGATGTCGTCATGCACCTGAGTCACCTTCGAGCCGCTGACGATGCTGTTCATCAACTTCGCCACATCATCCGACGACAACCCCAGCTGCCGCGCCTTGTCCTGGGCGATGTCGATGCGCAGGACTTTGCCCGGTTCGTTCCAGTCATAAATCATCTCGCCGATGTGCGAGTTGTTGTCGAGCATGGTCGCCAGATCAATGGCGTGTTTGCGCACCTGGTCGATGTCTTTGCCGCTGACCCGATACTGGATCGGCCGGCCCACCGGCGGGCCCATTTCCAGCGCTTGAACAAAACTGCCAATACCGACGAAATCTTCGCGCAGGCGTTTTTTCAGGCGTTGCGTCAGCGCAGCGCGCTCTTTCAGGCCTTTGCTGACGATCACCAATTGCGCGTAGTAGGGGTTCTGCAATTGCTGGTCGAGGGGCAGGTAGAAACGAATCGCGCCCTCGCCGATGTAGGAGCTCCAGCGGACGATGTCCGGGTCGTCTTTCAAGGTCGCTTCGAGGCGGTCTACCGCCAGACGGGTTTCGTTGATCGAGGCGTTTTGCGGCAGGTTCAGGTCGACAAGAATTTCCGGCCGGTCCGAAGACGGGAAGAACTGGTTCTGCACAAAGCGCATGGAGAACACCGCGAGCACGAACAGCAGCACGGTGAGGCTAATCGCCCACCAGCGATTGCGCATGCACCACAGCAGCCCGCCGTTGAAGGCGCGGCCGATGCGCCCTGGTTCTGCAGAGTGGGGTTTGACCTCGGTGCTGAGGATGTGCAGGCCAATAACCGGGGCGAACAATACCGCGACAATCCACGACAACAGCATCGCCACGGCGATGACCGCGAACAGGGTGAAGGTGTATTCCCCGGCGGAGCTGGCGTTCAAACCGATGGGCACGAAGCCGGCCACGGTCACCAGGGTGCCGGTGAGCATCGGGAATGCGGTCGAGGTATAGGCAAAGGTCGCCGCGTCTTCCTTGGACTCGCCTTTTTCCAGACGCGTAACCATCATCTCGACAGTAATCATCGCGTCGTCCACCAACAGCCCGAGGGCGATGATCAAGGCGCCGAGGGAAATCCGCTGCATGGTGATACCGCTGTATTCCATGAAGACAAAGACCATCGCCAGCACCAGCGGAATAGAGCAGGCCACGACCAGTCCGGCGCGCACGCCGAGGCTGATGAAACTGACGATCAGCACGATCACCACGGCTTCGAACAAGGCGCTGGTAAAGCCACCGATCGCTTCTTCCACCACTTCGGCCTGATCGGAAACCTTGTGTACGCCGATGCCCACCGGCAGGTCGGCAGTGAGGTCGTCCATACGTTGATGCAGGGCCTTGCCGAAGGCCTGAATATTGCCGCCCTTTTTCATGGCGATGGCCAGACCGATGGCCGGCTGACCGTTGAAACGGAACATCGGCGTCGCCGGGTCAACGTAGCCGCGGCTGATCTCGGCGACGTCGGCCAACCGATAGAAGCGGTCATTGAGCCGCAGATTGACGCTGGCCAGGTCTTTCTCCGAAGCGAACTGCCCCGAGGTGCGCACCGAAATGCGTTCAGGACCGGCCTCGATCACCCCGGCGGGAGTCACAGCGTTTTGCGCTTGCAGGCTTTGCACCACCTGGCGCTGATCGATACCGAGGGCTGCGAGTTTGCGTGTAGAGAAATTCAGGTAGAGCACTTCGTCCTGCTCGCCAATCATCTGGACTTTGCCCAGGTTCGGCACTTCACGAATCTCGGCGCGGACCTGTTCCACGTAGTCGCGCAACTGGCGCATCGTCAGACCGTCGGCGGTGAAGGCGTACACCGAGCCGTAGACATCGCCAAACTCATCGTTGAACCCAGGCCCCTGTAACCCCTGCGGGAAATCACCGCGAATGTCGTTGATCTTCTTGCGCACCTGGTACCAGATTTCCGGGATGTCCTTGCCGCTGGTGGTGTCGCGCAGGAACACAAACACGGTCGACTCGCCGGGTCGGGTGTAGCTCTTCACATAGTCGAGAGAGTCGAGTTCTTCGAGTTTTTTCTCGATGCGGTCAGTGACCTGCTTGAGGGTTTCTTCCTGGGTCGCGCCAGGCCAACGGGTCTGTATCACCATGGTTTTGATGGTGAACGAGGGGTCTTCCTCGCGGCCCAGGTTCATGTACGAGAAGACGCCCATCAGCAACGCGACGAACATCAGGTACCAGATAAAGGACTGATGTTTGAGGGCCCATTCGGATAAGTTGAAACTCCCTTTCATCGCGGGCTTTCCTCATCGATTTTGACTTTCTGCCCCGGCTTGAGGCTGTTCACACCGGCGCTGACCACCCGCTCACCGGCCTTGACGCCGGTTGCCAGGACGACCGTGCTGTCGTCACGGCTGACGAGTGTGACGTCACGGGGCGAAACGGTTTGCGTCTGGGGGTCGATGACCCAGATCCGGCTCTTGCCGTCGACTTCCTGCAAGGCACTGAGCGGCAATTCGATACGCGGCTCGATGGCCGAACTGAGGGTCACGCTGATGGCAGTCCCCAAGCGAAACCCCTGCGGTGTCTCGGCCAGGGTCAAACGCGCACGCCGGGTGCGAGTCGCGCTTTGCGCCTGCGGTTCGATCTCGCGCACGGTGGCAGTGGTGTTGATGCCCGGGTCGAGCTGCGCGGCCACTTTGAACACCACGTCGGCGGGCAGTCGTTCGGCCAGGGTCGCGGGCAGGTCGATCACCGCCTCCTTGATGTCCGGCCGCGCCAGGGTCACCACTTGCTGACCGGCGCTGACCACCTGCCCGGCTTCGGCATTCCAGGCGGTGACGATGGCCGCGTGGTCAGCGCGCAGTTCACTGTAATTGAGCTGATCGCGGGCCTGGCTGACTGATGCCTTGGCTTGTTCCAACGATGCGCTGGTGGTTTTCAGGTCGGTCTGGGCTGCGTCCAGTTGCGCCTGGGCGCCGACCCCACGGTTGAACAGTTCCTGCTGTCGCCGGGCGTTGGCCTGAGCGTTGATCCATTGCGCCTCGATCCGCGCCAGATCGCCCTGGCTGGCGCGCAGCTGGTTCTGTTGATCGGTGGGGTCGAGAGTCGCGAGCAAGGCACCCTTCTGGACTTCGCTACCCACATCGACGTTGCGCCGGGCAATGCGCCCTGGCACGCGGAAGCCGATATTGCTTTCAAAACGCGCCTGAATGCTCCCGGCGAAACGTCCGAGGTTTTCTTGCGATTCCGCTTGGACCTCAATGAACAGTACCGGGCGCACCGGCTCCGGGGGCGGCTCTTTTTTTGAGCAGGCGGCGAGCAGAACACTGGCGGAGATCAGCACGAGCAGGCGCTTCATGGCTGGACTCCCGGCGGTTGGGTCGGGCCCTTCCCGGACCTTGCGACGATCTCCACCAACATCCCGGGGTGCAACAATTGCCCACCGGCCGTCACGACTTTTTCGCCACCGCTCAGCCCCTCGCTGATGATCACTTTGCCCGTCAGGTAACGTGAGACCGTGACCGTGTGCAACTGCGCCCTGCCGTCGTCAGCCACCACCCACACGGCCGGATCGCTGAGTTTTTTGGTCAAGGCCGACCACGGCAGCTCGACGGCGGATTTGCCTGGAGGCTTGGCCGTGGCGCTGACCACCGAGCCCAACTGCATGCCCGCCGGCAGCTCGTTCAAGGTCACCTTGACCTGCACCGTGCCGGTCTGTGCGGAGACCGCCGGGGTGATTTCACGGACCGTGCCAGTGGCCTTGATCTTCGGATTGTCGAGCAGGCTGACCACCACCGTTCTGTCCGTCGGCGGCTCGGCCAACAGCGACTCATAGATGTTGAATACTGCATCTCGCTCGCCGTCCCGGGCCAGGCTGAAAATCGGCACCGTAGCTTGCACCACCTGCCCGACTTCGGCCTGACGCGCAGTAATCACCCCCGGCGCATCGGCGAACAGCGAGGTGTAGCCAAGTTGCTCGCGGGCGTTGGCCAACTGCGCCTGAGCAGCGCTCAAGGCGCTCTGACTGCTGCGCAACGCGGCCTGGGCGGCGTCGTATTCGCTGCGACTGGTGTAGCCCTTGGGCAAGAGTTTCTGCTGTCGCACAAACGCCGCGCTGGTCTGCTTGACCCGCGCCTGTTCGGCGACAACCTGCGCCTGGGCCGAATCGACGTTGGTTTGCAGGTCTTTGGGATCGAGTCTGGCCAATACTTGTCTGGCAGATACGCGATCACCGACATCGACCATCCGCTGGATGATCTTGCCGCCGACACGAAACGACAACTCGGTCTGAACCCGCGCCTGGACATCGCCGGTGAGGGTCACGGACGCCGCAAAATCGGCAGGCTGCACAACTTGCACAAACACCCGTGGGTGCTCGCGCTCGACCGGTTTTTTATCGCCGCACGCGGTCAATAGGGCAAAGAGACCCACGCCAACGAACCATTTCAATCCGGGACCAGCCATGCAGACTCCTTTGCGTGATGCGGGCGGACACGTGACGATACGATTGTGAGCTTAGAACAGAGTTGAACCTGTGTACTTTACCTCTGTACCACATTGGATCGCTGTCACCCTTAACTGATAGGTAATAAGGCAAACTGCCGGACCACGCAGCCGGAAACCCACGATGCTCAAAACCCTTGCGGTGGCCAATTACCGCTCGATCAATAAATTGGTGATCCCACTCGAACGGTTGAATCTGATTACCGGCCCCAACGGCAGCGGCAAGTCCAATTTGTACCGCGCATTGCGGTTGTTGTCCGAGACGGCCCAAGGCGGCGTGATTAACGCGCTGGCCCGTGAGGGCGGGCTGGATTCGTTGTTCTGGGCTGGGCCGGCAAACCTCTCGCGACGCATGCGAAATGGAGAAGTGGCCGTCGAAGCCTCCGTGCGTCAGAGCAATGCCAGGTGTGGGTGGTGTCCCACGCCAGCCGCTTGATTGCGGCGCTGCAGCAAGACCCGGAGTGCAATTCCATCGTGCTGGAGAAGAATTTTGGTCAGACCGAAATCGTTGGCCAAGGAATGCTGGATGAGCCAGCGTGGCATTGGCCGGATTGAGGTCATCCCTCGCCTCCTTCTCAAAAACCTTCTCGTATTTCTTTAATATTCAACGTCCTGGGGGAAACTGGCCACCGTTCAGATCCTTGTTGATCGCCTTCAAAGCCGATCTGGTTGATGGGCGATCGTAGTGGAGCGGAAGGAGTATATGGTCCCGGTGCCTGCGGCCTTCTCGGCGAGCGTTGAGCTATCGACGACGCTGGCGAGTTGGAAGCCAATGGGGTATTTAATTCGTCGGTCTGCAAAGCTACATTACTAAACGTCGGTTTCTGCAAACCAAGAGCTTTAGCCCTGCGACTCGCACGCCAGCTCAAAAAGGTCGCGCCTCCTGCGCCGAGAAACGACAAACCAGCCAGCACGATGCCAGCGTAGAGCATTTTTTTTGAATCTGAAGAGTCTGGACTTTCAGTATTCAACGAGAGCCTGGCAACGCTTACCCCTGATGCGACGATGCCTACGGGCGTTGCAACCACTTTGGCGACAGCCCTGCGAGTAATCTGCCCCTTCTTTAATGATTTGACAGCCTCAAGGAAACTGATCGTGGGGAATGCACCCACCACCGTAGCGGCCAGCCCGATCACTCCCAATCCCAGGAACAACCAAGATTCCACTGATTCCTGTCCACTTGGATCACTCCGGTTAACCGGGTCCCCCAAACAATACGCATACGGGTTCAACCCGCCCCGACCAAACGGGCTCAACCTGTCCGGGCTGTTGAAACGCATCAACACCGGGTTGAACGCCCGATGCCCGTTGCCCAGCAGATAGTGCCCGGTCACCGGGTCGAGGCGCTCGCCGTTAAAACCGAGGAGGCTGCTCAGGCCATTTTCAGCGTGTCGATGGCCATAAGGCGTATAGACCTTTTGTAGGTGCCGAGCCCCATCGACGGCGTGCAAGACCGAGCGTTGCTGATCGGTAGCCAACAACTGGCTATTGACCTCATCACCTTGTCGCTGCTGTAGAGCGAGCAATTGAGTGCCTTGCTGGAACAC
Source organism: Pseudomonas sp. GW821-FHT07G10 (assembly GCF_059418545.1). Lineage (NCBI taxonomy): Bacteria > Pseudomonadati > Pseudomonadota > Gammaproteobacteria > Pseudomonadales > Pseudomonadaceae > Pseudomonas > Pseudomonas sp. GW821-FHT07G10. Next base: position 34,068 of record NZ_JBWKQB010000001.1, on the reverse strand, counting down.
TGTCTGCGACGCCGGGCCCTGAAGCTCAGTGGTCAGATGTGCAAGGGTATAAAACCGCTGCACATCCCCTTGCCCTGAAGGTGTAAGTCGAGTCAGGCGATCCAGCGGGTCATAGTTGTAACGGCACAAAAGAGTTTTCGGCTTCGCCATGCTCTGATCCTTCGTGTGAAGAAGGCTTAGATTGCACGGGCATCAACCCATCGACTACCTGGCAGAACTGCTAGGTAACCGCTTGATCACGGCGTAACAGCAAGCCCCGGATCGTTCCCACGCTCTGCGTGGGAATGCAGCCCGTGACGCTCCGCGTCACAAGAGCAGACGCAGAGCGTCCGGTGAGGCATTCCCACGCAGGAGCGTGGGAACGATCGAAATAACCGCTTGATCTGTGCATTGGCACTAAAAGAATCGCGCCCAATAAAAAACGCCGACGCTGTACCAGCCGTCGACGTTGAAACCTTGAAGGCTTTTTTGCGCTAGAACGCGCGCTGAATCAGAACGCCGGCAGCACTGCGCCGCTGTATTTCTTCGCGATGAAGGCTTTCACTTCCGGGCTGGTCAGCGCCTTGGCGAGTTTCTGGATGGCAACGCTGTCCTTGTTGTCTGGACGGGCCACCAGGAAGTTCACATACGGCGAGTCGGCACCTTCGATGACCAGTGCGTCCTTGGCCGGGTTCAGACCAGCTTCCAGCGCGTAGTTGGTGTTGATCATGTCCAGGTCAACCTGATCCAGCACACGCGCCAGCATGGCCGATTCAAGCTCTTTGAACTTGAAGTTGTGCGGGTTCCTGGCGATGTCTTTCGGGGTGGCAAGAGCGTTTTTCGGGTCTTTCAATTCGATCAGACCGGCCTTCTGCAGCAAGATCAACGCACGGCCGCTGTTACTGCCTTCGTTCGGGATGGCGATGGTCGCGCCGTCCTTCAGTTCGGACAGGGTTTTGACTTTCTTCGAGTAACCGCCGAAAGGTTCGACGTGAACGCCAATCACGGTCACCAGGTTAGTGCCTTTGCCGTCGTTGAAGCTTTTCAGGTACGGCAGGGTCTGGAAGTAGTTGGCGTCCAGACGCTTCTGATCGACCTGCACGTTCGGTTGTACGTAGTCGGTGAAGACTTTGACTTCCAGATCCACGCCCTCTTTGGCAAGGGCCGGCTTGACCAGCTCGAGGATCTCGGCGTGTGGAACCGGGGTTGCGGCAACCACCAGTTTCTCGTTGGCCTGAGCCAAACCTGCGGTCAGGGCAGCCGCCAATGCGGTGAACAACAGAACCTTTTTCATGCAGTGTCCTTATCGGAAATCACGGTCGTCATCGACGACGGCTTCAAGTGAAGTGCCAGTGAAATGCTATCGCTGACGTGGAGCGGACAATACCGAGTTTTTTTATTCCCGAACAATATCTTTTATTCACTTTCATATTCCATTTTATTCATACAGACGTCGACCGCTCTACACCGCAACCTACAGGGACCGCACAAGCCGTTCGAGCGAGCTTTTCAGGGCGACCAATTGCGTAGCAGATCCGCCGCTGATGATTCGCCCTACCTGTTGCTCGATCAACGGCAACGGCGCCAGGCTTTCTGGCAGATTGAGATGCTCCGGCAAAATCTCGTCGCCACTGCTGACCAGCAGCGCAAAGTGAATGACGTTCTCCAGCTCACGGGTATTGCCCGGCCAGCTGTGTTGTTCCAGCAGCTGCTGCGCCGCTTCGCTGATCAACGGTACCGGCAGGTCCAGGCGCTGGCTGTAGATGCCAAGGAAATACTCGGCCAGCGACAGGATATCGCCGACCCGTTCGCGCAACGCCGGCAGCTCCAGCTGACCTTCGCTGAGGTAGTGATAGAGCCGCTCGTGGAATTTCCCGGCACTCACCGCCTGAGCCAGGTCGATGCTCGTGGCCGCCACCAACCGCACATCCACCGGGCTCGGCTGCTGGGAACCAACGCGGGTGACTTCATGATTCTCCAGCGCCGCGAGCAACTTGTTCTGGATCGGCAACGGCAGGTCGCCGATTTCGTCCAGGTACAAGGTGCCGCCATTGGCGGAACCGAACCAGCCGGCCCGACTGCTGGCCGACCCTGCGTAACTGCCGGCGGCATAGCCGAATAACTCGGCATCGGCATACGTCGGGCTGATCGCCCCGCAGTTGACCGAGACGAACAGACCACCTCGGTCGCTGGCACGGTGGATATGTCGCGCCAGCAGTTCTTTACCGGTGCCGGTTTCACCACGGATCAGCACAGAGATCGAACGTGGTGCCAATTGCTCCAGTTCCTGGCGCAGCTGCCGCGAACGCGGGTCGACGAATACCAGCGCCTTGGCGCGAATGCTCAGCGGACTTTTTTCCGCGTCGGGAAAGGTCAGCAACGGCTGACCGAAGGTTTCATGCAGGCTCATGGCAGACTCCCGCCCAAATCCGCCGGCAGACGGGGGCGTAAAAAAATAAAAGATTCAAGCGCGACGCAGGGAATGCTGTTCCATGCGATTTTGCAGACGGTAGAGGTAGGCGAAGCCCTGCTCCCAGCGTTGGTGGCCGGACTTCACATTGATGTGGCCGGCACCCGCCAGAATTCCGGCTTCGGCGCCCCAGTTGCGGGCCAGCTCAAGGGCACGGGCGGCACTCACGGCGCTGTCGTTGTCCGAGCTGACGATTTGGCTGGGGAACGGCAACAGGTGCGTCGGGATTGGTGCAAAGTTGCGCAAGGCCGGCACGCAGGCAGGGCGTTCGACATCGGCTGGAGCGACCAGCAAGGCCCCGCGGACCTGACGTAAAAAGCTCACTGGCGCCTGTGCAGCCCAATGAGCAACGGTGATGCAACCCAGGCTGTGGGCGATCAGGATCACCGGCGTACTGTCAGCGGCAATCGCCTCGGCCAACGCCGCGACCCAATCTTCGCGACGCGGTGTCAGCCAGTCGGCCTGCTCCACGCGCGCACTGTTTGGCAAACTGTTCTGCCAATGGCTTTGCCAATGGTCTTCTGGCGATCCTTGCCAGCCCGGCACGATCAGATAGCGAATTGATTCGTTGCGCATCGGGAGCCCTCCGGCTACGTGTCTGTTCGTGGCCGATTATAGGGACCAGAGCTATATCCTCTAAGGAATAAGAAGCTATTTGTTAAGACCTTAAAGGAATATAAACAAATCTAATGTGCAACCGTGGCTTGCCCGCGAAGAGGCCCTCGAGGACAACTCATCAAGCCTGGGCGATTCGTAGACTTTCAGCGTGCGCTTGAGGATGCTGATCTTGTGCGTCCAGGTCTTGGCCCGCAGGGCCCGGATCAACGAGGACATCACATTGTCACCAACCATCAGCAGCCGCGCGATGCCCCACGGCTCGCCATTGGTGATCGCGCGTTCTTCCATGTCGGCTTCAGTGCCGGAAACCTTGTGGTGGTTGAGGTGCAGATGCCGGCGAATCCACGGATTGATGGTGCTCGGCCGCGCCAGCCAGACGAGCGCCAGCATCAGGTTGTGGGGCAGCCGCTGCTTGCGAAAATACATGCTGTGAATCAGGTCGTGTTCCAGCTCGTGGGTCAACGAGGCGAAAAATGCGTTCAACAGCAAGCACACCCACCAGGCCATTAGACCGGTGAGGTAGAGCGTCGCCGAGCCGATCATCCCGGCCAGCGCAAAGGCCAGAATACCCGCGCCAAGGGCGTCCTGATGATTAAGAATCGGGTAGCGTTTACGCAATTCTGTGCCTCGGGCCAGTACCACTTCACGAATATGCGCTGATCGTTGCTGTGCATTCAGGCGCGTGGGACTTGCAGAAGTACCGTACATGCTTCCATCCTCTGGTTATTGATGTTCGCATCCTGCCCTGCTCACCTGCGCAGGGCTGTAGCCGTGAACGCCAACCTGTTGACCGGAAGCGCCAATCATCATGATTGAACCCACCTCCCTCGCCAGCTGGACCCGCGCCCTGCGCAAGCAACTCGACGCCCTTGGCCTCGACAGCGACGCACTGTGCCGCGAAGCCGGCCTCGACCCGCAACTGATGGACGACCCGAACGCCCGTTATCCGCTATCTGCCACCACGCGTCTGTGGGAAGTGGCGGTCAAGGCCAGCGGCGATCCGGCAATTGGCCTTCGGGTCTCACGCTTCGTCAGCCCGACCACGTTTCACGCCCTGGGTTATGCGCTGGTGGCCAGCGGCAGCCTGCGGGAAGTCTTCGAGCGGATCGTGCGTTACCACCAGGTGGTCAGCGATGCGCTGGAGCTGGAGTTGAACCAGGTTGGCGAGCGCTATTGTTTTCATTTGAGGGTCCCTGAGGGCAGCCCGAGACCGGCGTTCGAGGCCATCGATGCCTTCGCGGCGATCTATGTCCGTACCTGCCGCAACCGCCTGGGCCGGGATTACGCACCGTTAGCAGTGTATCTGCGTCGACCGGAACCGGCGGACCCGAAGCATTGGCATGCGGTGTTCCGTGCGCCGATTTTTTTCGCCGCCGACGAGGACCGGTTGGAGTTTGCCGTCAGCGATTTCGACAGTCATCTGGATGACGCCAACCCGGAGCTGGCCGAGCACAACGAAACGATGCTCAAACACACCCTGGTGCAACTGCAACCGCTGACTTGGGAACGCAAGGTCCGCTCGGCCATTGAAGCGCAATTGCCGGAAGGCGAACCTTCTGCCGAACACATCGCCCAGACCTTGCACCTGAGCCTGCGCAGCCTGCAACGGCATCTGGCCGATGAGGGCTGTCGTTTTGATACCTTGCTCAACGAGTGTCGGGAGAACCTGGCGCTGCTGCACCTGCGCGACCCGCAGTGCTCATTGAGCGAGATCAGTTACCTGCTGGGCTTCGCCGACACCGGCAGCTTCAGCCGCGCCTTCAAACGCTGGACCGGGATGACACCGGGGCAGTTTCGGGATGGGTTGCGATAAAGCGCCAAGGACAATCCCGTAGTAGCAGGCTGCGCCAGCTACTACGGGTTTGCACTACGCCCACGTCTGAGTAACTTACGCACCCGCGCCACCAGCTCGGCCACCGAAAACGGCTTGAGCAAGTAATCATCATCGTGCAATTCAAGATCCCGCAGCCGATCCTCAATCCCGTCTCTGGTGGTCAGAAACAGCACCGGCGTTGCACCGCGCCGACGAATCTGTTGCAGCAATTGCCAGGCATTGAGCCCGGGCAACATGACGTCCAGGACGATCAGGTCATACTCAGGCTGCTCGTCGATAAAGCGTCGCCCCTGCATCCCGTCAACCGCCACATCCACCGCAAAACTTGCCTCGCTCAGGCCTTGAGCCAGGAGCTTCGCGACCTCAGGCTCGTCGTCCACTAACAGCAAACGCATGGCACACCTCGATTAATCATCTGTACAGGCTAGGCGCCTTGGCGGTGATTGCCCATCACTAACGGTTATTTCGGATGAGCCGACTCAATCATCCCTGCGCCGCAGCCCGTAATCTCTCCAGGTCGACAACTTCGATCTCGCCATAACTCAGATTGAGAATGCCCTGACCTTGCAGCTCCTTGAGGAGCTGATTGGTGGTCTGCCGGGAGAGCGAGAGCATTAACGCCAACTGCTCCTGGGGCAATTGCAGGACCCGTCGCGAGTGCTCGGTCTCACCGTAACCTTCGGCGATCAGCAGCAAGCGATGAGCCACGCGCACAGCCGCCGGCATCAGGCTCAGCTGTTCGAGGTTGATGAACGTCAGGCGTAGCTTGTGGCTCATCAACAGTGCCAAATGCCGCCAGTATTGCGGGTGTTCTTCCAGCAGTTCGAGCAACGCGGCCTGAGACACATGCAACAGGACGCACAAGCCAACACCATAAGCGTCGTGGGTTCGCGGCTGGCCATCGAACAGGCAGATTTCACCAAACCAGTGCGGCGGTTCGACCAGGCTCAGCAGCGCCTCCTTGCCCTGCTCATTCACTGCGCCAATGCGCACCGCACCTTCAAGCACCGCGTACAAACCACAGGGTGGATCGCCACGCTTGAACAGCCGTTGCCCCGGCGCCAGACGCCGCACCCTGGCGATGGCCAGCAGACTATCCTGGAACAAGCCAGGCAAATGGTTGAACCACTGACCGCTCAACAAACGCGGACGCCAGGCCTGCATATCCATGAGAACTCCAAGGTGATTGTCGCCTGGCTGACAGAGCGAAGACTGAGCGCAGGGCATGATCGAACTCCCTACAGGAGGAAACAACAATGAAAAGCCTCGTTGACCATCTCAGTCAATACGCCGCCTACCACCGCGACCCGCGCAATATCGCCAGCCACTTTATCGGCATTCCGCTGATTGTGGTCGCCGTTGCGGTGTTGCTGTCACGGCCGCAATGGCCGGTGGCCGGGCTCTGGGTGTCTCCAGCGGTGCTGCTGGCATTGGCGTCGGCGTGGTTTTACATACGCCTGGAAGTACGCTTGGGGGTGCTGATGACCGCTCTGCTTGGCCTGTCCGTTTGGCTAGGTCATATTCTCGCGCAGGACAGCACATGGGTCTGGCTCGGCAGCGCAATCGGCATGTTTGTGCTCGGCTGGGCGATTCAGTTTGTCGGCCATCACTACGAAGGGCGCAAACCGGCGTTTGTCGATGACGTATCGGGATTGATCGTCGGGCCGCTATTTGTCGTGGCCGAATTGGCGTTCATGCTGGGGTTTGGGCATGACCTCAAAGAACAGATCGAAGCGCGGGCCGGGGTCGTACGAATCAATCCGAAACGCGCTGCGGCGTAAGACGCCATCGCGGGCAAGCCTCGCTCCTACAAGTCCGTGGAATGATCGTTCCCACGCTCCCGCGTGGGAATGCCTCACTGGACGCTCTGCGTCCGCTCTTGTGACGCAGAGCGTCACGGGCTGCATTACCACGCAGAGCGTGGAAACGATCCGATGACCTTTCTAGAGGTTGGCGACTTTCTGCCAGACCTTCGGCTTGAAGAACAACGTCTCGCCGCGAGCCAGACCAATCAGGCTGTCGTGGTCTTTCACCACTTCAGCTTCGATCAGCTCGCTTTGACCTTCAACTTTCAAGGTCACCCGGGTAGTCGCCCCCAGCGGGCGGATGTCGCGCACTTCAGCGGCGTGGTGGTCTTGCAGCTCATGGCGCGACAGCGACACTTCGTGGGGGCGGAACAATACGTGGTTGTCCTCGCCAAGGTGCAGGCGGTTGGAGTCGCCGAGGAAGTGATAAACAAAATCGCTGGCCGGGCTTTCGTAGACGTCGCCCGGTGAGCCAATCTGCTCGATCACGCCTTTGTTCATCACCACGATGCGGTCGGCGACTTCCATCGCCTCTTCCTGGTCGTGGGTCACGAACACCGAGGTCAGGTTGATGTCTTCGTGCAACCGCGCCAGCCAGCGGCGCAGTTCTTTACGGACCTTGGCATCCAGCGCACCAAAGGGTTCGTCCAGCAGCAGGACTTTCGGCTCCACCGCCAAGGCGCGAGCCAGGGCGATACGTTGACGCTGACCGCCGGAGAGCTGTTCCGGGTAGCGATCGGAGAGCCAATCCAGTTGAACCATGTTCAGCAGTTCGTGGACTTTGACCGCGATCTGGCTTTCGGTCGGGCGCTGGTTTTTCGGCTTCATGCGCAAACCGAACGCGACGTTGTCGAACACCGTCATGTGACGGAACAAGGCGTAGTGCTGGAACACGAACCCGACGTTGCGATCACGCACATCGTGGCCGGAGACGTCTTCGCCGTGGAAGACGATGCTGCCTTCATCCGGGGTTTCGAGGCCGGCGATGATCCGCAGCAAGGTGGTCTTGCCGCAGCCTGACGGGCCCAGCAGCGCTACCAGTTCACCGCTCTGGATGTCCAGATTGATGCTGTTCAGGGCCTTGAAGGCGTGGAAGTTCTTGCTGACATTACGGACTTCGATCGACATGATTTATTCCTCCGCCGCACTGGCGCGCAAGCGGTTAATACGGTTCTCGCTCCACTGCTTGAGCAGCAGGATGAAGAGCGCCAGGATCAGCAACAGGCTCGCAACGGCAAACGCGGCGACGTGGTTGTATTCGTTATAGAGAATCTCGACATGCAGTGGCAGGGTGTTGGTTACCCCGCGGATGTGCCCGGAAACCACCGAGACCGCCCCGAACTCACCCATCGCCCGCGCAGTGCAGAGCACCACGCCGTAAATCAGCCCCCATTTAATGTTCGGCACCGTTACGTGCCAGAACATCTGCCAGCCGTTGGCGCCCAGCAACCGCGCGGCTTCTTCTTCCTGGGTGCCCTGCTCCTGCATCAGCGGGATCAGCTCCCGGGCCACGAACGGTACGGTGACGAAGATGGTCGCCAGGACGATGCCCGGCAAGGCGAAGACAATCTGGATGTCGTGGTCCTGTAGCCACGGGCCAAAGATTCCCTGGGCGCCGAACATCAGCACATAGACCAGACCTGCGATCACCGGCGAGACCGAGAACGGCAAATCGATCAGGGTCACCAGCATGCTCTTGCCGCGAAACGAGTATTTACTGACGCACCAGGCGGCGCTGACGCCAAACACCAGGTTGAGCGGCACTGAAATCAGCACGGCGATCACCGTCAGTTTCAGGGCCGACAGTGCATCCGGCTCGAAGATCGCAGTGAAGAATGCACCCAGGCCAAGTTTCAAGCCTTGGGACACCACGATAAACAGCGGCAGCAGCAGGAACAGGGCAAAAATCAGCCAGCCGAGGCTGATCAGAATCCGCCGGGAAACAGCACTGCCACGGCGGGCAGCGTTGGCCAAGGAAGCGCTGGCAAGCGTTGAACTGGACATATTCCGGGCCTCCCTATGGGGTTTCGACGCGCCGCTGCAACAAGTTGATCAGCAGCAACAGGACGAAGGAAACCACCAGCATCAGCACGCCGATGGAGGTGGCGCCGGTGTAGTCGTATTGGTCGAGCTTGACCATGATCAGCAGCGGCAGGATCTCGGTTTTCATCGGCATGTTGCCAGCAATGAAGATCACCGATCCGTATTCGCCGACGCCCCGGGCAAAGGCCAGGGCGAAACCGGTCAGCCAGGCGGGCAACAAGGCCGGCACGAGGATGTAGCGAAACACCTGCAACGGCTTGGCGCCCAGGCAGGCGGCGGCTTCTTCGACTTCACGGGGAATGTCGGCCAGAACCGGCTGCACCGTACGCACCACAAACGGCAGGGTAACGAAGGTCAGCGCCAGCGTGATGCCGAGCGGTGTGTAGGCAATCTTGAAACCCAGGTCGGCAGCGAACTGGCCCACCAGCCCGGTCGGCGTGTACAGCGCAGTCAGCGCTATACCGGCCACAGCCGTCGGCAGCGCGAACGGCAGATCGATCATCGCGTCGATGATCTTGCGGCCGGGAAAGGTGTAACGCACCAGTACCCAGGCCAGCAACGTGCCGATGATGCCGTTGATGATCGCGGCATACAGCGCGGTACCGAAACTGAGCTTCAACGCCGCCAGCACCCGTGGTGCCGAGATGATTGCCCAGAACTGATCCCAGGTGAGTTGAGCGGCATGCACGAACATCGCCGCCAGTGGGATGAGCACAATCAGGCTGAGGTACACCAAGGTGTAGCCCAGCGTCAGCCCGAAGCCGGGTATGACGGGGGAGATACGACGCGACATAAAAGTCCTTGGTTGACTGAACGGGCACGCAAAGCCTGCAAACGAATGCGGGCTCTGTAGGAGCGTCGACCGGCTGCTCCTACAATTTTTCCTTACTGAGCCGTGTAGATCTGGTCGAACACACCGCCGTCATTGAAGAATTTCGGTTGGGCAGTCTTCCAGCCGCCAAAGTCCTTGTCGATAGTCACCAGATCCAGTTTCGGGAACTGTTTGGCGTACCTGGCGGCCACGTCCTTGTCACGCGGACGATAGAAGTTTTTCGCCGCAATTTCCTGACCGGCCGGGCTGTACAGGTGTTTCAGGTAGGCTTCGGCGATCTGCTCGTTGCCCTTTTTCCCGGCGTTCTTGTCGACGACGGCAACCGGCGGTTCAGCGAGGATCGACAGCGAAGGTACGACGATGTCGAACTTGTCAGCGCCACCCTCCTCTTTCAGCGCCAGGAACGCTTCGTTTTCCCAGGCCAGCAACACATCGCCCTGACCGTTGTTGACGAAGGTGATGGTTGAGCCACGAGCGCCAGTGTCCAGCACCGGAACGTGTTTGAAGAGTTCTTTGACGTATTCCTGAGCCTTGGCTTCGCTACCGCCGGCTTTCAGGCCATAGGCCCAGGCGGCAAGGAAGTTCCAGCGTGCGCCGCCGGAGGTTTTCGGGTTGGGCGTGATCACTTCAACGCCGTTTTTGGTCAGATCGCCCCAGTCCTTGATCCCTTTAGGGTTGCCCTTGCGCACCAGGAACACGATGGTCGAGGTGTAAGGCGTGCTGGCATCCGGCAGGCGTTTTTGCCAATCGGCCGGCAGGGTCTTGCCGAGCTTGGCGATTTCGTCGATATCACCGGCCAGGGCCAGGGTTACCACATCAGCACGCAGACCATCGATCACCGCCCGGCCTTGTTTGCCCGAGCCACCGTGGGATTGCTGGATTTTGACGTTGTCACCGGCGTGATCTTTCTTCCAGAAACTGACGAACTCGGCGTTGTAATCCTGATACAGCTCACGGGTCGGGTCGTACGACACGTTGAGCAACTCATAATCCTTGGCAACCGCGGAACCAGCGAAAACGGCACTGGCCAGAGCGGCCAGGGCGTAACGGCGAATCGACGACATAGTGAAAGCTCCTGAAATTCTTGGGGGTGCTGGCTTTTCTTATGGGTTCTGGAATCGGGCCGCGTTCGGACGATCTTTTGACGTTGTTAATCGCTTCAGCCCGCTTTGTTACCAGGGTTCTGCAAACGGAATTTTTCTTTGCGTTCGATCTGTACCACTTGAGCGTTGTGCACGGTGATTTCCACCGCCCCGAAGCGCAGATCGCGCAATGCGCTTTGGATCTCGCGCAAAATGGTTGCTTCGTCCTGGCCGTCAACGCTACGTAGAGATGCGCTCATGGTGCTGCTCCTTGAATGAGATGTGCCCGGCAGTGGCGGCACTGCTTACGGCGTGAGAGCAATAGTAGACAGGCGGTTATATTCTTAAAAATACTATTTAAGAATGTTTATATAACCAAAATAAATTAGCCGAAGGGGCACGGCTTTGCGGGGGGGGGGGTTGGGGGGCAAGATTAAAAGTTGATCGTTCCCACGCTCCTGCGTGGGAATGCATCCAGTGACGCTCTGCGTCACATCAACGGCGGACGCAGAGCGTCCCGGGCGGAATTCCCACGCGGAGCATGGGAACGATCAACTGCTCCTTCAGCCAGCGTCATTACCGAATCACCGGCGCCTTCGCCCAGTCGAGCTCCTGAGCTGGCACCGGCCGCCCAAACCAGTAGCCCTGGCCAAGATCACAGGCATGATCGAGCAGAAACCCCGCCTGCTCTATCTGTTCGATGCCTTCGGCGTGCACTTGCATGCCCATGCTTTGCGCAAGGGCGATAATCACCCGAACGATGGCCGCATCGTCGTCATCCCAAGGCAATCCGGCGACAAAGCCCTGATCGATCTTGAGTTTGTGCACCGGCAACCGTTTAAGCCGCAACAGCGATGAATAGCCGGTGCCGAAATCATCGATCGCCAGGCGCAACCCCAATTCGCGCAGCCGGTGCATTTGCTCCAGCGCCACTTCCGGATCGTCCATCACCGCGCTTTCGGTGACTTCCAGCTCCAGAAATGCCGGATCCAGGCCCGTGTCGTGCAACACCTGGGCAACCTGCTGATACAGCTCGCGACGGGCAAACAGGCGACTGGAGACATTTACCGCGACGAACGACAACGCCACTCCTGCCTTCAACCATTGGCACATCTGCTGACAGGCTTGTTGCATAACCCAGGCGTCGATCTCGGCAATCAATCCGGTGCGTTCGGCAATCGGAATGAACTCACCCGGCGCCACCAACCCACGCTCCGGGTGCTCCCAGCGCACCAGGGCCTCGACGCCAATCAATCGACTGGACTGCAAGTCATGCACCGGCTGGTAGTAAACCCGCAGTTCCTGCTGCTCGAGTGCGCGGCGCAACTGGCCGGCGATCTCCACCCGGTGCTGGGCATGGGCGGTGAGTTCTTCGGTGTACAAGGCATAGCCTTCACGCCCGCAACTTTTGGCCTTGAACAGCGCCGAATCCGCATTGCGCAGCAATTGCCCGGCACTCAACGCATCGCTGGGGAACAGGCTGATGCCGATGCTGGCGCTGATGAAGAGTTGGTGCCCGCTGAATCCGAACGGTTCTTTCAGACCGTCAATGATCCGCTGGGCCAACGCTGCCGCCTGCATCAATTGCGGGCAACTTTCGGCCAGTACGGCAAACTCGTCGCCGCCCAGCCGCGCCAGGGTAATCCCGGGGCCGAACATGCCTTGCAGGCGCTCGGCCACGGCCTTGAGCAATTGATCGCCGACGTTGTGGCCGAGACTATCGTTGATGATCTTGAAGTGATCCAGATCGATCAGCAGCAAGGCGCAGCCGCGCTTGTGGATCTGCGCCGAGGCCAGTGCCTGTTCGGCCCGGTCGGTAAACAGCAAACGGTTGGGCAGGTCGGTCAGCGGATCGTGATGTGCCAGGTGGGCCAGCTCATGCTCGGAGTCCTTGGTCGCGCTTATGTCAGAGAACACCGCGACGTAATGGCTGAGCCCACCGTGATCATCGCGAATGGCCCGGATGGTCTGCCATTGCGGGTAAATATCACCGTTTTTTCGCCGGTTCCAGATCTCGCCGCTCCATTCGCCGGTGCTTTTCAGTGACTCGAACATCGCCTCATAGAACGTCGGCGGATGATGGCCGGACTTGAACATGCTCGGCTGGTGGCCAAGCACTTCTTCAGTTTGATAGCCGGTAATTTCCATGAACGCACGGTTCACATGGACGATCAGCCCCTGACGGTCACTGACCAGCACCCCCTCGCGAGTGCAATCGAACACCGCCGCTGCCTGACGCAAACGCTCGCGGTCCTCACTGCGGTGGCGCAACGTTGCGTCAATACCGAGAAAACGCAGCAATCGTGCACGGGCAATGAAGATCAGTCCGGCACTGAACACTGCCCATACATAGCCGTTGATCAGTTGCCCACGGGCCAGATCGGTCGACTCATCGAAGAAGTTGTTCAATAAATAACCACTGAACTGCAGCCAGAGAACAGACAGCAGTAGATAGAGCAGCGCCGCACGCAGAGCGGCGCGATAAGAAGCTGACATAAGGCAGTCAATATCCCTACAAAAGGCTAGGGATTATAGCGGAAGAAACATTCCCCCACTCTTATCTGAAAGGGTGACTGGTTTTATCTGTACGCTGAGGGATAATGCGCTCGCTGTTTTTTATTTTATCGAGGGCCATACAGCCTATGTGGTACAACGGTTTTCTCGACTTGTCGCCTTGGCAACTGGTGGCAGTCACCCTGTTGATGACCCACGTGACCATTGTCGGCGTCACGGTCTATCTGCACCGCTATTCAGCCCATCGCTCTCTGGAGCTCAATGCTGGCCTGAAACACTTCTTCCGCTTCTGGCTGTGGCTGACCACGGCGCAGAACACCCGCGAGTGGACCGCGATCCACCGCAAGCACCACGCCAAATGCGAAACCGTCGATGACCCGCACAGCCCGGTGATCAAAGGTCTCTCCACCGTTTTGCGCAAGGGCGCCGAGCTGTATCGCGCTGAAGCCGAAAACCCCGAGACGCTGCGCATCTACGGCAAGAACTGCCCGGACGACTGGATCGAACGCAACCTCTACACCCGCTACCCGCTGCTGGGCGTGGCGATCATGGGCGTCATCGACCTGCTGCTGTTCGGCACCATCGGCATCACCGTCTGGGCGATCCAGATGATGTGGATTCCGGTCTGGGCCGCCGGCGTCATCAACGGTCTGGGCCACGCCGTCGGCTACCGTAACTTCGAATGTCGCGACGCGGCGACCAATCTGGTGCCCTGGGGCATCCTGGTCGGTGGCGAAGAACTGCACAACAACCATCACACCTATCCTAACTCCGCCAAACTGTCGGTGAAGAAATGGGAGTTCGACCTCGGCTGGGCCTGGATCCAGGTCTTCAGTTTCCTGCGTCTGGCCAAGGTTCAGCGGGTCGCGCCGATCGCCCACCGGGTCGAAGGTAAAGGCCATCTGGACATGGACACTGCCATGGCGATCCTCAACAATCGCTTCCAGATCATGGCCCAGTACCGCAAATTGGTCATCGCACCGCTGGTCAAACAAGAACTGGAAAAGGTCGATCACTCGGTCCGTCACCAGTTCCACCGGGCCAAACGTCTGCTCTCGCGAGAAACCAGCCTGCTGGATGACAAGCACCACCTGCGCATTCAGACCATGCTCGAACACAGCCAGGCGCTGAAGGTAATTTACGAGAAACGCCTTGCCTTGCAACAGATCTGGGTCAAGACCAGTTCCAATGGTCATGACATGCTGGCTGCGATCAAGGAGTGGGTTCACGAAGCCGAAGCCAGCGGGATTCAATCGCTGCGCGACTTCGCCCACCAGTTGAAAACCTACTCGTTGCGCCCCGCCTCCGCCTGACACCGTTGATCGGTGCGCCCCGTTTGCGGGCGCACCCTGCGGAACCTGGCTGCCCCCTATATCAAGGAATAATTCGCCATCCAAAGTGGCCGTGCAGTCTTGCGCCCCGGCGATGTATTAGGCCAAGCGTCAGGGCAGGAACCGGGTTGTTTCGCGGTGAGTTTCGCCCGGCTCGTCCTACAGGTTCTGCATCGCTGCCGCAGACTGCGATCTTTTAGCCTTTGCGTAGCCGCATAAGTTCCGGCAGCCCAATCTTGAGCAAGCGTGCAGTCTTGCTTTTGGCGATATTCTCAAGCCCCTCTGAAGGCCTCAGGCGGGCCAGTTGTGCTGAGATACTCATTACCAGCGCTTCGCGCGAATACACCCCGCCACCGAGCTGGTAGACCGCCGCGATCAGCTCGCGCAGCTCCAGCGGTAAACGCCAGCGCGTGCGCAGTGCCGATCCGTAGGCGGCGCCGAACGCTTCGAGCGCGTCGCCGATCTGTTCTTGATCATCCAGCTCGCCGCCAGCCTGCTTCCATTCTTGCAAGCACCGCAGCAACGCCAGATCACCCAGGCGATGCAGCATGCCGGCGCAATAGCAGCGCTCCTGATCCAGATCCAGCAAGCGCGCGAGCGTACGACCGTATTGCGCCGTGCGCAGCGACAGCTCCCAATAACGCTCGGCGTAATCGACCAGCGCGGGGTCACTGAGCCGGGCACCGCGCTTGAGGGCCAGGCCGAGAATCAGGTTCATGCTTTGTCCGGTGCCCAGCCTGTGCAACGCCTGGGACAGGGTCTGCACAGAGTCGCCATGATGCTGCGCAGCACTATTGGCAGCGGCGATCAGCACCGCAGTAATTTGCGGATCAGTGCGGACTTCCTCTTCCAGCCGTTTCAGGTCCAGCCCGTCCGGGTTGAGACTGCGTTTGATCGCCAACGGCACGTCGGCCAGCAATGGCGCGCCATCAGACACTTCACGTCGGTGCTCAAGAAAAACCGACAAGCTCATGCCAGGCGCCAACGCCGCAGGCTCACACAAGACTGACTGACCTGCGCTCAGCAGCAGATCCTGCAGACGCTGGCTCAGGCTTTCCATGTTCAAGGGTTTGGTCAAATAAGCCGTAGGCGCCAACGGCAAGACCTCACGCACGCTGGCGCTGTCATTGCGGCTGCTCATCAGGATAAACGGCAGCACTGGGTTACGCCGACGCTGACGCACGCTACGCAGCAAGCCAAGGCCATCGACGCCCGACAACTCCCAATCGGCGATCACCAGGTCATAAGGGTTTTCGCTCAAAAGCTCCAGCGCCTCTTGCCCGTCAGCACACACATCCAGCCTGGCGTCGCAGCGCACGTTCAACAACACCTGTTTGAGCAGGTCACGAGACCAAGGGTCCGCCTCGGCAATCAACACTCGTGGTACAGCAGGTAAATCAACCGCAGTCATCTGCACGCTCCAAAGGCAATGCCCGCACCTTAGCCAAGGCGGGCACTTCGATACAGCGCAAAAACCGGGGTGCGCCGACAAACCCATAAAAAAACCCGCCGAAGCGGGTTTTTTGTCGATCAGATCACAGACTGCAATCAGAGCTCAGAGAAGCACTCTTCAATGATTGCCAGACCTTTGTCCAGTTGCTCGTCCGGCGAAGTCAGAGGCACCAGTACGCGCAACACGTTGCCGTAAGTACCGCACGACAGCAGGATCAGCCCCTTGTCGCGTGCCTTGGCCACAACCTGAGCCACAGCAGCGGCGTTCGGCTTGTGGCTGTCGCCGTTTTCGAACAGCTCGACCGCGATCATCGCGCCCAGTGCACGCACTTCGCCGATGACCGGGTATTTGGCCTGAATGGCCTTCAGGCCAGTCACCAGACGCTCGCCGACCGCTTTGCAACGATCCAGCAGGTGCTCTTCTTCGAACACTTCCATCACGGCCAAAGCCGCAGCGCAAGCAATCGGGCTACCCGCGTAGGTGCCGCCCAGGCCGCCTGGAGCGATGGCATCCATGTACTCAGCCTTGCCGCAAACACCGGCCAACGGGAAGCCGCCAGCGATGGATTTGGCGAAGGTGGTCAGGTCGGCAGCGACGCCCATCTGTTCCATGGCGAAGAAAGTGCCGGTACGGCCTGCGCCGGTTTGCACTTCGTCAGCGATCAACAGAATGCCGTGCTGGTCGCACAGGGCACGCAGACGGGCCATGAACGCCTTCGGCGCGACGTAGAAACCACCTTCGCCCTGGACTGGCTCGATGATGATCGCGGCGATGTCACGAGGCTCGGCGTCGTTCTTGAAGATGCGCTCGATGCTGGCGATCGAATCGTCGATGCTCACGCCATGCAGTTCGTTCGGGTACAACGCGCGGAAGATGCCGCCTGGCATCAGACCCATGCCGGCCGAGTAAGGCACGACTTTACCGGTCAGGCCCAGGGTCATCATGGTGCGACCGTGGTAAGCGCCGGTGAAGGCAATCACGCCAGCACGGCCAGTGGCGGCACGAGCGATTTTCACCGCGTTTTCGACAGCTTCGGAACCGGTGGTGACCAGCAGGGTTTTCTTGGCGAAGTCACCCGGAACTTTGGCGTTAATCTTTTCGCACAGTTCCACGTACGGCTCGTAGGCCAGAACCTGAAAGCAGGTGTGAGTCAGCTTGTTCAGCTGCGCGGTCACGGCTGCGATAACTTTCGGGTGCAGGTGACCGGTATTGAGTACCGCGATGCCGCCCGCGAAGTCGATGAACTCACGACCTTCAACGTCGGTCACGGTGGCGTTCTTCGCCGACTCGGCAAAGATCGGGTGAATCTGGCCAACACCGCGTGGTACAGCGGCTTCACGGCGTTTCATCAGGGAAGCGTTCGTCTTGCTCATAATGTCCTCATTCGCCGCTCATCGGTCGGCGTGGTCCAAGGAATACGTGACGGGGAGGCAACTACGGCAGCATGCGATGATCGACTGCCACAGCGTTCCCGGCCACAGAGAAAAATCGTTTGAAACCAGAAAGGGACAGCGCTCTCGTGCCCCTCTCCGCTCAACGCTTTGCCGGGGTTAGATGCCCAGGCAGAGGTATTTGATTTCCAGGTAATCTTCGATGCCGTACTTGGAGCCTTCACGGCCCAGGCCCGAGGCCTTGATGCCGCCAAACGGCGCGACTTCGTTGGAGATCAACCCGGTATTGACGCCGACCATGCCGTATTCCAGGGCTTCAGCCACACGGAACACACGACCCAGGTCACGAGCGTAGAAATACGAGGCCAGACCGAACTCGGTGTCGTTGGACATCGCGATCACTTCGGCTTCGTCTTTGAAGCGGAACAGTGGCGCCAATGGACCGAAGGTTTCTTCCTTCGCCACAGCGGCACTTTTCGGCACGTTAGTCAGGATGGTCGGTTCAAAGAAGTTACCTTCCATGACCTTGCCACCGGCCAGCAGGGTCGCGCCTTTGCTGAGGGCATCAGCAATGTGCTCCTGAACCTTGGCCACGGCTTTTTCGTCGATCAGGGGACCGGTGGTGGTGCCGTCTTCCAGACCGTTACCGATTTTCAGCTTGGCCACAGCCACTTTCAGCTTTTCGGCGAACGCGTCGTAGACCGAATCCTGAATGTACAGACGGTTAGCGCAGACGCAGGTCTGGCCATTGTTGCGGTACTTGGAAATGATCGCGCCTTCGACTGCCTTATCCAGATCGGCATCGTCGAACACGATGAACGGCGCGTTGCCGCCCAGTTCCAGGGAAACTTTCTTGATGTCCTTGGCGCATTCAGCCATCAGCTGACGACCGATTTCGGTCGAGCCGGTGAAGGACAGTTTGCGTACGATCGGGTTGCTGGTCAGCTCGCCGCCGATATCGCCAGCGCTGCCGGTGACCACGCTCAGCACGCCTTTCGGGATACCGGCACGGTGTGCCAGCTCAACCAGCGCCAGAGCGGAGAACGGGGTTTGCGAAGCAGGTTTGATCACCATGGTGCAACCGGCGGCCAGAGCCGGGCCGGCTTTACGGGTGATCATCGCGGCCGGGAAGTTCCACGGGGTGATCGCGGCGGTGACACCAATCGGCTGCTTGATCACGATCAGGCGCTTGTCCGGCTGGTGGCCAGGAATCACGTCACCGTAAATGCGCTTGGCTTCTTCGGCGAACCACTCGATGAACGACGCGGCGTAAACGATTTCGCCTTTGGCTTCGGCCAATGGCTTGCCTTGCTCGAGGGTCATCAGGCGACCGAGGTCGTCCTGGTTTTCAATCAACAGTTCGAACCAGCGACGCAGCTTGTTCGCACGCTCTTTGGCGGTCAGTGCACGCCAGGCCGGCAGCGCTTTGTCAGCAGCTTCGATGGCACGACGGGTTTCGGCAGCACCCATTTTCGGCACAGTACCCAGAATTTCGCCCGTTGCCGGGTTGTTAACCTTGATCGTCTGACCATTGTCTGCATCGACCCAAGCGCCATCGATATAGGCTTGCTGGCGGAACAACTGGGTGTCTTTGAGCTGCATGTGGGCTTTTCCTTAACAGCACCGCGCGGAGCGGAGCGAATTATTGATTGTAGAAAGGCGCCTCAAGGGCTGCCGTCAGGAAATTCATTCACCGGGCCGAAGCACATAAATAGCGCACATAATGAAACTCGCGCGGTTCAGCACCCAGACAAGAGCGTTTGAAATCTCAAACGAATCCTAGGATCAAAGGGGGTAAAGGACAATAGGTTGTTCGAAAAAAAGAACGAAAACGCCGCTTTTGCTTAAATTTTCTGATCAACGTAGCAAACGGCCGTATAGCGGCCCAGAAAAATCAGGCGATTCAGCGGCATGGACGCCCGCGATGCATATGAGTATCATGGCGCCCGCACTGCACCAGTAGCTCAGCTGGATAGAGTACTGCCCTCCGAAGGCAGGGGTCGTGGGTTCGAATCCCGCCTGGTGCACCATCTTCTTTCCCTTGCATGACAAGGGAGTAGCGCTCCTGACAGAAACCTGTCCTGGTCCTGAAAGTCGTTTTTGCCAGAATTTTTCCACACGTGAACGTGGCGGGAATGGTCGAGTGGCAACAATCAGGAATCGCGGCGAGTATCAGCGGGAAGCGCAAATCCGCCATATGGGCTATCCAGTCCGACGCCAAACCTTCGAAACCAAAACCGACACCCAAGCCTGCGCGCGCATGATCGAAAGCGAAATCGACCGCTATGCGTCGTGGTGAGATTTTTGAACGGCACTGGAAAAATGTGAGCCTGGATCGCAGATCCGGAGCGCAAAGCCCTGAGGAATATTTCCCTCCAGTCTTTGAATAGTGCCAGCCGTGTAGAAGCCCCACCAAACTGTGTTTGGTGGGGCTTTATTTTACAGGGCCATATCAGCTACGGGATTACTCTCGTGCTGAGGTTTCGCCTGAGCTGGAGCCGGGTTTTGTGGAGCACCCGCCTGATCGATCACGGGTGGGGGATTAAGTTGGAGGACTTGACTGGTATACGCCCACTCTTGATGAACGCGATCGGCGCTATCGTTGAGCTTGGTACCGTAACTCGGAATGATCTGATGCAGCTTCTCCTGCCAGGCAGGGGTGGCGACCTTGTCCTTGAACACGCTCTCAAGCACGTTCAGCATGATCGGAACCGCGGTAGACGCGCCTGGCGATGCACCCAGCAAACCTGCAATGCTGCCGTCCTGGGAGCTGACAACCTGGGTTCCCAGTTTCAGTACGCCGCCCTTTTCCTCATCGCGCTTGATGATCTGGACACGCTGGCCTGCTTGCCACAGACGCCAGTCTTCCTTCTTGGCGTTGGGGAAGTATTCCTTCAGGGCATTGAAGCGGTCATCATCCGACAGCATGAGCTGGCCGGCCAGGTATTCAACCAATGGATATTGCTCGATGCCGACCTTGGTCATAGGCCAGATGTTGTGTGCGGTCGTGCTCGTCAGCAGATCGAAGTAGGAGCCTTCTTTCAGGAACTTCGTGGAGAAGGTCGCGAAAGGGCCAAACAGGATCACGCGCTTGCCATCCAGCACGCGGGTATCCAGGTGCGGGACCGACATGGGCGGTGCGCCAACGGAAGCCTTGCCATAAGCCTTGGCCATATGCTGTTCAGCGATCGCCGGGTTATCGGTCACCAGGAAGGAGCCGCCTACCGGGAAGCCTGCATATTCCTTGGCTTCAGGAATGCCCGACTTCTGCAGCAGATGCAGTGCACCGCCGCCCGCGCCAATAAACACGAACTTGGCGTCAGTTTGGGTTTCAGAGCCGTCTTTCAGGTTCTTGTAGGAAACACGCCAGGAACCGTCTTTATTGCGCGTGATGTCTTGCACTTCACTCGAAAGCTTCAGGTTGAAGTTAGGCTTGGTTTGCAGATACCCGACGAACTGGCGTGTGATCTCGCCGAAATTGACATCCGTACCGATTGGGGTCCAGGTAGCCGCGACCTTTTGCTTCGGGTCACGTCCTTCCATCATCAGCGGAACCCATTTCTTGATTTGTTCCGGGTCTTCGGAATACTGCATGCCCCCGAACAGCGGACTGGTCTGGAGAGCGTCGTAGCGCTTCTTCAAGAACTGGATATTGTCATCGCCCCACAAGAAGCTCATGTGCGGCGTGGAGTTGATGAAGGAATGGGGATTCTTCAGGACGTTGTTATTGACTTGCCATGCCCAGAATTGACGCGTGATCTGGAAGAACTCATTGATTTCAATGGCCTTGGAGATATCGACATTGCCATTCTTGTCTTCTGGCGTGTAGTTCAACTCAGCCAGGGCAGAATGGCCGGTACCGGCATTGTTCCAGCCGTTCGAGCTTTCCTGGGCGACGCCATCGAGGCGTTCAACCATTTCCATCGACCAGCCGGGCTCGAGTTCATTGAGCCCAACCCCCAGGGTCGAACTCATGATGCCGCCGCCAATGAGTAGCACATCCACTTTTTTTGCCTCGGCCGCGTGAGCGGGCACGAGTGTCATCGACATCGCAAGGCCCAGCAGAGCCGTGTTCATTTTCTTCAACATACGGTGATCCCTAAGATAGAACGCCATCCGCCCGCAATCCTTAATCATGAGGTGTCCTGGCTCACGGCATGCAATGCCATATGCCATAGACTCCCGCACGCAGAAGGAATAGAGGGTGGATACAAGGCCGACAGGACACTATCGACCTCACTTTCATGTCCCTCCTGCGCTGACTTCTTGTTGATTATTGGCTCAGCTACTTAGGTGACATTGATTCTGTTGGTACGTCATTGGACGCAGGAAAGATAGATCCAACCCGCTCACTAAAACCGCGCCCGTCGGCCTCTACGGGAAGCCTTCGAGGTTTGGCCACCGCGCATGGACACGTACGATGGGGTCTTTCGTGCCAGTTCGTGTTACCTGATTGCGGCCTGTGGCCGCACCGGCATAGTACCATGAGCTATATAGCATTAGCCGCATGATCGCCAAGCAGCCCCGTCCTGAACAAGGTTTACACCTTCTGATTGATCTTCAGCGGAGGCGGGGCTTTTTCGCAGGCAGGTCACTCGTATTTTCGGTCCTGTCGACCTGCTCAGGCTCAACAGTCTCCTCATCCTGCGCTTGCACCGGATGCACTACCTTACGGCTTGCAGCAATGGCTCTGCGTATGTCCTCGCCCATTGTCGGGCAGTTTTTCAGTTTGGAGATGCCGTCAAATCGTTGCGTCATGGCTCACCTCCAACGCGCCGAAAAATGATCCCTCAGCGCCGATAACGCCGCACCACGCTGCTGTTGCTCAGCACATGGTCTTTGATCTTCTCCATCAACTGGGCGCGGGTCAGGCCGGCGGGCAAGGCGTCCGGGGCCAGGTCCAGGGCGTAGAGCTGGATGATGTAGTGGTGAGCGCTGTCGCCGACGGGTGGGCAGGGGCCGACGTAAGTGGTGGTGTTTTTGCTGTTGGTTCCGCCAACCCCCTCGAGGGCAGATTTTGCGCCGACACCTGGCGCAATACGGTGAGTGGTGGCCTTGATCCCGTAATGTACCCAGTGATCGACACCCTGGCCTTTCTGGCCGTCCGGGTCGTACATGACGAAGGCATAGCTGAGGGTGCCTTCAGGGCCTGCATTCCAGCTCAGGGCCGGGGAAGCGTTTTGTCCACCGCAGCCTCTGGCATCACTAGCGGCTGAGTGGGTGAACAGGCGGTTGTCCGATACACCGGGAATGCTGAGGGTGAAGCGTTCCTGGGCTTGCGCGGGCAGTTGCAGGCAGAGGGCAGCTGCAACGGCCGCAAACCAAGGGTTGAGAGCAAATCGGGTCATACCAAAGCACCTTACGCTGATGGGGCCGTCGTCGGCCTGACGACTATATCTGGACTGTTGGTAAGGTGGCAGTGGAGATGATGCTCTCTGAGTGCACAAAGCAGCCGCTGTCAGTGAATGAGGGCTGGCGACCGGCGCCATATGACCCAGCCATGCTTTCCTACGACGCCGTCTTCCATGGTGACTACGGGGAAAAGACAAATCCGCACATTTCTTCAGATTCGCCCTGCAAAGCAAAACGCCCAGTCGATCCGCTGATGCGGTGACCGGGCGTTCGACTTGAACCTGCGTGCTTAAGACAGTTGCTGCTGACTCGACAGACGACTTATTGAACGACGACAGGGCCGCTGAACTTGCTCATCACGAAACCGACAAACTGCTCGACGGTCATTTTCTGGCCGTTGAAATCCACCTGATTGTTGGCGTAGTGCAACTTGGAGACGATGTTGTTGCCGTCCAGTTTTGCCAGCTCAGTCCCGACCGCCATGCTGCTGACCATTTCACTGGTCGCGGCCCCTTGGTCGGCAATCGTCTTGGCATCGGTCTGACCGTCCATCTGCGCTTGCACACTGGCCACGTCGGCGATCATCGGCTTGGACAGCAGCAGATTGAAATCCAATAGCGAAACAAGCTGCTTGCCCACTTCCATTGGCGGCAGCTCCATCGATTGCGGTTTGCTCAGGTCGACGACCAGGCTCACGCGGCCTTCGCCGTTGGCGGTATTGAGCGAGAGGTTTTCCAGGGCAATCCGCGGTTTGGCGGCCAGCAGTTTATCCAGATCAGCCTGGACCTGAGCCTGCTCGGCATCGGTCAGTTTCAGCTCTGGCGCCGGCTCACCCGCGGCAGCCGCTGCGGCGGCGGCAACCTCATAGGGTCGCAGCTTATTCTGGTAAACCTGCATCAGCGACATCGCAGAAGGAATATCGACGTTCTTCATGCTCCAGGCCATGTTGGCCGTGCCAACAGCCTTGCCGTTGTAGGCGATTTCGCCAATTTTGTAGTCGGCGCGCCCCGCCAGGCTCGTGCCGGACTCGTCAGAGGAGCTTTTTGCTTCGGAGTTCTTAAGGGTCAGCACCGATTGCTTTTGGCCAAAGGTCGTCTTGGCGCTGGTCAACTCAAAGGTGTTCTGGCCCAGATAAAAGCCGTAGCTGCTCTTGGTAAGATAACTGGCCAGCGTCAGGCCGTTGAGCTCGACCTGAACCGGAGTCTGATCCTCAGCGACCGTCGACAGGTTGAGGCTGTCCATGTAGCCATTGGCTTTGACCTTCTGCGCCTGGGCACTGGCAGAAACATCGACACTCATACCGGAAAATTTCAGGCTGGATTTGTCGTCCAGCGCCAGCTCCAGCGGCAACAGTTCGAAGGTGCCGTTGCTGGAACGGTCGTAACCCATGTTGAGCACGCCCTTGAGCGGGGAAGCATCCTTGGTGGCGGCGAACCATTTTTCGGTGAACGGGGTCTTCTCCAGCTCGTAGCGACTGGTCGCCATGACCGGGTACAGCTTCAGCGACATCAGACGCGAGAACGGCAGCGGGCCGTGTTCGATATGGTCGACGAACAGCAATTCAACGCCTTCAGGGGCCGCGCCGAACATTTCGCCCTGACCTTTGAGGCGATAGTGCGCGGTACTGCTGAACAACTGGCGATCCAGCGATACCAATTCCAGGGTCGCGGTGCCGTTGGCGCCGACCATTGCGGTTTGCAGCTCTTTGTTGGCATCGGAAATCGAGGCTTGCAGCGCCCCTTCCAGTTTGGTGCCGGTGTACCAGCCGCCGCCGGCGCTGATTGCACCTATCGCGACAACGATTCCTAACAGTACGCCTGCTGATTTGTTCATGTTTGGCCCGATCAATGTCCGTCGTTGAAAGTGTGGTGGTCTTCCCTGAACCCTTGACGGGTTGCGGCTCGACTCCGCTAAAAGTGATAGGAGATTAGCATTTGCCGTACGGGCCAACCGAACCTTTGAAGGTAATACCAACCATTCGACGATCGGTCCCACGCAGACGCGTTCGACGTGGGAACGATCATTATGGTTTGACCCGTTACGCCACCGGTGCAACCTGGTCCAGGGCTTTATTCACCAATAACTGGCCCAACTCGATCATCTGCTGAATCGCCAGTGCCACGCTGCGACGTGAACCTTCGAGCTCAAAGGCCAAATCGCTGGCCATGGCGTTGGCACTGGCGAGCGTCTCGCAGGCGTTGGCCAACAGCGTTTCGGTGTGAAGGCCCGGGACAACGGCGAAGATGTTGGTCGCACGCGCGTCAGCGAGTCTGGAGGTGTCCAATGGCAGCGTAAAGTGGTGATCCAGGGCGCGTTCGACAGCTTCATGGAGTTTGGTTGAATCGAGCGATTCGTAGGGGGAAACGCAGGGGGGTTCAGGGGGATTGGGGGTGACTTTGATCATGGTGAAACTCCCAGTTTTTCAAAAGGAGCTACCAGCATCACTTGCAGATGATGGGTGGCAGCTGTGCGCGGGTCTGCAAGACCGGGAAACTAGGAACCCGGCAGACCCGAAGGTCTCCCACGCACAGCCACCATAAAACACGGACACAAAAAAAGCGCCGAGCTGTTATGGAGGCGCTGTGCGCCTAGTTATTCCGGCGGGCTTGCAGACCCGATCGCTGATTTTGCAGCGACCCGCGAAGGTTAGCCGCGCGCCAAAATCAACGCAACCTCAAAACACTGTCGGAAAAATCCCGCTCCGTCACATCCCCTGTCGTCACTGCCGAAGGCTCGGGCCGCGCTCGGACGATAAGAACTGAGGCACTGGGTCCCTCTCGCCCGGACTTGTGCCAAATCTCGTTTTAGAACGCGTTTTTTCTGTCAGCTCCAGGTGCAGCGAATTCAGCGCACTTCCCACAGACTATCAATCCGCAACTGGCATCCAGCCTTACCGTTTGGGGCGCATTTTTAGCTTGAAGCCTGCCATTGGGCTTCCGGCCCAAGGATGGGTCGACTGAAAAAGGGATGCCGAATGAAAAATGAAGTCGATGGATACCATTGCGCCGTGTGCCGTGATCAGGCGTTGGCAACACAACGGGCGGAACGAACCAAGGAAAGAGCCTTCTGCGCCGAGACGGCGCAACAGCAGAACGCAGCCATGCTGACCCGGCAACAGGCCCATGAAGACGAATGCAATCGTCGATGGGAAGAGAAACAGGCCGAAGCACAACGCCGACAAATCACCGTCACCTTGCGCATCGGCGTGTTTTTCGATGGCACGGGCAACAACCCGTTCAACGTGGAGCTGGGTCAACGCTGCGGCGCCCATCATCCGATCGCCCCGCAGGATCTGGATGGGAGTTGCAAGCCGTACATGCAGGATCCGAGCGGGAGTTATGGGAATGAGGTGACGAATGTCAAATGGCTTTATGACCTGTACGAGCTATCGATTGGCCACGAGAAAATCATTCAACAAAAGCTGGCCTTCAAAAAAGTTTACGTTGAGGGAATCGGTACCACGGCCGGTGAGCAAGACAGCTTGCTGGGCTCGGCTTTGGGTCGCGGCGAGACGGGTATCGAGGCCCGGGTGTTCCAAGCCTTTCGTGAGGTCAAACAAAGGCTTTTCGACTTCCACGATGAAAACCCCGAGCTCCAGATCCATTCCCTCATCTTCGACGTATTCGGCTTCAGTCGCGGCGCCGCCGCCGCGCGGCACTTCGCTTACCTGACAATGGCAAGAATCGGCAGCCCCCTGCACGAAACCCTGTCCTTGCCCAAAAAGTTCTTCGCCAATGGTTTCAGCAAAATCTATGGCGAAAGCGTGCACACCGGGTTTATCGGGCTGTTCGACACCGTGGCCTCGGTGGGCGGCTGGAGCAACCTGGGTTATGTGCGCAGCCCGGCCGCGCCGGGGGTCAAGCTGCATTTGCCACCGAAGTTCTTTCCCCATGTGCTGCATCTGGTGGCGCGGGACGAACACCGCGCCAACTTCGCCCTGAATCGGGTGGGCCCGGACCATACGGAAATCAGCCTGCCCGGCGCCCATTCGGACCTCGGCGGTGGCTACCGGGACGAGGCCGAAGAACGGGTGATGCTCATCCCCATGCAGGCACTGGACGTGCCTGTGCATTCCGATGTGAAAACTACCTCGATCTACCACGACGCCCAACGAGCGAAAGCCCACTGGCACGCCAAAGGCTGGCCGATGGACATGTTGAGGCTTGTGACCCCCGAACCCGAACTGCTACCGGTCGACTCACAGGACCGTATGGCCCCGAAACACAAAAGGGTTTTTGTCGGCTTATTGCTGCAGCGTAAGGTTAGCGCCGGATTGGCGAAGGTGTATTTGCGGGTGATGTACGAGGCGGCGAAAAAGCACGGTGTACAGTTTCTGGAGATCGGTGCCGAGCCTGACAAAAACGTGCCCAACGAGTTGCAAGCGTTGTGTGATCGATTCGTTTCAGGCGACTACAGCACGACGCCCGCCGAAGAGAAGCTGCTCAGGCACCGTTACATCCATAGGTCTGCCCACTGGACGCCGGGCCTGCTCGCCGGACCGCGCACCAGCAAGCTCGAGCTGATCTATGTCAACGCCCCGACGGCGGACGCCGTGCGGGTGCAACACCCTCATGTACCGGAATGGATGCTGTAGCCATGAAACACCCTTTTTTGCTTCTAGCGCTGTTAGCTCTGAGCGGTTGCCAGACACCGGACCCGCTCTCGGCAAAAAATGACCCCAAGGCCCGCTGGTGGAACATAGGTTTTACCGAGCCGGCCCATATGACTGTGTGGGTTGAAATTGCATCCGTACAGGATATTCAAGGTCGGCTGTTTCGTGATGTCGCTTCACGCACGGCAGCAGGTAGCGACTACGAAGATGGTACGGAGAATGCCAGAGGTTGGACAGGGGTTGGCAGCTCAGGTATGCCGGTCATCGGCGCCGATCTGCCAAAACGCATCTATGTACGCTGGCAGTCAATTGTCGAGCAAAAAGTCTACGAGGGCTGGATCGATATCTCGGAAGAAACCCGGCAGATCATGCGCAACTCCACTGCACAGCGTTGTCACAAATACCCGGAGTACACCTCTAGATTCAGCGCATCTTTAAACCTGGGCCTGGCCCCCGGCGGAGTCATTCAGGTCTGGGTCTGGGACGACTGCTTCCACGCCAACAAAGCCGACCGCGCCGTGGTCGGCATCGAGCCGCTAGGGCCCTATCTGGGGAAAAACGAAGGTCGCTTTGCCTGGAAGATCAAAGACTCCTCAAAACGCTATATCGAACGCTTCGGCATCCCCTATGGGAGCTGGTGATGAGGCTCTGTTGAAAACGCAAAAAGATCGCAACCTACGCCAGCTCCGGGTTTTGCGTACGCCCGCGCCTACAGGGGTGTACTCGTTTGCCATAGGAGCTATCGAAGGTTGCGATCTTCGGGGCCCTCATTCCCTCAGGAATACTGAACTTCAATTTCATCCAGTTGATGATCAAAGCTCTTGAGCCGCGCCGTCCAGGTGTACACCAGCACTTCAAAGTCCCGATTGATTACCGCCCCGCTGGGCGACTCCGAGCGCGGGTCGCAGAAATCCAGTTGATAGCGTTCCCGGGCCATGGCGGTGGCGACGTCGGAGAGTTCGCGGGCATTGTTCAGCCAGTGCCGACCGTCAGCGATTTGCTTGTCCAGGACCAGGCATTGGTGTTTCAGGGCCTCGAGGCTTTTTTCCAGCGGTGTGCCGGTGAGTTCACCCATGACCTCCTGGAAGGTGCGCCCCGGTTGCCAGTAACTGCCCCAGAAGTAACGGTCAAACACCGTTTCGACCCGGCGCAACGCAACCTTGGTATCCCAGATAAGCACCAGGGTTTTGCCTTGTTCGAGCTGTTTTTTCTTGACCCGCTGGCCCTGAAACATGGCCCAGGCGACCATCACGATGGACAGTACGGCGATCAACGCGATGACACTGTCGAGAAAAAGCAGCGCCTTGTCGATCTGATGGGCCAGCATGATGCCGTAGAAATAGGTAGCAGAAAGCAGCACCACCGCAGCGATGGCGCACCAGAAGCCGGGAGCATAAGGGCTTTTCATCATTCAAATCCCCATGACCATCGCAAGCCTTGATCGGTGAATTCGCGCAATCGAGGTGTGCGAACCCAACTGTTCAAAGCATAGCAACGGCCTCAGGGTTTCGCGTGCTCAGAACCTTGCGTTCGTCCGCTTTCCCAACCACCGCCCAGCGCCAGGAACAAATCGATCTGGCTGATGGCAACCTGAGTGTTGGCCGAGGCCAGCTGGGCGCGGACATCGGTGTAAGTCCGGGTCGCTTGCAGGTCAGCCAGAAACGACGCACGGCCGGCCTGGAAGAAGCGGTGAGTCTGATCCGCCGCCAGTTGTGCCGATTGCTCGGCATCGGCCAGAGCATCGCGGCGCTGCAGGACGGCGGAATACTGCGCCAGACCGGTCTGGGTTTCGCGGATGGCGTTGAGCACCACGCCGTCAAAATGCGCCAGGGCGCCCTGGGTCGACGCTTCGGCCTCACGGATCCGTGCACGAGAGCCATTGGACGGCACGGTCCAGCTCAGCAACGGGCCGAAGCCCCAGCGGTTGGTCGCCGGTTTGCCGAGATTTTCCAGAATACCAACCGTGCCGATGGACGCACCGATGCTGATATTCGGGTACAGCTCGCCGGTGGCGATGCCGATCCCGGCCGTCGCAGCCGCCAGGCGACGTTCAGCCTGGCGCACGTCCGGCCGACGCTTGAGCAGTGTCGCGCCGTCACCGACTGGTAACAATTGTGCAATGTGCGGCAGCTCCGCGCAGCTGTTTGTACCGGCAGGCAATTGCTCCACCGGTTTGGCCAGCAGCATCGACAACCGGAACAGCCCGGCCTGACGTGCCGCCTCGTACCGAGGGAGTTCGGCGCGCAGGGATTTGAATTGGGTTTGCGAACGGGTGACCTGGGTTTCGTCACCGCGTCCGGCGTCACGCAAACGCTGAGTGAGCGTGGTGCTTTGAGCTTGCAGGTCCAGCGAATGCTCGGCGATTTCCCGTTCTTCGTTGGCGGCGCAGATCTGGGTGTAAGCCCGTACAACGTCCGCGACCAACGTGATCCGCGCGGTGTCCGCTGCCGCTTGGGTGGCATCGGCGTTGGCCTTGGCCGCTTCGATCCCGCGCTGCAAGGTGCCGAACAAGTCGAATTGATACGAGGTGCTGATCCCGATATCGCCGACGTTGGCCACCGGCACTTTATCGGCCAGCAAAAACGCCTCGCCGGACTCCTGCAAGCGCTGCGCGCCCATCTTCACCCCACCGCTCCAGCCACCGGCCGACTGAGCTTCGTCGACCTGAGCGCGAGCCCGGGACAGGTTGGCCGCCGCCACCCGCAAGTCAGTATTCGACGCCATGGCCTGACGCACCAGTTCATCCAGACGCGGATCCTGATACAGCCGCCACCAATCGCTCGGTACCGGTGCAGAGACCACATTACTGCCCGCCCCTGCCAGATCGCCTTGCAGGTCTTCGCGGCGCACTGCCGCATTGTCCGGCAGATGATAATCCGGCCCGACGACCTGACAGGCCGAGAGCAGTAAGCCGAGCCCGGCCACTGCCAAGCGCACCGCCGATTTCATGGCCTGGCTCCCGACTCGGGCGTGTCACCGATAATCGAAACCGTAGCGGTACGCCCGGCGATCATGCGGAAATCCTCCGGTACTTCATCGAAGGCAATACGCACCGGGATCCGCTGCGCCAACCGCACCCAGCTGAAGGCCGGGTTAACGTTGGGCAGCAGGTTAGAGCCGCTGCTGCGGTCGCGGTCCTCGATACCGGCGACGATGCTTTCGACATGCCCGCGCAGCCGCGCCCGGTCGCCGATCACCCGAATATCGACGCTCTGGCCTACATGAATGCCGTCGAGTTTAGTCTCTTCGAAATAACCGTCGATGTGGAAGGAATTGCTGTCCACCACCGACAACACCGGCCGCCCGGCCGTGACGAATTCCTGGGCTCGTGGCGCGCGGTCATTGATGTAGCCGTCCACCGGACTGCGGATCACCGATCGGTCGAGGTTCAGCTGCGCGCTGTCCACCGTCACTTGTGCCTCGGCCAGCGCCGATTGCGCACGGGCGACCCGAGACTGGCTTTCTTCCAATTGCTCGCGTGGCACCAGGTTGCCGAGGCCACCGTTGCGTTTGGCCTCGCGCTGGGCCTGAGCCAGGGTTTCCTGGCGGTCGGCGACGGCAGCCTTGGCCTGGCGCAGGGCCAGTTTGAAACGGTCCTGGTCGATGCTGAATAACACCTGACCACGCGTCACCAGTTGGTTATCGCGCACTTGCACTTGCTGGATCAGGCCCGAGACGTCAGGCGCAATCTGCACGATGTCGGCCCGGATATGCCCGTCCCGCGTCCACGGTGCAAACATGTAATACATCACCATGCGCCAGACCACGACACAGGCAAAGGTCACCACTAACAGAGTCAGAACCACGCGACCGAGGGTCAATAAAGGTTTTTTCATGTCATCAGGTATCGACTGAGTGAGTCCACGGCGCCGAGCAACAAAGCGTAGAGACCAACGTTGAACAATGCCCGGTGCCAGACCAGACGATAAAAGTGCAAGCGCGTCAGCAACCCGTGCACCAGCAGGTACAACACATACGTAATGCCCATCAGCACCAGCAACGTGGGCAGGAACACCCCGCTGATATCCAGATCACCGATCATAAAGGCGCTCCATCGATGCCATGGGGAAGCGGTTCTTCGAGGTCGCCAGCGCCAACGAATTCCACGCCCGGCAACAGCGCCAGCCGCAAACCGCTCAGTGCGTGCAACAAATGCAGACGGGTTTCGCCATCGCCTGGCAAGCCTTGGCTGCTCAGAGAACGGCGTGTTCGATCAAGCGTCATCAACAGCGGACTCGGCGCCGGCAAACGCTCACCGGCCTTCAGGCACGCCTTGAAGTACTCGCCGACCTCGGCCACCACCTGGCGCAGCAAGGCTTGCGGCACACCCGATACCCGTGGCATGTAGGCCAGCAAGTCCAGCAGATTCAACGCCACCCGCACTTCGCGCAGGGCGACGCCGGTGTCCTGACCGGTCATCGCCAGACGCGGCAAGTGCTGCATCAGCCGGTCGAGCACCAGCACGCCCATGTGTCGATGCTCGGCCAGGGTCGCCGGTTCAGTCAGGCTGACAATTTCGCGCCAGTTGAAGCGGGTCAGGCGTTTGGCCGCCAGCTCCGAGCCAAATGGCCGGGCGATCAGGGTCCAGATGAACGCGAACAGCAACCCGATGGGACCTGCCAGATTGGAATTGGCGAAGCTCAGGAAATCCGCGTCGTAAGCGCCCTGGATGCTGATAAACGATGAGGTGTTGACGATGGTCAGCAGCATGCCGAGGTAAAAACGCGGCTGCACCGTGAGCGTGCCAACACAGATAAACGGCACAGCGAACGCCAGCACCAGCATCGGGAAGTCATGCAGGTTCGGCAGGATCAAAAACAGGTAAAGGCTGGCGAACAGCACTGACATCGCGGTCCAGAAAAAGAACCGGTAAATCTGCGGCGCCGGGTCGTCCATCGAGGCGAAAAAGCTACAGGCCACCGCTGCCAGAATCACCGCGCTGCCACCGTCGGTCCAGCCCAGCAACATCCACAACACCGAAGCGACGATGATTGCGGTAATGGTCGACGCCACCGAATACAGCATCAGCCCGCGATCGAGAAACGGCGTCAACCGTCCCAGGCGCCAATGGCGATAGACCGCGCGCCAGATATCCTGGCTTTCGCTGTGAATCGCCTGTTGCAAGCTGCGGCAGTCTTGCCACAAATCGATCCACTCGCCGAGGCGATACAACGCGTTGGAAAACAACAACTGGCGGCGGTCGTCCAGCGTATCCAGGCTCGGTTGCAAGGCTTGGAGCTGACTGCGCAACGTTTGCCAGCGCTCGACAGACGCGTCATTGGCGGTGTTTTCAAGCCATTCATTCGTTGCAAGCAAAAGCGCCGCGAACTTATCCACAAGCTCTGGCGTACGCCGCTCAAGGGCATACAAGGCATCGTCCAGCGCATCCACCACCGGTAACAGGTGAATCATCCGCCCGCGCAACTCTTTGGTATTGCGCACCGTTTGCGGCCGCGCGCCCTCGTGGGGCAATTGGCCGATCATCGGTTCGAGGCTGTTGAAGGTTGCGACCATCGAGGAACGCAGGGCGCTGACTTCCTCGGGTTGCACCGCACGGCTCAGAAAGCGCTGGCTGTAGGTCGCCGCATCGGCAAACCACTTGCCCGTCGAATCGACGAATACCGGCGCCAGGCGCCGTGGCCAAAACATGCTGCCGATCACCGCAGCGCAGACGATGCCGAGGAAAATTTCCTCGGTTCGCGCTTCTGCGACGTCCCACACCGCCAGGGGGTTATCCACAACCGGCAGGGCGATCAACGGCAAGGTGTAACCGGCGAGCATCAGCGCGTAGCTGTTGGCCGTGCGCAGGTGCAAGGAAAGGAACAGCAGAATACCGGTCCAGAGCGCAATCACCACCGCCAGTAACAGCGGCGCCTGCACAAACATCGGCACAAAAAACAACGCCGCCGCCGCACCAAGAAAAGTACCGACGGCGCGGTACAGCGCCTTGGAACTGGTGGGGCCGACGAAGGGGCTGGAAACGATATAAACCGTGGCCATCGCCCAATACGGGCGCGGCATCTGCATCAACAAGGCGATGTACAGCGCGATCATCGACGCGGCGAAGGTGCGCACGCCATAAAACCAGTCCCGCGCAGGTGGCATGCCGGCAAAAAATCCGTTCAAGACGTCGTCACCGGTAAATGAGTGGCCGATTCAAACGCGCGGATCACCCGCAACGCTGCCTCTAGATCCGCGGGCTCGATACCTTCGAGCACCTCACGGCGCAAGCGCGCCAGCTGCGCCTCGACCGCCTGCACCAGTTCGCGACCGCTCTGGGTCAGGCTCAAGCATTTGGCGCGACGATCATGGGCATCTTCAGTACGGCAAACGTAGCCGGCCTTGCACAGCTGATCGAGCAAACGCACCAGAGACGGACTCTCCATCCCCACCGCCTGGGCCACCGTTACCTGACGCACGCCCTCACCCAGGCGCCCGATCATCAACAACGGGACGGCACAGGCTTCGGAGACGCCATAGTTGACCAGCGTGGTCTGACAGATCCGCCGCCAATGCCGCGAAGCGACCACCATGCCAATGCTGATGTTCATCTGGAGAGCGTCGAGATTTTTTGACAAAAGGAAACTCGCATACTGTTAGTTTGCTAACTATCAATATGGCATTGATGGGTAAATTCAGTCAAGTTTTGAAACAAATTGGTAAAGCGGACCGACCGATCGTTCCCACGCGCAGCAAAGGAATGCCTCATTGGACGCTCTGCGTCCGCTTCGGCAGTGACGCGGAGCGTCACG